>NZ_JBSFUY010000001.1:0-671118 GCF_053592055.1 Streptomyces sp. NPDC002817
GTTGATAGGCCGGATCTGGAAGCACGGTAACGTGCGGAGGTGACCGGTACTAATAGGCCGAGGGCTTGTCCTCAGTTGCTCGCGTCCACTGTGTTGGTTCTGAAACCACGAACAGCCCCATATCCATGGTCACGGGTATGGTGCGGCTGACAGTTTCATAGTGTTTCGGTGGTCATAGCGTGAGGGAAACGCCCGGTTACATTCCGAACCCGGAAGCTAAGCCTTACAGCGCCGATGGTACTGCAGGGGGGACCCTGTGGGAGAGTAGGACACCGCCGAACAAATTTTAGAAAAGGCCCACGCCATCAGGCGTGGGCCTTTTTCTATTTCAAGACCTTTCTTTTCTTTCCGATCTGCTTTTCTGAGTGCTGAATTACAGACGTCCCGCCGTTTTCAGAGCCAGATACGCGTCCGCCAGAGCCGGCGCCAGCTCATCCGGTGTTGCGTCGACGACGGTGACACCGTGACGTCGGAGCTGTTCCGCGGTGCGATGACGTTCGCTCTGTGCTTGTGCGGCTGATGCGGCCTCGTAGACGGCGTCGGTGTTTCCGCGGGCTTTCGCCATGCGGGAGACATGGGGGTCGGCCACGGACGCCACGAGGACGGTGTGGCGCTGGGTGAGCTGGGAGAGGACGGGAAGCAGTCCTTCTTCGACCGGGGCGGCGTCGAGGGTCGTCAGGAGCACGATCAGGGAGCGGCGTGGGGCCGTCCTGAGCGCAGTGGCCGTAAGACCGCGTGCGTCTGTTTCGACGAGTTCCGGTTCGAGTGTCGCCATTGCGTTGACCAGGGACGGTAGGACGTCACTTGCTGTGCGGCCCTGGACCAGGGCGCGTAGCCGGCGGTCGTACGCGAGGAGGTCGACGCGGTCGCCGGCGCGGGAGGCGAGTGCTGCCAGGAGTAGTGCCGCGTCCATGGAGGCGTCGAGGCGTGGGGCGTCGTCCACACGGCCGGCTGACGTACGGCCGGTGTCGAGGACGACGAGGATGTGGCGGTCGCGTTCGGGGCGCCAGGTACGTACGGCGACCGCGGACTGGCGGGCTGTGGCGCGCCAGTCGATGGAGCGTGTGTCGTCGCCGGGGACGTATTCGCGAAGGCTGTCGAATTCTGTGCCCTCGCCGCGGGTGAGCACGCTGGTGCGGCCGTCGAGTTCGCGTAGTCGGGCGAGCTTGGACGGGAGGTGCTTGCGGCTGGTGAACGGGGGCAGGACGCGTACCGTCCAGGGGGCGTTGTGGGTGCCTTGGCGGGTGAAGAGGCCGAGGGGGCCGTAGGAGCGGATCGTCACGCGGTCGGCCTGGCGGTCGCCTCGGCGGGTGGGGCGTAGACGGGTCGTGAGGCGGCGGCGTTCACCGGCGGGGACCGTGAGGCGGTGGCGGGAGGCGGTCGTCTCTGTGCCGGGGAGCCAACTGCTGGGGGGCCAGGCGTCGCGGAGATGGGCCCGGAGCGGGCGGTTGGACGGGTTGGTGACCGTCAGAGTGACGTCGGCCGTCTCTCCCAGGCGTACGGAGGTGTCGCCGGAGCGGGTCAGGCGCAGGCGGCGTACGGGGGCCGCGAGGGCGAAGTCGCAGGCGCAGGCCAGGGCCAGGGGGGCATTCACGGCGAGGAGGCCCGTCAGGCCGGGTTCCCAGATGCCGACGGGGATCGAGCCCAGGGCCGCGAGGAGTGCGGCGCGTCCGGTGAGTGCCATCAGCGGGGGACAGGGACGTGGGCGAGGATCGCGTGGATGACGGAGTCGGCTGTCACGCCCTCCATTTCGGCCTCCGGGCGGAGTTGTACGCGGTGCCGGAGGGTGGGGAGCGCGAGGGCCTTCACGTCGTCGGGGATGACGTAGTCGCGGCCCGTCAGCCAGGCCCAGGCGCGGGAGGTCGCGAGGAGGGCCGTGGCGCCTCGGGGAGACACGCCGAGGGTGAGGGACGGGGATTCGCGGGTGGCGCGGCAGATGTCGACGACGTAGCCCGTGATCTCGGGGGAGATGGTCGTCTTCGCGACCGCTGCCCGGGCGGCTTCCAGGTCTGCGGGGCCTGCTACCGGGCGGATGCCGGCGGCGTGCAGGTCGCGGGGGTTGAAGCCTTCGGCGTGGCGGGTGAGGACGTCGATCTCGTCCTGGCGGGAGGGGAGGGGGATGGTGAGTTTGAGGAGGAAACGGTCCAGTTGGGCTTCGGGGAGGGGGTAGGTGCCCTCGTATTCCACCGGGTTCTGGGTCGCGGCGACCAGGAACGGGTCCGGGAGCGGGCGCGGGGTGCCGTCGACCGTGACCTGGCGTTCCTCCATCGCTTCGAGGAGGGACGACTGGGTCTTGGGGGGCGTGCGGTTGATCTCGTCCGCGAGGAGGAGGTTGGTGAAGACCGGGCCGGGCTGGAAGGAGAACTCGGCGGATCGGGTGTCGTAGACGAGGGAGCCCGTCACGTCGCTCGGCATGAGGTCCGGGGTGAACTGGATGCGCTTGGTGTCGAGTTCGAGTGCGGATGCGAGGGCGCGGACGAGCAACGTTTTGGCGACCCCAGGGACTCCTTCCAGTAGGACGTGTCCGCGGCAGAGGAGGGCGACGACAAGGCCGGTCACGGCGGGGTCCTGGCCGACCACGGCTTTGGCGATCTCGGCGCGCAGGGCTTCCAGGGAGGCCCGGGCGGTGTCCGGATCCCCGGTGTACCCGGCGTTGTCAGTGGTCGGGGCCATCATGAACGGCGTACCTCTCTTTCGAGGGCGTCGAGTTGGTCGGCGAGAGAGACGAGGGCTGCGTCGTCACCGGGTGGCGGGCCGAAGAGCAGGGTGGGCAGGGTCTGTCCGTCGCTGTGGAGATGCGCGGACAGAGCGGGGAGCAGGGCTTCGGGCGCGTGTGCCTGGGTGACGGGGACGCCTACGAGGGGGGCGAGGCGGGTGCGGGTGGTGGAGCGGAGAGCGGCGCCGGCGCGGTCGCGGGCGTTGGCCTTGCGGTAGAGGCGGGCTCGGCCTTCGACGGTTTCGGAGGCGCGGATCGCCACGGGGAGTCTTTCGGGTACGAGGGGGCCGAGCCGGCGTGCCCGCCAGAGGGCGGCCAGGGCTGCGGCGACGAAGAGTTGCAAGGTGCCCCAGCGCCAGCCCGAGGGGAGCAGGTCGAAGAAGCTGCGTTCGTCGTCGTCGGCGGCCGACGCGTCGGAGAGCGAGGGGAGGTACCAGACCAGATGGGGGCGGGAGCCGAGGAGTTGGAGGGCGAGGGAGGCGTTGCCCTGCTCGTCGAGGCGGTCGTTGCGGAGGATGTCGGGCGCGCCGAGTACGACGGTGTCGCCGCCCCCGGTCGCCGGGACTCGCAGCAGGGTGGCCAGGCGCTGGCTGGGGTAGCAGGAGTCCGCGTCGAGGTGGGTGGTGGTGTAGCGGATGCCGCCGGTGTCGGCGGAGCCCGCGCGCCGGGCGGCGGGCAGGTCGCAGTCGGGTTCGAGCATGGAGTCGGCGCTGGTGGCGGGGTCTGCCGTGACGTCGGGGGCGAGCCGTTCGACGGAGGCGCTGCCGGGGGCGACGAGGAGGGTGCGGCCGCCGGATTCGGCGGTCGTGGAGTGCAGACGGGTCTGTTGACGGTGCGTCAGCAGGTCGGGGAGGGCGACCAGGAGGGTGGTGTCCGGGCCGGTGGCGGCGCGTGCCTCGTCCAGGGTGGCGACCACGCGCGTGGACACCCCCCGGTCGGCGAGGAGTTCGGCGACGGCGCGGCTGCCGTAGGGGTCGGCGGAGCGCGGGTCGAGGTCGCCGTGCCGGGCGTCGGAGCGCATCACGGCGATCGTGACGGCCGCCGCCAGGAGGGCGACGAGGGCGAGAGCGATGCCTCGTGTGCGGGTCCATACCTGGCGTGCGGTGGGCGAGGCCGGGGTGGGCTGGAGGGTGGCCCCGGTGGTCATTCGGCGGCTCCCTGGCGGGTGTTGGGGGCCGCGCTGTGGGTGCTGCTCGCGAGCTGGGGCTTGGTGCGTTCCAGGTCGCGGTCGAGTTCGGCGATGCGTTGGTACGACTGCTGGCTCGCCCTGCGGCCGCCGTATGTGACGTCGTCGAAGTCGCGGGCGGCGGTGTGCAGCCGGTCGGCGCGGGAGGGCAGGGCGCGGGCGGCTTCCGCGGCGGCCTCGTCGGCGGTGCGGCCGGGGCGGATGTCGAGGAGGGCGCGTTCCTCCAGGGAGCGGACGATGGCCCGCATGCGTTCCTGGACGGCCTGGTTCCAGTGGCCCTGGGCGGCGTGTGCCTCGGCGGCCGCGCGGTGTTCGGCGGCGCTGCGGGGGCGGTCGTCGAACAGGGCGGCGGAGGAGGCGGGTTCGCGGCGAGGGGTGCCGAGGCGCCACCACAGGGCGCCGAGGACCGCGAGGACGGCCAGGATGATGACGACCAGGCCGAGCGCGCCGCCGGGGGTCGCGGTCGCGGCTGTGTCGAACAGTTTGCCGACCCAGTCCCAGAAGGCGTCGAGGGCACGCTGGAACCAGCTGGGGTCGTTCTCGTGGTACAGGCGCTTGGACAGCTCGCGTCGCGCCGCCTCGCGCGCGGGATCACGCGGGACGGTGATCGGCGGTTCGCCGTCGGAGCGCGACAGTGACAGCACGAAGGTGTCGCCGGCGCGCACGACTGCGCTCGGCATCGCCGGCAGCGATGCCAGAACTCCCCCCGTCAGGCTCACCGCATCAGCCTCCGGGCGTGGGGCCGGGTGTGCCGGAGCCGGAGTCCTGGATGCCGGCCGCGCGGGAGAGTTCGAGGTCGAGGGCCTCGCGGCGGATGCGCTGGTCGATGTAGAGGAGCACGGTGACGCCCGCGGTGATCGGGAAGGTGATCATGGCGCCGATCACCGAGCCGATGCCGCTGACGATGAGGTACGTCCAGCCGAGATCGCTTCCGCTGTTCACGAGGCCGGTGAAGCCCTCGCCGTCCAGGGCGGAGGCGATGAAGGCGAAGGGGAGGACGACGATCGAGGCGACGATGTTGGCGATGAGCGTGGCGAGCAGCTGGATGCCGAAGACGCGCCACCAGGAGCCGCGGACCAGCTTCGCGGAGCGGCTCAGCGACTTGAGGATGCTCTGCTTCTCCAGCATCAGCGCGGGCGAGGCGAGGGAGAAGCGGACCATCAGCCACAGGGCGACGACGCCGGTGGCGAGGCTGCCGAGGACGGCGAGGGCTGCTCCCGCGTCGCCGGCTCCCGCGACGACGGCGAGGATGCCCGGCAGGGCACCGACGGCGGCGACGGCGACGGCGATGAGGATCAGCAGGAAGATCAGGCCGAAGAGCTTGGGCACCTGAGGCCGGGCGTCGCGCCAGGCCTCGCCGGTGGTCACCGATTTGCCGAGGACCGCGCGGCTGGTGACCGTCGTGAGCAGGGCGGTCGCCACGATCGTGCCGATCAGCGAGATCAGGAAGACGACACCGGTGCTGAGCATGGCGTCGCCCAGGGCGCGGGTCAGTTCGTCGACGCTGGCACTGGGGTCGTCGAGAGCCGCGGTGCTGGCGTCGTTGAGGACCAGGCCCTCGAGGAGGATGACGACGATCTGCGTGACGACCGCCACGGTCAGGGAGATGCCCAGGACCGTGCGCCAGTAGGTGCGCATGGTGGAGACCGCGCCGTCGAGGATCTCGCCCACGCCGAGCGGGCGCAGCGGGATCACACCGGGTTTGGCCGCCGGCGGGGGGCCGCCCCAGCCGCTCCCCCAGCCGCCGTACCCGCCATGTCCGCCTTGGCCGGCACCGGGTCCGCCGGGGCCGGCCGGGGGACGGGCGCCCCAGCCCGGGCCGGGCGGTGGGGGCGGCGGGGTCTGGCCGGGGTTCGCCGGTCCGGTCGGTGCGGACCACTGGGCGGGTGGCGGCTGCTCCTTGGACCACTTCGAGCCGGGGCCCTGCGGTTCAGTGCCGGGCTGGTTCGAGGGGTCGGGACGGTCTGCGGGCTCGGCAGGGCCGGACGCACCGGGCTCCTGCCCGTCGGACGGGGCAGATCCGGGCGAGGCCCAGCCCGGAGTGTCTTTCATCGTCGCTCCTTCACGGTGCCCGTCCGCGGTCGCGGTGGCAGGTTGGCAGCCATCGTGCCATGGGGTGGTCGTCGGGGGACCGGGCACGGTATCGGCTGCACACCTTCAATTGTCCGCCGGATACGGGGCAGACTGACCGCATGGCTGATCAGTACGCGCAATCCGGCGAGGACAGCAGGCCGACCGAGATACCGACGATCCGCTGGGAAGAGCCACCCGAAGGTCCCGTCGTGGTCCTTCTGGACCAGACGAGGCTGCCGGCCGAGGAGGTCGAGCTGGTCTGTACGGACGCGCCCGCGCTGGTGGAGGCGATCCGTTCGCTCGCCGTGCGCGGGGCGCCGGTGCTCGGCATCGCGGGGGCGTACGGCGTCGCGCTCGCCGCCGCGCGCGGCTTCGACGTGGACGAGGCCGCTACCGGGCTCGCGGGTGCCCGGCCCACCGCGGTGAACCTCTCTGTCGGCGTGCGGCGGGCGCAGACCGCGTATCGGGCCGAGCTCGCCAGGAGCGGAGACGCGGGGCAGGCCGCGGTGGCGGCGCTGGTCGCGGCGCGGGCGTTGCACCGGGAGGACGCCGAGGCCAGTGCTCGGATGGCGGAGCGCGGGCTGGTGCTGCTTGACGAGTTGTTGCCCGGCGGTGGGCATCGGATCCTCACGCACTGCAACACCGGTTCGCTGGTGTCGGGTGGCGAGGGGACGGCGTTCGCGGTCGCGCTCGCGGCGCATCGGGTGGGGCGGTTGAGGCGCCTGTGGGTGGACGAGACGCGTCCGTTGCTGCAGGGTGCTCGGCTGACGGCGTACGAGGCGGCGCGCAGCGGGATGGCGTACACCCTGCTCACCGACAACGCGGCGGGGTCGCTGTTCGCGGCGGGTGAGGTGGACGCGGTGCTGATCGGGGCGGACCGGATCGCGGCCGACGGGTCGGTGGCGAACAAGGTGGGGAGCTATCCGCTCGCGGTGCTCGCGCGGTATCACCATGTGCCGTTCATCGTGGTGGCGCCGGTGACGACGGTGGATCCGGACACGCCGGACGGGGCGTCCATCGAGGTCGAGCAGCGTCCCGGGTTCGAGGTGACCGAGGTCGCCGCGCCGCAGGTGCCGGTGACGGGAGCGGGGGGTGGGATGCCGGTGGCGCCGCTGGGGACCCAGGCGTACAACCCGGCGTTCGATGTGACGCCGCCCGAGCTGGTCACGGCGATCGTCACGGAGGAGGGCGTTGTCTCGCCGGTGACGGCCGAGGCGCTGGAGGAGCTGTGCGCCAGGTCGCGTGAGGTGACGATCGGCTAGCGCTCCGATGGCGGGCGATGCCCGGCCGAAAGCCGTAGGGCCGACCATGGGGTGAAGGTGCGCCTACGCTGGGTGGCTGACAGCCGTTACTGACATCGACGTCGCCGGACGGGGGCAGACAGTGATGACCTGGTACGACTATCGTCACGGGCCAGTGACCCTGCTCACCAGCGCCTCTGTCACTGTTATGAGAATGGGATGATGGCGTTTATGAAGGGACGAGTCCTTGTCGTCGACGACGACACCGCACTGGCCGAGATGCTCGGCATTGTGCTGCGTGGTGAAGGTTTTGAGCCGTCTTTCGTAGCCGACGGCGACAAGGCGCTGGCCGCATTCCGTGAGACCAAACCCGACCTGGTGCTCCTGGACCTGATGCTGCCCGGTCGGGACGGCATCGAGGTGTGCCGCCTGATCAGGGCGGAGTCCGGGGTGCCGATCGTGATGCTCACGGCGAAGAGCGACACCGTCGATGTCGTCGTGGGCCTGGAGTCGGGTGCCGATGACTACATCGTGAAGCCGTTCAAGCCGAAGGAGCTCGTCGCCCGTATCCGGGCGCGGCTGCGGAGGTCGGAGGAGCCGGCACCCGAGCAGCTCTCCATCGGCGACCTCGTCATCGACGTGGCCGGTCACTCCGTGAAGCGGGACGGGCAGTCGATCGCGCTGACGCCGCTGGAGTTCGACCTGCTGGTCGCGCTGGCGCGCAAGCCGTGGCAGGTGTTCACCCGTGAGGTGCTGCTCGAGCAGGTGTGGGGTTACCGGCATGCCGCTGACACCCGTCTGGTCAACGTGCATGTGCAGCGGCTGCGCTCCAAGGTCGAGAAGGACCCGGAGCGGCCCGAGATCGTGGTGACCGTTCGTGGTGTGGGATACAAGGCAGGACCCAGCTGACATGTCCGGAGACAGTGCCGCTTCGTCGCCCGGGCGGACCGGGGCCCGTGCGGAGCGGCCTGTCGGCCGGAAGACGTCGGGCTCCCGCTGGGGACGTTTCTTCGAGGGCGGGCTGCTGCAGGGCGGAGTCCAGGGTAGCCCGGTCCTGAGGCTGTTCATGCGCTGGGTGCGTCGGCCGCTGCTGCCCGTCATGCGGCTGTGGCGGCGCAACATCCAGCTCAAGGTCGTCGTCACCACGCTGCTGATGTCGCTGGGCGTGGTGCTGCTGCTCGGCTTCGTCGTCATCGGACAGGTGCGCAACGGGTTGCTCGACGCCAAGGTGAAGGCGTCGCAGAGCCAGGCCACGGGTGGTTTCTCGGTGGCGAAGCAGAAGGCCGACGCGGCGGTGAGCGCGGGCGGCGAGGACGCCGCGGGCGCGGACGGGCGCGCCAACCAGAACGTCAGCCAGTGGATGGGCGACCTCGTGGAGTCCCTCTCCAGTGGTGGCCAGGGCGCCTTCGACGTCGTCACGCTGCCTGCGGGTGGAGACAGCGGTGGGCGCGGTCCGCGTGCCTCCGGCAACGTCTTTCCGACGACGAGCGTGCCCCAGGACCTGAGGGACCGCGTCGACAGCAGCCTGCTCCCGGCCCAGAGCTACACCCGGATCGTGTACACCGACGGTCAGGAGTCGCAGCCCGCGCTGATCATCGGCAAGCAGGTCAACGACCCGAACAACGAGCCGTACCAGCTCTACTACCTCTTCCCGCTCACCCAGGAGGAGAAGTCGCTGAGCCTGGTCAAGGGGACGCTGGCGACGGCCGGGCTCTTCGTCGTCGTACTCCTCGGGGCCATCGCCTGGCTGGTGGTGCGTCAGGTCGTCACGCCGGTGCGGATGGCGGCCGGGATCGCCGAGCGGCTGTCCGCGGGGCGTCTGCAGGAACGTATGAAGGTCACCGGTGAGGACGACATCGCCCGGCTCGGTGAGGCCTTCAACAAGATGGCGCAGAACCTTCAGTTGAAGATCCAGCAGCTGGAGGACCTGTCGCGGATGCAGCGGCGGTTCGTGTCCGACGTGTCGCACGAGCTGCGGACGCCGCTGACGACCGTACGTATGGCCGCTGACGTCATCCATGACGCGCGGGAGGACTTCGATCCGGTGACCGCGCGGTCGGCGGAGCTGCTCGCCGACCAGTTGGACCGGTTCGAGTCGCTGCTCGCCGACCTGTTGGAGATCAGCCGGTTCGACGCGGGGGCGGCGGCGCTGGAGGCGGAGCCGATCGATCTGCGGGTGGTCGTGCAGCGGGTCGTCAGTGGGGCCGCGCCGCTCGCCGAGCGCAAGGGCACGCGGATACGGGTCCTGGGAGACCAGCAGCCCGTGGTCGCCGAGGCCGACGCCCGGCGTGTGGAGCGGGTGCTGCGCAATCTCGTGGTCAACGCCGTGGAGCATGGCGAGGGCAAGGATGTCGTGGTCAAGCTGGCCTCGGCGGGCGGGGCGGTCGCGGTCGCGGTGCGCGACTACGGCGTAGGGCTCAAGCCCGGTGAGGCGACCCGGGTCTTCAGCCGCTTCTGGCGGGCCGACCCGGCACGCGCGCGTACCACCGGTGGTACGGGTCTGGGGTTGTCCATCGCCCTGGAGGACGCGCGGCTGCACGGCGGCTGGCTGCAGGCGTGGGGTGAGCCGGGTGGTGGCTCGCAGTTCCGGCTGACGCTGCCCAGGACGGCGGACGAGCCGTTGCGGGGCTCGCCGATACCGCTGGAGCCCAAGGACTCGCGCCGTAATCGTGGACTTAATGACGCCGGCTTGCCGCGCGCGGGGGACGGGGAGAAGCGCGCCACCGTGCCGGTGCAGACATCGAGCGAGCCGGCGCCGCTCGCGCCGAGGATGTCCGCCGCCCCCACCGCGGATCCGACGGCGCTGCCCGGCAACGGCGCGCGCGTGGTCCCGCGGCCCACCGGGGGAGCGAGGCAGGCGGACGACACGGGCGTCGCGGACTCGCAGTCCTCGGATGCCCGGAACGTCGGTCCTGAGGACCGGAACAAGCAAGGGGAGGCAAGTCGTGGGCGCTGACCGCGTGGGGGGCGGCCGGCGGGGGCCGGTGCGCACGGTGGTGTCGGTCGCCTGCGGCGCCGTACTGCTGGCGGGGTGCGCCTCGATGCCGGACAGCGGGGATCTGCGCGGGGTGGAGTCCACGCCGCGCCAGGACCCGCAGGTACGGGTCTACGCACTGCCGCCCCGTGAGAACGCCGAGGCGCCGGAGATCGTGGACGGCTTTCTCGAAGCGCTGACCAGCGATGACTCCGATTTTGAGACGGCGCGAAAGTATCTGACCGCCAACGTCGCGCGCACGTGGAAGCCCGAGGCGTCGCTCACGGTGCTCGCGGACGGGCCGGACTCGTCCGAGAAGCTTTCGAGCGGCGGGAAGGACTCGTCCGACGCCGTGTTCTCGCTGACCGGCGAGAAGGTCGCCACCGTCGACGGACAGCAGGTGTACTCGCCCGCCGACGGCCAGTACGACAAGACGCTGCACCTCGTGCGTGAGAAGAAGTCCAAGCAGTGGCGCATCGACTCGCCGCCGCTTGGCGTGGTCATGGGCAAGTCGGACTTCCTGCGTAACTACACGTCGGTCAACAGGTACTACTTCGCCTCGAACTCCTCGACCGAGTCGGACGGTCAGCCGGTGGCCGTCGCCGACCCCGTCTATGTGCGCAAGAAGGTCGACCCGATGACGCAGACCGTGAGTCTGCTGCTCGCCGGGCCCTCTCGCTGGCTGAACCCGGTCGTCAGGTCGAGCTTCCCCACCGGTACGGCGCTGAAGAAGGACGTCACGCAGCTGACGCCCGACGACCAGAACCGGCTGACGGTGCCGCTGAATGCCAAGGCGGACCGGGTCGGTTCGAAGAAGTGCCGCGAGATGGCCGCCCAGCTCCTGTTCACGCTGCGGGACCTGACCCCCACCGGGGTGAGCTCGGTCGAACTGCAGCGTTCCGACGGCACACAGCTGTGCGACCCCCTCGACGAGAGCGACGCCGAGAACGCGGTGAAGCACGAGGTCACGAAGGACGGCTACCAGTACTTCATCGACAACAAGCACCGCCTCGTCAGACTGGCGAGCGCGAGTGTCAACCCGGAGTCCTTCGCGGCGGTGCCGGGTGCGCTCGGTGAGGGCGAGAAGGAGCTGCGGTCGGCCGCGGTGTCCCGGGACGAGCGCAAGGCGGCCGGGGTGTCCCTCGACGGCAGAGACCTGTACGTCGGGTCGCTGGTGTCGGGGGCCTCGCTCGGCGAGCCGGTCCTGCACAGCGACGGCAAGACCCAGAACGACCGTCTCACCACGCCCAGTTGGGACGGCGAGGGCGACCTGTGGGTGGCCGACCGCGATCCCGACCACCCTCGGCTCCTTCTTCTGAAGAAGGGTGCGGGCGAGCCCATCGAGGTCGACACCACGGGGCTCGACGGACGCATCGACGCGGTGCGGATGGCCGCCGACGGAGTGCGGATCGCGCTCATCGTGGAGAAGGGCGGCAAGAAGTCCCTCTACGTCGGGCGGATCGAGCGGGGTGACAAGGCGAGCGGGCAGAAGCCCATCGCGGTCGTCGAACCTCGCTCGGTGGCACCGCAGTTGGTGGAGGTCACCGCCATGTCTTGGGCTGGGGACAGCCGGCTCGTGGTGGTGGGGCGCGAGGACGGTGGCGTGCAGCAGATGGCGTACGTCCAGGTCGACGGCTCCACTCCGGTGGGGTCGGCGCCTGCCGCGCTGACGGGCGTGAAGGCCCTGGCTTCGTCCGAGGACGAGCAGCTGCCGTTGATGGCGTACTCGGAGGAGGACGGCATCGTCCGGCTGCTGTCCGGGGCGAAGTGGCAGCAGGTGGTGAAGGACGGGACGGCGCCGGTCTATCCCGGGTAGGAGCGGCGGGGGTCGATGAGGCCCGGTCGGTGCGGTGGGCGGTTTCGGACCGGGTCACGAGCGGTGCGGGGAGTTGTCCACAGGGGGTTGTCCACAGGGGTGGTCGGGCGCCGCGGGCGTTGGCACAGTGGTGGGCATGCGGGGGTGGTGGCAGGACCTGACCGATCTGGTGCTGCCGGCCGAGTGCGGTGGCTGCGGGAGGGCTCGCACGGTGCTCTGTCCGGAGTGCCGTGCCGCCCTGAGCGGGACCGTGCCGTGCCGGGTGCGACCGGAGCCTGAGCCGGCGGGGCTGCCGGCGGTGCATGCGGCTGCGCGGTACGCCGACGAGGTGCGGGCGGTGCTGCTGGCGCACAAGGAACGTGGCGCACTGACCTTGGCGGCACCGCTGGGCGCGGCTCTGGCGGAGGCTGTGCGGGCGGGACTGCGGGAGGCGTGGACCGGGGGTGCGGCGGGGGCCTGCGGTGCGGTGACGGGGCCTGGCGCGGGACCGACGAGGGCTGGGTGGGGTTCTGCGGGGCCTGGGCGGGGCTCTGAGGGGGCTGAGCGGGGGCGTCGTGTCGATGGGCCGGGGTGTCCCGGGCAGGGGCCTGTGGTGGCCGGTGGCGCGTTCGGAGGCCTGACACGGGGTGGTGGTCGGGGGGCCGTGGGAGCTGGGTGGGCCGGACGTGCTGCGGGGGCCGAGGGCCGGGGTCTGGTGGAGCCCGTGGAGGGGCGGACGGGCGATCCCGGGGCAGGTGCCGGCTGGGGGTCGGAGGGTGCCTTGATGGGGCGTGGAGGCGGCCGGGTGGGGGCGGGTGGTCGAGGTTCCTTGAGTGCCGGCGCGGGGCGTGGTGGTGGTTTGGCGGGGGCGGGTGGTCGAGGTTCCCTGAGTGCCGCCGAGGGGCGTGGTGGTGGTTTGCCGAGCGTGGGCGTGCGCGTAGGCGCGAGTGGGGGCACGGGCACGGAGCGTGGTGGCGGTTCGGCGGGGGCCGGGGCTGGGTGTGGTGGCGGTTCTGCGGGGGTCGGTGGTCGGGGAGCGGTGGGTGTCGGGGCGGGGCCGCCTGTGGATGGTGCTGCGGGGTTTGCTGGGGCTGCTGTGGGGCCTGGGGCGGGGTCGGCGGGAGACGGTTCCGGGTTTGCGCCGGTAGCGGGAGTCAGCGGTTCAGGAGCGGACGACGGGGTCGTGCTGCTTGTTCCTGTGCCGTCCGCGCGGCGGGTGGTGGGGGCTCGGGGGCATGATCCGGCGCGGCGGATCGCGCTTGCGGCGGCGGGGGAGCTGCGGCGTGGTGGGGTCGCGGCGCGGGTGGTCGGGGTGTTGCGGCAGCGGCGTGCCGTGGCTGATCAGGCGGGGCTCGATTCGCAGGAGCGGCTGGAGAATCTCGCGGGTGCGCTCGAGGTCGTTCCCGGTGGTGGGCGGTTGCTTCTCGATGGTCCGGTCGTGCTCGTCGACGATCTGATGACGACGGGTGCGTCCCTGACGGAGGCGGCGCGTGCCGTGCGGGCAGCTACGGCTGTGGCTGCGGAGGAGGTTGCGCGGGGGCGTGAGGGCGGCTCGGTCGCGTACGGCTCAGCCGTAACGGCTGTGTACGGCGCGGCTGCTCGGGAAGGCACAGGGGGACGGAGGAATCGATTGGCGGAGGCAGACATGGGCGGTGGGCCCGGAATGGTGCGGACCTACCGTGCCGGTGACGTCATCTGCGCGGCTGTGGTCGCGGCGTCGCCAGGTTCTTTCGAAATAAACCGGAACTGACTGCGAACTTGCATCGTTGCAGGTAATGAGAGGACCAATTCACCTGAACGGAGGTACGCCGCGGTAGAGGGTGACGACATCCGTCCGGGCGAGATATGTTCGGTTGTGAGGAAAGGCGCAGGCCACACCTCTCATATCCGATTGCCGTGCCGCGGGTTTTTCACAATCACCCGTCCCGGTGGAGTGGAGATCTTGCCCACGGGGGAGGAGGTGGACGTCACCGAGTCCGAGGTTCCGGGGCTCACCGGGACCTGGTGCAAAAGGGAGATGCTCCGCCAGTGGCGCGGAGTGATCCGGGAACGGAGTTCTGCGTGGACATCGTCGTCAAGGGCCGCAAGACCGAGGTGCCCGAGCGGTTCCGCAAGCACGTGGCCGAGAAGCTGAAGCTGGAGAAGATCCAGAAGCTCGACGGCAAGGTGATCAGCCTCGACGTCGAGGTGTCCAAGGAGCCGAACCCCCGACAGGCCGACCGCTGTGACCGAGTGGAGATCACGCTCCGCTCCCGCGGTCCGGTCATCCGGGCGGAGGCGGCGGCAAGTGATCCGTACGCGGCGCTCGACCTGGCGGCGGAAAAGCTCGACGCCCGGCTGCGCAAGCAGCACGACAAGCGTTACTCCCGTCGCGGCTCACGCCGGCTCACGGCGGCCGAGGTCCCCGACCACGTCCCGGGCGCGGCGACGCTCAACGGGAACGGCAGCCCGGTCCATGAGCAGGAGCCGGACGGCGTACCCACCAAGAAGATCGGCTCGCTGGAAGTGAAGGGCGAAGGCCCCCTCATCGTCCGCGAGAAGACCCACGTCGCCTCCCCGATGACCCTTGACCAGGCTCTTTACGAGATGGAGCTGGTCGGGCACGACTTCTATCTGTTCGTCGACTCCGAGACCAAGGAACCGAGTGTCGTCTACCGGCGGCACGCCTACGACTACGGCGTCATCCACCTCAGCACGGACCCGATGGTCGCCCAGGCGCAGCCTCCCGCGGCCGGCGGCACGCTGGGTGGCTGACACGCCCGGCTGACGGCTGAGCGGTGCCCCTGGAGCGCGTGTGCGCCCCCAGGGGCACCGGCGTGCGACCACTTCGCGCCCGGCTCTGTCACCGCAGTGTCGTCCGGGCATGAAATCATGGCCGCATCGGCCCAACCGGTGGGTCGTTGCCTTGGGTTGGCGATGGCACATGACCAGCCACAGCCTTCAGGGGGAGGAACGATGGCGGACAGCTTCGGACCGATGCATGACGGGGACGCCGGCGACGGCGTCGTCGGCATGGGATCGGACACGGGCTCACCACGCAAGGAGCCCATCCGTGTCCTGGTCGTCGACGACCATGCCCTCTTCCGGCGGGGACTCGAGATCGTGCTCGCGGCCGAGGAGGACATCCAGGTCGTGGGCGAGGCGGGCGACGGCGCCGAGGCCGTCGACAAGGCCGCCGATCTGCTGCCCGACATCGTCCTGATGGACGTTCGGATGCCCAAGCGGGGTGGTATCGAGGCGTGCACCTCCATCAAGGAGGTGGCACCCAGCGCCAAGATCATCATGTTGACGATCAGTGATGAGGAAGCCGACCTCTACGAGGCGATCAAGGCGGGCGCGACCGGTTATCTCCTCAAGGAGATCTCCACGGACGAGGTGGCCACCGCCATTCGTGCGGTGGCCGACGGGCAGTCGCAGATCAGCCCGTCCATGGCGTCGAAACTGCTCACCGAGTTCAAATCGATGATCCAGCGGACGGATGAACGCCGACTTGTGCCCGCGCCGCGGCTGACGGACCGGGAGCTGGAGGTTCTCAAACTCGTCGCCACGGGTATGAACAACCGCGATATCGCCAAGGAGTTGTTCATCTCCGAGAACACCGTGAAGAACCATGTGCGCAACATCCTGGAGAAGCTGCAGCTGCACTCCAGGATGGAGGCCGTCGTCTATGCGATGCGGGAGAAGATCCTCGAGATCCGCTGAGGTCCGTTGAGGCCCGGCGGTTCCGTCAAGCCAGTGCTCGGGTGAGTTCACTGGTCAGGGGCTCGCGG
The DNA here is from genome assembly GCF_053592055.1 of Streptomyces sp. NPDC002817. Classification (NCBI taxonomy): domain Bacteria; kingdom Bacillati; phylum Actinomycetota; class Actinomycetes; order Kitasatosporales; family Streptomycetaceae; genus Streptomyces; species Streptomyces sp. NPDC002817. The sequence continues at coordinate 15,756 of NZ_JBSFUY010000001.1, forward strand.
AGTTCCGGCGCGTCCACTCTTTCGACGCGTACGTCCGTGCAGTCCACCCAGCTCGCCGCCTCGACCAGCGCCTGGGCCACCGCCGGGACCGCCTTCGGGCCGTCCAGGGTGACCTGCCTGGCGACGAGGGTGCGGCCCTCGCGCGCCGGGTCCACACGGCCGACGAGACGGCCGCCGGCCAGGACCGGCATCGCGAAGTAGCCGTACACCCGCTTCGGCTTGGGGACGTAGGCCTCCAGGCGGTGGGTGAAGCCGAAGATCCGCTCCGTGCGCGCGCGCTCCCAGATCAGGGAGTCGAAGGGCGACAGGAGGGTCGTACGGTGGCGGCCGCGCGGGGGTGTCTCCAGGGCCGCGGGGTCTGCCCAGGCCGGCTTGGACCAGCCTTCGACGGTGACCGGGACCAGGCCCGAGTCGTCGATCACCGCGTCGACCTGGTCGCCCTTGAGGCGGTGGTAGTCGGCGATGTCCGCGCGGGTGCCGACTCCGAGGGACTGGCCGGCGAGGCGGACGAGGGTGCGCAGGCACTCGGTGTCGTCCAGGTCGTCGTGCAGCAGGGCCGCTGGGACGGCGCGTTCTGCCAGGTCGTACACGCGCTTCCAGCCACGGCGCTCCACGCAGACCACCTCGCCGTACATCAGCGCGCGCTCCACGGCGACCTTCGTGCCGGACCAGTCCCACCACTCGCTGGTCTTCTTCGCGCCGCCCAACTCCGTGGCGGTGAGGGGGCCTTCGGCACGGAGTTGCTTGATGACCTGGTCGTAGGTGCCGTCCGGGAGGGTGTGATTCCAGTGCGGGCGGCTGCGGTAGGCGCGGCGGCGGAAGGCGAAGTGGGGCCATTCCTCGATGGGGAGGATGCAGGCGGCGTGGGACCAGTACTCGAAGGCGTGTGTGTCCGTCCAATAGGCGTCCTCGACCGTTTTGCGGCCTACGGCTCCCAGTCGGGCGTACGGGATGAGTTCGTGGGAGCGGGCCAGGACCGAGATGGTGTCGAGTTGGACCGCGCCGAGGTGGCGGAGGGTGCCGCGGACGCCGGCCTTGCGGTTGGGGGTGCCGAGGAAGCCCTGGGCGTGGAGGGCGATGCGGCGGGCCTCGTCTGCGGAGAGCGCTGCGGTGGGGCGCGGGGTCGTCATGCTTCCGCACGATAGGAGGTGGGACTGACAGTGGGAGGTGACCTGGGGGTTCTTCGGGGAGTGCGCTCCCGACCCTGAGGGGCTGCGCCCTCAGACGCCCGCTTCGTCGCTGAAGGGGCCTCGTCCTCGAACGCCGGACGGGCTGAAAGCACGGGGCCTGTCAGGAGGTGGAAGGTGTGTGTGCCGGCAGATAGGGCGCCGTCGACGGCAGACCCAGGTCCGAGGGCAGCAGGGAACCGACCCAGCAGTCTCGTCGTACGCCCTTGTTGTTGACCGCTGAGCGGAGGGTGCCTTCGAGGGTGAAGCCGGCGCGTTCCGCCACCGCGCGGGAGGGGGTGTTGCCTACTTCCGCGCGCCATTCGATGCGGTCGACGGAGAGGGCTGTGAAGGCCCAGCGGGCGGTTGTGGTGGTGGCCTCGGTGATGTAGCCGTTGCCGCGGTGTTCCTTCGTGGCCCAGAAGCCGATTTCGGCGACGCCGAGGGAGCGCATGGTGATGCCGAGCATGCCGACGAGTTCGCCGGAGGGAAGGAAGACGCCGAAGGTGAACATGGAGTCGTTGGCCCAGCCGTCGGGGGCGAACTGTTCCGTGAAGGCCTGCGCGTGCTCGTGGAGATACGGCGAGGGGAACTGGGAGAGCCAGCGCTGCATCTCGGGGTCCTGGGCGGCGACGTACACGTCGTCGGTGTCGTCGGGACCGACGGTGCGCAGAACCAGGCGGCCGGTGGTGAGCGTGACGGGTTCCATCGGCCGATTCTGCTCGGGATGCGGGCACGGACGCCATCTTTTTGCTCTGTGTGAGCGGGTGATCACACTTCGCGCAAATCGTCGGGGGAGCGCGGCACCATCCGCAACCTGCGTCCGTTGTCCCCTTTGACGGAGATTTGAAGCAGCGGACGGTCGGCGTCCTCGGCAGGCTCCCGGCGTGGCCGGGTCCTCGCATACGATGGCCGTTGCTCAGTCAAGTCAAATGGAAACCGACCGTCCCAGGCCCGACCGGCAAGGAGACTTACCCCCGTGTCCGTCCTCTCGAAGATCATGCGTGCAGGCGAAGGCAAGATCCTGCGCAAGCTGCACCGCATCGCGGACCAGGTCAACTCCATCGAAGAGGACTTCGTCGACCTCTCCGACGCCGAGCTGCGGGCCCTCACTGATGAGTACAAGCAGCGGTACATCGATGGTGAGACGCTGGACGACCTGCTGCCCGAGGCGTTCGCCACCGTGCGCGAGGGTGCCAAGCGCGCGCTCGGTCAGCGTCATTACGACGTGCAGATCATGGGTGGCGCCGCCCTCCACCTCGGCTACGTGGCCGAGATGAAGACCGGCGAGGGCAAGACCCTCGTCGGCACCCTGCCCGCGTATCTGAACGCGCTGTCCGGCAAGGGCGTCCACCTGATCACGGTCAACGACTATCTGGCCGAGCGCGACTCCGAGATGATGGGCCGCGTCCACAAGTTCCTGGGCCTGGACGTCGGTTGCATCCTCGCCAACATGACGCCCGCCCAGCGCCGTGAGCAGTACGCGTGCGACATCACGTACGGCACGAACAACGAGTTCGGCTTCGACTACCTGCGCGACAACATGGCGTGGTCCAAGGACGAGCTCGTCCAGCGCGGCCACAACTTCGCGATCGTCGACGAGGTCGACTCCATCCTGGTCGACGAGGCCCGTACGCCGCTGATCATCTCCGGCCCGGCCGACCAGGCCACCAAGTGGTACGGCGACTTCGCCAAGCTGGTCACGCGCCTGAAGAGGGGCGAGGCCGGCAACCAGCTCAAGGGCATCGAGGAGACCGGCGACTACGAGGTCGACGAGAAGAAGCGCACGGTCGCCATCCACGAGCCCGGTGTCGCCAAGGTCGAGGACTGGCTGGGCATCGACAACCTCTACGAGTCGGTGAACACCCCTCTGGTGGGCTACCTGAACAACGCCATCAAGGCGAAGGAGCTCTTCAAGAAGGACAAGGACTACGTCGTCATGGACGGCGAAGTCATGATCGTCGACGAGCACACCGGCCGTATCCTCGCCGGCCGCCGCTACAACGAGGGCATGCACCAGGCGATCGAGGCGAAGGAAGGGGTGGACATCAAGGACGAGAACCAGACGCTCGCCACGATCACCCTCCAGAATTTCTTCCGCCTCTACAAGCGTCACGACCACAACGACAAGGAACAGCCCGGCCTCTGCGGCATGACCGGTACGGCGATGACCGAGGCCGCCGAGTTCCACCAGATCTACAAGCTCGGCGTCGTCCCGATCCCGACCAACCGGCCCATGGTCCGCAAGGACCAGTCGGACCTGATCTACCGCACCGAGGTCGCGAAGTTCGAGGCGGTCGTCGACGACATCGTCGAGAAGCACGAGAAGGGCCAGCCGATCCTCGTCGGTACGACGTCGGTCGAGAAGTCCGAGTACCTCTCCCAGCAGCTCAGCAAGCGCGGAGTCCAGCACGAGGTGCTGAACGCCAAGCAGCACGACCGGGAGGCGACGATCGTCGCCCAGGCCGGCCGCAAGGGTGCCGTGACCGTGGCCACCAACATGGCCGGCCGCGGTACCGACATCAAGCTCGGCGGCAACCCCGAGGACCTCGCCGAGGCCGAGCTGCGCCAGCGCGGCCTCGACCCCGAGGAGCACATCGAGGAGTGGGCGCAGGCACTGCCCGCCGCCCTGGAGCGTGCCGAGCAGGCGGTCAAGGCGGAGTTCGAGGAGGTCAAGGACCTCGGCGGGCTCTACGTCCTCGGTACCGAGCGGCACGAGTCGCGTCGTATCGACAACCAGCTGCGCGGTCGTTCCGGCCGTCAGGGCGACCCGGGTGAGTCCCGCTTCTACCTGTCGCTCGGCGACGACCTGATGCGTCTGTTCAAGGCCCAGATGGTCGAGCGCGTGATGTCGATGGCGAACGTCCCGGACGACGTGCCGATCGAGAACAAGATGGTGACGCGCGCGATCGCGTCCGCCCAGTCGCAGGTCGAGCAGCAGAACTTCGAGACGCGTAAGAACGTCCTGAAGTACGACGAGGTCCTCAACCGCCAGCGCGAGGTCATCTACGGCGAGCGGCGCCGCGTCCTGGAGGGCGAGGACCTGCACGAGCAGGTGCAGCACTTCATGAACGACACGATCGACGCGTACATCGGCGCGGAGACCGCCGAGGGCTTCGCGGAGGACTGGGACCTCGACCGGCTGTGGGGCGCGTTCAAGCAGCTCTACCCGGTGAAGATCACCGTCGAGGAGCTGGAGGACGCGGCCGGCGACCGGGCCGGGCTGACCGCCGACTTCATCTCCGAGTCCATCAAGGACGACATCCACGACCAGTACGAGGGGCGCGAGGCGCAGCTCGGCTCCGAGATCATGCGTGAGCTGGAGCGCCGGGTCGTGCTGTCGGTCCTGGACCGCAAGTGGCGCGAGCACCTCTACGAGATGGACTACCTCCAGGAGGGCATCGGCCTGCGCGCGATGGCGCAGAAGGACCCGCTGGTCGAGTACCAGCGCGAGGGCTTCGACATGTTCACCGCCATGATGGAGGGCATCAAGGAGGAGTCCGTCGGCTACCTGTTCAACCTGGAGGTCCAGGTCGAGCAGCAGGTCGAGGAGGTCCCGGTCGAGGACGACAAGCCGTCGCTCGACAAGCAGGACTCGGTGCCGGCGCAGGCGGGTGCGCGTCCGGAGATCCGTGCCAAGGGCCTCGACGCTCCGCAGCGTCGGGATCTGCACTTCTCCGCGCCGACCGTGGACGGCGAGGGTGGTGTCGTCGAGGGCGAGTTCGCCGACGACGAAGAGCCGGTGCGGTCCGAGGCGGATGGCCTGACGCGGGCGGAGCGGCGCAAGCAGTCGCGTGGGCGGCGTCGCAAGAAGTGACGGCGTCCGCGACGTTGTAGCGGTGTGAAGGGCCGGGTCACCTGGGGTGGCCCGGCCCTTCGGCGTTCGTCTACGGGTGTGTGAGTGCGCGGGGGCACCCGCACCGCCCGTGCGGGTCCGCCCTGCGAGGGCTCCTGGTGTCAGGCGTCGTCCGTGCGGCTGCCCCTGGGGCCGCCCAGTTCCACCGCTGCGCAGCGCCAGCGGCGGTCCCGGCCCTGTTCCAGGCGGAAGGCCATGGCGCGGAGCTGGTCGCCGGCGCCGATGCGGGCGAAGGCCTCGACCGCGCCGTCGCGGGGGACGTAGTAGCCGATGTCACGGACGACGGGGCGGGTGCCGTGGGTGCGGAGGGGGCCGCGTTCGGCGAGCACGGCGAGTTCGTCGTAGGCCTGGCCGATGGTGTGCCGGAGCATCGAGTGGACGGGGCGCCGGCCGCTGAGGACCGCGAGGAGGAGGTCGGCGAAGAGGTCGGTGGGGCGGGGCTGGGGGATGGGCCTGCGAGGCGACTGGGAGGGGACGACAGGGGCGACGAGGGGCCTTTCGCGGGCCTCTGGGCGAGTCGTCGGCGGACGGTTGTCTGCGGGGGCGGTGCGCGGGCCGGTGCCGGTCCGTGAGCCCGGCGGGCGGCTGTCGTCCGCGGCGGTGCGGAGCGTGCCGCCGGTCGGGGTGCGGGGCGGGGTGGTGCCCGGGCGGCGTGCGTCACGGCGGCCCGGGGGGCGGGTGCCCGGACGGTTCTGTGCCCTGGTCATGACCTTGTTCATGGGGTCCCCGTTCGGTGAGCCCGGAGTTGTACCGGGCGGTAACTTTTGTCTTGGGGATCTTGTACGGGGCCGCGGGTGGCAGCGGCAAGGAAGCCGGGGGCCGGGTCGAGCGGCCGGGATGTTCACTTATCCGAGTGAGCGAGGCGGGCTGAAGGCCATGACCGCGGGGGCGCACCGGGTGAGTTCCCGGACCGGGGTGGACGCCTCCGGACGCAGGGGCAGGGACTCGAAAGGGGACGCCCGCACGTATCCTGAAGGCCCTCACCGAGGCCCCTGCGGAGCATTCAGACCCCGCCCTCCGACCACGAAAGCGGCAGCCCATGCGCGTCTACGTCCCCCTGACCCTCTCCGGTCTCGCCGAGGCGTACAAGACGGGCGAGCTGGGGTCCGGACCGCTCGTCGCCTACGCCGTGACGCCCGCGTTGCGCGAGTGGTACCTCTCCGACGACATCGAGGAGCTGGAGTACGCGGCGCTGAACCGGGCCGCGCTCGCCTCGCTGCGGCTGCTGGTGGCCGACCCCGAGGCGGCGCGGCGCCGGGTCGTGGTCGCCGTCGACGTGCCCGACGGCGCGGCGGCCTCCGACCCCGACCGAGGGCTCGACCCGGCCGCGCTGGGCGAGGTGCGGGTCGACCGGACCGTGCCGCTGGCCAAGGCGGCAGCCGTGCACGTCGACGCGAGTGACGCCGAGACGGACGTCACCGCGGCCGCGCAGGCGCTCGCGGCGGCGGACGGCGGGGACGACGACGCGCAGTTCGTCGTGGACGGAGCCGGCGACCACGAACTGCTCTGGTTCGCCACGCAGGAGATCCCGAACCTGGTCGGGCTGGGGAACTGAGGGGCCGGCCGTGCCTCTGTGACCTGCTGGTCACTTGATTGTCAGTGGCGGCGGGTACATTTTTTTGACATGGGGAAGCAAACGGGCGCGCACATTGTGTGGGACTGGAACGGGACGCTGTTCCACGACAATGACGCGATCATCGGGGCGACGAACGCGGCGTTCGCCGAGCTGGGACTCGCGCCGATCACGATGGAGCGGTATCGGGCGCTGTACTGCGTGCCGGTGCCGAAGTTCTACGAGCGGCTGTTGGGACGGCTGCCGACCGATGCCGAGTGGGTCGTCATGGACGAGACCTTCCATCGGTACTACACCGAGCATCGGGTCGGCTGCGGGCTCACGGTGGGTGCGGCCGAGCTGCTCGAGGGGTGGCGGTCGGCGGGGCGCAGCCAGTCGATCCTCAGCATGTACGGGCACGAGGAACTGCTTCCGCTGGTCCGGGGGTTCGGGATCGAGGCGCACTTCATACGCGTCGACGGACGGACCGGGCCCTCCGGGGGCAGCAAGGCCGAGCACATGACACGACACCTCGCGGCACTGACGGGGGCGGTGGGAGTGGACCCTGCGCGGACCGTGGTGATCGGGGACGCGGCCGACGACGCGGTGGCGGCGCGGCATGTGGGGGCGCGGGCCGTGCTGTACACGGGGGGTTCGCACAGCCGGGCCAGCCTGGAGGAGGTCGGGGTGCCTGTGGTGGACACCCTGGCGGAAGCGGTTGTGGAGGCGGAGCGGCTCGCGGCGTAGCGGAGGGGCCGGCTCGTCAGGTTCCCGGGCGCGGGGGCGAGGGCTGAGCAGTGGCGGTGCGTGGGTCGGTGGGATCCGCGCGACCGGCCTCCACCCAGCCGCCGCCGGACGACTACCTCACCGGCATGCCTCTCACGTCACCGGCGCCTTCGCCCGCAGGATCGTCAGGAACTCGCGCATCCAGCGGGAGTGGTCCGGCCAGGCCCGGGCGGAGACCAGCGTGCCGTCCACGACCGCCTCGGCGTCCTGGAAGGTGGCCCCGGCCGCCTGCATGTCGAGTTCCAGGGCGGGGTAGGCCGTGACGCGGCGGCCGCGGAGGCCGTCGATCGCGGCGGTGAGCAGGGGACCGTGGCAGATCTGGGCGACCGGCTTGTCCGCGTCGAAGAAGGACTTGAGGATCTTGCGGAGTTCGGGGTCGTTGCGCAGGTACTCGGGGGCGCGGCCGCCGGGGATGACGATCGCGGCGTACTGACCGGGGTCGACCTCGGCGAAGGCGAGGTCGGCGGGCCAGGTGTAGCCGGGCTTCTCGGTGTAGGTGTCGAAGCCGGGTTCGAAGTCGTGGACCACGAACCGGAGCTTCTTGCGGGTGGGGGCCGCGATATGGACGTCGTAGCCCTCTTCGCGGAGGCGCTGGTAGGGGTACAGGACCTCCAGTGACTCCGCTGCGTCGCCGGTGACGATCAGGATTTTGGCTGTCATGTCGGCAATGTGCATCCGGAACAGGCCCTTGCCAAGGGGGCCGGTCGATGACGACCACCGCATGGTGTGCCGCTCCCTGCCCCTGTGCAGAACGTCAAAGTTCGACCCCCGGTTTTGTACACATACGGCTCATGACGGGCCCCCTGTAAGGAGCGATAGCCTTAGTGGCGTGATCAGCGCGATAGCTCGCGGGGGCATCGTTGCCCCTGCCCTGCGCCCGGAGAGCACGGACCACATCCGTGACCGGGCGGCGGTCGCTGGTCTTCGCGGGCGGGGCGGGGGCACATGGGCCCCCGGGGCGCCGCGCACATCCCCTGGAACGGCGTCGCAGAGAGCAGCGTCACATCCGTCGGGCGTGCCAAGAATGGCTGATAACCCCCCGCTCATCTCACCTTGCGGCATAGCGTCGGAGCAGACCGGACACCCCGCGTCACGGCGTCACGTCGCAAGGGAAGAGACCGTACTTCCTTCAACGTCACGCAACGGCGCGCGACAGGAGCCAGAGGACAATGCAGACCAAGCTGGACGAAGCCAAGGCCGAGCTGCTCGAGAGGGCCGCCCGGGTAGCTGAGAACAGCCCGGTCGGGGGGCACCTACCGACCGGGACGACGGACGGGAGCACCCCTGACCGGGAGACCGTGCTCGCGTTCCTCCAGCGCTACTACCTGCACACCGCCCCGGAGGATCTCACCGGTCGTGACCCGATCGATGTCTTCGGAGCCGCTTACTCGCACTATCGGCTGGCCGAGAACCGGCCGCAGGGCACCGCCAGTGTGCGGGTCCTGACGCCCACCGTGGAAGAGAACGGATGGGCGTGCACACATTCGATCGTCGAGGTCGTCACCGACGACATGCCCTTCCTCGTCGACTCCGTCACCAATGAGCTGACCCGGCAGGGGCGCGGCATCCATGTCGTCATCCACCCGCAGGTCGTCGTCCGGCGGGACGTCACCGGCAAGCTCATCGAGGTGCTCGCACAGCGCCCCAGCGGCGAGCTTCCGCACGACGCGCACACCGAGTCCTGGATCCACGTCGAGATCGACCGCGAGACCGACCGCGCGGACCTGAAGCAGATCACCGCCGATCTGCTGCGCGTCCTGTCGGACGTCCGCGAGACCGTCGAGGACTGGGAGAAGATGCGGGAGGCGGCGCTGCGGATGGCCGAGGAGCTGCCCGCCGAGCCCGTCGCCTCCGACCTGCGTGAGCAGGAGATCGAGGAGGCCCGCGAGCTGCTGCGCTGGCTGGCCGCCGATCACTTCACCTTCCTCGGCTACCGCGAGTACCAGCTCCGCGAGGACGACTCCCTCGTCGCCGTGCCGGGCACCGGCCTCGGCATCCTGCGCTCCGACCCGCATCACGCCGAGGACGAGAGCCACCCCGTCAGCCCCTCCTTCGAGCGGCTGCCCGCCGACGCCCGTGCCAAGGCGCGCGAGCACAAGCTCCTGGTGCTGACCAAGGCCAACAGCCGGGCGACCGTGCACCGGCCGTCGTACCTGGACTACATCGGTGTGAAGAAGTTCGACGCCGAGGGCAATGTCGTCGGTGAGCGCCGCTTCCTCGGGCTCTTCTCCTCCGCCGCCTACACCGAGTCCGTCCGCCGGGTCCCCGTCATCCGCCGCAAGGTCGACGAGGTGCTCCAGCGCGCGGGCTTCTCGCCCAACAGCCACGACGGGCGCGACCTGCTCCAGATCCTGGAGACCTACCCGCGCGACGAGCTCTTCCAGACCCCGCCCGACGAGCTCCAGTCGATCGTCACCTCCGTGCTGTACCTCCAGGAGCGGCGGCGGCTGCGGCTCTACCTGCGCCAGGACGAGTACGGGCGCTACTACTCCGCCCTCGTCTACCTGCCGCGCGACCGGTACACGACCGGGGTGCGCCTCAGGATCATCGACATCCTGAAGGAGGAGCTCGGCGGCACCAGCGTCGACTTCACGGCCTGGAACACCGAGTCGATCCTGTCCCGGCTGCACTTCGTGGTCCGGGTCCCGCAGGGCACCGAGCTGCCGCAGCTCTCCGACCTCGACAAGGAGCGCATCGAGGCGCGGCTGGTCGAGGCCGCGCGGTCGTGGGCCGACGGATTCGCCGAGGCCCTCAACGCCGAACTCGGCGAGGAGCGCGCCGCCGAGCTGCTGCGCCGGTACGGCAACGCCTTCCCCGAGGGCTACAAGGCCGACCACACCTCGCGCTCCGCGGTCGCCGACCTCGTCCACCTGGAGAAGCTCACCGAGGAGAACAACTTCGCGCTGAGCCTGTACGAGCCGGTCGGCGCCGCCCCCGAGGAGCGCCGCTTCAAGATCTACCGCAAGGGTGCCGCGATCACCCTGTCCGCCGTACTGCCGGTCCTCAACCGGCTCGGCGTCGAGGTCATCGACGAGCGGCCCTACGAACTGCGCTGCTCGGACCGCAGCGTCGCCTGGATCTACGACTTCGGGCTGCGCATGCCCAAGTCGCAGAACGGCGCCGGGGACTACCTGGGCGACGACGGCCGCGAGCGCTTCCAGGAGGCCTTCGCGGCGACCTGGACCGGCCTGGCGGAGAACGACGGCTTCAACGCCCTTGTACTGAGCGCCGGGCTGAACTGGCGGCAGGCGACGGTGCTGCGGGCGTACGCCAAGTACCTGCGGCAGGCGGGCTCCACCTTCTCGCAGGACTACATGGAGGACACCCTCCGCAACAACGTCCACACCACCCGACTGCTCGTCTCCCTGTTCGAGGCGCGGATGTCGCCGGACCGGCAGCGCGCCGGGCACGAGATCGTGGACGCCCTCCTCGAAGAGGTCGACGCGGCTCTCGACCAGGTCGCCTCGCTCGACGAGGACCGGATCCTGCGCTCCTTCCTGACCGTCATCAAGGCGACCCTGCGCACGAACTTCTTCCAGGAGGCGCTCGGCGGCAAGCCGCACGAGTACGTGTCCATGAAGTTCGACCCGCAGATGATCCCGGACCTGCCGGCGCCGCGCCCGGCGTTCGAGATCTGGGTCTACTCGCCGCGCGTCGAGGGCGTGCACCTCAGGTTCGGCAAGGTCGCTCGCGGCGGTCTGCGCTGGTCCGACCGGCGTGAGGACTTCCGGACCGAGATCCTCGGCCTGGTCAAGGCGCAGATGGTCAAGAACACCGTCATCGTGCCGGTCGGCGCCAAGGGCGGCTTCGTCGCCAAGCAGCTGCCCGACCCGGGCGTGGACCGGGACGCGTGGCTGGCCGAGGGCATCGCCAGCTACAAGACGTTCATCTCGGCGCTGCTCGACATCACCGACAACATGGTGGCCGGCGAGGTCGTGCCGCCCGCCGACGTCGTCCGGCACGACGAGGACGACACCTACCTCGTGGTCGCCGCGGACAAGGGCACCGCGACCTTCTCGGACATCGCCAACGGGGTCGCCGAGTCGTACAACTTCTGGCTCGGCGACGCCTTCGCCTCCGGCGGCTCCGCGGGCTACGACCACAAGGGCATGGGCATCACCGCGCGCGGTGCCTGGGAGTCCGTCAAGCGGCACTTCCAGGAACTGGATGTGAACACGCAGGCCGAGGACTTCACGGTCGTCGGCATCGGCGACATGTCCGGTGACGTGTTCGGCAACGGCATGCTGCTCAGCGAGCACATCCGCCTGGTCGCCGCCTTCGACCACCGGCACATCTTCATCGACCCGAAGCCGGACGCGGCCACCTCCTACGCCGAGCGCCGCCGCGTCTTCGAGCTGCCGCGCTCCAGCTGGGCCGACTACGACTCCGAGCTCATCTCGACCGGTGGCGGCGTGTACCCCCGTAGCGCCAAGGCCATCCCGGTCAACGCGCACATCCGCGAGGCCCTCGGGATCGAGGGCAAGGTCGCCAAGATGACGCCGGCCGACCTGATGAAGGCCATCCTCAAGGCGCCGGTGGACCTGCTGTGGAACGGCGGCATCGGCACGTACGTCAAGGCCTCCACCGAGACCCACGCCGACGTCGGCGACAAGGCCAACGACCCGATCCGTGTCGACGGCGCCGACCTGCGGGTCAAGGTCGTCGGCGAGGGCGGCAACCTGGGGCTCACCCAGCTCGGCCGGATCGAGTTCTCGCTCACCGGCGGGAAGATCAACACCGACGCCATCGACAACAGCGCGGGCGTGGACACCTCCGACCACGAGGTGAACATCAAGATCCTGCTCAACGGCCTGGTCGCGGACGGCGACATGACCGTCAAGCAGCGCAACAAGCAGCTCGCCGAGATGACCGACGAGGTCGGCCGGCTGGTGCTGCGCAACAACTACGCGCAGAACACGGCCATCGCCAACGCGCTGGCGCAGTCCAAGGACATGCTCCACGCCCAGCAGCGCTACCTGCGCCACCTGGTGCGCGCGGGTCTGCTGGACCGGGCCCTGGAGTTCCTGCCCACCGACCGCCAGATCCGTGAACGCCTGGGCGCCGCACAGGGCCTGACCGGCCCGGAGACGGCCGTCCTCCTGGCGTACACCAAGATCACGGTCTCCGACGAGCTGCTGCACACCTCGCTCCCGGACGATCCGTATCTGCGCGGTCTCCTCGACGCGTACTTCCCGAGCGCGCTGCGCGAGAAGTTCGCCGAGCACATCGACAGCCACCCGCTGCGCCGCGAGATCATCACGACGGTGCTGGTCAACGACACGGTCAACACGGGCGGTACGACCTATCTGCACCGGCTGCGCGAGGAGACCGGTGCCTCGCTGGAGGAGATCGTCCGGGCGCAGACCGCGGCCCGCGCGATCTTCCGCTCGGCCGTGGTGTGGGACGGGGTGGAGGCGCTCGACAACCAGGTCGAGGCCGCCGTGCAGACCCGGATCCGGCTGCACTCGCGCCGGCTCGTCGAGCGCGGCACGCGCTGGCTGCTCAACAACCGGCCGCAGCCGCTGCAGCTCGCCGAGACCGTCGAGTTCTTCTCCGAGCGCGTCGAGCAGGTCTGGTCCCAGCTGCCGAAGCTGCTGCGGGGCGCGGATCTGGAGTGGTACCAGCAGATCTACGACGAGCTGACCGGCGCCGGCGTCCCGGACGAACTCGCCACGCGCGTGGCCGGGTTCTCCTCCGCCTTCCCGACGCTCGACATCGTCTCGGTGGCCGACCGCATGGGCCGGGAGCCGCTGGATGTCGCGGAGGTCTTCTACGACCTCGGCGACCGGCTGCGGATCACCCAGCTCATGGACCGCATCATCGAGCTGCCGCGCGCCGACCGCTGGCAGTCCATGGCCCGCGCCTCCATCCGCGAGGACCTCTACGCGGCCCACGCGGCGCTGACCGCCGATGTGCTCGCGGTGGGCAACGGCACCTCGACTCCCGAGCAGCGCTTCAAGGCGTGGGAGGAGAAGAACGCGGCGATCCTGGGCCGGGCGCGCTCGACCCTGGAGGAGATCCAGGGCTCGGAGGCGTTCGACCTCGCCAACCTGTCGGTGGCGATGCGGACCATGCGGACGCTGCTGCGGACGCATTCGTAGGCGATACGACGAGAGGGGCGCCCCGGGCCGTCATGGCTCGGGGCGCCTCTTTCTTGGCCCGGCTTTTGGTCTGGCTTAGGGAAAATCCGGCGGGCGGCTTACCCAGGGCGGCTAAGCCTTGTGCGGTGACTGTGAACCTCTCCGAGGAGCGAGTGGCCGCTCCCGCCGTGCCGCTCGAGCGGGTCCGACGGATCGTCCGTGAAGTGGTGAACTTCGGGGTCGTCGGAGGCAGCGGTGTCGTGGTGAACTTCCTCGTCTTCAACGTGCTGCTGCACGGTCTCGGCCGGCGGGCGATGGTGGCGACGGTGCTGGCCAGCCTCGTCGCCATGGGCACGAACTACCTCGGCTTCCGCTTCTTCACCTATCGCGACCGGGATGCGCGCACACGTCAGCAGGTCGTGCTGTTCTTCGTCTTCAGCGCCATCGGCGTGGCGATGGAGAGCGGCCTCTTCTACGTCGGCTATCACGGCCTCGGCCTTCACGGTCCGCTCGCGTCGAACGCCGTGAAGGCCACGTCGATCGTGCTGGCCTCCGCCTTCCGGTTCCTGGTCTACCGGACGTGGGTGTTCCAGCACGAGGTGCGCTAGACGGCGACCTTGGGCTTCGGCTTGGGCTTCGGCTTCGTCGTCCTGTCGCCGGTGAAGGCCTCGTACTCCTTCAGGACGTCCTCGGTCGGGCCGTCCATGCGCAGTTCGCCGCGTTCCAGCCACAGCACGCGGTCGCAGGTGTCGCGGATCGACTTGTTGTTGTGGCTGACCAGGAACACCGTGCCGGCGTGCTTGCGCAGCTCGCGGATGCGCTGCTCGGAGCGCTTCTGGAAGGAGCGGTCGCCGGTGGCGAGGGCCTCGTCGATGAGGAGGACGTCGTGGTCCTTGGCGGCGGCGATGGAGAAGCGGAGGCGGGCGCCCATGCCGGAGGAGTACGTGCGCATGGGCAGGGTGATGAAGTCGCCCTTCTCGTTGATGCCGGAGAAGTCGACGATCTCCTGGTAGCGCTCCTTGACCTGCTCGCGGGACATGCCCATCGCGAGGCCGCCGAGGTAGACGTTGCGCTCGCCGGTCAGGTCGCCCATCAGGGCCGCGTTCACGCCGAGGAGGGAGGGCTGGCCGTCGGTGTAGATGGCGCCGCTCTCCACCGGCAGCAGACCGGCCACCGCCTTGAGCAGGGTCGACTTGCCGGAACCGTTGGTACCGATCAGGCCGATCGCCTCACCGCGGTAGGCGACGAAGGAGACCTTCTTCACCGCGTGCACCTTGCGTACGCCTGACGCCCGTTCGGTCTTCTCGCGGCGCAGGATGCGGTTGAGGGCGGCGGTCGCGGAGCCGCGTCCGGCGCCGGTGCCGTTGACGCGGTAGACGATGTCGACGTTGTCGGCGACGACGGTGGGGATCAGGTCGGTCGGGGTTGCGGTGTTCTCGAGGTTCTCAGCCACGGCCGTACGTCTCCTCAGCCTTCCAGAAGTAGATGAAGCCGCCGACGCCGGCGAGCAGGGCCCAGCCCGTGGCGATCGCCCACACGTGGTGCGGCAGCTGGCTGGAGTGGAAGCTGTCGATCAGGGCGTAGCGCATCAGGTCGATGTAGACCGCGGCCGGGTTGGCCTGGAGGACCGGGCCGACCCAGGACGGCAGGTCGTTGTGCTTGCTGAGCAGGTGGTCGATGCTCCACATCACGCCGGAGACGTACATCCACGTGCGCAGCACGAACGGCATCAGCTGGGCGATGTCCGGGGTCTTGGCGCCGAGCCGGGCCATGACCATCGAGACGCCGGCGTTGAAGGTGAACTGCAGCACCAGCGCCGGGATCGCCAGCAGCCAGGACGCCGAGACCGGTACGCCGAAGCAGAGCAGGATCACGACCAGGGCGGCCATCGAGAACAGCAGTTGCTGGAGCTGCTGGAGGCAGAACGAGATCGGCAGCGCGGCCCGCGGGAAGTGCAGGGCGCGGACCAGGCCGAGGTTGCCGGAGATGGCGCGGGTGCCCGCGAGGATCGAGCTCTGGGTGAACGTCCAGATGAACACGCCCGTCACCAGGAACGGGATGTAGTCCGGCACGCCCTTCTTGGTGCCCAGCAGCACGCCGAAGATGAAGAAGTACACCGCCGCGTTGAGCAGCGGGTTCATCACCTGCCAGACCTGGCCGAGCTTCGCCTGGCTGTACTGGGCGGTGAGCTTGGCGGTCGAGAACGCGGTGATGAAGTGGCGCCGGGCCCACAGCTGGCGGATGTACTCGGACAGGGTCGGACGGGCACCGCTGACGGAGAGGCCGTGGCGGGCGGCGAGGGCCGCGAGGTCTCCTTCGGCGGGCGGGGGGAGGGTCGCCGTCGTCGGAGGCGGTGTGTGGAGGACCTGGCTCACATCCGCTGCTTTCGGTTGGGGGTGTGTCCGGCACCCGACGTTTCCTTACGCTTCTCTTCACGTTCTCTTACGTCGGGACGGGACCGTATCGTCGCAACGTGAGCGTAGGCCGAGTCGGCGTCGGAACGCAACCGTTTCGTCGTCACGTCTTGCGTGGGGACGGGACCGTATCGTCGTAACGCCCTATGCTGGTCCGCATGACGACGAACGCCGACGAGCCGCAGACCCGTCCGCGCCGCCGGGCTCCCGCCGGAGCCGCCGTGCTCCGGGAGGATGTGACGGAGGCCATCCGGGCGGCCGTCTTCGAGGAGCTCGCGGCCGTCGGCTACGCGCGGATGTCCATCGAGGGGATCGCGCGCCGGGCGGGTGTCGGCAAGACCGCGGTCTACCGGCGCTGGCGCTCCAAGCTGCACCTTGTCCTCGACGTGGTGTCGGCCCTCGCCGTGCAGGGGCTGCCCGCGCCGGACACCGGTGCGCTGGAGAGTGATCTGCGGCTGCTGTACGAGGTGACGTCCCGTGCGCTGCGCCACCCCATCGCCTCGCAGATCCTCCCGGACCTCCAGGCCGAGGCGGCCCGTAACCCCGAGATCGCCGAAGCGGTGCAGAAGGCGCTGCGGGACGGGCAGGAGGGTGTCGCCAGCAAGATCCTCGTGGCGGCGGAGCAGCGGGGCGAGGTCCGGGTGGGGCTCGATGACGAGCTGGCGCTCGATCTGATCTCCGGGCCGCTGTACTGGCGGTCCGTGGTGATCCGGAGTCCGAAGCTGCCGAAGGGCTATCTGGACGCGCTGGCGCGCGGGACGGCCGCGGCGCTCAAGGCGCTGTAGCGGGGCGGCCGGGCTCAGTCCGCGTCGTGCCGCCGGCTGTCCGGTGCCGCGCGCAGGGCGAGGAGTTCCGGGGCGAGCACCTCGATACGTCCGTCGGCGGGCCGGATCAGTCCGTCGCGGCGGAGCCGGGACAGGGCCCGGTTGACCGTGACGCGGGTGACGCCCAGCAGGTCGGCGAGTTCACGCTGTCCGCCGGGCAGGGGTACGGGGGAGCCGATGCCGTCGGCCGAGGCGTCCAGCAGCCAGGCCGCGAGCCGCGCCTCGCACGGCAGTGTCGCGGTGTCCGTCAGCCGGTGCTGCTGGGCGCGGGTCTGGGCCGCCAGGAGGCGGAACACATGGGCGCGGACCGCGGCGGAGTCGTCCAGCAGCGCGGTGAAGCGGGCCCGCGGTACCGCCCGTACGGCGCACGGGGCGAGCGCGGTGAACGTCGCCGTGTGACCGGCGCCGTCCAGCAGCGCCACCTTGTCCAGCGCGCACGGCGCCCGCCACGTCCCGAACCGCACCACGCGCCCGCCCGCGGTGGTCGCGTCGGCCGCCGCGCGGCCCGCCAGCAGGACGAGCAGGTGATCGGCGGGGGCGCCCTCGGCGCGCAGGATCTCACCGCTGTCGTAGCGGCGCGGGACGGAGGCGTCCCACAGACGGCGCAGGTCGCTGTCCGCCAGTGGCCCGAACAGCGGCACGTCCCGCAGCCGCCGCCAGCCGTACCCGTGCCCGTGCCCGTGTCCGTCCATGGCGCCCCACCCCCTGCCGTCTGTATCGGCCGATACAGCGCCGGACGCGGGCCGAGCCTAGCCTCGGGTTCGTCGTCGTACGCCAGGTACGCCATGGCCGTAGGAAGGAACCGTCGTGCTCGTCGTGGAACTCGCCTTCACCCCCGCCCCCGAACGCCTCGCCGCCCGCCCCGCCCATCGTGCCGCGCTCACCCGTCTGCACGCCGAGGGCAAGCTGCTCGCGGCGGGGCCGTGGGCCGACGACGCGGGGGCGCTGCTCGTGTTCGCCCTGGAGCGGGCGGAGTTGGACGAGGTCATGGATGAGGACCCGTACTACCGGCGCACACCCGGCGTCGAGGTGCGGTCGGTTCGGGAGTGGGCGCCGATCGTGGGCCTTCAGCCGAGCAGTTGACGCGCGAGGTACGCCAACTCCGGTGCGCGCAGGACCCGTTCGCCGAAGCCGGGGAGCGGGACACGCAGTGCCTGCGTCCAGCGGGCGGGAATGGCGTCGACGCCGTGCACTGCCCCCGCCAGGCCGCCGGTGACCGCGGCGACGGTGTCCGTGTCGCCACCGAGGTCGATCGCTGCGCGTACGGCCTCCTCGTACGAGGAGGTGGTGCGCAGGGCCCAGACGGCGGAGCCGAGGCAGGGCCAGACGGCACCGTTGAACTCCGTCGCCCGGTCGGGGTGCCAGTCGGGGGCGAGGACGGTGGCGTACCGCTGCCGGTGGTCGGGGTGTACCGCGGCGAGGGCGGCGGGGAGGGCGGCGAGCGGGTCGGCGCCGGTGAGGGCTGCGCGGATCAGCTCATGGAGGATCGCGGTGCCTTCCCAGGCCGCACGGTCGCCGTGGGTGAGGGCGGAGAGGCGGCGGGCGGCGTCCATGGTGGGCTCACGTCCCTGGGGCGCGAAGAAGACCGCGGAGGGCGCCGCCCGCATCAACGCGCCGTTTCCTGCGGCCCGTTGGCTGGTCTGGAAGTGCAGGGCGGCGGCCAGGTCCCAGGGGTCGCCGCTGCTCAGGACGGCCTCCGTCTGCAGGCCGATGTCCTTGGGGTCCGCGGCGGCCCAGCGCCGGAACCGGCGGAAGACGTCCGGGAGTTCGAGGCCGCCGTGCTCCAGCAGTGACTCGGCGACCAGTACCGCCATCTGCGTGTCGTCGGTCGCCTCGCCCGGGTCCCAGCCGCCGCCCCCGCACATCTCGCCGCCGTGCCCCGGATGGGGAAAGCGGGCGGAGAACGCGCCCTCGGGGCCGAACTCGAAGGGGGCGCCCAGGGCGTCGCCGACGGCGGAACCGATGACGGCGCCCAGGGCGCGCGAGGTGAGGTCGGTCATCGGGGCAGGCTAGGGCCTGTCCGGGGCGGGCTGTACCCCTTACCCCCGAGCCGCCTCCGGGTGCAGTCGTACCCAGCCCTCCCAGGCCGAGGTGATCATGTCCTGGATGTCGTGCTTGGCCTTCCAACCGAGCTCCGCGGTGATGCGGTCGGCGGAGGCGACGACTCGGCACGGGTCGCCGGGGCGGCGGGGGGTGACCGTCGGGGGGCGGTCGTAGCCCGTGACGGCGTTGATGTGGTCGATCATTTCGCGGACCGATACGCCCTCGCCGCGGCCGACGTTGAGGGTGAGGTCACGGCCGGGGGAGGAGCGGAGGGCGCGGGCCGTGGCGACGTGGGCGTCGGCCAGGTCGAGCACGTGGATGTAGTCGCGGACGCAGGTGCCGTCCGGCGTGGCGTAGTCGTCGCCGAAGATGCGTGGGGGCGCGTTCTCCGTCAGCTTCTCGAAGACCATGGGGATCAGGTTGAAGACACCCGTGTCCGCGAGGCGCGGGGTGGCCGCGCCCGCCACGTTGAAGTAGCGCAGGGACGCCGTGGCCAGGCCCGTCGCCCGGCCCGTCGCGCGGACCAGCCACTCGCCGGCCAGTTTCGTCTCGCCGTAGGGCGACATGGGCACGCACGGCGTCTCCTCCGTGACCAGCTCCACGTCCGGCATGCCGTACACCGCGGCCGAGGACGAGAAGACGAAGGAGGTCACCCTGGACGCTCCCGACACCCCGCCCCCGGTCACCTGCTCCAGCAGGACGCGCAGGCCCTCGACGTTCTCCCGGTAGTAGTGCAGCGGCAGATCGACCGACTCGCCCACCTGCTTCTTCGCCGCCAGATGCACGACCCCGGTGACGGCGTGGTCCGCGAGGGTGCGCGCCACGCGCTCCGCGTCCAGGGTGGAGCCCACGACCAGCGGCACCCCGTCCGGGACGCGCTCGGCGATCCCCGTGGACAGGTCGTCGTACACCACCGCGCGCTCGCCCGCCTCGGTCATCGCGCGTACGACGTGCGCCCCGATGTAGCCGGCGCCGCCGGTGATCAGCCAGGTCATGTACGGCCGTCCCCTCGTCAGATGGAGCGAGATGTGCGTGTGGTGCGCGGTCGGACACCGGCTTCAGTCAATCAGGCGCCGGAGCCCACTGCGGACAACCGCGACAACTCCCCGTGAGCGGGACACCACGTGAGGTACCGGTTCCGCCGCCCCGTGCCCGCCGCGCACCGCCCGCGCCAGCTCCTCCCGTCCGGCGGCCAGCAGGATGTCGTACGCCAGCCGGTAGGCCTCCGTGAGCGCTCCGTCGGCGGGGGCCTGCGGGGCGGGGCGGTACACCCGCTGCGGCACGAGCGCGATGTCCGGGTTCGCGGCCAGCACGCGCGCGTGGAAGACGATGTTCTCGTGGGCGAAGCGGCCCTCGGGGAAGCGGATGCCGTGGTCGTGCAGGAAGTCGGTGCGGTAGAGCTTGTTGCCGCAGGCCGTGTCGTGCACCAGGAGCGGGCGCTGCGCGGGACGCGCGCACAACCCGCTCGCGACCTCCGCGCGCGCCCCCAGCAGCGCGGCCACCGCGCCGGGCAGCAGCGCGTCACCACCGTCCAGGAACATCACGTACGGCGAAGTCACCCGGTCCAGCCCGGTGTTGCGCGGGCTGCCGCGGCCGCCGCTGTGCACCCGGCGCCGCAGCACGCGCACCCGTGGGTCGATCGAAGCGAGGCGGGCCAGCAGTTCCGCGCCGCCGTCCGTCGAGCCGTCGTCGACAACGAGGACCTCGCGGACGCCGGGCCCCTGGGCGAGCACGGAGCGCACGGTGGCCCGCACGCGCGGGGCGTCGTCGTAGCCGGTCACGACGGCACAGGCATGGGGGGCGTGAGGGTCCATGGTGGTCGTGTTCCGGGATCAGGGGGTGGTCAGCGCTCGATCCGGAAGACGGTGGGAAGCCGCGCCGGGTTCATTCGTGGGCGCGGGGCGGGAATCCACGCCGCAGAGGGAGTGCGACCGTGGCGGTGTGACCCTCCGCCGCTACGGCGGAGGCGTCAGGAGTTCTCCTCCAGCTGCGCCGAGTCCAGCGCCGTGGTCAGCTCGTCCAGCCGTGCCCGCAGCTCGCGGATCTCGTCCACGTCGAAGGTGGTCGCCGCGACGATCCGGCGCGGCACCTCCAGCGCACGCTCGCGCAGGGCGACGCCCTCCTCGGTGAGCCGGACCTCCACGGAACGCTCGTCGCGGGCGCTGCGCTCGCGGCGTACCAGCCCGGCCGACTCCAGCCGCTTGAGCAGCGGGGAGAGCGTGCCGGAGTCGAGGCGGAGGTGCTCGCCGAGCTTCTTGACGGGCAGGTCGCCGTGCTCCCACAGCACCAGCATCACCAGGTACTGCGGATATGTGAGCCCGAGATCCTTGAGGATCACGCGGTAGACGCCGCCGAAGGCGCGCGAGGCGGCGTTCAGGGAGAAGCAGATCTGCTGGTCGAGGCGGAGCCAGTCAGTGGTGGGCGGAGGCGTGCTCATGCCTCCAGGGTAGCGCTTGTCCGCCATTTAGTTGTGCACAACTTAATTGTGTGCTCTACTTGTGGTCGTGAGACGGCCCGGACCGCAGAGAACGGGCCGGCCACCCCCCCCGGCACCACGTTTTGAGAGGGATGGAACCCATGGACGCGCTCTACACCGCTGTCGCCACCGCCACCCACGGCCGCGACGGTCGCGCCGTCAGCAACGACGGTCAGATCGACCTCCAGCTGGCCCCGCCGGCCGCGCTGGGCGGCAACGGTCAGGGCACCAACCCGGAGCAGCTGTTCGCCGCCGGCTACGCCGCCTGTTTCGGCAGCGCCCTCGGTCTCGTCGGCCGCCAGGCCAAGGTCGACGTCAGCGACGCCGCGGTGACCGCCGAGGTCTCCATAGGCAAGGAAGGCGAGGGCTTCGGTCTCGCCGTCGTCCTCCGCGTCGAGCTGCCCGACACCCTGGACGAGACGACCGGCCGCAAGCTCGTCGAGGCCGCCCACCAGGTCTGCCCCTACTCCAACGCCACCCGCGGCAACATCGAGGTCGAGCTCGTCATCGAGTAGTCACCGGAGCCGGCACCGGCCCGACGACCCGCGCCAGCACCTCCCCCGTACGCGCGCTCCACGCCACCACCACCGCCTCCCCGGGCACCCGGTCCTGCCGCGTCAGCAGCAGCCAGCGCACCTGGTGGCGCCGGACCACGGCGGCACGGTCGGCGCGGGTCGACGCCGGGGCGAGATAGGCCCGTACGTCCGGCTCGTGGCCCTTCGTCACAGGGCCGGGCGGAACGAGATTCGCCCCGAACCCCGCGAGCGCCAGGGCGGCGTGGCGGTCGGCCGTGAGGACCACCTCACCGCGTCCGATGTGCCGCGCCGCCCACTCGTACGTCGGCGGCGCCGCCGGCCTCGGCACCGTGAGAAGCCCGAGGCAGGCCACCGCGGCCACGACCCCGGCGTACACCCTCCGCCGGGCACCCCACGGCCGAGGCGCCGCCAGTTCCACGGCCGCCGCGCACACCAGCGCCACGAGCCCGGCGATCCCGCCGTACCCGCACGCCGCCACCGGGCAGCCGAGGACGAGCATCAGCGTCAGCGGATCCCGCCGCCCTCGCGACCACAGCGCCGGCAGCCCCACCAGCGCCGGCCACAACCGCCAGGGAACCGGCACCCGCTCCGGCGCGGCCAGGTCGAAGTACGGCCACCCCGCGGCGACCAGCACCGCCACACCGACCGTCACCGCCCAGCGCACCCCGACGGCCCGCCCCCACCCCCGCTGCCACCCCGCGACAAAGGCGACGGCCCCCGCGGCCGCCCCCACCGCGGTGACCGGATCGATCAGCAGGACCGCCCCGTACAGCACGCCCGGCCCCACGTACCCGGCGATCCCCGGCAGCCCGCTCGGGCCCACATACCGAAGCGCCCCGACATTGCGTGCCCGCGCCCCTGTCAGCGCCCAGGCCCACAGGGTCAGCCCGACCGCGAAGGCCGCCGGGGAGCCGAGATCCCCGGTCATCAGCAGGACCGGCAGTGCCAGTACCGGTGCCCACGGCCGAGGCGTCAGCATTCGCACCAGACGGCCGAGGCCGGTCAGCAGCACCAACAGGTTCAGTGGCCCGGCCAGTCGCACGACCTCCCAGCCACCCAGCCCCGTCAGCCGCGCGAACACGCCCTGCGCCACCGCGTACGGCGAGTAGTACGGGCTGCCCGCACCCGGCAGATCCGCCAGGGGATGCCGCGGATGCCACAGATCCACCCGCAGCCGCTCGACCACCGCCGCGTGCAGCCCCGCGTCGCAGCACAGCGGCGCCGCCCAGTACGCCAGCGACATCACCAGCCAGTACAGGAAGCCGAAGACCAGATACGGGCCGGGACGCCGGGCACGGCCGCCGCGCAGCGCCGTGGCGCCACGAAGAGACCGCCGGCTGCGGAGACCGCTGCTCACCGCACCAGCCTTCCCGTCGGAGCCGGCCGCCGTGCCTCTCATCACACGCCTGGCGCAGCGACGCTCTCCTCGGCCGCCGGGTCAGCGGCCGGGGCGGCCGGCCGGGCGCCAGGTGTGGGGGCGGGTCGGGGTGGGCCGCGACGGGCTGGAGGGCATGGGAACTCCCCTGGATGAGGACGGCGTTCAGACGGTTTCGACGACGACCGACGGGGCCGCGGGCCGTGGCACGGTCGCCTGCGGCGACAGCTCCGGCGCCGCCGCCGCGGACGGCACCGGGAAGCGCTCGGCGAGCGGCAGGAACGGCGCCGGTTCGGTCTGGCCCAGCACCACATGGCGGACGACCCGCTCGGCGGCGCGTCCGTCGTCGTAGGCACAGAAGCGCTCGCGGAACGCCGAGCGCAGCTGGGCGGAGCGGGAGCCCCGCCAGTGGCCGGAGGCGAAGATGTCGGTCAGCTCGTCCTCGCTGCGCGCGACCGCGCCCGGCGGGAAGGCGCGCAGGTCGAAGTAGGTGCCGCGGGCCGCCTCGTACGCCGCGTGGTCGTCGTCGGTGGCGTGGATCACGATCGGGCGGTCCAGGTTGGCGTAGTCGAACATCAGGGACGAGTAGTCCGTCACCAGGGCGTCCGAGGCCAGGCACAGGGACTCGACGCTCGGGTGGTCGGTGACGTCGATGATCCTGCCGGCGCTCGTCGCGAGGGGGCCGCCGTGCCGGTGGTGGGCGCGGGCCAGGACGACGAAACGAGGGCCCAGACGGCGCAGCACACGGTCCAGGTCGAGGGCGGGGCGCTGGGTGCGGCGGTAGTCGCGGTGGGTGGGGGCGTACAGGATCGCCACCGTGCCCTCCGGGATGCCGAGCGACTCGCGCAGCCGGCGTACGTCCTGCGAAGTCGCCTGCTGGAACACGTCGTTGCGGGGATAGCCGTACTCGAGCGTGGTGTACGTGCCCGGGTAGACGCGCTCCCAGGTCAGGGTGGTGTGGCGGTTGGCGGACAGCAGGTAGTCCCACTTGTCGACGCCGTCGAGGAGGGCCGTGAAGTCCATGCCGCGGGCGGCCGCCGGGCGTTCCTGGAGGTCCAGGCCCATGTGCTTGAGGGGCGTGCCGTGCTGGGTCTGGACGAGGATCTGGCCGGGACGCTTGACCAGACGGCGGTCGAAGTCGACGTTGTCGACCAGGTACTTGGAGCGGGCGAGCGCCGTCCAGTACGCGGCCGAGCCGGGGCGCAGCCGGCGGGCGGCGGTGGGGATCGTGTGGTGGTGCTCGGCGCCGGCGATCCACGCCGTGCGGATGTGCGGCGCGTGGGTGCGGAACGCCTGCTCCAGGGCGCCCGGGTTGCAGCTGTGGCCGCGGTTGCCGTAGGCGGCGAAGACGGCGTGGTCTGCGCGCAGGGGGAGGCGGAGCTGGACGCGGTAGTGGAGCCGCAGGGCCGCGGTGCGCAGGGCCTTCGCGAGGCGGGCGGCACGGAGGGCGGTCCGGCGGCTCAGCCTCTTGGCCAACTCCAGTGCGCGGTAGGTGCGATGCAGCCCCAGGCGGACCAAGGTGTGGCGCAGGCGAGCGCGCAGCGGGACGGGGTGGCCCGGGGTGCGGTAACGGCGGTAGTGGGCGCGAGCCTTGAGCAGGAACTCGGCCCGGATGCCGCGCGGCAGCCGGTGCCGCTCGGTGAAGAGCGTCGACAGGTGGTCGACCATGCGGCGGAACAACACCGGGCGCCACTGGGCGAGTCGGGGGTGCTGGTCGACGTACGCGAAGACCCGGTCGTACTGGTCGAAGACATCGAAGTGGCCGCGGCCCGCGCCGAGGACGGTGCCCTGGCGGCGCAGGCGGTGGTGGACGCACACCCGGTCCAGGGTCGCGAGGGTCTCCGCCGTCATCAGGGCCGGATACGTCCAGGACGTGTCCTCGTAGTGGCCCGGCGGAAAGGAGAAGCCCGCGCGCTCCACGAACTCCCGGCGGTACACCTTGTTCCAGGCCACCGTCATCAGGCGCAGCAGCCCCGGGCGGTCCTCCAGCCGGAAGGGCGCCGGGCCCTCCTCGGTGAGCTGCGTGGCGAAGCCGTCGCGGACCGCCTCGCCCGTCCAGTCGGTCAGCGCGTGGTCGTGGACCAGGACGTCCGGGTCGCCCGTCTCCTTCAGCCGGTCGGCGACCGCCCGCAGCGCGTCCGGGGTGAGGGTGTCGTCGCCGTCCAGGAACACCAGGTAGTCACCGGTCGCCGCCGCCAGACCGGCGTTGCGCGCGCCGCCCGGGCCCCGGTTCTCGGCCAGGTGCACCGGCCGCACACGCGGGTCCCGGGCCGCGAACTCGTCGACGATCGCCCCACAGGCGTCCGGCGAGCAGTCGTCGACGGCGATCAGCTCCAGATCCGGACACGACTGGGAGAGCACCGAGTCCAGGCACTCGTGCAGATACGCCTGAACCTGGTATGCGGGGACGATGACACTGAACCTGGGCAAGGCACATCCAAGAGTCGGCGCGGGCGGTGGGCCGTGTCGGCCTTGCCCGGGAACTGCCGGTGATGTGACTTGGTTACGTGGTGTGCGGCATACGGGGGATTCTCGGCGAGGACGAAGGGGCGGACCGGCCGCGGTCCACCCCTTCAATTGGGCTGTCGTACGGGCTACTTGACCGCGCCCGCCATCACCCCGGTCACGAACTGCCGCTGGAACGCGAAGAACACGAGCAGCGGGATCACCATCGAGATGAAGGCACCGGTCGCCAGGATCTCGATGTTGCTGCCGAACTGCCGTACCTGCTGCTGCAGGGCGACGGTCAGCGGCTGTGAGTCGGCGTTGGTGAACACCAGCGCCACCAGCATGTCGTTCCACACCCACAGGAACTGGAAGATGCCCAGCGAGGCCAGCGCGGGTGCCGCCAGCGGCATCACCACCGTCGCGAACAGCCGGGCCTCGCCCGCCCCGTCCAGGCGCGCCGCCTCCAGGAGCTCCCGGGGGATCTCCGCGAAGAAGTTGCGCAGCAGGAAGATCGCGAACGGCAGTCCGAAGGCGACATGGAAGAGGATGGCGGCGATGATGTCGCCGAAGATCCCGACGTCGCGGAAGAGGAACGTCAGCGGGATCAGCGCGATCTGCACCGGCACCACGAGCAGCCCCACCACGATCATGAACCACGTGTCACGGCCCTTGAAGTCCATCCACGCGAAGGCGTATCCCGCCATCGCCCCGATGATCACGACGAGCAGGGTCGAGGGGACGGTGATCCAGATGGTGTTGAACAGGGAGCTGGTGATCGTGTCGTTCTTCAGGATCGTCTCGTAGCTGTTCGCGGTCAGCTGTCCCGGTGCGGTGAACACCTTCCACCAGCCCGAGGTGGCGATGTCGGTCGGGTCGCGGAACGAGGAGACCAGCAGCCCGAAGGTCGGCACCAGCCACACCAGCGCGATGACGATCAGGAAGACCCGCATCACCCCGCCGGCCGCCCCGCTCGCCACCCGGGCGGCGAGCGAACGCTTGGCGCGCACGGTCGTGTCGAGAGCGGTCATCGCTCACGCTCCTTACGCAGCCGTCGGAGGTTGACCCACATCACCGGCAGCACGAGCAGCAGCAGGATGACACCGATCGCGCTGCCGATGCCGTAACTGGCGCCGCCGCCGAACGACGACTGGAACAGTTGCAGCGCCAGCACGTTGGCGTCGTCCTGACTGGGCTGCGGGGCGATGATGTAGACCAGGTCGAAGATCTTCATCACGTTGATCATCAGCGTGACGAGGACGACGACCAGGACCGGCGCCAGCATGGGCACCGTGACCTTTCTGAACACCTGCCACTCGTTGGCGCCGTCGACCCGGGCCGCCTCCAGGAGGTTGCGGTCCACCCCCGCGAGGCCGGCCGCGATCAGGATCATCGCGAAGCCCGCCCACATCCACACATACGCCCCGATGATCGCCGGGGTGATCAGCGTCGGGCCGAGCCAGTCGATGCCGTTGTAGGGCGCCGAGAAGTTCGAGCCGGGCAGCCGCAGTTGGGCCCCGTCCGCCTCGCCGGGCAGATTGAAGGTGCCGTCGGCGCCGCTCTTGGTGGAGGCGACCACCTTGCCGTCCTTCACGGCCTCGACCTTGACGCCCTTCAGCGCCTTCTCGCCGGGGTCGATCTGGCCCTTCGTGCCGCCGCCGCCCAGTTTGAAGTCCAGCCAGACGGTGCCGGTGACACCGTCACCGGTGGCCTCCTTGGCGTCCTCGGGGCTGCCGGGGAGCTTGTTGGGCGCGATGCCGACGAGCGGGAGCAGCGCCGGCGTGCCCGCCTGGACCGTGCCGGTCGAGGTGAACGAGCCGCCGCCCGAGGCCTTCAGATCGCTCACCGCGGCGTTCGGCCGGGCCTTCGGATAGACCGAGGAGTCCACGAACGTGTCGTGCACGGTCGTCACCACCGCGTTGGCGACACCCTGGTCCGGGTCCGCCGAGTACACCAGCCGGAAGATGATGCCCGCGGCCAGCATCGAGATCGCCATCGGCATGAAGACGATCAGCTTGAACGCCGTGCCCCAGCGCACCCGTTCGGTGAGCACCGCGAAGATCAGACCGAGCGCCGTGACCACGGCCGGGGCGACCGCGACCCAGATCGCGGTGTTCTTGACCGCGGTCAGCGTCGCGTCGTTGCTGAAGATGTCGCCGTAGTTGTCCAGGCCGACGAAGCCGGAGCCGTCGGCGTCGTAGAGACTGCGCCAGACCGACCATCCGATCGGATAGACCACGAGCGCGCCGAGAAGGATCAGCGCGGGCAGCAGGAACAGCACCGCCACCCACAACCGCGTCCTCGTCACACTCTTGCGCGGAGACACGGGGGGCGTCGGCAGTGCGCCGGCGCCCCCCGTCGAGTTCGCCACGGAGGCCATGGGGTCAGCCGGCCCCGTACGCCTTGGCGGCGTCGGCCTCCAGCTTCCGCTGGGCGCCCGCGACATCGCTCGGGTTGCTGAGGAAGTCCTGCAGGTCCTTCCACTCGCCGGTGCCCTGTGTGCCGCCGAAGGCCGCAGGTGCCTGGTCGGACATGTCGAACCGGAAGTCGTCACCCGCGTCGATGAGCGCCTTGGCGATCTGCCGGGTCACGTCGTCCTTGTACTTGCTCTGGTCCATCTCCTTGTTCGGGGAGAGGACGCCGCCCTGCGCCGCCCAGACCTCGGCCGCGTCCGTCGAGGCGAGGAAGGTCAGCAGCGCCTGGGCGCCCTTGCTGTCCTTCAGCGCCACGGCCACGTCGCCGCCGCTGACCACCGGGGACTCGGCGCCCACCGCCGGGAACGGGAAGACCTTGGCGTCCGTGCCCACCTTCGCCTTGGTGTCGGCGTTGATGTTCGCGGTGACGAAGTCGCCCTCGAAGACCATCGCGGCCGGGGTGTCACCGGTGAAGGCCTGGGTGACCGACTTCGGGAACTCCGTGTCCAGCGCGCCCTTGCGGCCGCCCGCGAGCAGCTCGTCCTTGCCCCACAGCTCGGCGAGCGTGGAGAGGGCGTCCTTGACGGAGGGGTCCGTCCACTTGATCTCGTGCTTGGCGAGCTGGTCGTACTTCTCCGGCCCCGCCTGGGACAGATAGACGTTCTCGAACCAGTCGGTGAGCGTCCAGCCGTCCGCGCCGCCGACGGAGACGGCGGGGGAGCCGGCGTCGGACAGCGTCTGCGCGGTGGAGATGAACTCCTTCCACGTCTTGGGCGTCTCGGTGATCCCGGCCGCCTCGAAGGCCGCGGTGTTGTACCAGATCAGGGACTTGTTGGCGGCCTTCGCGTAGACGCCGTACTGCTGGCCGTCGACCGCCCCGAGGTCACGCCATCCCTGGGAGAAGTTCTTGTCCAACTGCGCCTTGGCTTCCGTGCCGAGGGGCTTGAGCCACTTCTTCTCCGCGAACTGGTGCAACACACCGACCTGCGGCAGGAACGCCACGTCCGGGGGCTGACCGCCCTCGATCTTGGCGGCGAGGAAGGTGGAGGTGTTGTTGCCGGTCGGTACGAACTTGACCTTGGCGCCGGTGCGTTTGGTGAACTCGTTCAGGACCTTGGTGAAGTTCTCCTGTTCGGCTCCGGTCCAGACGGCGGCGACCTCCAGCGTCTGGCCGTCGAGCTTGGGGAGCGTGACGGAGGTGCCGCCGGTCTCCGTGCCGTTGGTTGCGTTGTCGCTGCCGTTGTCGTCGTCCCCGCCGCACGCGGTGAGCGTCAGGGCTCCCGCCAGGAGGGCGGCGGCTGTCGCGGTGACCCTTCGTGTCCGGTATGTGCTCGTGCTGCGCATCACTGCCCCGTTCTTCGTTCGTCGTCGAACGCCGAGCGCTGTCCCGTGGCTCTGGTCTACGCCGGGGGCCTGGGGTCGGCAAGACCGCGTGCGGTGTCAAGCGGGGGATCGTTGTCGCGTCGTAACGGGACACAGGAGTTGGACAGAGTGCGCCGACCGGAACCGGACCGGAACTAGAGGAGTGACGGGACCTCCGTGGCCGCCACCTCGCGTGCCGCCCGCTCCAGCGCGCTCGCCAACAGCGCCAGGTCCGTCGGCCCGTTGCCCAGTTCCCGTACCGGGCGGCGGGTCGGCGGGTCGCCCATGCGGTGCCAGTCCAGGGGGACCACTGTCGGGCGCAGTGTGGCCGTCCGGGGGATGCGTCCGGTGACCCGCCCGCCCTGGAGGGGTGTGACCCTTCCGTCCGCGGAGGTCAGGCGGCCGCGCCCCGGCGCGGGTTCGTCCGGGCCGGGTGCCGGGGTGTCCAGGGTGACCCGCAGGGCCGCCCTCCTGGCCGCGTCCGACTCCGCCGTACGACCGCCGGAGGCCGCCGCGGCCACCAGGTGGACGCCGAGCCGGTCGCCCTCCCTCGCCACGGCCTCCAGCGCGCGCATCACCGAGCCCGCGGAGGGCCGGCCCGGCGAGCCGAGCGCGGGGGAGACCAGGGCGTCCAGGTCGTCGACGACCACGACGAGGCGGGGCAACGGCGGTGCCGACTCGGTCTGCTGACGGGCCGCGGCGGGGCGCAGCCGAATGGTCGAGCTGGACGGGGCGTCGAGATCACCGGCCCCGCCGGCGGACCCCCGCTGGGCGACCATGCGGCCCGACAGTTCCCGTCCGGTATGCCACTCGGCGAAGTCGGAGCGGCCCAGCAGCTCCGCCCGCCGCTTCAGCTCGGAGCTCAGGGACTGGGCGAACTCCCGCATCCGCACCGGGTCGTTGGCGGTGAGGTGGGTCGTGACATGCGGTACGTCCGTACAGACCCGCAGGCCCTCGCCGTGGCCGCCGCCCGTGCCCACGCTGTCCCGGCCGTCCATCAGGACGATGCTCAGCCGGTCCGGCCGCTCTGCGGCGGCCAGCGAGGCGACGACCGCCCGCAGCAGTTCCGTACGGCCGCTGCCCGCCGGGCCCTCGATCAGCAGATGCGGGCCGTCGGCCACGAGGTCCGCGCAGACCGGTCCGCGCGGACCGGCGCCGAGCACGGCCCAGGCCCGTCCGCCGAGCGCCTCCGTGTCGTCCGCCGCGTCCGCCCAACGCGTCATCAGCGACGCCGGGGTGGCCCGCGCCAGCCCCAACTCGTCCAGCAACCGCGCCATCTGCGGCAACGGCGCCGACACCCGCGGCTGCCGCTCACCACCCGCGCCGTCGGTGCGCAACGGTGCCAGCGCCCGCGCGAACCGCTCGGCCCAGGCGGGGGAGACGGCGTCCACGGCGGCGACGGTGCCATGGCCCACGGGGCCGGTGGTGTGGGCCTGGGGGTTGGGGTGACCGGCGGGGGTCTCGCCGACGGGGCCGGAAGGCCGGCCGGGTGCGAGCGCGTTGTCGGAGCTGAGTACGACGGTGCCGTCGGAGCCGGGAGCGCCGCCCCGCGCCACCCGCATCAGCCGCAACGCCGTCGCCACGTCCCCGCTGAGCAGCGCGACCGCGCCGCACTCCCGGAACGCCGGGGACGCCGCGCACGCCGTCTCGTACGTCTCCGTCACCGGCGACGCGGGCGAGGCCGGTGCCGTCTCGGCGAGACACACCACATGTATCCCGGCCCGCGGGCCCTCCAGCGCCAGCCGCGCCACGGCCTCGCGCACATCGGCGCCGCCGGGGTCGCTGTCCACGAGGAGGACGGTGTACGGCCCTTCGAAACCGGGTGCCCTGTCGTCGTCCCGCGCCCAGGAGGGCCGCCGGGTCGCGCCGCGGGCCTCGGCCGGGGTCTCGCCTCGGCCGTCGCTCTCGATGCCGCCGCGGGTCGCGGTGCGCCCCCGGTCCTGCTCCGCGAGCCCCGTGCCGCCGGGCCCCTGAGCCGGACGCCCCGGTCGGCGCTTCGATCCCGCAGCCTGCGGGGTCTCGTCCAGGCGTCGCAGGAGCTCCTCCGTGCGGGCCGTCGCCTGTTCGCGGTCATAGGCGAGGAGGAGGCGGCAGTCCTGGCCGTGGGCCGGGCGCAGATGCGGGAGCCAGCCCAGCCAGGACCACTCGGCGGTGCGCTCGGCCAGCGGGCGGGAGCGGTCGGCGCTGATCAGGACTATCTCGAGGGTGTCGGGGGAGTGCAGCGCGGCGAGTTGGGCGACCACCGCGCGGGCCAGCCCGGCCAGCCGCGCGCGCGGGCCCGCCAGCCCCAGCGCCCCCACCTCGCGCAGATCGGCGGTGACCGGCACCGCGGGCAGCAGTCCCGAGCCGTCGGGTGCCGCCCGGTCCGCCGTGCCCAGCCGCACCGTGAGCGCCTCCGGGTGGTCCGGCCCGCGCTCCCAGAGGCGCGGTCCGGGGCCCAGCGCGGTCAGCAGCAGTGCCGCGGGGTCCGGCCAGGTGTCCGGCTGCTGCGGGGTGTCGGCCGAGGGGACGGGCGGGGTGTCGGCCACTTCCTCGTCGTACGCCTCGCTCCCGGCGGTCGTGCTCTGCTCACCGCGTCCGCCGGTCAGCTTCCGGGCCCACGCGCCGAGGCCTCCGCGTTTGCGCACGCCCTGCGGTACGTCGGTGCCACGCAGAGGGGTGCCCTTGCGGCGGCTGCCTGCCGGGGTGTCCACGGCGCGGGTGTGCTCGTCGCCGGAGCCTGTGGCGGCGGAGGCCTGTGCGGAGTCGGTCGACCCGCTCTGGCCCGGGGTGGACCGGGAACCGGTCGTCCCGCCGGGTGCGCGGGTGTCTCCGGAGCCGAAGGTCCCGCCGGACGCGGCGATGTCACGGGGGTCGGCGGGGCCACCGCGCGTCGCCGCACCGCGCGGAAGTCCGCCGGAGGCCGGAATGCCGCCCGGGCCGGGGTGGCCGCTCGCGGCTGCCCTGTCGTCGGAGGCCGGGCCGGACGGGGCAGCGCCGCCGCCCGCGGTCGCCGGACCGCCGAACCCCCCGTCGGAGGCGCCCGCGCCGAACCGGCCGCCATGGGTCTCCCCACCGCCCCCGGCGCCCGGCGCCCCGGAGAGCCCCGCGACCCCGGACACCCGCCGACGGGACACGGGGCCCTTCGCCTCGTACGCCCGCGCCCCTCTGCTCTCGATCCGTGGCGCCTGTCCCTGGCCGGGCACGACAGGCTGTTCCACGTCCTCCTGCGCCGGTGCGGTGCTCAAGTCGGCGGTGCCGTACGCATACCGCGTCGGTCCGGAAGGCGCCCCCGAACCGGTGTCGGCCTCCGCCGGAGGCGCCACGCGCACGTGCCCCTCGCCGTCCGGCGCCGTGCGCAGCCGCGCGCCCGGGCCGCCGGGCGGAGCCAGTCGCAGGGCCGACTCGCCGACGCGCAGCAGCGCGCCCGGTGCGAAGCGGACGGGGCGGGTGCCCACGCGGATGCCGTCCAGGACCGTGCCGTTGGTGGAGTCGAGGTCGGCGACCGAGACGCGGCCGTCGGCGGCGACCGTCACCGCGCAGTGCAGCCGGGAGACGTCCGGGTCGTCGAGCGGGACGTCGGCGTCGCCGGAGCGGCCGATCTCGATGCGGCCGCCGTGCAGCAGATGGACCCCGCCCGCGTCCGGCCCGGCGACCACGTCGAGGCGGGTGGGTGCGTCGTCCACCTCGGGGTGCGGCTCCGGGTCGGTGGGGGCGCCGAGGGAGAGCACGGCCCCGTCGGTCAGCGGGGGCTCGCCGATGGTGCAGCGCTGGGCGTCGAGCCGCTCGGCACCGGCGTACAGCACGGGCTGTCCGGTGCCGGAGGCGAGCGCGCCTTCGCCGGAGATCGCCGAGGCCAGTGCGGACGTTATCGCCGCCAGGGCCGTACCGGCGGGTGCTGTGACCAGCACGTCGCAGCTCGCGGCGCGGACATGGGCCTCGGCAGGCGGGCCCAGCGGGTCTACGACGGTCAGCCGGATCTGCATCGCCGTCAGCGGTCCCTTCTGCCCGGGCGCGGAACTGTCCCCCACCCCACACGAGCACATCGGCCAGTACTGAAGGCATCCTCGCACCTGCCACTGACAACGCGCCCCGCTCCCGAGGATAAGTGATCTTGATTGGTCAGCTCTGCCCCTAAAAGTGCCTGACCAGTGCCTCGTCGACGATCACTTGAGATCGGTCACGTCAACCTCCGGCAACCAGGAGACCGAGTCGGGCGTCTTTCCTCCGAACAGGCTTCGCAACGCCTACGTAGTGCTCAGGGAGACGGCACTACAGTGGACCGGAACACAGGCAAGCAGCAGGGAGCGCATGACGTGCGGCCGGTAGGCAGCAAGTACTTCCTCGAGGAGCCGCTGGGACGCGGTGCCACGGGGACCGTCTGGCGAGCCCGCCAGCGTGAGGCCGCGGGCGCCGAGGCCGCCGTGCAGGGGCAGGCCGGCGAGACGGTCGCGATCAAGGTCCTCAAGGAGGAGCTCGCGAGCGACCCGGACATCGTGATGCGGTTCCTGCGGGAGCGCTCCGTCCTGCTCCGCCTCACCCACCCGAACATCGTGCGGGTGCGCGACCTGGTAGTCGAGGGCGATCTGCTCGCCCTGGTCATGGACCTCGTCGAGGGCCCCGACCTGCACCGCTACCTCCGTGAGAACGGCCCCTTCAGCCCCGTCGGCGCCGCCCTGCTCACCGCGCAGATCGCCGACGCGCTCGCCGCCAGCCACGCCGACGGCGTCGTCCACCGCGACCTGAAGCCCGCCAATGTCCTGCTCAAGCAGCACGGCGGCCAGATGCACCCGCTGCTCACCGACTTCGGCATCGCGCGCCTCGCCGACTCCCCGGGCCTGACCCGCACCCACGAGTTCGTCGGCACGCCCGCGTACGTGGCCCCCGAGTCCGCCGAGGGCCGCCCGCAGACCTCCGCCGTCGACATCTACGGCGCCGGCATCCTGCTGTACGAGCTGGTCACCGGCCGCCCGCCGTTCTCCGGCGGCTCCGCCCTGGAGGTGCTCCACCAGCACCTGAGCTCCGAGCCCAGGCGCCCCTCCACGGTCCCCGACCCGCTCTGGACGATCATCGAGCGCTGTCTGCGCAAGAACCCCGACGACCGGCCCAGCGCCGAGAACCTCGCGCGCGGTCTGCGGGTCGTCGCCGAGGGCGTGGGCGTGCACGCGAACTCCGCGCAGATCGCGGCCGCCGAGAACGTCGCGGTCCTCCTCGCGCCCGACCCGGCCCCCGCGGCCGTACCGGGCTCCGCCGACCCCACCCAGGTGCTGCCGCACGGCGCCGGCGCGTACGACCCGAACGCCGCGACCAACGTCCTGCCGCACATGGGCGCCGCCGACCCCACCGCCGTACTGCCGAACCGCGGCGCGGCCGACCCGACGGCCGTCCTGCCGCCGGTGCCGCCCGGGCAGCCCGGCCAGCAGGGACAGGGCGGCCCCGAGGACCCGCACCCCTGGCAGAACCAGCTGCGCGCGGCCCGCGACCGCAACGAGCAGACGCAGGTCCAGTACCTCGACCCGAACCAGGACCCGCTGCGCCGCCGCCCCCAGCGGCAGGTCGCCCGCCCGCAGCAGCCGCAGCAGCGTCAGCAGCGTCCACAGCCTCAGCAACCCCAGCAGCCCCAGCAGGGCTACGGCGGTCATCCGCAGCAGCAACAGCAGCCCCAGCGGTACGCACCGCCGCCGCAGCCCCAGCCGCAGCCGCAGCGGTACGCACCGCCCCAGCAGCCCCAGCAGCCCCAGCGCGAGCCCCGGCAGCCGCGGCAGCGCAGCTCCAGCCCGATGCGGATCCCGGGTCTCGGCTGCCTCAAGGGCTGCCTGTTCACGATCGTCATCCTCTTTGTCGCGGGCTGGCTGATCTGGGAGCTGAGCCCGCTGCAGGACTGGATCGGCACGGGCAAGAGCTACTGGGACCAGATCGGCGACATGATCGGCACGGTGTCCGGGTGGATCGGGGACCTGGGCGGCAGCTCCGGCGGCCAGTAGCCCCTGCGGGCCGCCGGATCCGTGGCGACTCTGGAGATTTGTCGACACCTGGCGGGTGATTTCCGCCTCCACGGTGAAGGTGGGCTCGTCGGACGCGTAGTTTTATCGCCAACACGCGTCTGTAGGAGCAGCCTTGGCACGGAAGATCGGCAGCCGGTACACCGCCAACCAGATCCTGGGGCGGGGCAGTGCCGGCACGGTGTGGCTGGGTGAGGGGCCCGAGGGGCCCGTCGCCGTCAAGCTGCTGCGCGAGGACCTCGCGTCCGACCAGGAGCTCGTCGGGCGGTTCGTGCAGGAGCGCACGGCACTGCTCGGGCTCGAGCACCCCAACATCGTCTCGGTTCGCGACCTCGTGGTGGACGGCAACGACCTCGCGCTGGTCATGGACCTCGTCCGCGGCACCGATCTGCGCACCCGGCTCGACCGGGACAAGCGGATGGCGCCCGAGGCCGCGGTGGCGATCGTCGCGGACATCGCGGACGGGCTGGCGGCCGCCCACGCGGCGGGCGTCGTGCACCGGGACGTCAAACCGGAGAACGTACTCCTCGACATGCAGGGCCCCCTGGGGCCCGGCGGCTCGCACCGCGCGCTGCTGACGGACTTCGGGGTCGCGAAACTCATCGACACCCCGCGCCGCACCCGCGCCACGAAGATCATCGGCACGCCGGACTATCTGGCGCCGGAGATCGTGGAGGGGCTGCCGCCGCGCGCGGCCGTGGACATCTACGCGCTGGCGACGGTGTTGTACGAGCTGCTGGCGGGCTTCACGCCCTTCGGCGGCGGACACCCGGGCGCGGTGCTGCGCCGCCATGTGACCGAGACCGTGGCGCCGCTCCCCGGCATCCCCGACGAGCTGTGGCAGCTGCTCGTGCAGTGCCTCGCCAAGGCGCCGGCCTCCCGGCTGCGCGCCTCCGAGCTGGGGGCGCGGTTGCGGGAGCTGCTGCCGTTGCTGGCCGGGATGGCGCCGCTGGACGTGGACGAGCCGGACGCGGAGGACGACGAGGAGGAGCCGTACGAGGCGCCGTCGGAGCAGCCCGCGTCCTCGGCGCCGGTACGGCGCGGTGCGGTGCCGTTGGTGCCGGGTGCAAAACCGGCCGACTCCAACCGGGACACGCATACGTCGATGAGGGTGCCGGCGCCGGACGAACTGGCGGGAGGCGCGCGGGGGACGGCGCGGGTGCCGCGGGCGGCCGGGGCGCCGCGTCCTGGTTCCGCGCGCAACCGGGCCGCGACCCGTCGGCGCCGGATCGTGGTGGGCGTCGCCGCGGTGGTGCTCGTGGCGGCGGCCGGGGTGGGCACATGGGCGGCGACCTCGGGGGACGACGCGGGGACTCCCCAGGACACGAAGAACTCGGCACCGGCGTCTCCGTGACGGTGGGTGGGGCACGTGCCGGGTTTCCCGCCCCGATACCGCTCGGCGCTGGTCGGTTGCCACAGCCGTTAGGCTGGAGGCGTGGCAGTCGTCGATGTATCCGAAGAGCTCAAGTCCCTCTCCTCGACCATGGAGTCGATCGAGGCCGTTCTGGACCTCGACAAGCTGAGGGCAGACATCGCCGTGCTCGAGGAGCAGGCGGCCGCGCCGTCCCTGTGGGACAACCCGGACGAGGCGCAGAAGATCACCAGCAAGCTGAGCCACCTCCAGGCCGAGGTCAGGAAGGCCGAGGCGCTGCGCGGGCGGATCGACGATCTCTCCGTGCTCTTCGAGATGGCCGAGGAGGAGGACGACCCGGACACGCTCGCGGAGGCCGAGTCCGAGCTCACCTCCGTCAAGAAGGCGCTGGACGAGATGGAGGTCCGGACGCTGCTGAGCGGTGAGTACGACGCCCGTGAGGCGCTCGTCAACATCCGCGCCGAGGCCGGTGGCGTCGACGCCGCCGACTTCGCCGAGCAGCTCCAGCGCATGTATCTGCGCTGGGCCGAGCGCCACGGCTACAAGACCGAGGTCTACGAGACGTCGTACGCCGAAGAGGCCGGCATCAAGTCGACCACCTTCGCCGTGCAGGTGCCGTACGCCTACGGCACGCTCTCCGTCGAGCAGGGCACCCACCGGCTCGTCCGGATCTCGCCCTTCGACAACCAGGGTCGCCGTCAGACCTCCTTCGCGGGTGTGGAGATCCTTCCCGTCGTGGAGCAGACCGACCACGTCGAGATCGACGAGTCGGATCTGCGCGTCGACGTCTACCGTTCCTCGGGCCCCGGCGGCCAGGGCGTGAACACGACGGACTCCGCGGTCCGGCTGACGCACCTCCCCACCGGCATCGTGGTCTCCTGCCAGAACGAGCGCTCGCAGATCCAGAACAAGGCCACGGCCATGAACGTGCTGCAGGCCAAGCTCCTCGAGCGGCAGCGCCAGGAGGAGCGGGCGAAGATGGACGCCCTCAAGGACGGCGGCAGCTCCTGGGGCAACCAGATGCGTTCGTACGTCCTGCACCCGTACCAGATGGTCAAGGACCTGCGCACCGAGTTCGAGGTCGGCAACCCGCAGGCCGTGCTCGACGGCGAGATCGACGGTTTCCTCGAAGCCGGAATTCGCTGGCGCAAGCAGCAGGAGAAGTAAGTTTGTCGACAAGGCAACTACTGCCCCCGCGGCGGTAGTTGCCTTTTCTGTGCTCGGATGTCTGGGTTTTACATCACACTCACAGGCTCCGTCTCCCCGCAAAGAACCCTTACCCGGACATCGCGTACGCAACGGCCTTGACGTTGCTTTGAAAAATGGGAATGGTGAGGCGCGGCATGCGTATCTCTGGGGCGCATGTGAACCGGGGGACCCGAGCGCAGCCGCCCCCGTCGATCACGGCCCCCGAGCGCCGCCTCACTGACGATGAGCTACTGGGGGTAGCAACCTTATGACCAAGAAGACGCGCATCCGGATCGCGCGCATAGCCGCCGGTGCCGTGATCGCGGCCGGCGCCTCCCTGACCGCCGCCGGTGCCGCCTCCGCGGCCGAGACGGACGACTGCCTGCTCGGCATCCTGTGCGGCGAGGAGTCGCCGTCCCCGGACCCGACGCCGACGGACACGGTCCCCACCGACCTCCCGACGGACCTTCCGACGGAAGAGCCGCCGATCACCGAGGACCCCACCGACGAGCCCACCGAGCCCACGGAGGAGCCCACCGAGGACCCGACGGACGAGCCCACCGCGGACCCGACCGACGACGGCGACAACGGCGGCGGCAACGACGACGGGGACAACGGTGACGGCAACAACACCAACCCCGACGGCGGCTCCGACACCTCCGCCCAGCAGCAGGGCTCCTCGTCCCTGACCGACACCGGCTCGGAGACCTCCACCGACACGTCGGCCCAGGGCGGCGGCGCCGAGCTCGCCGAGACCGGTGCCAACGACAAGACCACGTTCCTGGTCATCGGTGCCGCGACGATGATCGCCGGCGGTATCGGCTTCCGCATCCTGCCGCGCCTCGTGGGCGGCCGCGGCGGTGCCGCTGCCTGACGGTGGCCGCGCGCACACGACAGGTGTGCACGTCGTACGACGAGGGGCCCGGAGCGAGTGATCGCTCCGGGCCCCTCGGGCGTTCCGTAGAGGCCGCCTACGCGGTCTGGTGGGCCAGCAGGGCCACCGCCGCGATCAGCACGGCGAGCAGAGCGATCAGCGTCATGGGGTTGAGCTGGGCGAACAGGTTGTCCTGGGTGAGCCGCTCACGGTTCGCGCGGCAGACGGGGCAGCGGCCCTCATTCACGGGCGCGGCGCAGTTCGCGCACACCAGCCGGTCGTACGTCATGCGCTCGCCCTCCTAGTGCCGGTTCCTTGTACAGAACGTTCCCCGGGTCCGGAACGTTCCCCTTCCACTGTGCCAGGTTCCTCCGGAAACGGCTCGAGCGCTCTCGGAGTGACCCCCTGAGCAGGTACACAAAAGGCACATCCAGCACGCAACCGCAACCGGTGCCTGCGCCCGCACACCCCGGTCGCGTATGGTCACGCTCATCTACCCCCGGCTAACCGTGGTGCATCCGTGATCCGATTCGACAACGTCTCCAAGGTCTACCCCAAGCAGACCCGCCCCGCACTCAGGGATGTGTCCCTGGAAGTGGAGAAGGGCGAGTTCGTCTTCCTCGTGGGGTCCTCCGGCTCCGGAAAGTCCACCTTCCTGCGGCTGGTGCTCCGCGAGGAGCGGACCAGCCACGGTCAGGTGCACGTCCTGGGCAAGGATCTCGCACGCCTCTCCAACTGGAAGGTGCCGCAGATGCGCCGCCAGCTGGGGACGGTGTTCCAGGACTTCCGGCTCCTGCCGAACAAGACGGTCGCGGAGAACGTGGCCTTCGCGCAGGAGGTCATCGGCAAGTCGCGCGGCGAGATCCGCAAGTCCGTGCCGCAGGTGCTCGACCTCGTCGGGCTCGGCGGCAAGGAGGACCGGATGCCGGGCGAGCTGTCCGGTGGTGAGCAGCAGCGCGTGGCCATCGCGCGGGCCTTCGTCAACCGGCCCAAGCTGCTGATCGCCGACGAGCCCACCGGCAACCTCGACCCGCAGACCTCCGTCGGCATCATGAAGCTGCTCGACCGGATCAACCGGACGGGCACCACCGTGCTGATGGCGACGCACGACCAGAACATCGTGGACCAGATGCGCAAGCGCGTCATCGAGCTGGAGCAGGGCCGCCTCGTTCGCGACCAGGCGCGCGGCGTCTACGGCTACCAGCACTGACCGCACAGTCCACGGAAAGGCCCAACCAGACGCCATGCGCGCCCAGTTCGTACTGTCCGAGATCGGTGTCGGTCTCCGTCGCAATCTGACGATGACCTTCGCCGTCGTCGTCTCCGTCGCCCTGTCACTCGCCCTGTTCGGCGGGTCGCTCCTCATGAGCGACCAGGTCAGCACCATGAAGGGCTACTGGTACGACAAGGTCAACGTCTCGGTCTTCCTCTGCAACAAGAGCGACGCCGAGTCCGACCCCAACTGCGCCAAGGGTGCGGTGACCGACGACCAGAAGACGGAGATCCTCTCCGACATCAAAAAGATGTCGGTCGTCGAGAAGGTCACCTACGAGACCCAGGACCAGGCGTACAAGCACTACAAGGAGCAGTTCGGCGACTCCCCGCTGGCCGCCTCCCTCACGCCGGACCAGATGCAGGAGTCGTACCGCATCAAGCTGAAGGACCCGGAGAAGTACCAGGTCGTCGCGACCGCCTTCGACGGCCGGGACGGTGTGCAGTCCGTGCAGGACCAGAAGGGCATCCTGGACAACCTCTTCGGCCTTCTCAACGGCATGAACTGGGCCGCGCGAGCGGTGATGGCGCTCATGCTGGTCGTCGCCCTGATGCTGATCGTCAACACGGTGCGCGTCTCGGCGTTCAGCCGACGGCGCGAGACCGGCATCATGCGCCTGGTCGGTGCCTCGGGCTTCTACATCCAGGCCCCGTTCATCATGGAGGCCGCGGTCGCCGGGCTCATCGGAGGCACGGTCGCCTGCGGATTCCTGGTGGTCGCCCGCTACTTCATCATCGACCACGGCCTGGCCCTGTCCGAGAAGCTCAACCTGATCAACTTCATCGGCTGGGACGCCGTACTGACAAAACTCCCCCTCATCCTGGCGACAAGCCTGCTGATGCCGGCACTGGCGGCGTT
Source organism: Streptomyces sp. NPDC002817 (assembly GCF_053592055.1). Classification (NCBI taxonomy): domain Bacteria; kingdom Bacillati; phylum Actinomycetota; class Actinomycetes; order Kitasatosporales; family Streptomycetaceae; genus Streptomyces; species Streptomyces sp. NPDC002817. The sequence goes on from NZ_JBSFUY010000001.1 coordinate 56,631, forward strand.
CTTCGCGCTGCGCAAGTACCTGAAGGTGTGACACATGCCAAGAGGGCCGTACGGGCAACCGCCCGTGCGGCCCTTCGCGTTGTCCTAGACTCACCCGCATGTCAGGCCGAGACCTGTTCTGTCAGCCCCGTCGCATCGGCCGCGGGGCGGCCCTGACGTTGGTGTTCGCGAGTGTGCTGGTGGCGGGGGCCGCGACCGGGTCGTTGCCCGAGGCCGACCGGAAAGGCACGCAGGACAGGGGCGGTTCGGCCGTGCCGGCCGGGCGGCAGGAGAATGTCGCCGAGGCCGCCGCCGAGGCCATGGCCGCCGGGAAGTCGCCCGTGGAGGCGGCTGAGCGGGCCGTCAGCCGTAGTGGGGACCGGTGGGGTGCCGTCTACTCGCCGGGGGAGTACGAGGAGTTCGAAGAGGCCCTCGACGGGCGGTACACCGGCGTCGGGCTGTGGGCACGGCGGGAGCGGGGCGGACGTATCGAGGTGACCAAGGTGCGGGCCGGGTCGCCCGCGGCCGTCGCCGGGATCCGGGCCGGCGACCGGCTGCGCAGCGTCGACGGGCGGAAGGTCGACGGGCGGCCCGTCACCGAGGTGGTCTCCTTACTGCGCGGTGACGCCACCGACGCGGCGGCCGGTACGGCCGTCACACTCGGGCTGGAGCGGGGCACGCGTGCGTGGGACGAGACGGTGCGGCGGGCCCGACTGTCCACGGACTCCGTCACCGTTCGAGAGCTCGCCGGCGGGATCACCGTCATCAAGATCGACTCGTTCACCAAGGGCTCCGGCGACGCCGTCCGCACCGCCGTACGACAGGCCCCCGCCGCCTCCGGCATCATCCTCGACCTGCGCGGCAACTCCGGCGGCCTGGTCACCGAGGCCGTCACCGCCGCCTCCGCCTTCCTCGACGGCGGCCTCGTCGCCACCTACGACGTCGACGGCGCCCAGCAGGCCCTGCACGCCGACCTCGGCGGCGACACCACCAGACCCCTGGTCGCGCTCGTCGACGGCGGCACGATGAGCGCGGCCGAGCTGCTCACGGGTGCGTTGCAGGACCGGGGGCGCGCGGTGGTCGTGGGGTCCCGCACCTTCGGGAAGGGCTCGGTGCAGATGCCCAGCCGGCTCCCCGACGGGTCGGTGGCCGAGCTGACCGTGGGGCACTACCGGACGCCGTCCGGGCGCGGTGTCGACGGCAAGGGCATCACCCCCGACCTGGACGCCGACCAGCAGGTGATCGAGCGCGCGGAGACGGTCCTGGGCGGGCTGGGCCCCCCGTCGTAAACGACTTCCCGTACACCCCCTCCGTAGTGCGAAAATGGGCGGCACTATGAGCAAGGGAATGTACGTACCGAAGGAGTCCCAGCCCAAGCAGGGCGGGACGGCCGCCAAGGGCCGGGACGGCGAGAAGGGCGGCAAGCGCAAGATCGTCGCCCAGAACAAGAAGGCCCGGCACGACTACGCGATCATCGACACCTACGAGGCCGGCATCGTGCTGACCGGTACCGAGGTCAAGTCGCTGCGCGAAGGACGGACCTCGCTGACCGACGGCTTCGTCCAGATCGACCAAGGGGAGGCGTGGCTGCACAACGCCCACATCCCCGAGTATCACCAGGGCACCTGGACCAACCACTCCGTGCGCCGCAAGCGCAAGCTGCTCCTGCACCGCGAGGAGATCGACAAGCTGGAGTCGAAGGCCCAGGAGACGGGTCACACGATCGTGCCCCTCGCCCTGTACTTCAAGGACGGCCGGGCCAAGGCCGAGATCGCGCTCGCGCGAGGAAAGAAGGAGTACGACAAGCGGCAGACCCTGCGCGAGCAGCAGGACCGGCGGGAGTCGGACCGGGCGATCGCGGCGGCGAAGCGGAAGCAGCGGGGCCAGTAGGAATAGGCTGGCACCCCGGTGCGTCGGTCACGTACGATGGGCACTGCACCTCAGCGAAGGTGCGCCCCCCTCTCCGGAGGGGATTGAAAAAACAACATGGGGATGATCGGTTTCGACAGCGGATGTCGAAGCAGGGGAAGCGTGTCGAGGAAGCGGCAATGATCTCGTAAACCATATGTCGCAACCAATAATCGCCACTAACAAGAGCGATTCCCGCGCCTTCGCCCTCGCTGCCTAATAAGCAGTGAGTGGAGGCCCATAACGGGTGTCAGCCCGGGAGTGTTCCCGACCCGGATCCTGGCATAATTTAGGGAACTAAACCATCGAGCCCGGTCACGGGGTTCGATGGGAAATCAAACAGTGACTGGGCCCGTCGGCGACTTGTTCGCGTGATTGCCGGGGCCGAGAAAATCACAGCGAACTGCACACGGAGAAGCCCTGATTCTGCACCGTTGGACGCGGGTTCGATTCCCGCCATCTCCACTCATCCCATGTACGACAGAGCCCCGTCGCTTTCGAGCGGTGGGGCTCTGTCGTGCCATGACCCACGGAAGTGCCCCATGACGCCCCCGGACCGCCCCCGGCGACTGCTGCTGCGCGCCGGCATGTACCTCGGCGGGTTCAAGCTGCCCGCAGACCTCGCCCTCCGGCTCCGTGAGCCCGACCTGGAAGCCGCGCAGGCGCTGGCGAAGCACCTCGGTCCGAGCTGGTCGGTGCGGTACCAGGACGAGCGGCACAACACCACGAAGTCCGTGTGCTGGGGGTGCCCGCGGCTGCACTGGGCCGCCGATCCGCACGACACCCCGCCGTCTCCGTCGCACATCGTCGTCGAGGGCGAGTACAAGTGGTACCCGCTGCGCGCCGAGGGCTTCGACGACTTCGCCCCCGACGACCCCGCCGCCGCCCTCGGCCTCTCCGAGGCCCTGGTGGACGACCTGTACGCGTGGGCGCAGGCAGTCGACGCCGCCATGGACATCTGGGTGACGGACCGGGACGACGCCGCGCTCACCGCGGCCCACGACCGACTGAGGGATGCGGGCCGGGAGTTGACCGAGCGGGTCGCCCATGAGGTGGGGCCGGGGCGGACGGTGGCGTACGGCGGGGTCTGACAGTCGAGGGCATCGGGCCGAAGACCCCATGCGCGCCCCGCCCGTTGTGGTGCGCGACCCCATATCGGGGGCTCGTTCACGCTTCTACGGTCCCTCCCCATGACACAGACCAGAGCCGCGACCCTGCTCACCGTCCTGACGGCGCTCCTCGCCGTCCTCCTGACCCCGACGCCCGCCTCCGCCGCTTCCGTCCAGGAGGTCACCGGGTTCGGGACCAATCCCGGCGCGCTGCGGATGTTCCGGTACGTCCCCGACGGGCTGCCCGCCGGGCGGCCGGTCGTCGTCGCGCTGCACGGGTGCACCCAGAACGCCTCCGGATACGGCGCCGGCAGCGGGTGGACGCAGCTCGCCGACCGGTGGGGCTTCTCCGTGGTGCTGCCGCAGCAGCAGTCCGCCAACAACGCCTCGCTCTGCTTCAACTGGTTCCAGAGCGGCGACATGACACGCGGCCAGGGCGAGGCCGCGTCCGTCGCGCAGATGGTGGAGTGGCAGGTCGGCGATGTCTCCGGGGGGCCGGTGCATGTCACCGGGCTGTCCGCCGGGGGCGGGCTCGCCGCCGTGATGATGGCGGCGTATCCCGAGAAGTTCGCGGCGGGCGGGATCGTCGCCGGGCTGCCGTACGGGTGTGCGCAGGCCGCCGGGTCGCCGTATGTGTGCATGTACGTCGGGGCCACGCAGACGCCGGACCAGTGGGGCGACCGGGTGCGGGCCGCGCGGCCCGGGTACGCCGGGCCCTGGCCGACGCTGGTCGCGTTCCAGGGAACCGGCGACTACACCGTGAAGCCCGTGAACATGACCGACCTCGTCGAGCAGTGGACCGATGTGCAGGGCGGCGACCAGGTCGCTGACGTGAGCGACACCGTCGCCGGGTATCCGCATCGGACGTACACGGGCGCGGGCGGCGGCACCGTCGTCGAGACGTACAGCATCACCGGCATGGGGCACGGGCAGCCCGTCGACCCCGGTAGCGGGAGCGCGCAGTGCGGGACCGCCGGGGCGTACATCCTCGACGTGAACCTGTGTGCCGCCTACCGGATGGGTGCCGCGTGGGGGCTGAACGGCTGAGAGGTGTTCTGGTGACGAGCGCCTGGATCCGGAATGCTCGGCTGGCATGAACCCCCATAGAGGCAAGTGGACTTGGGCCGTCACCGTGGCGCTCGTCGCCGCCGTCCTCGGCCCCGGCGCGCAGGCCGGAGCGGACTCGGACCGCTCCGGCCTTCCCGAGGCCATCGACACCGTCCTGGGCGACGCACGTATGGAGGGCGGGGTGGCGAGTGTCGTCGTCGCCGATGCCGCCAGCGGTGAGCTGCTGTACCAGCATCAGCCCACCACCCGGCTGATGCCCGCCTCCAACACCAAGCTGTCCACCTCGGCCGCCGCGATGGAGATCCTCGGCCCCGGCCACCGGTTCACCACGGACGTACTGGCCGACGGGCGACGGTCGGGCTCCGTGCTCCGCGGCGACCTCTACCTCCGCGGCACCGGCGATCCGACCCTGCTCGCCGCCGACTACGACAGGCTCGCCGCCCAGGTCGCCGCGTCCGGCGTCACCCGCGTCGACGGGCGGCTGATCGCCGACGACACCCGGTTCGACGCACAGCGGCTCGGGCGAGACTGGGCCTGGGACGACGAGTCGTACTACTACGCGGCGCAGATCAGCGCGCTGAGCGTGGCCCCGGACACCGACTACGACACCGGGACCGTGATCGTGACGGTCGCCCCGGGGGCGGCGGCGGGGGACGAGCCGGTCGTCACCGTCACACCCGACACCGACTACGTCGACATCGAGGTGCGGGCCACGACCGTCGCCGCCGGTGGTGCGAACGCCCTCACCGTCGAGCGGGAGCACGGTACGAACGACATCGTCGTCAGCGGTACGACACCCGTGGGCGGCGCGGGTGCCAAGGAGTGGATGACCGTCTGGGAGCCCACCGGATACGCGGCCGACGTCTTCCGTGACGCGCTCGCCGACCACGGGGTCAAGGTCACCGGACCGAACCGGCTCGGACGTCAGACGCCGGCCGGCGCACGGCGGTTGGCGGCGCACGAATCCATGGCGCTGAAGGACCTGCTCATCCCCTTCATGAAGCTGTCCAACAACATGCACGCCGAGATCCTCACCAAGGCCATGGGCTACGAGGTGTCGAAGCAGGGCAGTTGGAGCGCCGGGCTCGCCGCGATCGCCGGATATCTCAAGGGCATCGGCGTCGACACCGCCAAGGTGCGGCAGGTGGACGGCTCGGGGCTGTCGCGGATGGACAACTTCCCCGCCGGACAGCTCGCCGAGCTGCTGCTCGCCGTGCGTGCCGAGCCCTGGTACGCGGACTGGAAGCGCTCGCTGCCGGTCGCCTGCGATCCGGACCGGTTCGTCGGTGGCACGCTGCGGACGCGGATGTGCGGGACGGCCGCCGCGCTCAACGCACGGGCGAAGACCGGGTCGTTGACGGGGGCGTCGGCCCTCTCCGGCTATGTCACGGACGCCGACGGACGCGAGCTGGTCTTCAGCATCGTCCTGAACAACTATCTGGCGTCCTCCGTGAAGCCGTTGGAGGACGCCATCGTGGTCACGCTCGCGAAGTCGACGGAGGAGGCCGCCACGCTGGTCGAGCCGAGGACGGCACGGGGCGGCGACCTCGAGTGCGCGTGGCGCAAGCCCGTCCTCTGCTGAGGCGAAGGGCCTGCGCCACCCGGTCTCAGCGCAGACCGAACGTCGCCAGGCGCAGGCCCTCTCCCTTCAGCACCAGGTAGACGTCGGTACGGCCCTTCGCCGCCCGTGAGAGGTCGGCGGTCACCGTCTCGTAGGCGTACGGCGACGAGCTGCCGGCGAAGGCCGCCGTACCGACGAGGGTGCCGGTCGGGGAGCCCAGCCGGACCTCGAGCGTGCCGGACGCGCCGGCCACCCGAGCCGTGAACGTCGAGGCGCCCGAGCCGAGTCGGGCGTCCCCGTACTTCAGCCACGCCCGGTCGGCCGTCACCCCCACCGCCGTACCGCGCTCCTTCGACTCGTCGACGAGACGCGTGCCGTCGTAGTCGTCGAAGTTCTCGGCGCGGGTCGTGCGGGAGAGGTCGCGGGCCGGGATCGTCTCGCCGGACACCTGCCAGGTCGTGCGTGTGCGGATGTCGGCGGAGGAGGAGCCGACGAGCACGTCGTAGGTGCCCTGTTCCACCACCCACCTGGAGCGGGTGACGTCCCAGTGCGCGAGGTCCTTCTTCGTCAGCTTCAGCCTGACCGTCTTCGTCTCGCCCGGCTTCAGCGTCACCCGCTGGAAGGCCTCCAGCTGCTTCAGGGGCTGCTTGTCACGGGAGACGCGCTGGTGGGCGTAGAGCTGGACGACCTCGTCGCCGGTGCGGCTGCCGGTGTTGGTGACCTTCACCTCGTAGCCGCTGTCGGTCTTGTGCGGCGAGCCGTAGCGGAAGGACGTGTAGGAGAGCCCGTGGCCGAAGGGATAGAGCGGGCTGCCCTTGAAGTACTGATAGGTGCGGTCGGACTTGATGATGTCGTAGTCGAGGATCGACGGGAGGTCCGACTCCGAGCGGTACCAGGTCTGGGTGAGGCGGCCCGACGGGTTGGCGTCGCCGTAGAGGAGGTCGGCGAGGGCGTTGCCGGTCTCCTGGCCCGCGTGAGAGGTCCACAGGACGGCCGGGACCTCCTTCTGGAGGGCGCCGAGGGTGGTCGGGTAGCTGTTCTCGACGATCACCACGACCCGGGGGTTGGCCGCTTTGACCGCCCTGACCAGGGCTTCCTGCGCCGGGGCCAGGCCCATGTCGGTGCGGTCGTGGGCCTCGCGGCCGTTGATCGACGGGTTGGAGCCGACCACGACCACCGCGTTGTCCTTGCCCTTGACCGCGGCCACGGCCTCGTCGACACCGCTGCGGACGACGTCCTTCGTGTAGTGCGCGGCGGCGTCCTTCGCGACCAGGCCGAGCGTGCCGTCCGCACCGGTCGGGCCGAGGTAGACGGGGTTGCCCCACCAGGGCTCCTCGGTCTCGTAGCCGGCGTAGCGCAGGAGGTAGGTGCCGTCCGTCTGCTCCTCCAGCTCGAACTGCTGCTGGACGTACCAACCGTTCGGCTGCACCTGGTCGTTGACGAAGTTCGCCCAGTTGTAGCCGACGTACTTGCCGTTGGCGGCGGAGCGCAGGGTGACGATGCCCGCGCCCCAGTCGAAGACGTCGAACTGGGCGCTCGCGTCCGAGGCCGACGTCTCCTTGAGCGGCTCGCCGTCCGCGTCCGTGCCCGCTGTGACGTAACGGCCCGTCTCCGTGTTCTTCAGCGCGATCCGGTCGACGCCCTCATGGGTCGTGACGGCGGTGCCGAGCTTGGCCGCGATGCCCTCGGCCGGGGTGACCGCGTACGGGAGCGTGCCCGAGTACCAGTCGGTGTAGAGGGTGTCGGCGAGCGGGCCGACGACGGCGACGTCCTTCGCGGACTTCTTCAGCGGCAGGGTGCCCGCCTGGTTCTTCAGCAGCACGGCACCTTCGGTGGCCGCCTTGCGCGCCAGCTTCTGGTGGGCGGGGCTGTTGATGACGGACTTGTCGATCGAGCCGTACTTGCCGCCGCCCGGGTCGAACTCGCCGAGCCGGACGCGCACGGACAGGATGTGCCCGGCCGCCTCCTCGACGTCCGACTCCTTCAACAGGCCTTGTTGCAAGGCGGATTTGATCGCTCCGGTCGTCACCGAGGAGTCCGCGTTGTTGTCGGTGAAGCTGTCGATGCCGGCCTTCATGGCCGCGGCGTCGCCCTCCGTCACGCTCGGGTAGTACTGCTGGTCGCCGGGGAGGTTGCCCGGGGCGAAGGCGTCGGTGACGTTCAGGAGGTCGTAGGAGGTCCACTTCCGTACGACGTCGTCCAGGTCCGGATTCACCGTCGCGGGGCGGCCGTTGACCAGGTTGTACGAGGACATGACCCCCGTCACCGCGTTCGCCTCGACGGCCGGTTTGAAGGCCGCCTCGTCGTACTCCTTCGCGACGCGCGGGCGCAGGTCGGAGGAGGTGGTCGTGCGGTGCCACTCGTTGTTGTTGGCGAGGTAGTGCTTGAGGGTGGGCGCGGTCTTCAGGTGGTCGGGGTCGCCACCGGTCAGGCCCTCGCCGTACGCCGTCGACAGCGCGCCGGTCAGCTCGGGGTCCTCGCTGTAGCCCTCCTCGTTGCGGCCCCAGCGCGGGTCGCGGAGCAGGTTCACCACGGGCGCCCAGAGGTTGAGGCCCCAGCCGGCCGGGCGTTCCTGCTGGAAGCCGCGTGCCTCGTCGCCGACCGCCGAGCCGACCTGTTCCATCAGGGCCGGGTCCCAGGTGGAGGCGAGCCCGACGGCCTGGGGGAAGACGGTGGTCTCGCCGAGCCAGGCGACGCCGTGCAGGGCCTCGGTGCCGGTGCGGAAGGCCTCGATGCCGAGGCGGGGGATGGCGGGCTGGTACTGGTGGAGAAGGGAGATCTTCTCGTCGAGGGTGAGCCGGTCCAGCAGGTCGTCGACGCGCCGGTCCACGGTGAGGGAGGGGTCGCGGAAGGGATACGGCGTATCGGCGTGGGAGGGAACAGTGGCGCCGAGCCCTGCGATCAGGGCCAGCGCCACCACGAGTGTGGATCTACGTCTCTTGCTGCCTTTCATGTCACGGCTCCTTCAAGTAGGGCCTTGCATTTACGGGCGTACAGGGGCATCTGTGGGGTTCAGGGGGCGTTCCTCGGCGCCGTGCTCGCGCGTTCCGTCATCCGGGGCGGCAGCAGCGTGGCCTCGGGCACCGTCTTGTGGTCGAGCTTCTTCATCAGCAGCTCCACGGCCCGGGTGCCGACCTCGGCGGAGGGCAGGGCGACCGAGGTGACGGGGACGCGGAGGTTCCCGGCGAGTTCGTCGGGGCAGATGGCGGTGACGGAGAGGTCGGCGGGGACGCGCAGGCCGAGCTGCTCGAAGGCGTCGATGAGGGGTTCGAGGATCGCCTCGTTGTGGACGACGACCCCGGTCAGCGCGGGCTGCTCGCGCAGCAGTTGCTCGGCGACCTCGCGGGCGGCGGCGGGCGAGGCCTCGCACGGGTGGACCGAGGAGGAGAGCCGGCCCCGGTCCGCGGCGGCGGTGAAACCCTGGACCACACGCTGGGCGAACGCGGTCTGGCGGACGTACACCTCCGGCGGCGAACCGACCAGCGCGACCACCCGGTGCCCGAGCCGCGCCAGATGCTCCACGCACGCCTCGCCGGCCGCCTTGAAGTCGAGGTCGATACAGGTCAGACCCTCCGCCTCGGCCGGGAACCCGATCATCACCGACGGGCGCTCCAGCGAGCGCAGCAACGGCAGCCGGGGGTCGTCGAGCTGGACGTCCATGACGATCATCGCGTCCACCAGTGCCGTGTCGGCGACCCGGCGCAGCCCGTCCTCGCCCTCCTCCTGCGTCAGCAACAGCACGTCATGGTCGTAGCGCCGTGCCGTCGTCACCACCGACACCGCGAACTGCATCACCACCGGGACGTGGATGCCGGTGCGTAAGGGCACCACCAGCGCCAGCACGTTCGATCGGCTGCTGGCCAGTGCCCGGGCGCCCGCGTGCGGCCGGTAGCCCAGTTCGCGGATGGACGCCTCGACGCGCTGCCGGGTCTCCTCGGAGATCGGGCGCTTGCCGCTGAGCGCGTAGGAGACGGTGCTGGGGGAGACGCCGGCGTGCCGGGCCACATCAGTGATCTTCACCATCAGCCCAGCTCCACCGTGAGAAACCCGGTCCCGGCCTGCGCCCGCCCGACCCGCTCCCCGGCCGCCAGCGCCCACGGCGCGGAGGGGTCGCCGCACGACGCCCGCAGCGTGTCCCCTTCGCGTACGACGGTGTAGGCCACGTCCCCGACCCGTACCGTCACCTGGGCGCCCCGCTCCAGGCCGTAGGCCCGCAGCGTCACCCCGTCGGCGTGGTCGTAGTCGGGCCGGTCGGCCACCGCGCCGACCGGGATCACCGCACCCGGCCGCACGAGCAGCGGCACGCTGAGGAAGTCGTGCCGCTCGCGGACCCAGCGCGGGCCGGTGACCGTCTGCCCGCTGACGAAGTGGGTCCAGGTGCCTTCGGGGACGTAGTACGAGACGTCGTCGGAGTCGCTGAACACCGGCGCCACCAGCAGATCGGGGCCGAGCATGTACTGCCGCTCCAGATGCGCGCACCCGGGGTCGTCCGGGAACTCCAGCACCATCGCCCGCATGACCGGTACGCCCTCGGTGTGGGCGGTGCGGGCGGCCTCGTACAGATACGGCATGAGCCGGAGCTTGAGCCGGGTGAAGTGCCGCAGCACGTCGACCGATTCCTCGTCGAAGAGCCACGGGACGCGATACGACGAGCTGCCGTGCAGCCGGCTGTGGGAGGACAGCAGCCCGAACGCCAGCCACCGCTTGAAGAGTTCGGGCGTCGGCGTGCCCTCGAAGCCGCCGATGTCATGGCTCCAGAACCCGAACCCGGAGAGCCCCAGCGAGAGTCCGCCGCGCAGTGACTCCGCCATCGACTCGTAGGTCGCCTCGCAGTCGCCGCCCCAGTGGACCGGGAACTTCTGGCTGCCCGCCGTCGCCGACCGGGCGAAGACGACGGCCTCCTCCTCGCCCCGGTGCTCGCGCAGCAAGTCGAAGACGGTGCGGTTGTAGAGGTACGTGTAGTAGTTGTGCATCCGCTCCGGGTCCGAGCCGTCGGACCACTCCACATCCAGCGGCACCCGCTCGCCGAAGTCGGTCTTGAAGCAGTCGACGCCCTGCGCCAGCAGCCCCGCCAGCTTGGACGCGTACCACTCGCGCGCCGCCGGGCTGGTGAAGTCCACGATCGCCATCCCCGGCTGCCAGAGGTCCCACTGCCAGATCCTGCCGTCCGGCCGCTTCAGCAGATGCCCGAGCGCCTTGCCCTCCGCGAAGAGAGGGGAGCGCTGGGCGATGTACGGGTTGATCCAGACACAGACCCGCAGCCCTCGCTCCTTGAGCCGCTTGAGCATGCCCTCGGGGTCCGGGAAGACCCGTGGGTCCCACTCGAAGTCGCACCAGTTGTGCTCGCGCATCCAGAAGCAGTCGAAGTGGAAGACGGACAGCGGGAGTTCGCGTTCCCGCATGCCCTCGATGAAGGAGGTCACCGTCTCCTCGTCGTAGGAGGTGGTGAAGGAGGTCGAGAGCCACAGGCCGAAGGACCAGACGGGCGGGAGGGCCGGGCGGCCGGTCAGGGCCGTGTACTTGCGGAGGATGTCCTTCGGGGTGGGGCCGTAGATGACGTAGTACGTCAACTCCTGGGTCTCCGCGCTGAACTGCACCCGGGAGACCGCCTCCGAGGCGACCTCGAAGGAGACCTTGCCCGGGTGGTCGACGAAGACGCCGTAGCCCGCGTCCGTCAGATAGAACGGGACGTTCTTGTAGGCCTGTTCGGTGGTCGTGCCGCCGTCGGCGTTCCAGATGTCGACGACCTGGCCGTTCTTGACCAGTGGGCCGAATCTCTCGCCGAGGCCGTAGACGCTGGTGCCGACCGTGAGGTTGAGCTGCTCGCGCAGGTAGTGGCCGCCGGCCGCGTCCCGCATGATGCCCATGCTCTTGTGGCCGCTGCTGGTCAGGACACGGCCGTGGGCGCGGAAGTCGAGGTGCCAGGGGCCCTCGGTGGCGAAGCGGACCGAGAGGTCGCCGGAGGTCAGGGTCGCGTGGTCGTCGTCGTACGAGATCTGTGCGGCGGGGTTGTCCGTGCTGAGCTCGAACTCGGGGCCGCTGGGCTGCTCGCCCTCGAAGTGGGTGAACGTCACGCCTACGACGTCCGGCATCGGCGTGTGGGCGTTGATCGTCATGACCGGTCCCGTCATCAGGTCGCCGCGGCTGCGGATGGGCCGGGAGGGTGCGTGGATCTCCAGGCCGGACTCGGTGGGGGTGACGTCGAGGACTTGCGCGGGGTGGTCCGCCGTGACGCCCTCGCGCAGCAGCCAGTAACCGTCGGTGAACTTCATGTGGGGGGTCCTTATTTGACGGCACCCACGGCGATGCCGCGGGTGAGGGTCCGCTGGAACAGAAGGAAGAAGACGATGGCCGGGAGGACGCCCAGGAGCGCTGCGGCGTTGGTCATCGTGGCGTCCATGAGGCGCTGGCCCTGGAGGACACCGAGGGCCACCGACACCGTCTGGTTGTCGTTGGAGATCAGCATCACCAGGGGGAGCAGGAACTCGTTCCAGGTCCAGATGAAGAAGAAGACCAGCAGCACGCCGATGGTGGGGCGGCTCACCGGGACGACGATCCGCCACAGGATCTGCCACTTGTCGGCGCCGTCGATCCTCGCGGCCTCGATGATCTCGCGGGGGAACTGGCCCAGGACGGAGGAGAGGAGATAGGTGCCGAACGCCGCCTGGATCACCGTGAACACGATGATCACGCTGAGCCTGGTGTCGTAGAGCCCGGCTTCCTTGCTCAGGTAGTAGATCGGGTAGACCAGCGCCTCCTGCGGCAGCATGTTCGCCAGGACGAAGAAGGCCAGCACCCAGGTGCGGCCCTTGATGCGGCCGATGCCGATCGCGTACGCGTTGAGGACGGACAGGATCACCGCGAAGATCGCGACTCCGCCGCTGATCAGCAGGGAGTTGAAGAGCTTCTGGCTGTAGTCGACGCGCTCCCAGAAATCCTTCAGACCGTCCAGATAGAGGCCGTCGGGGAGGCTCAGGGGGCCGTTCTGGGAGTACTCGGTGGGGGACTTGACCGCGTTGATCGCGACGATCAGGAAGGGCACGACCATGAAGAGGGCCGCGACGCACAGGGCGACGAGGACGGGGTAACGGCGTAGCGCGGTCCTCATGCTTTCCCCTCCGCGCGGGTCTGGAGCTTCAGGCCGATCAGGGACAGGGCCAGGATGATCACCGTGAGAACGGTGGAGATGGCGGCGCCGTAGCCGACCTGCGTCTTCTCGAAGAACGTGGTGAAGGAGAAGTAGGACGGGACGTTCGTGGCACCGCCCGGTCCGCCCTTCGTCAGGACGTACACCGCTCCGAAGACCTTCAGCGCGGCGATCGTGCACCAGGTCAGGACGACGTAGATCTCCGGGCGGATCTGGGGCAGCGTGATGTGCCAGAACCGGCGCCACCAGCCGGCGCCGTCCAGTTCGGCCGCCTCGTGCAGCTGCGGGTCCACGCGTTGCAGGCCCGCCATGAAGATGACGAGCGGGAAGCCGAGTTGGACCCAGACCATCACGCCCATGACGCTGTAGAGCGCGATGTCGGGGTCGCCGAGCCAGTCCTGCTGCCAGCTCGACAGTCCTATGGCCTTGAGCAGTTCGTTGAGGGAGCCGTCGGTGGGAGCCAGGATCCAGCTCCAGACGATGCCCGCGACCGCGATCGGCAGGACCTGGGGGAGGTAGAAGCAGGCCCGCAGTACCGCGACGATCCTCGACCCGAAGTGCTTGCCGATGTAGTCGAACAGCGCGGCGGCCAGGACCAGTCCGACCGCCGTGGGTACGGCCGCCATGGCGACGACCATGAACAGGCTGTGCCGGAACGACTCCCAGAACTCCGAGTCGTCCATCAGCTCGCGGTAGTTGGCGAGGCCGGTCCAGCTGGGGGAGCCCACGCCCTGCCAGTCGGTGAAGCTGACGCCCGTGTTCATCAGGAACGGGACGACGATGACGGCGAGGAAGGCGAGGACGCCGGGGAGGAGGAAGAGGGCGTAGGAGTCGCGCGGGCGGCGAGGGTGACCGGCGTGGGTCTCTTTGCCGGTCACCCTCTTCTCGACGGTCACCGTCATTGCTTCGGCGCGCCCTTGTCGTACGCCTCCTGCAAGGCGTCGAGATAGCCCTCCGGCTTCTCGCTGTTCGTGATCAGCTTCTGGGTCTCGGAGACGAGGACGTCGTAGTAGCCGGGGACCGGCCAGTCGGGGTAGAAGGCCAGGCCGTCACGTTGGGAGAGGACGTTGAAGTTGTCGATGAGCGCCTTCGACTTCGCGTCGGTGATGGCGCTCGCGTCGGCCGCGACCGGGACACCGCCCTTGTTGCCGAGCAGGTTCTGGATCTTCTTCGACATGGTGATGTCGATGAAGTCGTAGGCCAGCTTCTTGTTCTTGGCGCCCTTGGGGACGACCCAGAGGTTGCCGCCGGAGCCGAGGGTGAGGTTCGAGTCGGGCCACAGGAAGGTGCCCCAGTCGAACTTCGCCTCGTCGACGAAGCGGCCGTACCACCAGCTGCCGGAGAACAGGATCGGCGACTTGCCCTGGATGAAGGAGACGCCCGCGTCCTCGGCCTTGGCGCTGCTGGTGGTCTTGGCGATGTAGCCCTTCCTCACCCACTCCGCGAAGGTGTCGGCGGCGTAGCTCCAGGCGGTGTCGTGGAAGTCGGTCCTGCCCTTGTAGAGCTCGTACGAGTCGACCCAGGAGCGGTCGGCCTTCGACAGGGCGAGCTGGTAGAGGTACTGCTGGGCGATGTACTCGGCGCCGGCGTTGGCGAGCGGGGTGACCTTGTTCTGGACGAACTTGTCCATCGCGGCGGTCAGTTCGTCGAACGTCTTCGGTTCGGCGATGCCGTACTTCGCGAAGAGGTCCTTGTTGTAGAAGACCATCGTGTACTCGGCGTAGTTGGGGACGCCGTACCACTTGCCGGAGCCCATCACGCCGTTGGTGTCGTACACGCTGGTGGTGCGGACGCTCGCGCTGAGCTTCTTGTCCCAGCCGCGGGTGGTCGCCTCTTGGGTGAGATCGGTGAGGAGCCCCTGCTTGGACAGGAGGCCCGCCGTCGCGTTGCCCTTGTTGTACTCCATGACATCGGGTGCGTCGGAGGAGTTGAGGACCATCGGGGCGGTCTTCTGGATCTGTTCGAAGCCCTTCGCCTCGAACTCCACCTTCACGCCCGGGTGCTTGGCCTTGAACTCCTTGATCGCCTCGTCCCAGGCCTGCCCCATCGCGCTGTTGGGGGCCTCGTAGTGCCACAGTTTGAGCGTCTTGCCGTCCTCGGAGGACCCATTGTCCGAGTCTCCGCAGGAGGCCAGGAGCAGTGACCCGGTCAGGGCCACCGCCGTCGCCATCACACGCCTTCGTGCCGTCAACATCCCGTGCCTCCAGGGAAGTCGGAGCCGGATGGTTCTCGGGGCGGCGTCACACGGTTCGGATCGACAGGGGTTGTCGAATCGATTCGATGCGTGACGTCGAAGCGCTTCGACGGGCGAAGGTATGTGCGAGCTGTGAGGGCGTCAATGGGGTGCGCGCGAATTGGGGCGAGGGTTCGACGGGTCGATCAAGCCGCGTGGTGGTGGACGCCGGGGTGTTTCGCCCCCGCCGCCCCTACCCGTCCCATCCCTGGGGGCTGCCGCCCCCAGACCCCCGCTGTCGGCCCTGAACGGGGGTCCAGGGGGCAGCGCCCCTGGGGATGGGAACGGGTAAGGGCGGCGGGGGCGAAACCAGCCCGTTGCTCAGCGACGTACCGCCCGTCCCAGCGTGATCAGCAGGGCCGCCGCGGCCGCAGCCACCGGTACGCCGAAGCCCGCCGTCGCCGAGACGTGTTCGGCCATCCAGCCGCCGAGCGCACTGCCCCCGGCGATCCCGCCGAGCAGGCCGGTCACCGCGAGGGTCATGCCCTCGTTGAGGCGGCCCTCGGGGGTGCGTTCCTGGACGAGTGTCAGCCCCGTGACCATCGTCGGCGCCGTCGCCATCCCGGCGATCAGCAGTGCGGCCGCGAGGACGAGCAGGGAGCCGGTCAGGGACGCGGCGAGCAGCGGCAGGGTCATCAGTGCGGTCATCGCGGCCACGCACCACGGGTAGCGGTCCTCGGCCGGACCGGACGGCTTCCACGCGCCGTACAGCAGACCGGCCGCGCAGGAACCGGCCGCCTGGAGAGCCAGGACGACACCGGCCGCCGAGGGGTGCCCCTGGACGTCCGCGAACGCGATGGTGACGACCTCCATGGACCCGAACACCGCGCCCATCGCGAGGCAGACGACGAGGAGCGGAGGGATACCGGGGGCGCGGAGCGGTGCCTTGGTCCTCTGGAGCGCCCCGGCCGGCGGGGGCTCCGTCGACCGCTGTGCCGCGAACACCAGGATCCCGGTCACCAGCAGGGCCACCCCGACGAGCGTCCCCGCCTCCGGGAAGAACGAACCGCACAGCAGGACCGCCAGCACCGGGCCCAGCATGAAGCACAGTTCGTCCGCGGCCTGTTCGAAGGAGTTCGCGGTGTGCAGGGCCTTGTCGTCGCCCCTGAGCAGATGGGCCCAGCGGGCCCGGGACATGCCGCCGGTGTTGGGGGTGGTGGCGGTGGCGGCGTACGCGGCGAACAACGTCCAGTCCGGGGCGCCCCGGTGGACGCACAGCACCAGGGCGAGCGAGCCCAGCGCCGCGAGCAGCGTGGCCGGTACGGCGACCCGGGCCTGCCCGTACCGATCGACGAGCCGTGCCGTCCAGGGCGCGACCAGCGCGGTCGCCGCCAGGCCGGTCGCGGTGACGGCGCCGGCGAGGGCGTACGAGTCCCGCGCGGCGACGATCATGATGACCGCGCTCACGCTGAACATGCCCATGGGCAGGCGGGCGAGGAGGTTTCCGACGGTGAAGGCGCGGGTGCCGGGGTGGGTGAAGAGACGGCGGTAGGGGCCGGGTTCCCGGTGACGGGTCCGGGGGGTGAAGTCGACGGCGACGAGCGTGTCCGCGGTCGTCGTGAACATGGGGTGCGGCATGCGTCCACCGTCGCCCGGGAGCGATCAAGGGGTCCAACACCTGATCGGTGGGCATTCAGGCATCCCGGTTGTGAATCCGCCGGAATTCCTGGTGCCGATCCAGGCACCTCCGTTGTAGCTTCGCCGGATGCCCGCCCTGCCCCACCTCGACGCCCGCCTTCTGCGCGCCTTCCTCGCCGTCGCCGAGGAACTGCACTTCACCCGTGCCGCGGCCCGGCTCTACGTCGCTCAGCAGGCGCTCAGCCGGGACGTACGGCGGCTGGAGCGGGAGCTGGGCGCCGAGCTCTTCGTGCGGACCACCCGGCAGGTGACGCTGACCGCCGACGGGGAGCGGCTGGTGCCGCACGCCCGCCGGGTGCTGGACGCGCAGGACGCGCTGCTCGCCGCCTTCGGACCGGTCCGGCCACTGCTGGTCGACATCAACTCACCGGGCCTGGGCACCGGCAACCGGGTGCTGCACCGGGCCCGTGAACTCGCTCCCGACATCGAGCTGATGGCCCGCTACGAGAGCGGTCTGACCGGTGCGGCGGCCGAGGTGCTCGCGGGCCGCCTCGACGCCTCCTTCGGCCGGTACGCGGGGCTGGCTCCGGCGTTGCGGGCGGGCCTCGACCACCAGATCGTCCGCTTCGAGCCCATGGCGGTCGTGCTGCCCGAGGACCACCGGCTGGCGGCCTCGGCGGAGGTGCCGCTGGCCGAGCTCGCGGGGGAGGAGGTGTACGCGGGGGCCGGAAATCCCCGTACGCCGGAATGGACCGATCTCGCGCGTCGGCTGTTCGACGGACGGGGGATCGAGGTCGCCTCGCCCGCGCCGCTCGCGGTCGGTCACGAGGAGTTCCGGCGTGTCATGGCCAGAACACGCAACCCGGTCCTCGCGGTAGTGGACTTTCCGGCCATGCCGAACGCCGTGCTGCGTCCGCTCGTCGACCCGGTGCCGCTGTCACCCGTGTCACTGGTGTGGCGCAAGGGGCTGGTGCACCCCGGAATCGACGCGCTGCGTCGGGCGGCGGCCGAACTTTCGGCGGCTGAAAAATGGCTTCACCGGCCTGCCGGGGCATGGATTCCGGCCATTGACATGAAGATCATCAATGTCCACAACTGACACACGGCAAACACATCAGCCCCCGGTGCGCTACATTCGTGGCCTGAGCACGCTGTGGTAAAGGGGGCGCTCGGGCCGGGTGGGGGCTCGGTTCGGTCGACGAGTGCTCGGCGTCGTATGCGCACCCAGAACTGTCCCGTGGGGGGATGTGCGTGCGCGAGAATTGGCGAGAAGACGCCCAACCGGAATGGCCCTCAGTGGCCGCCGGGACCAGGGGGTTCCCCGCGCCGGGGAACGGCACCCAGGCTTTTCCGGAGACAAGAGGAGCGGATGTCCTCGCGTCTGCGGACCAGACCGAGGTGCTTCCCAGGGTGAGCCCCGAGGGGGCGGCCTTCGTCGACCCGTGGAGCAACACCCACGACCCGCACGAGGTGACCGTCCAGCTGGACGCGGTCGCCCTGCGGGCCGACAACCGCCTGGTCGGCCAGGCCGGCGGCGACACCGCGGAGGGCTCCGACGGCCCGGTCTTCGTCGACGAGTCGGGCCGCAGAAGCCGCAGATACCGCCGTATCGGCATCTTCGTCGGCCTCGCCTGCGCGATCTACGCCGTGGTCATCGTCACGACCCTGCTGTCCGGCAACTCCAACGCCCCCTGGCTGCCCGTGCCGGGCCAGGGCGAGGGCAAGGAGGCCGGCCAGGTCGACAACTCCCCGCTGCCCGGGGAGACGGTCCTGCCCACCGACGGCGGCAGTCTCTCGCCCGGCGCCTCACCGTCCCCGAGCGACACCACGACAGCGTCGCCGAGCGCCGGCGCCACCGCGCCCGGCGCCACCGCGACCGCCCAGGACCCGGGCACCACGGCGGACCCGGAGCCGACGGCGACGAAGACCACCTCGGGCACCGGCAGCAACCCCACCTCGAACCCCGAACCGACCGACCCGGCGACGAGCAGTCCGCCCGAGCCGACGCCCACCGAGGAGCCCACGCCCGACCCGACGGAGACACCGGTCGGCGACAACGGGGGCACCGGCACCGACACGGTGGCCGACAGCGCGAACGGACCCGCGCCCCTCAGCTCCACGACACCGCCCCCGGAGAGCACCGTCTGATGGCAACCCGCACCCGCCGTCCCGGGGCCGCGTCCCGAGCCCGCGACGGCTCTCGGCGCCGCCTGCCCATGCGCCTGCTGCTGCCTTGCCTGATCCTCGTCGCCATGATGGCGATGCTGATGCTGCGCGGCTACGTACACAGCGAGATCCTCGCCGACCACCGCGTCCAGGCCCCCGCCGCCTCCGACAAGGTCCCCGAGGAGATCCTCGAGGGCGGGCCGGTCATCGACACCCGCAGCGGCCGCACCCAGAGCCTGAGCCTCAAGGACCACCACCTCGTCCTCACCTTCGACGACGGCCCGGACCCGGAGTGGACCCCGAAGGTCCTGGACGTGCTGAAGGAGCACGACGCCCACGCGGTCTTCTTCGTCACCGGCACCATGGCCTCGCGCCATCCGGACCTGGTGCGGCGCATGGTCGAAGAGGGCCACGAGGTCGGCCTGCACACCTTCAACCACCCCGACCTGTCCTACCAGTCGAAGAAGCGGGTCGACTGGGAGCTGTCCCAGAACCAGCTCGCGATCACCGGCGCCGCCGGCATCCGCACCTCGCTCTTCCGCCCGCCGTACTCCTCCTTCGCCGACGCCATGGACAACAAGTCCTGGCCGGTCACCGAGTACATCGGCACCCGCGGCTACATCACCATCGTCAACAACACCGACAGCGAGGACTGGCGCAAGCCCGGCGTCGAGGAGATCATCCGCAACGCCACGCCCAAGGGCGGCAAGGGCGCGATCGTCCTGATGCACGACTCCGGCGGCGACCGCCACCAGACCGTGCAGGCGCTCGACCGGCTGCTGCCCCAGCTGAAGGACGACGGCTACGAGTTCGACAGCCTCACCGAGGCCCTCGGCGCCCCCAGCGCGCACACCCAGGTCACCGGAGCCGAGCTGTGGAAGGGCAAGGCGTGGGTCTTCCTGGTCGGCGCCTCCGACAACATCACCGCCGTACTGGTGGTCGCCCTCGCGATCATCGGCTTCCTCGTCATCAGCCGCTTCGTCCTGATGCTCCTCCTGTCCGGCGTCCACGCCCGCCGGGTGCGGCGCCGCGGCTTCCGCTGGGGGAACCCGGTCTTCGAACCGGTGTCGGTGCTGGTGCCGGCGTACAACGAGGCCAAGTGCATCGAGAACACCGTCCGTTCCCTGATGGCGAGCGAACACCCCATCGAGGTCATCGTCATCGACGACGGCTCCAGTGACGGCACCGCGCGGATCGTGGAGGCGATGGGCCTGCCGAACGTGCGGGTGGTCCGCCAGCTGAACGCGGGCAAGCCCGCCGCGCTCAACCGAGGTCTGGCCAACGCCCGTTACGACATCATCGTGATGATGGACGGCGACACCGTCTTCGAGCCGTCCACCGTCCGCGAACTGGTCCAGCCCTTCGGCGACCCGCGCGTCGGAGCCGTGGCAGGCAACGCCAAGGTCGGCAACCGGGACTCGCTCATCGGCGCCTGGCAGCACATCGAGTACGTGATGGGCTTCAACCTGGACCGCCGTATGTACGACATCCTGCGCTGCATGCCGACCATCCCGGGCGCCGTCGGGGCCTTCCGGAGGTCGGCTCTGGAGCGGGTCGGCGGCATGAGCGACGACACGCTGGCCGAGGACACCGACATCACCATGGCGATGCACCGCGACGGCTGGCGGGTCGTCTACGCCGAGAAGGCGCGGGCCTGGACCGAGGCGCCGGAGACCGTCCAGCAGCTGTGGTCGCAGCGCTACCGCTGGTCGTACGGCACCATGCAGGCGATCTGGAAGCACCGCAGGGCGCTGGTGGAACGGGGACCGTCGGGCCGCTTCGGCCGGGTCGGCCTGCCGCTGGTCTCGCTCTTCATGGTCCTGGCGCCGCTGCTGGCCCCGCTGATCGACGTGTTCCTGATCTACGGCCTGGTCTTCGGCCCCACGCAGAAGACGGTCGTGGCCTGGCTGGGCGTCCTGGCGATCCAGCTGGTCTGCGCGGCCTACGCCTTCCGCCTCGACCGCGAACGCATGACCCACCTCATCTCGCTGCCGCTCCAGCAGATCCTGTACCGCCAGCTCATGTACGTCGTCCTCCTCCAGTCCTGGATCACCGCCCTGACCGGCGGCCGGCTGCGCTGGCAGAAGCTGCGGCGCACCGGTGTCGTCGAGGCACCCGGCGGCGCGGTACCGCGTCAGCGGACGGGCAGCGGGAGCGACCGGAAGCCGGTGGGATGACCCAGGGAGCCAGTGGGATGACCCACGGACACACACAGTCGTACGACGTACCCGCCACGCCCGCGCCGGCGGTGCCCGCACCTGCCGCGGCCGCCCCGAAGAAGCCGGGCCGCGACCGCTACCTGGATCTGCTGCGCTCGATCGCCCTGGTCCGCGTGGTCGCCTACCACCTGTTCGGCTGGGCCTGGCTGACGGTCCTGTTCCCCTCCATGGGCGTGATGTTCGCGCTCGCGGGCTCGCTGATGGCGCGCTCGCTGAAGCGTCCGGCGTGGGGAGTGATCCGGGGCCGGATCAGGAGGCTGCTCCCGCCGCTGTGGGCGTTCAGCGCGGTGGTGCTGGTGCTGCTGTTCGCGGGCGGCTGGGACCTGTCGAAGGATCCGGACCACGGCGGGGCCTGGGGCCTGGTCGAGATGGTCAACTACGTCATCCCGTTCGGCGCCCCGCCCTTCCCGTGGAGCATCGGCTCCGAGTCCGGGCTGCTGGAGAACACCTGGGCCGTACAGGCGGCGGGACCGCTCTGGTATCTGCGGGCCTACCTCTGGTTCGTCGTCGCCTCCCCCCTCCTGCTGTGGGCGTTCCGCCGGGCGCCGTGGCCCACCCTGCTCGCCCCGCTGGGGCTGACGGCAGTCGTGGGCACGGGGCTTGTCTCCATCCCGGGCGAGACCGGCAACGCGGTCACCGACTTCGCGGTCTACGGCGGCTGCTGGGTCCTGGGCTTCGCCCATCACGAGGGTCTGCTGGCCAAGGTCCCGCGCTATCTCGCGGTCTCCTGCGCGGTGCTGCTGATGGCGTTCGGTCTGTGGTGGGCGTCGGGTCATCTGGGCCCCGACGGCTGGGACCTCAACGACATCCCGCTGGCCCAGGCGACCTGGTCCTTCGGTTTCGTGGTGATCCTGCTCCAGTACTCCCCGTCCTGGCAGGAACTGCCGGGCCGGCTGGCGAAGTGGGACAAGCTGGTCACGCTCTCCAACAACCGCGCGGTCACGATCTACCTCTGGCACAACATGCTGATCATGGCCACGGTCCCGATCCTCGACCGGCTCTACGAGCTGCCGTTCATGCAGGGCGACCGTGCGGTGTCCGCGCTGGACTCGACGTACATGATCTGGATGTTCTTCCTGGTCTGGCCGTTGATAGCGCTGGCGATCCTCGGTGTGGGCTGGATCGAGGACCTCGCGGCCCAGCGGAAGCCGCGGTTGTGGCCGAACGGGGCGAAGAAGCGGGCACGGGCGGGGCACCGGGCCTGACCCGGGCGCGCCCTGCCACGCCGGTCCGGGGGCTCAGCGGCGCTTGAGCCACATGGCCGCTGCGACCAGCAGGGCGATCGGGGCGATGGCGAAGATCGCGACGGCGGTGGCGGTGGCGGGGTCCATGGTGCTGAACATGTCGGTCTCCTTCAGGGCTTGCGGTAGCTGAGCAGGTCGCCCGGCTGGCACTGCAGGACTTCGCAGATGCGGGTGAGGGTGGTGAAGCGGATCGCCTTGGCGCGGCCGTTCTTGAGAACCGAGAGGTTGACGTTGGTGACGCCCACGCGCTGGGCGAGTTCGGTGACGGTCATGCCGCGATCGCTGAGGAGCCTGTCGAGGTGGACCTCGATGTGGTGGTCCTCGTGGTCGTCGTCCGTGCCGGCCATCAGACGACTCCTTCGAGGTCCTCGCGCATGGCCGTGCCCGCGCGGGTGATACGGGCGAAGGTCAGCAGGCCGAGGCCGGTCAGCACGGCGAGGTAGGGGAAGTCCCACATCTGCAGCCAGGAGCCGACCGAGAAGTCCGCTTCCTTGGACAGTTCCGCGAGCACGGCCGCCTGGGTGTTCGCCTGGACGAGTTCGACGACCAGGCTTCCGGCGAGCAGCCACCAGCCGAGCAGGCGGAGCCGGGATGCCGTCAGGGTCGTGTGGATGCCGTCGCGTCCCGCTCCCTGGAGGAGCCGGTGCAACAGGAACAGACTGCTGATCAGCAGCAGGGTCGAGGCTGTCGTGCCCAGTTCGTCCAGGAGGCGCAGGCCGGCGTCGGGGTTCTCGGCGCAGTAGTAGGGGACCGAGGCGATCTGCGCCCCGGGCTCGGGCGCGAAGCCGCCGGGGGCGACCGAGCTGGTGGTGGACTCGTCGGTGATGCAGACGCTGTCGCTGCCCCAGCTGCCGCGGACCACGGAGAGGATGAGCCCCGCCGTCGCGAGGCCGACCAGGAGGCGCAGCGCTATGGACACGACCGTGGCCATGGGCTCGAGCATCTTGCGGTCCTCGGTCACTTCAGTCATGGCTCCCCCGCTTGTTTATCGTTTATCGATGTTATCGAGAAACGATAAGGGTGAGGGATGCGGGAAGCAAGCCCTGTCTGTTTTATGTCAGTTGCCCAGCTTGCTCGCGTCCAGGGCCTTCGCCGGTGCCCGCACGTCCAAAGGCTTGTCGAAGCCGCTGTAGGTCGTGGTGGTGCGGTAGTCGGTGCCCTTGTAGACGACCTTGAGGATGTACGGCTCGCCCTCGGTGGCGACGTAGAAGGTGTACGCGCCTTCCTTGACCGACTTGTCGGTCACCCGCAGTGCGATCGCCGGGGTGCCGCCGACCTCGGCCGGGTCGCCCTTCTTCGCCGTGCCGAAGGAGCTGAAGTCCCGGGGGCAGGCGGAGAGGCCGTCTCCTGGCTGGGCGCTGCTCGCGGGGGTCTTGATCCAGATGTTCTGGGCACCGGCCATGGGCTTGCCCGACCAGTTCTCGATATAGGCGCGGTTGGGGCGGACGTAGTCCGTCTCGGCGATACGGATCTGTTCGAGGACGGCGCCGGTGGCGCCCCAGGTCACCTTGGACGTGCACTTGCTGTCGAGGTCGGTCGTCAGTCGGCTGGAGAAGCCGGAGGAACTGCCGACCTTGGTGGTGTCCGCATCGATGGTCACGGACTTCAGCTCGCCCATCGCCTTGTTCGCGTCGTCGAGCAACTCCTGGGCGGAGACCTCCTTCTGTGGGTCTCCGTCCTCCGCGCAGCCGCTCAGGGCGGAACCCGTCAGCAGACAGGTCAGCGCAGCTGCCGCAGCGGTCGATCTCGTTCGCACAGGCCCCCCTGGTTACGGTCCTGGTCCGGAGTCTGTCAGGTGCGCCAAGATCGCGTAAACCGGGGGGAGAGCGGTTTCCGAGGGGCGTACGGGCGTGCGAGACTGCGTCGGTTGCGGAAGTGAACGGGGTGGCCCGGTGGGGAGCGGACGGCTATGAGCAAGCGGCAAGTGCAGAAGATGCTCCGGTTGATGGCGAGCGGGGAGCCCGTGGAGCTCACCAGCGCCATGGCCTCCGTGAAGAAGCTCGGCCGGCTCGCCTTCATCGCCCAGCAGTTCGGGTACGAGTACGCCGACGTACGGCAGAGCTCCGGACGCAACGGCGCGCTCGTCATGCTGCTCGTCCCGGACCCCGGCCCGCAGGCCCGTACCCGTGCCGCCCAGAACTGGGCCCAGTATCCGAACGCGAGCGACGGGGTCTCCGTGCCGCCGCTCGTGCCGGACGCCTTCGAACTGCTCAAGGCCCGCATCAACTTCGACCTCACCGGTAAGAACGCCGAGAAGCGCATGGGGTACGGCGCCCTCGGCGTCACCATCGGATGCGTGATCCTCGCGTTCCGGCTCGGCGGGGGCCCCGGCGACTTCATCGCGGCGGCCGTCACCTGGGTCGTCTTCATGGCGATCTTCGGGATCGGCCTCCTCGTCACCCGCAGGCGCAACGCCAAGTTCGCGGCCCGGCTGCACGCCGCCGGGTTCATGCCCGTCAGTGACGAGAGCGGGCGGGTGCGGTATCTGCCGCCGGGGGCGCAGTACCCCGGGCAGCAGGCCAACCCCTTCGCCGCCGGCCAGTACGCCGCCGGCCCGTACGGCAACGCTCCGGCGGCACCGCCCGCCCCGGGGTACGGCCAGCAGCCGTACCCCCAGCAGCAGCCGCAGGCGTACCCGCAGCAGCAGCCGCAGCCCTACGGCGCGCAGCCCGCGGCCGCCCCCTACCCGCCCCAGCAGCCGTACCCCCAGCAGCCCCCGGCCCCCGGCCCGTACGCCGCCCAGCCGCCGTACCCCCAGCAGCAGCAGCCGTACCTGCCGCAGCAGCCCTACCCCCAGCAGAACCCGAACTGGCAGTCCCCTCAGCACTGACCTCCGGGGCAAGGCTTCCGCGACCGGTGACCGGCCCGGTGGGAGCTGTTCGTAACGTAAGGCGACAGAACCTCTCATCCCGTGTTCGCGCGGGGTGAGAGCAAAGTTCCTTTCCGGTCACCGGGTGCCACAGTCAGGAAACGCGCCCTCCCTACCTTCGGGACATCACCGCTCAGCACGAACGCACCAGCGAGCCCCGGAGCCCCGTGGAGGCGCAATGACAGCCCCTAGCACCGTCCCCGCACCGCCGACCAGGGGCGGCCGCTGGATCCAGCAGTGGGATCCTGAGGACGAGACCTTCTGGAACGAGGGCGGGGAGAAGATCGCCCGCCGCAACCTTCTCTTCTCCGTCCTCTCCGAGCACATCGGGTTCTCGATCTGGACCATGTGGTCCGTGCTCGTCCTCTTCATGGGCCCGGAGTACGGGCTGACCCCGGCGGACAAGTTCCTGCTGACCTCGATGGTCACGCTGGTCGGCGCCGTCGTCCGGGTCCCCTACACCTTCGCCGTGGCCATCTTCGGTGGCCGGAACTGGACGATCGTCTCGGCCGGCCTCCTCATCATTCCGACCGTCGCCGCGTTCACGGTGATGGAGCCAGGCACCTCGTTCAACACCTTCCTCCTGGTCGGCCTGCTGGCCGGTATCGGCGGTGGCAACTTCGCCTCCTCCATGACCAACATCAACGCCTTCTTCCCGCTCCGGAAGAAGGGGTGGGCCCTCGGGCTCAACGCCGGCGGCGGCAACATCGGGGTGCCGGTGATCCAGCTGATCGCGCTCGCCGTCATCGGCGCCAGCGGCGGCCCGCGCGTCCTGCTGGGCATCTACATCCCGCTGATCGTGATCGCAGCAGTCCTGGCCGCCCTCTTCATGGACAACCTGGCCTCCGTGAAGAACGACACCGGTGCCGCCAAGGACGCCGCGCGGGACGCCCACACCTGGATCATGTCCTTCCTCTACATCGGCACCTTCGGCTCCTTCATCGGCTACGCCTTCGCCTTCGGCCAGGTCCTCCAGGTCCAGTTCGGCCGTACGCCGCTGGAGGCCGCCTACGTCACCTTCATCGGTCCGCTGCTCGGCTCCCTGATCCGCCCGCTGGGCGGCTGGCTCGCCGACAAGTACGGCGGCGCCCGGATCAGCCTCTACAACTACGTCGCCATGGGTGTGGCGACCGCGGTCCTGATCTTCGCCAGCATGGAGAAGTCGCTGCCGCTGTTCGTCACCGCGTTCGTGATCCTCTTCGTCCTGACCGGCCTGGGCAACGGGTCGACCTTCAAGATGATCCCCGGCATCTTCCAGGCCAAGGCCCTCGCCAAGGGGCTGCAGGGAGAAGAGGCCGCCGCCTACGGCCGTCGCCTCTCCGGTGCCTCCATGGGACTGATCGGAGCGGTGGGCGCGCTGGGCGGCGTCGGCATCAACCTGGCCTTCCGCCAGTCCTTCATCTCCAACGGCTCCGGCACCGGCGCCTTCGTCGTCTTCCTCGCCTTCTACGCCGCCTGCTTCGTGGTCACCTGGGCCGTATACCTTCGCCGCTCGGCCTCCCGGATTCAGGCCTCCTCGGCCACCTCCGAAGCGAAGTCGCAGCTCAGCTACGCCGAGGTGTGACGTAACACTGGCGACATCAAGTCGAACCGAGCCTGTCACGCACCATTGGCAGGCTCGCTCGGCATGCAGGTGCCATCACACCCCGTGTAGGTGCAAACGACTCGAGTGCGGGACGAGAGTTATATGTACGACGAACAGCAGCGACCAGAACAACACGGCCCCCTGGCCGGTTTCACGGTAGGCGTGACAGCCGCGCGCCGGGCCGACGAACTGGGCGCACTGCTGCAGCGACGGGGAGCCGCCGTCCTGCATGCACCTGCCCTGCGGATCGTGCAGCTCGCCGACGACAGCGAGCTGCTCGCCGCGACCAAGGGGGTCATCGACGAGGTACCGGATGTCGTGATCGCCACGACGGCCATCGGCTTCCGGGGCTGGGTCGAGGCCGCCGACGGGTGGGGTCTGGGCGAGGACCTGCTGGAGCGGCTGCGCGGTATCGAGCTGCTCGCACGCGGGCCGAAGGTCAAAGGCGCGGTACGGGCCGCCGGGCTGACCGAGGACTGGTCGCCGGAGTCCGAGTCGATGGCCGAGGTGCTCGACCGGCTGCTGGAGGAGGGCGTCGAGGGCCGCCGTATCGCCATCCAGCTGCACGGCGAGCCGCTGCCCGGGTTCGTGGAGGCGCTGCGGGCCGGGGGAGCGGAGGTGCTCGGGATCCCTGTCTACCGGTGGATGCCGCCGGAGGACATCGGGCCCGTGGACCGGCTTCTCGACGCGACGGTCTCCCGTGGTCTGGACGCGCTGACCTTCACGAGCGCGCCTGCCGCGGCGTCCTTGCTGAACCGGGCGGAGGAGCGCGGCTTGCTGCCGGAGCTGCTGGCCGCCCTGAACCATGACGTCCTGCCTGCCTGTGTCGGCCCGGTCACCGCGCTGCCGCTCCAGGCCCGGGGCGTCGACACGGTCTCGCCCGACCGCTTCCGCCTCGGTCCCCTGGTCCAGCTCCTCTGCCAGGAGCTCCCGGCCAGGGCCCGTTCCCTCCCCATCGCCGGTCACCGGGTCGAGATCCGTGGCCATGCGGTCCTCGTCGACGGTGTCCTTCGTCCGGTGCCGCCGGCCGGTATGTCGTTGTTGCGTGCCCTGTCCCGCCGTCCAGGCTGGGTGGTGGCGAGGGCGGAGCTGCTGCGCGCGCTCCCGGGTGCGGGTCGCGACGAACACGCGGTGGAGACGGCGATGGCTCGCCTCCGCACGGCGCTCGGCGCGCCGAAGCTCATCCAGACGGTCGTGAAGCGCGGCTACCGCCTGGCCCTGGACCCGGCGGCCGACGCGAAGTACTCGGACGCGTAAGCCCCGGGCTTTTTTCCTCGCCCTCGCCGCCCCTACCCGTCCCATCGCTGGGGGCTGCGCCCCCAGACCCCCGCTGTCGGCCCCGAAGGGGCCTTGTCCTCAAACGCCGGACGGCCTGAGATGCCTGGACCGGCGTCAGAGAATCCAGTGCCGATCCACACAATTCAGCCCCTCCGGCGTTTGAGGAGCGGGGTCCAGGGGGGCGGGAACGGGTAGGGGCGGCGGGGGCGAGATCAAGGGGACGTCAGGCGGGCGTACCGCACCAGCGCCCGGGCCAGGCAGCCCAGCGCCACCGTCGACAGCAGCGCCCGCACCACGTTCCACGCCACCCACGCGTCCTCGAACTCCTCCCGGGCCGCAGCGGAGTCCGTCGCACGGTCGAGGGCGTCGTTCAGCGGGATGTTGAAGGCGACCGTCACCAGGAAGGCGAGGGCGTAGGCCACCAGGCCCGCCCACACCCACCGGCGGTACCCCGCACCCCGCGCCTGCCACGCCGCCACCCCCGTGAGCACCAGCGCCCCGAGGAAGCCGAGCATGAACACCGGGTTCTGGATCACGTCGTTGATGTTCCGCATCACCTCGACGTAGACCGCGTCGTCGCTGCGCGCCAGCCCCGGCATCACCGCGCAGGCGAAGACGTAGAAGGCCCCGGCGATCAGGCCCATCGCGACCGTGGCCGCCCCCAGTACGGTTCCCGCGCTCTTCTTCGTCGTCATGCCCTCCAGTCAACGGCCGGCACATCCCCCGGAACATGGTCCAAAGGCGCATCCCCATACGCACACGTCCACGCCTCCCCGGTACGAGGGGTTCCGACGGCGAGAGCGGGAAGGCACTGTGAGAGGGAGCTTTTTCTCCCAGCCCCTTCTCACCGGCCCCTCACGCGCAGGGCACCTCTAGGCGGTGACAGGCACATGGCACTGGGTACGGCCACGGCCCCGTACGAGCTGCGGTTCGACGCGGGGCGGATCTGCCTCGATCTCCTCGCGACCACCCACCCCGTCGAACGGCTCGACTCGACCGAGGCATTGTTCGCCTGGGTCACCGGAGCCGGGCTCGTACCACCGGACACCCCGTTGGCACACGCCGATGCGTCCTGGCTCGTAGGGTTTCGCGAACTTCGTGGGCAGACAAGCCAATTGGTACGCGCAAGACTCGTCCCCGAGCCCTGGCCGTCCTACGACCGCGCGCTCGCCCGCGTCAACGACCTGGCCCGCACCGCGCCTCCGGCACCGCGTGCCGTGCAGGGGGAGGACGGCACCCTCGTCAGGGAGTTGGCGAGCCCTCCCGAACTCGCCGCGCTGCTCGGTGCGATCGCCCGGGACGCGGTCGAACTGCTCACCGACCCCGTCGCACGGGCGTGTCTGCGGCAGTGCGCCGGCGACAACTGCCCGATCGTTTATCTCGATACGTCCCGGGGTCGCAGGAGGCGCTGGTGCTCCAGTGAGGTCTGCGGGAACCGCGAAAGGGTGGCCCGGCACCGGCGTCGGGCCGCACTCGCACGCGCCTGAGGGGGCGTTATGTCCCTTCTGTGGAACGGGTGTCGAAGTGATTTCGATTACATGCCGTTTACTCGCGGCGGCTCACGGGCAGTCACGGCGTTCGAGCCAATGTGGCGGAAATGTAAAGATCGAGGGGTGGGTATGTGCACCCATGTCCCCCTAGTCTCGGCATCCAGAAGAAAACTGTCATGTCACTTTGAACACTCAACGGCTCGCGTCCGTACCCCGTGTTGAGCGACCGGCTGGGGGAACCCCCGGACATCGGAGGTGGGCGTGCGCAAGGATTCCGTCGTGGCCAATGAACGTGGATCGAGGGCCCGACATCGCATGTCCCAGCCCTCGGAACCTGATGAGGAGCTCATGCGTGCTCTGTACAGAGAGCACGCAGGACCCCTGCTCGCCTATGTGCTGCGGCTGGTCGCCGGAGACCGCCAAAGAGCAGAGGACGTCGTGCAGGAGACGCTGATCCGTGCCTGGAAGAACGCCGGTCAGCTCAATCGAGCGACCGGATCTGTACGCCCCTGGCTGGTGACGGTCGCCCGGCGCATCGTCATCGACGGCCACCGAAGCCGGCAGGCCCGGCCGCAGGAGGTCGATCCGTCGCCGCTGGAGGTCATCCCCGCGGAGGACGAGATCGACAAGGCGCTGTGGTTGATGACGCTGTCGGACGCGCTCGACGACCTGACTCCCGCGCACCGGGAGGTGCTCGTCGAGACGTACTTCAAGGGGCGTACCGTCAATGAGGCGGCCGAGACGCTCGGGATACCCAGCGGCACCGTTCGCTCAAGGGTCTTCTATGCCCTGCGGTCGATGAAGCTGGCACTGGAGGAGCGGGGGGTGACGGCGTGATGAGTGTTTACGGGGGAAACCAGGGATTCGGTAGTGGTGGTTCGGGTATGTCTGGCTCCATGCAGGGTTCTCCGGTGCCGAACGAGCACGAGACCGTCGGCGCCTACGCCCTCGGGATTCTCGACGACACCGAGGCAACCGCTTTCGAGATGCACCTCGCGACCTGCGAGTGGTGCGCCCAGCAGCTCGACGAGCTAGCCGGGATGGAACCGATGCTGGCCGCACTCGCGGACCTGCCCGGCTCCGGCACCCCCGCGATCGGCGAGTCCCTGTCCGCCAAGCCCAGTCCGCGGCTGGTGAACAAGCTCGTCGACGAGGTCTCCGAACGCCGAGCCCAGAAGCGCCGGCGCGCCTTCTACATGGTGGCCGCGGCGGCCGCCCTGATCATCGGCGGTCCCCTGGTAGCCGTAGGGGCGACCGGCGACGACTCCGGCGGAAACGTCTCCGCGCACACGACGAGCAGCAGCCCCGCCAAGGAAGCCTTCGACGCCATCGACGACAAGCTGACGGCGACCGACCCCAGCACGGACGTCAGTGCGACCGTCGCCGTGGAGGAGAAGGCCTGGGGCACCCACGCCGTCCTCCAGCTGAAGAACGTCAAGGGCCCGGAGAAGTGCTCCCTCATCGCCGTCGGCAAGAACGGCGAGCGTGAGACGGTCACCTCCTGGTCCGTCCCGACCTGGGGTTATGGCATCGCCAACGCCAAGACCGAGCAGGCCAAGGAGCCGCTCTACGTCCACGGCGGCGCCGCTTTCGACCTGAACGACATCGACCACTTCGAGGTCATGACCTTCGGCGGCAAGCGACTCGTCGAAGTCGACGCGTAGCTGACGTAGCTGCATCGGGTCCCCTTCGCGTACGGTTGACGGCTGCCCAGCACGTCAGAAGGGGGCCCGGTGGCCGCTCAGGCTCAACAGACTGCGGTCGACTCGATTCACGACTCGGTTCGGGATCGGGAGATCAGCGTCGAACAGGAACACCTTGACCGGGTGTACCGGCGTCTCGAGGAGAAGATCCACGAGGCGGAGTTCCTGATGAACGACGCGGCCAAGCGTGGCCAGGTCGGCACCCCCGGCGCACTCGCCGAGCGGGACGCGCAGGTTTTCCGGGCGGGGGTGCACCTCAACCGGCTCAACAACGAGTTCGAGGACTTCCTCTTCGGCCGGATCGACCTGCTCCTCGGCAAGGACGGCAAGAAGGGGCCCGACGGCGCCTACACCGCCGTGGAACCCGCCGACGGCGCCGTGCGGGACGACAACACCGCCGACATCGCCGAGACCCTGCACATCGGCCGGATCGGAGTCCTGGACTCCGAGTACGCGCCGCTCGTCATCGACTGGAGGGCCCCGGCCGCGGCGCCCTTCTACCGCTCCACCCCGGTCGACCCCGGCCGGGTGGTGCGCCGACGGGTCATCCGCTCCAAGGGCCGCCGCGTCCTCGGTGTCGAGGACGACCTCATGCGCCCCGAGCTCAAGGCCTTCCTCGACGGCCACGAGCTGGCCGTCATCGGCGACGGCGCCCTGATGGCCGCCCTCGGCCAGGCCCGCAGCCACACCATGCGGGACATCGTCGCCTCCATCCAGGCCGAGCAGGACCTGGTCATCCGGGCGCCCGCGGCCTCGGTGACCTACGTCGAGGGAGGCCCGGGGACGGGCAAGACGGCCGTGGCCCTGCACCGCGCCGCCTACCTGCTCTACCAGGACCGGCGCCGCTACTCCGGCGGCATCCTCATCGTCTCGCCGACCCCGCTCCTGGTGGCGTACACCGAGGGCGTGCTCCCCTCGCTGGGCGAGGAGGGCCAGGTCGCCATCCGGGCGATCGGCTCGCTCGTCGACGGCGTGGAGGCCACGCTGTACGACTCTCCGTCCACGGCCCGCGCCAAGGGCTCGTACCGGATGCTCAAGGTGCTGCGGAAGGCGGCACGAGGGGCGCTGGAGGGCGGCTCGGGCAACAGCGCGTCCGCGGGCGCCCCGGCCGGGCAGCGCGGCTCCGGGAGGCGGCGCCGTCGCGGCGAGGCGGCCGGCCAGCTCTCCTTCGGCGCCGGTGACGCGGACCAGCTCGCCTTCGGTGACGACGACGACACCCCCGCCCAGGCCACAGCGGGCCCGGCCTCCCGTCTGCGCGTGGTGGCCTTCGGGCGCCGCCTGGAGCTGGAGGCGCCGGAGCTGGAACGTATCCGCCACTCCGCGCTCAGCGGCACCGCCCCCGTGAACCTGTTGCGCCCCCGGGCCCGCAGGCTCCTCCTGGACGCCCTGTGGGCCCGCTCCGGCGCCGCCGGACGGCACACCGACCCGGAGCTCGCCGCCGAGCTGCGCTCCTCCTTCGACGAGGACGTCAGCACCGAGGACAGCTTCATCGACTTCCTGAACGCCTGGTGGCCGGAGCTCACCCCGAAGGCCGTCCTCACCGCCATGGCCGACGAGCGCCGCCTGGGCCGCTGGGCCCGCCGGATCCTCAACCCCGGCGAGGTTCGCAAGGTCGCCCGTTCGCTGCGGCGGGACGGGTACTCCGTGCACGACATCGCCATGCTCGACGAGCTCCAGGCGATCCTCGGCACCCCGGCCCGCCCCAGGAAGAGACGCGACCTGGACCCGCTCGACCAACTGACCGGCCTGGAGGAGCTGATGCCGGTCCGCGAGGAGACCCAGCGCGAACGCGCCGAGCGGCTCGCCGAGGAGCGCACCGAGTACGCCCACGTCATCGTCGACGAGGCCCAGGACCTCACGCCGATGCAGTGGCGCATGGTCGGCCGCCGTGGCCGGCACGCCACCTGGACGGTCGTCGGCGACCCGGCCCAGTCCTCCTGGTCCGACCCCGACGAGGCCGCCGAGGCCAGGGACGAGGCCCTGGGCACGCGTCCGCGCCGGCGCTTCCAGCTCACCGTGAACTACCGCAACCCCTCGGAGATCGCCGAGCTCGCCTCCAGGGTGCTGGCCCTCGCGATGCCCGGCTCCGAGTCCCCGAGGGCCGTACGGTCCACCGGTGTCGAACCCCGCTTCGCCGTCGTACGGGAGTCCCTCGCGAGCGCCGTCCGCGAGGAGGCCGCCCGTCTCCTCGACCGGGTCGACGGCACGATCGGCGTGGTCGTCGCCATGCAGCGCCGCGAGGAGGCCGCCCGCTGGCTCGCCGGGCTCGGCGACCGGGTGGTGGCCCTGGGCAGCCTGGAGGCCAAGGGTCTGGAGTACGACGCGACGGTCGTCGTCTCCCCGGCCGAGATCGCCGACGAGTCCCCGGCCGGCCTGCGGGTGCTGTACGTGGCCCTCACCCGGGCGACCCAGCAGCTGACCGTCGTGTCGGGGGAGCGCGACCAGCCCGACGCGACCGGGGTGCCCGACCTTCTCAGAGATTGATCGATATGAACTGTCGAGACGGGAATGGCCTTACGGGATCCGTTTGTTAGCCTGGGTGTGACACCGGCCCGATCCAAGCCCCCGGGCCCAACCTTCGTCCCTCAGAGGGACCACTTGCCGCGAGGCGAGCATGGCGGGTCGGTGTCACTGACAACGAGAGAGGCCCACGTCCACGGACGTGGGCCTCTCTCGTTGTGAACAAAACGTTCGCAATCCAACGCGGCTAACGCCTACTCGACAGTAGGTGCGACGATCGGACGGCATACAGCGTCACAGGAAAAAGCAGAGGAAGTCGGCCATGGCAACGGCGCCCAGCGTCTCCTACTCGATCACGGTCCGTCTGGAGGTGCCCGCGAGCGGAACCGCGGTCTCCCAGATCACCACGGCCGTGGAGTCCCACGGAGGCTCGGTGACCGGCCTCGACGTGACCGCTTCCGGCCACGAGAAGCTCCGCATCGACGTCACCATCGCGGCGACCTCCACGGCCCACGCCGAGGAGATCGTCGAGCAGCTGCGCGGCATCGAGGACGTCACGCTCGGCAAGGTCTCCGACCGTACGTTCCTGATGCACCTCGGCGGCAAGATCGAGATGCAGTCCAAGCACCCCATCCGCAACCGTGACGATCTCTCGATGATCTACACACCGGGTGTGGCCCGTGTCTGCATGGCGATCGCCGAGAACCCCGAGGACGCCCGCCGGCTGACCATCAAGCGCAACACCGTTGCGGTCGTGACGGACGGCTCCGCCGTCCTGGGCCTCGGCAACATCGGCCCGATGGCCGCCATGCCGGTCATGGAGGGCAAGGCGGCCCTGTTCAAGCGCTTCGCCGACATCGACGCCTGGCCGCTGTGCCTGGACACCCAGGACACCGACGAGATCGTCGCGATCGTCAAGGCGATCGCCCCGGGCTTCGCCGGCATCAACCTCGAGGACATCTCCGCGCCCCGCTGCTTCGAGATCGAGGCCCGGCTGCGCGAGGCCCTCGACATCCCCGTCTTCCACGACGACCAGCACGGCACCGCGATCGTCGTGCTCGCCGCGCTGAAGAACGCGCTTCGGGTCACCGGCAAGGCGATCGAGAACATTCGCGTCGTCATGTCCGGTGCGGGCGCGGCCGGTACGGCCATCCTCAAGCTGCTGATCGCCGCGGGTGTCAAGAACGCCGTCGTCGCCGACATCCACGGTGTCGTGCACGCGGGCCGCGAGGACCTGGTGTCCGCCGCCGCGGACTCGCCGCTGCGCTGGATCGCCGACAACACCAACCCCGAGAGCCTCACGGGCACGCTGAAGGAGGCCGTGCGCGGCGCGGACGTCTTCATCGGCGTCTCCGCCCCGAACGTCCTGGACGGCGACGACGTGGCCGCCATGGCCGAGGGCGCCATCGTGTTCGCGCTCGCGAACCCCGACCCCGAGGTGGACCCGGCGATCGCCCGCCAGACGGCGGCGGTCGTGGCCACCGGCCGCTCCGACTTCCCGAACCAGATCAACAACGTGCTGGTCTTCCCGGGTGTCTTCCGCGGTCTGCTGGACGCGCAGTCCCGCACGGTGAACACGGACATGATGCTGGCCGCCGCGACCGCCCTGTCGGACGTGGTGACCGAGGACGAGCTGAACCCGAACTACATCATCCCCAGCGTCTTCAACGACAAGGTCGCGGGCGCGGTCGCCGGAGCGGTTCGCGAGGCGGCGAAGGCGGCGGCGTCCTCGTAGGACGATGTGCTCGGGCTGTGAGGATCACCACGGCAAGGCCTTGCATCGGCGCGTCGTGGAACCCGGGGCTCCTGGCCGCCGTTTATCGTGTCGGCCAGGCTCGGGGCCTCTCTTCGTGTGACACCCAAGGGTGTTCTCACGATTCCTACGGGTGCCGGATTGGCTTTCGCGCCGCAGGTGGGGGCAGGATGCGTCTCTGGGCGCGAGGGTCTGACGACGGACCCGGGTCCGGGGCCTTACCGAGAACCCTGGCAGCATCGGCATCGCTGTGCCGAATGTGCGGCTACGCCGCGTGGCACGCCCCAACGGCAAAAGAACACGGGAGTAACAACATGAACCGCAGTGAGCTGGTGGCCGCCCTGGCCGACCGCGCCGAGGTGACCCGCAAGGACGCCGACGCCGTGCTGGCCGCGTTCGCCGAGACCGTCGGCGAGATCGTCGCCAAGGGCGACGAGAAGGTCACCATCCCCGGCTTCCTGACCTTCGAGCGCACCCACCGTGCCGCTCGCACCGCGCGCAACCCGCAGACCGGCGACCCGATCCAGATCCCCGCCGGTTACAGCGTCAAGGTCTCCGCGGGCAGCAAGCTCAAGGAAGCCGCCAAGGGCAAGTAAGGCCTGACGGTACGTCCGGTACGACGTACGAGGCAGTAACGCCAATGGGGCGGCCCCTTTTCCGGGGGCCGCCCCATCGTCGTACTCAGGACTGGGCTATCCGAGGGCCTTGCCCGGCAGTTCGACCTTCGCGCCCAGCTCGACCAACTTCTCCATGAAGTTCTCGTAGCCGCGGTTGATGAGGTCGATGCCGTGGACCCGTGAGGTCCCCTGGGCCGCGAGGGCGGCGATCAGGTAGGAGAAGCCGCCGCGGAGGTCGGGGATGACCAGGTCGGCGCCCTGGAGCTTCGTCGGGCCCGACACGACGGCCGAGTGGAGGAAGTTGCGCTGGCCGAAGCGGCAGTCGCTGCCGCCCAGGCACTCGCGGTACAGCTGGATGTGAGCACCCATCTGGTTGAGCGCGGAGGTGAATCCGAGGCGGGACTCGTAGACCGTCTCGTGGATGATCGACAGGCCCGTGGCCTGGGTGAGCGCCACGACCAGCGGCTGCTGCCAGTCCGTCTGGAAGCCCGGGTGCACGTCGGTTTCGAGCGCGATGGACTTCAACTGGCCGCCGGGGTGCCAGAAGCGGATGCCCTCGTCGTCGATCTCGAAGGCGCCGCCCACCTTCCGGTAGGTGTTCAGGAACGTCATCATCGAGCGCTGCTGGGCGCCGCGGACGTAGATGTTGCCTTCGGTCGCCAGCGCCGCGGAAGCCCACGAGGCGGCCTCCAGGCGGTCCGGGAGGGCGGCGTGGTTGTAGCCGCCGAGCTGGTCCACACCGGTGACACGGATCGTGCGGTCGGTGTCCATCGCGATGATGGCGCCCATCTTCTGCAGAACGCAGATGAGGTCCTCGATCTCCGGTTCCACCGCGGCGTTGGAGAGCTCGGTGACACCTTCGGCGAGGACGGCCGTGAGCAGCACCTGCTCGGTCGCGCCCACCGACGGGTACGGCAGCCGGATCTTCGTACCGCGAAGACGCCGCGGCGCCTCCAGGAACTGCCCGTCCGCCCGCTTCTCGATCGTCGCGCCGAACTGCCGCAGCACCTCGAAGTGGAAGTCGATGGGCCGGCCGCCGATGTCGCAGCCGCCGAGACCGGGGATGAAGGCGTGCCCGAGGCGGTGCAGCAGCGGGCCGCACAGCAGGATCGGGATACGGCTGGAACCCGCGTGGGCATCGATGTCAGCGACGTTCGCGCTCTCGACGTGCGTGGGGTCCATCACCAACTCGCCCGGCTCCTCACCCGGACGGACCGTCACCCCGTGCAGTTGCAGGAGACCGCGTACGACCCGCACGTCACGGATGTCCGGAACGTTGCGCAGTCGACTCGGTCCGCTGCCCAGCAGGGCGGCGACCATGGCCTTCGGTACGAGGTTCTTCGCACCGCGAACACGGATCTCGCCCTCCAGCGGGGTGCCGCCGTGGACAAGCAGTACGTCGTCAGAGCCGTTGACGGTCATGTATCTCGCGTTCCGATTGGTGGGGCAGGTGGCCAGAAGGGAAAGGGTAATCGCCGCCCACCCCCCTTCCGTAAGCCCAAGTGCCGCCCAGCCACGTCATAGCTGTGTCACAACACGTGCCGTGCGTTCCCGGGCACATGGGGTCACGGGGGCAGTTGTGCGCGTGGGGCGCGTGGTTGCGCTCTGAGCTGCATTCACGGCCGTACCGGCATTGCCTCCCCGCTCGCGGGGAAGATGCGGGATCATGTCTGGCATGACCGAGGTGTCCTCGCTCACAGGGCGGTTGCTCGTGGCAACGCCCGCCCTGGCGGACCCGAACTTCGACCGTGCGGTGGTGCTCCTTCTCGACCACGACGAGGAGGGCTCCCTCGGTGTCGTCCTCAACCGGCCCACCCCGGTGGACGTGGGCGACATCCTGGAGGGCTGGGCGGACCTCACCGGTGAGCCCGGCGTCGTCTTCCAGGGCGGCCCGGTCTCTCTCGACTCCGCGCTCGGCGTGGCCGTCATCCCGGGCGGCGCGTCCGGCGAGCGCGCCCCGCTGGGCTGGCGGCGGGTGCACGGCGCGATCGGACTGGTCGACCTGGAGGCACCACCGGAACTTCTCGCCTCGGCCCTGGGGTCGCTGAGGATCTTCGCCGGATACGCCGGCTGGGGGCCCGGTCAGCTGGAGGACGAGCTGGTCGAGGGCGCCTGGTACGTCGTCGAGTCCGAACCCGGCGACGTCTCCTCCCCGTCCCCGGAAAGACTCTGGCGCGAGGTTCTGCGCCGCCAGCGCAACGAGCTCGCGATGGTGGCCACGTATCCGGACGACCCTTCGCTCAACTGATGTCTGTGAGCTTCAGTACGCTTGCCTTTATGAGCACTCTTGAGCCTGAGACCCAGCCGCAGCGCGGGACTGGTACGGGGACCCTCGTAGAGCCGACGCCGCAGGTGTCCCACGGCGACGGTGACCACGAGCGCTTCGCCCACTATGTCCAGAAGGACAAGATCATGGCGAGCGCCCTCGACGGGACCCCCGTCGTGGCGCTGTGCGGCAAGGTCTGGGTGCCGGGCCGCGACCCGAAGAAGTACCCCGTGTGTCCCATGTGCAAGGAGATCTACGAGTCCATGGGTGCCGGCGGGGACGGCGACGGCAAGGGCGGCGGCGACAAGTAGGCCGCTGTCGGGCCCGCTGCCCGACTGAGCTTCGCGAGGCCCCCGGGGCGCGTTTTTGCGCGCTCCGGGGGCCTTTCGCATGCCCTCGCATGTCACGAAGTGGTTGAGACCTCTTGTGGGCATGTTCATGTAGTCCCTAGCCTCCGTTGTGCAGAGCGAAACTGTCATTGCATATGTTGCAACGCATGCTCGGAGGCCCCACTCCATGAAGCGCTCCCCCCGATCCCCCCGCCTGGCCGTCCTGCTCACGGCCCTCGTCGTCACCGCCTGCGCCCCGCAGACCTCCACCAACTCCTCCTCCGACAAGGACGAGAAGACCGGCACCCTGCGCGTCTGGCTCTTCCAGGAGGTCGGCAACAAGCCCAAGGAGAAGGTCGTCGACTCGGTCGTGACCGCCTTCCAGAAGGCTCACAAGGACACGAAGGTCGACGTCGAGTACATCCCGATCGACACCCGCGCCCAGCGCGTCAAGGCCGCCTTCAACGACCCGAAGTCCGCGCCCGACGTCATGGAGTACGGCAACACCGACACCGCCGGCTATGTGAAGGACGGCGGACTCCTCGACGTCACCGAGGAGTTCGGCGCCTGGCGCGAGGCGAAGGACACCGACCCGACGGCGAAGCAGTCGGTCACGGTGGACGGCAAGGTGTACGGGGCGCCGTTCTACGTCGGCGTGCGTGCCCTGTACTACCGCACGGACGTCTTCAAGAAGCTCGGCCTCGACGTGCCGAAGTCGATGGCCGAGCTGGCTTCCACGGCCCGCAGGATCCGTGCCGCCGAGCCCGAGTTGTACGGTCTGGTCGTCGGCGGCGCCTACACCTACGGCGCGATGCCGTTCGTGTGGGCCAACGGCGGCGAACTCGCCACCGGCACGGCGGGCTCGTACACGTCCGCGATCGACAGCGCGGCGGCCCGGAAGGGCATCGAGGCGTACACGTCCCTGTTCTCGGACGACAACTGCCCCGCCGCCAAGTGCGCGGGCTTCGGCGGCAACGACACGATCACCGCGTTCGCGGCCGGCAAGGCGGGCATGGCGATCGGCGGCGACTTCAGCCACACGGCGGTCGAGGCGGGGAAGGTCAAGGGCAAGTACGCGGTCGTCCCGCTGCCGGGCGTCGCGTCCGGCTCGATCGCTCCGGCCTTCGCGGGCGGCAACAACATCGGCGTACTGAAGAGCACGTCGCATCGGACGCTGGCCGTCGAGCTGATGGAGCAGCTTTCGTCGAAGAAGACGCAGGCCTCGATGTTCGACGCGATGGGCTTTCTGCCGACGTTCACCGATGTGCGGCAGCAGGTGGCGGCGGAGAAGCCGTATGTGAAGCCGTTCGCGCAGACGCTGGGAGCGGGGACGAAGTTCGTGCCGGCGTCGCCGGGATGGTCGCAGATCGACTCGTCGCTGGTGTTGCCGACGATGTTGCAGGAGGTCATCAGCGGTAAGAAGGATGTGGCCGCGGCGTCCGAGGAAGCGGCCGCGAAGATGGACGAGGCGTTCGGCTCCGCCGGATGAGTGCGCCTACCGGCTCGGGGGCTGCGGAACGGGTGCGGGTGCGGGTCGTTCGTGGCTCGTCGCGCCCACGCGGCGGTAGCCGCAAATTCAACACAGCCCCGCGCCCCTGGCGGCGTCAGAGGGCCCGGCGGCAAAAGGCTCCCTGGCTCTATCTCGCCCCGGCCCTCGTCGTTCTTGGTGGACTGCTCGTCTACCCCATCTATCAGCTTGGGCTGATCTCCCTCTTCAAGTACACCCAGGCCCAGGTCAGTGGTGGTGAACCCACCACCTTCGAGGGGTTCGGGAACTACGCGGAGGTCTTCTCCGACGACCAGTTCTGGCAAGTACTGCTCGCCACCGTCGTCTTCGCCGCGGCCTGTGTCGTGTCCACCCTTGGTGTCGGGTGTGCCCTCGCCGTGCTGCTCACGCGGGTGCGGGCCGTGCCGCGGCTGGCGTTGATGCTGGCCGGGCTGGGGGCCTGGGCGACCCCGGCCGTCACGGGCTCGACGGTGTGGCTGTTTCTGTTCGACGCGGACTTCGGGCCGGTGAACAGGGTCCTGGGCCTCGGTGACTACTCGTGGACGTACGGGCGTTTCAGCGCCTTCTTCCTCGTACTGCTCGAAGTGGTGTGGTGCTCCTTCCCCTTCGTGATGGTCACGGTCTACGCCGGTATCCGCGCCGTCCCGGGCG
Organism: Streptomyces sp. NPDC002817; assembly: GCF_053592055.1. Taxonomy (NCBI): domain Bacteria; kingdom Bacillati; phylum Actinomycetota; class Actinomycetes; order Kitasatosporales; family Streptomycetaceae; genus Streptomyces; species Streptomyces sp. NPDC002817. Next base: position 97,351 of record NZ_JBSFUY010000001.1, read on the forward strand.
AGGTGCTGGAGGCCGCGGCCCTCGACGGTGCCTCGCACTGGCGGATCTGGCGGTCCGTGCTGGCACCGATGCTGCGGCCGATCCTGGTGGTCGTCACCATCCAGTCGGTCATCTGGGACTTCAAGGTCTTCACGCAGATCTACGTCATGACGAACGGCGGCGGCATCGCGGGCCAGAACCTCGTCCTGAACGTCTACGCCTACCAGCAGGCGTTCGCTTCCTCGCAGTACGGCCTCGGCTCGGCGATCGGGATCGTGATGCTGCTGATCCTGCTCGCCGTGACGCTGGTGTATCTGCGGCTGCTCCGCAGGCAGGGGGAGGAACTGTGAATCTTGTACGAGCCGGAGCGCGGCCTTTTGTGAGGCGTCCGTGGCGGTTGGCCGCCGAGGCGTCCGCGCTGCTGATCGCGATGGTGGTCGCCTTCCCCCTCTACTGGATGGTGCTGAGCGCCTTCAAACCGGCCGGGGAGATCGAGTCGACCGAGCCGCGGCCCTGGACGCTTTCGCCCTCCCTGGATTCCTTCCGGCGCGTGTTCGGCCAGCAGGATTTCGGTCGGTATTTCGTCAACAGCCTTGTCGTGGCGTGCACTGTGGTGATCGCCTCCGCACTGATCGCGTTTCTCGCGGCGACCGCGGTGACACGATTCCGCTTCCGCTTCCGGACCACGCTGCTGATCATGTTTCTGGTGGCGCAGATGGTGCCGGTGGAGGCACTCACCATCCCCCTCTTCTTCCTCATGCGGGACTTCGGCCAGCTGAACACGCTGGGTTCGCTGATCCTGCCGCACATCGCCTTCTCGCTGCCCTTCGCGATCTGGATGCTGCGGGGGTTCGTGAAAGCGGTGCCCGAGGCGCTGGAGGAGGCCGCGTACATCGACGGGGCGAGCCGGTCGCGATTCCTGTGGCAGATCCTTTTCCCGCTCGTGTTCCCCGGGTTGGTGGCCACGAGCGTGTTTTCCTTCATCTCGGCCTGGAACGACTTCCTGTTCGCCAAGTCGTTCATCATCAGCGACACGTCCCAGTCGACGCTGCCGATGGCCCTGCTGGTCTTCTACAAGCCGGACGAGCCGGACTGGGGCGGCGTGATGGCGGCGTCGACGGTGATGACGGTTCCGGTGCTGGTGTTCTTCGTACTCGTACAGCGACGGCTGGTCTCGGGGCTGGGCGGAGCGGTAAAGGACTGACGTGACTTCTCCGACGGATCTCATTCCCGTGCCCCGCGCCATCGAGGGGCCGATGCGCTGCGGTGTCCCGCTGGACGAGGGCACCACCCTGTGGGCCGGACCGGGCACCGGCACCACGGAGCGCTGGCTGCGCTCCACGCTCGGCCCGGCGCTGGGCCTGCCGCTGCGGCCGGGGCCGCAGGACGCCCGTGACTCGGTACGGCTGTGCGTCGACGACAGCCTGGAGCCGGAGGCGTACAAGCTCTCCGTCATCGCCAACTGGGGCGTCGAGATCCGGGGCGGCGACGCGGCCGGTGTCTTCTGGGGTGCCCAGACGCTGCGTCAGCTCCTCGGCCCCGAAGCCTTCCGCAAGGCCCCCGTGCGACCGGACATCACGCGCGGAATCCCGCATCAGATCATCGAGGACGCCCCCCGCTTCCGCTGGCGCGGCCTCATGCTCGACGTCGCCCGGCACTTCATGCCCAAGGACGGTGTCCTGCGCTACCTCGACCTGATGGCCGCCCACAAACTCAACGTCTTCCACTTCCACTTGACGGACGACCAGGGCTGGCGGATCGAGATCGAGAGGTACCCCCGGCTGACCGAGGTCGGCTCATGGCGGGCGCGTACCAAATTCGGCCACCGGGCCTCGCCGTTGTGGGAGGAGAAGCCGCACGGTGGCTACTACACGCAGGACGACATCCGGGAGATCGTGGCCTACGCCGCCGAGCGGCATATCACCGTCGTCCCCGAAATCGACGTACCGGGACACTCGCAGGCCGCCCTCGCCGCGTATCCGGAACTCGGCAACACCGACACCTCCCTCTCCGTCTGGGACACCTGGGGTATCTCTCCGAACGTACTCGCCCCCACTGACAACACCCTGCGCTTCTACGAGGGCGTCTTCGAGGAACTCCTGGAACTGTTCCCGAGTGAGTTCATTCACGTCGGCGGCGACGAATGCCTCAAGGACCAGTGGCGGGCCTCACCCACCGCACAGGCCCGGATCAAGGAACTCGGGGTCGGCGACGAGGACGGGCTGCAGTCGTGGTTCATCGGTCACTTCGACAAGTGGCTCACCGCGCGCGGCCGTCGGCTCATCGGCTGGGACGAGATCCTGGAGGGCGGTCTCGCCCGGGGCGCGGCCGTGTCCTCGTGGCGCGGGTACGAGGGCGGCATCACGGCCGCGCGCGCGGGCCACGACGTCGTCATGTGTCCTGAACAGCAGGTGTACTTGGACCACCGTCAGCACGAGGGCGCGGACGAGCCGGTCCCCATCGGTTACGTCCGCACGCTGGAGGACGTGTATCGCTTCGAACCCGTTCCACCCGAGCTGACCTCGGCGGAGGCGGCGCATGTCCTCGGCACGCAGGCCAACCTGTGGACCGAGGTGATGGAGGACCGGGCGCGCGTGGACTACCAGGCGTTCCCCAGGCTTTCGGCCTTCGCCGAGGTCGCCTGGAGCGATCTGCCCGCCCCGGCCGAGCGCGACTTCGCCGGCTTCGAGCGGCGAATGGTCCAGCACTACGAGCGACTTGACGCCCTGGGCGTCTCCTACCGGCCGCCCGCCGGACCGCTGCCCTGGCAGCGGCGCCCAGGAGTGCTCGGCCGCCCGATCGAAGGGCCGCCACCGAACAGGTAGGGCTCCCGAACAGGTTACGGATAAAGCCCGCAAGCATCACCGAAGAGTGTCAATCCGTACGCACCGGTGATGCCATGCGAAAACGGACCATCTCCCCGACGACGTGGGCGAATGCCTCCTAGCGGACCCCTGTCTTCGGCCCCGGCGAAGATGTGCCAGAGTTGCCACGTCCGCCCTGTCAGCACGTACCGTACGGCAGCAACAGGTGGGACCAGCTGGGACCAGGTGGGGCAGCGGGAAGGGGCAGCCGGTTTGACCACGCACGCACCGCAGGCGGCGCAGGCCGTCACGCTGCCCACGACGCTGGACGAGGCAGTGACGGCTCTCACCGCCATGCCCGCAGCCGTGCCCGTCGCGGGCGGCACCGACCTCATGGCCGCCGTCAACTCCGGCCAGCTCAGGCCCGCCGCCCTGGTGGGCCTCGGCCGCATCAGCGAGATCCGCGGCTGGCAGTACCAGGACGGGCACGCCCTGCTCGGCGCCGGACTCACCCACGCGCGGATGGGCCGGCCCGACTTCGCCGCCCTCATCCCCGCGCTCGCCGCCTCGGCACGCGCGGCGGGCCCGCCGCAGATCCGCAACGCGGGCACCCTGGGCGGCAACATCGCCACGGCGTCCCCGACCGGTGACGCGCTCCCGGTCCTCGCCGCTCTCGAAGCGACGCTGATCATCGCGGGCCCGGGCGGAGCCCGCCGGGAGATCCCGGTGTCGCACCTGCTGGCCGGCATGGAGATGCTGCGCGCCGGCGAACTCATCGGCTTCGTGCGCGTGCCGCTGCTGCACGCCCCGCAGGTCTTCCTCAAGGCCACCGGCCGCACCGGCCCCGGACGTGCGATGGCCTCCGTCGCGCTCGTCCTCGACCCCGCCCGGCGCGGAGTGCGGTGCGCCGTCGGAGCCATAGCGCCGATGCCGCTGCGGCCCCTGGACGCCGAGCTGTGGGTCGGCCGGCTGATCGACTGGGACAACAACCGCGCGCTCGTCCCGGAGGCGCTGCAGGCCTTCGGCGAGTACGTCGCCGCGGCCTGCATCCCCGACCCGGCCCCGGAGGGGGACGGCTCCGTGCCACAGCTTCCGCCCGGCGTACTGCATCTGCGGCGCACCGTCGCCGCGCTGGCCCGACGAGCACTGGGGAGGGCGCTGTCGTGACCGACGACCGGCACGGAGAGGCCACGCCCCAGAGCGGCGGCCGCTGGGACCCGCTGCCCCAGGGCGACTACGACGACGGCGCGACCGCCTTCGTGAAGCTTCCCGAAGGCGGCATCGAGGCCCTGCTGGCCTCCGACACTCCGCTCGCCGCGCCCGGCCACGGCTATGTGCCGCCGCAGATAACGGTGGCCCCCGACGGCACCGACCCGGCGGCCACCGGCACCTGGGCCGTGCCCGCCGACGGCACCCGGTGGCCCGACCCGAACGCCGTGCCGCAGGGCGGCGTGGACGACCGGTTCGCGTACAACCCGGGCGCGACCGGGCAGTGGAACTTCCAGGAGCACACGGAGGCTTCGGAGATCGCTCCCGCGCCGGGTCACGATGTGACCGGGCAGTGGTCGATCCCCGTCGCCGGTGGCGACCTTCCGGACGAATCGGGCGAGTTCACCACGTCGTCCCTGGTCGAGCAGTGGGGCGGCACACCGCCGGCCACACTGCCCGGCGGCGCGTCCGCGCCGTGGGCGACGCCGACGGGCCAGCCGTGGGACTCCGAGCCGCCGGGCGACGAGCACGCGCACGTGCCGACCGTCGGGCACACCGGCGGCCACGCGGTCGCCGACGCTCCGGACCACGCCGTGCCGGACGCCCACGCACGCGTGGAGACGAGCGCCGCACCCGCCCCCGCCGAGCCCTCCGTGGACACCCCCGCCCCCGACGCCTCACAGCCCGCTCAAGGCCCCGGTGAGGCCGCGGCGGCGGCCGATGTGCCCGAAGACGCCCGAGGGGCCGTGGAGACCGCTGAGGCGGCCGCCGAGCCGCACGCGGAGCACACCCCGGCCGACGGCGACGATGAAGCCGCGACGCGGACCGCGGAAGAGCACACCGCCGACCCCGAGACCGCCGACGAGTCCGCCACCCCGGACGAGCCCGCCCCCGCGTCCTCCGGCGAGGAACACCCCCTCGCCTCCTACGTCCTGCGCGTCAACGGCGTCGAACGCCCCGTCGCCGACGCCTGGATCGGTGAGTCGCTGCTCTACGTGCTGCGCGAGCGCCTCGGCCTCGCGGGCGCCAAGGACGGCTGCTCGCAGGGCGAGTGCGGGGCGTGCAACGTCCAGGTGGACGGACGCCTCGTCGCCTCCTGCCTGGTGCCCGCCGTCACCGCCGCCGGCAGCGAGGTCCGTACCGTCGAGGGCCTCGCCGAGGACGGGCGGCCCTCCGACGTGCAGCGCGCGCTCGCCAAGTGCGGCGCGGTGCAGTGCGGATTCTGCGTGCCCGGCATGGCGATGACCGTGCACGACCTCCTGGAGGGCAACCCGGCGCCGTCCGAGCTGGAGACCCGCCAGGCACTGTGCGGCAACCTGTGCCGCTGCTCCGGCTACCGGGGAGTCGTGGACGCCGTCCAGGCGGTCGTCGCGGAACGCGAGGCGCACGCCGCGGCGGAATCTGAGTCGGACACGGACGAGGCACGTATCCCGCATCAGGCGGGCCCCGGAGCCGGCGGCGTCAACCCGTCGGCCTTCGAGCCCCGCCGTGACCAGGCATACGGACAGGACGGAGGCCAGGCGTGAGCAACGAAGCCGCCACCGCGACCACGCCCGCGGAGGCAGCCCCCGCCCCCGAGCCGATCCCGCACGGCATCGGCGTCTCCCTGCCGGCCGCCGACGCCCGTGCCAAGACCGAGGGCACCTTCCCGTACGCGGCCGACCTGTGGGCCGAAGGCCTGCTGTGGGCGGCCGTGCTGCGCTCACCGCACGCGCACGCGCGCATCGTGTCCATCGACACGTCCCACGCGCGCGAGATGCCCGGCGTACGCGCCGTCGTCACGCACGAGGACGTGCCCGGCAGCCCGGTCTACGGCCGTGGCAAGGCCGACCGCCCGGTCTTCGCCTCCGAGGTCGTACGCCACCACGGCGAGCCCATCGCGGCCGTCGCCGCCGACCACCCCGACACCGCGCGGATGGCCGCCGCGGCCGTCATCGTCGAGTACGAGGTGCTCGACCCGGTGACCGACCCGGAGCAGGCCTTCGAGGCCGAGCCGCTGCACGCCGACGGCAACCTGATCCGGCACATCCCGCTGCACCACGGCGACCCGTCCGTGAACGGCGAGATCGTCGTCGAGGGCCAGTACCGCATCGGCCGCCAGGACCCCGCCCCCATCGGTGCCGAGGCCGGCCTCGCCGTGCCGCGTCCCGACGGCGGCGTCGAGCTGTACCTGGCCTCCACCGACCCGCACACCGACCGGGACACCGCCGCCGCCTGCTACGGCCTGGAACCCGAGCGCGTCAAGATCGTCGTCACCGGTGTCCCCGGCGCCACCGCCGACCGCGAGGACCAGGGCGTCCAGCTCCCGCTCGGCCTGCTGGCGCTCAGGACCGGCTGCCCGGTCAAACTCACCGCCACGCGCGAGGAGTCCTTCCTCGGCCACGCGCACCGCCACCCGACGCTCCTCAGGTACCGCCACCACGCGGACGCCGAGGGCAGGCTGGTGAAGGTCGAGGCACAGATCCTGCTCGACGCGGGCGCCTACGCCGACACCTCCGCCGAGGCCCTCGCGGCCGCCGTGGGCTTCGCCTGCGGCCCGTACGTCGTCCCGAACGCCTTCATCGAGGGCTGGGCCGTGCGCACCAACAACCCGCCCTCCGGCCATGTACGCGGCGAGGGCGCCATGCAGGTCTGCGCCGCCTACGAGGCGCAGATGGACAAGCTGGCCAAGAAGCTCGGCGTCGACCCGGCGGAACTGCGCCTGCGCAACGCGCTCGCCACCGGGGACGTGCTCCCGACCGGCCAGACGGTGACCTGCCCGGCACCGGTCGCCGAACTCCTTCAGGCCGTTCGGGACTTCCCGCTGCCCGCGCTGCCCAAGGACACCCCCGAGGACGAGTGGCTGCTGCCCGGCGGCCCCGAGGGCGCGGGCGAGCCGGACGCGATCCGACGCGGCGTGGGCTACGGCCTCGGCATGGTGCACATGCTCGGCGCCGAGGGCGCCGACGAGGTCTCCACCGCCACGGTGAAGGTCCACGACGGTGTGGCCACGGTCCTGTGCGCGGCCGTCGAGTCCGGCCAGGGCTTCACGACGCTGGCCCGCCAGATCGTCCAGGAGACCCTCGGCATCGACGAGGTGCACGTCGCGCCCGTGGACACCGACCAGCCCCCGGCGGGCCCGGGCTGCCGGGGCCGCCACACCTGGGTCTCGGGCGGCGCGGTGGAACGGGCCGCGAAGATGGTCCGTACGCAACTGCTCCAGCCGCTGGCGCACAAGTTCGGGATGTCCACCGAACTGCTCCAGATCACCGACGGCAAGATCACCTCGTACGACGGCGTCCTGTCGACCACCGTCACCGAGGCGATGGACGGCAAGGAGCTGTGGGCGACGGCACAGTGCCGCCCGCACCCCACGGAACCCCTGGACGAGTCCGGCCAGGGCGACGCCTTCGTGGGCATGGCCTTCTGCGCGATCCGCGCGGTGGTGGACGTCGACATCGAGCTCGGCTCCGTCCGGGTCGTCGAACTCGCCGTCGCCCAGGACGTGGGACGGATCCTGAACCCGGCCCAGCTCGCCGCGCGCATCGAGGCGGGCGTCACCCAGGGCGTGGGCATAGCGCTGACGGAGAACCTGCGCACCGCGCGCGGGCTGATCCGCCACCCCGACCTCACGGGCTACGCGCTGCCGACGGCCCTCGACGCGCCGGACATCCGGATCGTGAAGCTGGTCGAGGAGCGGGACGTGGTCGCCCCCTTCGGCGCGAAAGCGGTCAGCGCGGTGCCGGTGGTGACATCACCGGCGGCCATCGCCTCCGCCGTACGGGCCGCCACCGGGCGCCCGGTGAACCGGCTGCCGATCCGGCCGCAGGCCGCGGTGGTGACGGCACAGTGAGCCGGCAGGATCCGCAGCGCTACGAACCTCCGCCCAGTGTGGGGAAGCTGCTGGTGTGGATCCTGGTGTTCGCGCTGGCGGCGATCGTGGTCGTGCTGGGCGGCGTGTATCTGACGTGATGCCCGGGGTGGTCCTCGTGACCGGTGTGATGGCGTCCGGGAAGTCGACGGTCGCGCAGGCACTTGCCGAACGGCTGCCCCGTGCCGCACACGTCCGAGGGGACCTCTTCCGGCGGATGATCGTCTCCGGGCGCCAGGACTACGACGGTGGCGCCGGCGGCGAAGGGGAGTCCCAGCTCCGGTTGCGGTACCGGCTGTCGGCGGCGACGGCGGACGCGTACGCCGAGGCCGGGTTCACGGCGGTGGTGCAGGACGTGGTGCTGGGGGAGGAACTGGCCGCGTACGTACGCCTGATCCGCACCCGCCCGCTGTACGTCGTCGTCCTGGCGCCGAGCCCCGAGGCCGTGGCCGCCCGGGAAGCCGGGCGGGGCAAGACGGGGTACGGGGCGCACTGGTCGGTCACGGAGCTGGACCGGGTGCTGCGGGCCGGGACACCGCGGATCGGTCTGTGGCTGGACACCTCGGAGCTGTCGGTGGGGGAGACGGTGGAGGCGATTCTGGCGGAGAGGGAACGCGCGAGGGTCGCCTGACGTCTTCTGAGCCAAGGGGCGTTGTCAGTGGTGCCGCGTAGTGTTCCTGTCAGTGGGGAACGGCGGCGAGACCTGCACTGCTCGGCCCGTCCTGCCCTGCTCGGGGAACTGCCTGCGAACTGCCCCGGGACTGCCTGGGACTGCGAACTTGCACGCACGGGGGAACGATGAGCACGACCGCCACCGCGGTGATCACACTGACCGACGACGACCTGGAACGCTTCGTCACGCACGCCTCGACGCGCCGCTGGCTGGCGGGGCCCGGACTGCCTTCCGAGATCGGCCTGTTGAGCTTCACGGAACTGGAGCGCGAGGGCCTGCGGACGGTGACCGACGCGACCGGCGACCCCGAGGGGCGGCTGGCCGAAGAGCTGCGGGATCAGCTGGTCATAGGCGGACTGCTCGACATCGAGGGGCAGGAGACGGAACCGGTCCTGCTCGACGGCGCGACGGGCGAGGTGTCCACGACCGACTTCTGGTACGACACCCCGGAACTCATGGAGCGCCGCCCGCTGGCCCCCTCGCTGGAGAAGCTGGTGCGTTTCGCGACGGCTGCGGAGGAACTGGCCGAGCTGCGCGGACAGTTCGCCTCCTACGCCGGCCGCTTCGGACCGCAGGTGGCGGCGGAGGCCTCGCGTCAGCTGCTCGCGGTCTTCGAGGAGGGTGCGGACGGTGAGGTGCCGCCGTACTGGCGGATGGCGGCGCTGATCCGCCCGCTGTCCCTCGTCGCGGGTCCGGGCACGCCGACCGGGTCGGTCCTGGACCTTCCCGCCCGTCTCCTGGACCAGGAGTTCGGGCAGGGCGGCGTCTGGCGCTTCGAGGACGTCGACTTCCCCGCCACGCTCACCCACGAACCGACCCGGCGCTTCCTGCGCGACACCGGCCTGCCCGAGGACGCCGTGCTCTTCCAGCTGGACACGGACGTCCCGCTGCCGACCCTCGCCGAGCACCACGCCGACGCCCCCGGAGCGGAACTCCCCGACGGGGCCGACCACTTGATCCGCCTCGGCTATCTCGTCGAGGACAACAGCCTGGTCCTCGACGGCAGAACGGGCGCGGTCCTGCACTGGAGCGAGCCCGAGGCCAGGCTCCACCCGCTCAACACCGACGTCTCCACGCTCGCCTTCACCCTCTGGCTGCTGCACCGCGAGCGCGCGATCGACGAGGACCCGGAACACGGGCTGTCCGAGGGGCCCTATGCCCAGCTGGCGGCCACCATGGTCCAGGTCCTGTCGGCCGTGGACCCGACCGGCACCGTCACGGACGCCGGTTGGCACTACTGGACGGAGGCGTTCCAGGACGAGGCGGGCGGGGTGCTCTGCGCCGGCTGAAGCGCCGGGACCTCGCCGACCGGCGGATCGGAATGATGGGGACCGTCCAGAAGGGCGACACCCCTTCCGGGGTGCCGCCCTTGAGTTCTGCCTGGTCAGGCAGGTGGAGGCCGTGGCGGGAATCGAACCCACGTAACTCGCTTTGCAGGCGAGTCCCTAAACCACTCGGGCACACGGCCGGGTCGGTGGAGCGTGGTGCTCCGTGCCGAACTCGGTGGTACGACCGTACGGCGGCGTCGGGACGGGGCTCAAGGGAATCGCGGGGGCTGCAACGGGACTGCCACACGCCGTTCATGAATGGGGGAGTCCGTCGCTGGTCGTACGACCAACGTCCTGGTGTCGGACCGCCTCCCGACAGGAGCCAAGGCGGGTCGTGGCCCTTACGCTGGCGACCATGACAGCCCTCGAACCGCGCGGCACCGATGCCGCGGACACCGCCCCCGACCTGGCCACTGTCGTCGAGGAGGGGGTGCTGAGCCGGCCGTACCGGGCGCTCAGCATCGGGATCGTGTCCGTGGTGCTGCTGATCGCGTTCGAGGCGACCGCCGTGGGGACGGCGATGCCGGTCGCGGCGCGGGAGCTGGACGGGGTCTCGCTCTACGCGTTCGCGTTCTCCGGGTACTTCACGACGAGCCTGTTCGGGATGGTGCTCGCCGGACAGTGGTCCGACCGAAGAGGGCCGCTCGGGCCGTTGACCGGCGGGATCGGGGCGTTCGCCGCGGGGCTGATGCTGTCCGGGACCGCGGGCGCCATGTGGCTCTTCATCCTCGGCCGGGCCGTGCAGGGCCTGGGTGGCGGGCTGGTGATCGTCGCCCTCTACGTCGTCGTCGGGCGGGCCTATCCCGAGCGGCTGCGGCCGGCGATCATGGCGGCCTTCGCGGCGGGCTGGATCGTGCCGTCGATCGTCGGGCCGCTCGCCTCGGGCGCGGTGACCGAACATCTGGGATGGCGCTGGGTGTTCGTGGGTATTCCGGTGCTGGTCGTGTTCCCGCTCGCCCTTGCCCTGCCGCAGATACGGCGGCTGGCCGCCGGACCGGTCGACGGCACGGGAGCCGGGGGTTTCGACCGCCGCCGTATCCGGCTCGCCCTCGCCATCTCGCTAGGCGCCGGACTCCTCCAGTACGCCGCCCAGGACCTGCGCTGGCTCTCCCTCGTCCCCGGCGGCGCAGGCGCCGCGCTGCTGGTGCCTGCCGTCCTCGGGCTGCTCCCGCCCGGCACCTACCGGGCGGCGCGCGGACTGCCCTCCGTGGTGCTGCTGCGCGGTGTCGCCGCGGGCTCCTTCATCGCCGCCGAGTCCTTCGTACCGCTGATGCTGGTCACCCAGCGGGGACTGTCCCCGACGCTCGCAGGGTTCTCCCTCGCCGCGGGCGGCGTCACCTGGGCGCTGGGCTCGTGGGTGCAGTCACGGCCACGGGTCGAGCCCTACCGGCAGCGCCTGATGACGCTGGGCATGGTCCTGGTCGCCGCCTCGATCGCCGCCGCACCGAGCGTGCTGATCGCCGCGGTGCCCGTCTGGACGCTGGCCGTGGTCTGGGGGCTCGGCTGCTTCGGCATGGGCCTGGTGATCGCCTCCACGAGTGTGCTGCTGCTCCAGCTCTCCGCCCCGGCCCAGGCGGGCACCAACTCCGCCTCCCTGCAGATCTCCGACGCCCTGTCCAACGTCGTCCTGCTGGCGACGGGCGGCGCCGCGTTCGCGGCCCTGGGCGGTGGCACGCTGAGTCATACGGCGACGGAGGCCACCGGCTCCCACCCGGCCGCGTTCGCCGCGGTGTTCCTGCCGATGGCGGCGGTGGCCCTGGTCGGGGCGTGGGTGACGACCCGGCTCAGGGAACGGCCGACCACACCCTGAGCCCGATCGTCAGGCACGCCCCGTGACCCGCCGTATCTCCTCGGCGAACCCTCGTACGGTCGGCTCCTCCAGCAGGGCCGCCAGCGGGATCTCCGCGCCCAGGCGCTCCCTGAGCCGGGTGACGGTCTCGACCACCTTGTACGAGTTGCCGCCCAGGTCGAAGAAGTCGTCATCGGGCTTCACGGAGTCCAGCCCGAGGGCCTCGCACCAGACGGCGGCCACCAGCTCCTCGACCCCCAGCTCCTCGACCCCCGCGTCCGCCGCGGGCGCCGGGCGCGACGGTGTGGTGCGGGCCGCCCGGGACTCCAGCAGCAGGCGGTCCACCTTGCCGTTCGGTGTGAACGGGAGGGCGTCCAGGAGGTCGACCGTCGCCGGGACCATGGTGGGCGGAAGCCAGCCGCGCAGGGACTCGCGGACCGACGCCGTCAGCTCCGCGGCCGGCGCGGACGGCACCTCGGGCACCACGAACGCGGCCAGCGCCTTCTCCAGGCCCGTGCCGTGCGCCACCACGACCGCCTGACGCACCCCCGCGCAGCGCCGGGCCGTCGACTCGATCTCGCCGAGCTCGATCCGGACACCGCGGATCTTCACCTGCCGGTCGACGCGGCCGAGGAACTCCAACGCGCCGCCGGGCCGGGCCCGTACGAGGTCGCCGGAGCGGTAGAGCCGCCGGCCCGGTGCCACGGGGGGCGACCGGAGGAAGCGTTCCGCGGTCAGTTCGGGCCGGTCGAGATAGCCCAGGGCCAGGCCCGCGCCGCCGATGTACAGCTCGCCGGGTTCGCCCTCGGGCACCGGGCGGCCGTCGTCGTCGAGGACCCACAGCTCGGTGTCGGGGACCGCGGAGCCGATGAGGACCGTGTCGAGGGCGGGGTCGCGCGGGCACGTCCAGGCGGTGCAGTGGATCGTGCACTCGCTGGGGCCGTAGAGGTTGGTCAGGGAGGCCGTGGAGCGGGCGTGGAAGCGGTGCACCAGGTCGGCGGGGAGCGGCTCGCCGCCGGTCAGGACCTGGCGCAGACCGTCGTAGCGCTCGGTCTCGTCGCGGGCCAGCAGGAACAGTTCCAGCAGCGACACCCCGAAGTACATCGTCGTGACGCGGTGGTCGTGGATCAGCGCCGCCAGGTGGTCGGCGTCGCGCTGTCCGCCGGGGGCGGAGAGCACGAGCGTGGCGCCGGAGAGCAACGGCCAGTAGATCTCGGCGAGATACATGTCGAAGGTGCACGTGGTGTGGTGGACGAGCCGGTCGTCCTCGGTCATGGGGTGCGTGGTCTGCAGCGCGTTCATGCGGGAGACCAGGGCGCGGTGGCTGATCAGGGACGCCTTGGGGCGGCCGGTCGAGCCGGAGGTGAAGATCAGCGCGACGGGATCGTCCGGGGAGCCGCTCACCGGTGCCGGCTGACCCTCGCGGTACTCGTCGTCCGTGAGCATCGGGACCCCGCAGCCGTCAAGGCGGTCGCGCAGGGCCCGGCTCGTCAGCACCGCGCGCGGCGCGCAGTCCTCCAGCATGCCGAGCGTGCGGGCGGGCGGATCGGCCACGTCGAACGCCGCGTGCGCGGCCCCCGCGCAGGCCACGCCCAGCACCGCGGCCACGAACTCGACCGACCGCTCGTGATAGACCGCGACCCGGTCGCCGGGCCCCAGTCCCCGGGCCCCCAGCGCGGCCGCCACCGCCAGCACCCGCTCCCGCAACTCCCCGGCACTCACCACCGTGCCGTCGGCACAGACCAGCGCGGTCCGGCCGGGATCGCGTCCCAGACGCTCCAGCAGCAGGGCGTCGATCCGGTGGGCGGCGCCCGCGCCGGGGGCCGTACCCGTATCGCTCGTGTCCGTCGAACTCGTCATACAAGACCCCAGTGATCCAGGTTCTCCGCCACCGCCGTGGCCAGTGCCTCCGGTTCGTCCACCAGCAGCAGGTGGCGGCCCGGTAGCCAGACCGTGCGGGTGTGAGGGCCGAAGAGGGACCAGCCGTCGGTGCGTTCCTCCGAGCAGAGCTCGTCCTCGTCGCCGAACACGGTCAGGAGGGGGATGCCGGGGTCGAAGGGTTCGCAGACGTAGTCCTCGACGGCCCTGATGTCCGCCACGATCGCCGGCAGCAGCAGGCCGAGCATCTCCGCGTTCGCGGCGAGTGCGTCCGGTACGCCGCCGAAGTCCCGCAGGATGTCCAGGACTTCGGCACGGTCGCGGCCGGGGTCGACGTCGCGCAGCAGACGGCGGCCGGGGTCGGGCTTCTCGTTCACCGCCCACTGGGACACCACGACGAGGCCCGAGACGCCGGCGGACCCCGAACGCCGCAGCGCCTCCAGCGCGATCACGGCGCCCGAGCACACGCCGAGCACGAGCAGGGGCGCCGAACCCGGCAGGTCCCGGATCGTGGCGGTGACGTCCGCGGTGAGGGCGTCGAGGTCGCGCCCGGCCTCCCGGACGCGGGACTCGCGGCCGGGCAGCCGGGCCGTCGCCACCAGCCAGTCGTCCGGCGCGTGCGCGGCGAACGGCTGCCCGCTCGCCCCGCCCGCCCCGGCGTGCGGCACGATCAGCACCCGCAGTACGGCCCGCTCGGGGTCGGCCCCCGCCAGGGTCACATTCCTCGATGACACCTTCTGCCCGCCCTCTTGTCGGTCGGCTCAGCCTGCCGAGACGAACTCCGTCAGCGCCCGGGTCAGATACCCGGGGTCGTCCGCCCCGCACAGCTCGCGCGAGGAGTGCATGGACAGTCCGGGCACGCCCACGTCCACCGTCGTCACCCCCAGCCGGGCCGCGGTGATCGGCCCGATGGACGTACCGCACGGCATGGCGTTGTTGGACACGAACCGCTGCCAGGGCACCTCGGCCCGGTCCGCGGCGGCGGCGAACGCGGCGAACCCGGTGCCGTCGGTGGCGTACCGCTGATTGACGTTGACCTTGATCACCGGGCCGCCGTTGGGCAGCGGATGGTTGTCCGGGTCGTGCCGCTCGCTGTAGTTGGGGTGCACCGCGTGCGACATGTCGGCCGAGGCGCAGATCGTGCCCGCCAGTGCCCGCGCCCAGTCCTCGGCGCCCCCGCCCCGCGCGGTCACCACCCGGCCCAGGACGCGTTCCAGGAGCGGGCCCTGCGCCCCGGTCTCGGAGCCGGATCCGACCTCCTCGTGGTCGAACGCGGCGAGGACCGGGATGCGTTCGGCGGCCGCCGGCCAGGACTGCCCGACGGTGGCCAGCGTGGCGGCGCCCGCGTGCACGGAGACGAGGTTGTCCAGCCGCGCAGAGACCAGGAACTCCCGGTCGGCGCCCAGCAGTCCGGGCTTCTGCACATCGTGCAGCATCAGGTCCCAGCCGAGTACCTCGCCCGGGTCGAGCCCGGCGCCGGCCGCGATCCGGCGCAGCAGCGCACCCGGCTCCGGCCGGCCCAGCGCCCACACGGGCTGGAGCTGGCGCTGCCGGTCGAGGGACAGGCCCTCGTTCACCGTACGGTCGAGGTGG
Source organism: Streptomyces sp. NPDC002817 (assembly GCF_053592055.1). Lineage (NCBI taxonomy): Bacteria > Bacillati > Actinomycetota > Actinomycetes > Kitasatosporales > Streptomycetaceae > Streptomyces > Streptomyces sp. NPDC002817. The sequence goes on from NZ_JBSFUY010000001.1 coordinate 112,454, forward strand.
ATCGCCAACTGCGGTACCCGCAGCAGGGGTTCGTCGATCTTGACCAGCTTCGCCGTGCCGTCGCGCAGGGTCAGCCGACCGGAGACACCGAGGTCGCGGTCGAGCCAGGTGTTCAGCGGGACCCCGCCGTAGATCTCCACGGCGACCTGGCGCCAGCCGGCCGAGCCGGTGTCCGGGGTCGGCTTCACCCGCAGGTTGGGGGAGTCGGTGTGCGCGCCGATGATCCGGAACGGGGTGTGCGCGGGCGCCCCCTCGGGGACGTACCAGGCGAGCAGCGCGCCGCCCCGTACGACGAACCGGCCACCGCTGTGGCCGGTCCACTCCTCGGTCTCCCGCAGCTCTTCGAAGCCGGCCTTCTCCAGGCGCTGCACGGCCTGCGCCACCGCGTGGTAGGGCGAGGAGGCGGCTTCCAGGAAGGCGAGCAGGTCCTCGTTGTGCAGGGGATCGATGGCCTTGGTCATGCGCTTATGCCTCTCCGGAGGTGGTGGGGGCGAGCAGCTCGCCGACCGCGCGGCCGGGGTCGGTGCACAGGTCGTCGAGGACGGACAGGTAGGAGTCGAGGATTCGCTCCGCCGACTTCCTGTCCCACAGGTCCGCCGAGTATTCGACATACGCCCGGTAACCCAGCGCCGGATCACGGCGCGGCGTCAGCCCGAACGTCAGCTCCGTGCGCGCCGCCGGCGGCGCCACGTCGTCCACCTCCACCCCGAGTCCGGGGATCTCGATCTCCACGTCGTCGGTGTTCTGGAAGACCAGCAGACACGACACCACCTCGGGCACCTCGCGCACGCCCGCCTCCCGCAGCGCCTGCCACACCTCGGCCGTCGGCAGCACGTTCGCCATGGTGGCCAGCGTCTCCGCGCCGGTGCGGGCGACCAGTTCGGCGCAGGTCTCCTCGGGCCCGACCCGTATCCGCACCGGCATGTTCGTGGAGACCAGCGACACCAGCGTCTCGGTCTCGCTGCCGTCCCGGTTGGCGTACGGCACCCCCACCAGCAGGTCCCGCTGTCCGGAGAGCCGGGCCACGGTGACGCCGAGCGCGGCGGCCGCCACCGCGAACGGTGTCACCCGGTGGGCCGCGGCGAACCTCTCGACCCTGCCCCGCAGTTCGGCCGGGGCGTGGGCGCGGACGGTGTCGCCGTCGCCGCTGAGATGTCCGGAGCGGGGCCGGTCCGTGGGCACCTCGAGGCGGGTGGGTACGCCGGTGAGGTGGTCGACGAAGTGCGCGGCCCGCCGGGGCCGTTCGGTCCCGCCCCGGCGTTCGAGCTGACGGCGGGCGTGGTCGGCGGGCTGGGCCGAGGGCGCGGACAGGGGGGCGGCGGTGCCGGTCGCGGCGGCGGTGTACAGGGCGGCCAGCTCGGCGAGGAGTACGCCGTGGGACCAGCCGTCGGTGCAGATGTGGTGCACCACGAACATCAGCACCCACTCGTCCGGCGCGACCCGCAGCAGCCGCAGCCGGGGCAGGGTCGGGCGGGTCAGGTCGAAGGGCTCGTCGGCCGCCGTCCGGCAGGCCTGGTCCGCGCGCCGCGCGGCTCGTTCGGCGGGGAGCCGGCTGTAGTCGACGATCCGCAGGGGCGGCGGGGCGACGTCCACGACCTCCTGCCACCAGGCGCCCTCGCCGTCCTGGGTGTATCGGGTGCGCAGCGAGTGGTGGCGCCGCACCAGCTCGTTCAGGGCCGTGCGCAGGGCGTCCGTGTCGACGGGGCCGGTGAGGCGGATGCGTGTCGGCACGTTGTAGACCTGCGGCCGGGGCAGGGCGGGCTGGGCGGCCAGCATCCGGGCCTGCTGGTCGGTGACCGGGGCACGGTCCACGACGTCCTCGGCGACTCCGGCGGGCCCGCTTCCCGTCAGCGACCGGATCAGCGCGCCGAGCGTCGGTTCGGCGAAGAAGTCCGCCAGTGAGAACTCGACGCCGAGGGCGTCCCGGACCCGGTTGTGCAACCGGATCGCGGCGATCGAACTGCCGCCCAGATCGAAGAAGTCGGCGGTGTCGGAGACGTCGTCGGTAGCGAGGACGGAGGACCACAGGGCCCGCAGGGTTTCGGTCGCGCGCGGGGCGGGCGCTTCCGGGTGGCTCGCCGTCGCGGAGGCGGCTTGCACGTCGCTCGCCGTCGCGGTGGGCGTGCCCGAGTCGCTCACCGTCGGGGCGGCGGCGGGTCCGGTGTCCGCCACCGTCACGGCCCGTCCGTCCGCCATGGCCTCCAGCACCCGGTCCAGGTCGGCCAGCAGCCCCCGTACGGTCGACGCGTCGTACAGATCGGCGTCGTAGCGGATCCGCAGCCGTAGCCCGTCGCGGGTGTCCAGGGCCGCCAACGCCAGTTCCAGCGGGGCCGATTCGGTGCCGCCGGGGATCTGCTCCGCGGTGATTCCGGGCAGCCGGAGCCGGGACAGGGGCGCGCCGTCCAGATCCGCCGACACCGTCACCAGGGGGCGCGGGTGCCCAGGGTCGGGGTTGACGGCGGCCAACAGGGCGTCCACGTCCACGTGTTGGTGCGCGTCGGCGGCGAACAGCGCGTCCCGAGTGACCCGTACGGCCTCCCGCAGCCCGGTCGTGCCGGTGAGCGACGCCTTCAGCGGGAGTACGGCGACATGGAAGCCGACGGTGTGCTCGGTACCGGGGCGGCGCCTCCCGAAGGTCGATCCGACCACGAACTCGTCCTGCCCGGACCGCTCCCGCAGCACCAGCTGCCAGGCGGTGAGCAGCGTCGCGAACAACGTCACACCCTGCCGCCCGCTCCACTCCCGCAACCGCCCGGCCCGACCCGCGCCCCAGAAAACCTCCTCGGCCGCGCCCCGCCCGGCGACCCGACGTCCGCGCGGCCGGTCCGTGGGGAGGGCGGGGGCGGGCGGCAGGGGGTCGAGATACCCGCGCCACCACTCCAGGTCGGCGGGGTCATAGCCGGTCGACGACGTGTCCGGGGCGGTGAGGTGGCGGCCGGGCTGCGGTCCGTTCGGGCGGGCAGGGGTGTGAGCGGCCCGTGGTCCGGTCGGGGTGGTGCCGGTGGGCGTGGCGAACGCCGGTTCTCGGTGATCCGAGGCCGTCCGGTGTGGCTGCCCCGGGGCGGTGGGGTGGTGGCCGGGCTGCGGTCCGTTCGGGTGGGCAGCGGTGCGAGCGGCCCGTGCTCCGGTCGGGGAGGTTCCCGTGGGTGTGGTGAACGCCGGTTCATCCAGGCGGGCAGGGGCGTGAGCGGTCCGCGGCTCGTCCAGGGTGGTCCCCGCCGGTGCCGCGAACACCGGGTCCCGGTCCTCCACCGCCGCCCGGTACAGCTCCTCCAGGTCCGCGGCGAGCAGCCCCGCCGAGTGGGCGTCCGTGATGATGTGGTGCAGGCCGAGGACCAGCACATGGTCGTCCGCCGCGAGGCGCAGCAGCCGGGGTGTGAACAGGGGGCCCTCGGCGAGGTCGTACGGCCGTCCGCTCTCCTCGCGCAGGACGGCGGCCACCGCCTCCGTCCCGTCGACGTCGGTCACCGTCAACTCCGGTCGCAGGTCGGGTCGTACGACCTGCTCGACCGTGTCGCCCGCCGCGCGGAAGACCGTCCGCAGCCCCGCGTGCCGCTCGACGAGTCCCGCCACGGCAGTGCGCAGCGCCCGCTCGGAGAGGGGGCCGCGCAGCCGTACGGACTGGATCTCGTTGTACGCGGCCGGATCGGCGATCAGCCGGGCGGCGAGCCAGAGCCGACGCTGGGCGTCGGTCGCGGGCCCGCGGCGGACCGTCGTCCCCAGCGGGCCGCCGGTCGCGAGCCCACCGAGCTCTTCCGCGGAGCCCCGGCGGTACACACCCGCGGAGTCAGGGCCGACCTCCACCGACCTCACGCCTGCGGGCACCGACTCCACGGTGCCCGCGCCGGGCGGCACCGCCTTGTCCGTGCTCCGGCCCGGCAGGACAGCTTCCACCGCCCTCACGCCTGCGGGCACCGACTCCACGGTGCCCGCGCCGGGCGGCACCGCCTTGTCCGTGCTCCGGCCCGGCAGGACAGCTTCCACCGCGCTCACGCCTGCGGGCACCGACTCCACCGTGCCCGCGCCCGGCGGCACCGCCTTGTCCGTGCTCCGGCCCGGCAGGACAGCTTCCACCGCCCTCACGCCTGCGGGCACCGACTCCACCGTGCCCGCGCCCGGCGGCGCAGCCTCCACCGCCCCCGCGCCCGGCCGCAAAGCCCCCTCCGCCCCCACGCCCCCCGGCACCGCCCCCAGCGTGCGCCGCCGCAGCGTGTCCAGGTGCTCCAGGCCCGCCCGCATCCGCTCCGCCGGCATCCCGAAGTCCACCAGGGCGGCGATCTCGTCGATCCCGGCCTCGCGCAGGGTGTCCACCAGAGGAGCGACGCTGTCGGGCGTGCCGATCAGGGCGCGTTCGTCGCAGTAGCGGTCGTAGGCGCGGCGGAAGAGGTAGTCGAGGTCGTCCTCGCTCGCCGTCGCCACGTCCTCGGGCCCGGCGCCCACCGCGCTCGCCGCCGACCGCATCTGGAGGGAGGAACGCAGATAGCGGCTCATCGGCTCCAGCGCCTCCGCGCGGGCCGTGGTGTGGTCCGTGCCGAGGTAGGTGTGGAGCAGGACGGTGACCCGGCCGGTGTCGGGGTCGAGGCCGTGCTGTTCGCGGGCCTTGCGGAAGTGGCGGATGTTGTCGGCGAGTTCGGCGACGGTCTGCCCCATGAGGTTGGTGACGATCCCGAGTCCGCGCCGACCCGCCTCCTCGTAGGAGGCACGCCGCCCGGAGGTGGCGAGGAACATCGGCGGCAGCTCCTGCACCGGACGTGGGTGGATCGTCACGTCGACGGGCTCGCCCTCGCCGGTGGTGCGCCGTACCGCACCGCCGCGCCACAGCGTCGTCACGTCGTCGAGGTGGGCGAAGGCGATCTCCTTGCGGCGCTCGAAACGGTCGGGGTGGAGCGCGAAGTCCTGGGCGTGCCAGCCGGTGGCGCAGCCGAGGCCGACCCGGCCGCCGGAGAGGTTGTCGACGACCGACCACTCCTCCGCGATCCGCACCGGATCGTGCAGCGGCAGCACCACCGACCCGGCGTTGAGCCGGATTCGGCTGGTCTCGCGGGCCAGCGAGGCGGCCAGTACCGCCGGGTTGGGGAAGAGTCCGCCGAAGGAGTGGAAGTGCCGCTCGGGCAGCCACAGGGAGCTGAAGCCGCGTTCGTCGGCGAAGCGGGCGGTGTCGACGAGCCGGTCGTAGGCGGAGGTGCTGTCGGCGTCGGGGTAGTCGCCGAAGAAGTACACCCCGAAGTCGGGCTGCTTCGTGCGGGGTTCGGGCCGCGCCCGGCCGGCGATGGGCCGGGAGGCCGGGAAGAAGCCCGCCTCCCGCAGCTCCCGCAGGGACCCTTTCACCGCGTCCGCGACCCGCTCGGTGTCGGCGTCGGTGTGAGCGGTGGAGAGATAGAAGCTGCGCCACTCCCAGACGTAGATGCCACGCAACAGCAGGTGCTGGTAGAGCAGTTCCATGTCCGCGCGGTGGACGAAACGGAACATCGACCCGAAGTGGGCGAGTTCCAGGGGGAATTCCTCATCGGTGAAGAACCGGTTGAGGTCGTCGGCGAGGGCGTCCGTACGGGCGTTGAGCCGCGCCTGGAGCCCGGGCCCCTCGGTGGCGAGATGGGTGAGGACAGCCTTCGCCGCCGCCATGGACAGCGGGTGCTGAAGGTAGGTCCCGCCGAAGAAGGTGGTCTCGGCGGTGGGGCGGCTCTCGTCGCCGTACCGCCAGAATCCGCCGTCGACGCCGTCCATGATGTCGGCCCGGCCCGCGATCGCCCCGACGGGGAAGCCGCTGCCGAGCGCTTTGCCGTAGGTGGCCAGGTCGGGCACGACACCGAAGTGGTGCTGGGCGCCGCGCGGATGCGGGCGCAGACCGGTGAGCATCTCGTCGAAGAGCAGCACGATGCCGCGCCGCCGGGTCAGTTCGCGCAGCTCGCGCAGGAAGGCGACCGGGCGCAGGGCGGGGTTGCGGCACTGGACGGGCTCGACGAGGACGGCGGCGATGCGGTCGCCCAGGGAGTCGATGGTGGTGAGGGCCTCCTCGCTGCCGTACTCCAGGACGATCAGCTCGGCGACGGCGCTGTCGGGGATGCCGCGCGAGACGGGGACGGCGCCGTCGCCCGGTCCGGGGCGGCCGAGCACGGTGTCGATGTGGCCGTGGTAGGAGCCGCGGAACATGACGATCCGGTCGCGTCCGGTGGCGGCGCGGGCGAGCCGGATCGCGGCGGAGTTGGCCTCGGTGCCGGAGGCCGCGAACGCGACGCGTTCCATGCCGGTGAACCCGGCGAGCAGCTCGGCGACCTCACCCGCCTCGACCGGACGCGGCCCGAACCGCAGCCCGCCGTCCAGGTGCGCCCGCACGGCCTCGGTCACGCACTGCGGCTCATGGCCGAGGAGCAGGGACCCGAAGCCCATCGTGATGTCGGTGTAGGTGTTCCCGTCGATGTCAGTCAGGTGCGCGCCGCGTGCGCCACGGGCCGCGAGCGGGTACAGCGTCTCCTTCGTCGAACGCCGGAACCCGACCACGGCCCGGCTGTCCGCGAGCACCGAACGCCGTGACTGCGCCAGCTCCTTGGAGGTCCGGGTGCGTTCCGTGAGCCGCCGGGCGAGGCCGGCGGCGTGCGTGCGCTGGGTGTCGGTGGCGCCGGCACCGGCCATGCCGGAGTCGTGGGGGAGGGTGACGCGGGGGCCGTGGACGGCGGGTGCGGGGGGTGCGGGTGCCGGGGGTGCGGGATTCGCCGCGCCCTGCCGTGCCCGCGCGAGCTGCTCGTCCAGTCGGCGGGACAGCGCCGCGGCCCGGTCCGCCGCCGTGCCCGGGCTCATCGGGCGGCCCGCTCGGCGGTGAGCAGGGCGACGGCGTCGGAGAGCTGGGTGATCAACGATGCCTGGGTCTCGGCCAGCAGGTCGATCTGCCGCCGCAGTTCGGCGACTTCGCTGCGGCTGGCGTACTCCGCCTGCCCGGGTGCCTCGGGTGCCGGCTTCCGAGGTTCCGGTATCTGCCGTACGTCGATGATCTCGGCCCGCGGCTCCGGAACCGGCCGTGCCGCGCGCTCCGCGATGAGCCGTGCCGTCAGCTCCGGTGACCCCGCGTCCTCCAGCAGTTCCCGCACTGCCAGCCGTACCCCGAACTCGCCCTCCAACTGCCGCAGCATGCCGATCAGTTGCAGGGAGTCCGCGCCCAGCCCCACGTAGGTCTCCCCGGCGCGCATCCCGTCCTGGTCGTATCCCAGGTGCTGTGCGGTCAGTTCGAGTACACGCTTGAGTACTGCCTGGTCGGTCACGTCGTTCTCCCCATCGGGTTCTCTCGCGGGTTCGTGCGCGGGTGCGGCCGTGGTGGGTGGCGGTGGTGGGCCGATCCAGTACGACCGGTGCTCGAAGGGGTAGGTGGGCAACGGGATACGCCGGCCTCCGCACCCTTCGAGCAGGGCGGCCCAGTCGAGGGGCGCCCCGGCGCAGTGCAGCCGGGCCACGGCCCGCCACACCTCGTCCGGGGTGCCGCCCGTGGGCACGCAGAGGGTGTCCGGGACCGCCCGCCGGGCCAGCCGGGTCAGGGTGGCGTCCGGGCCGAGTTCCAGCAGGGCGTCCACGGGGGCCAGAGTGCGCAGTACGGCGTGGAAGTCGGCGGTGTGCCGGGCCTGGCGGACGAGGTGCTCGGCGTCGGGCAGCCAGCCCGGGGGGTGGGCGTCACCGTCCAGACCGCTGACGAACTCGATCTCGACGGGCCGCAGTTCGGCCTTCTCGACGGCCGCGCGCAGTTCGTCGAGGACCGGGTCGAGGAGGGCGCTGTGGAAGGCGCGGTCCACCGGCAGCGGTACGCCGGTCAGGCCCTGCTCGGTCAGTCGGCGGTGCGCTTCGGCGATGGCCTCGGGCGGCCCGGCCAGCACCTGGTGTTCGGGCCCGTTGGACACGGCGAGCTCCACGCGCCCGGCCTCGGCGGCGAGTGCCCGGACCCGGTCCCGATCGGCGAAGACGGCGAGCATCGCGCCGGGCGCCGTGTCCTGCATCAGCCGGCCCCGTCGGCACAGCAGCCGCATGCCGTCCGCCAGGGACAGGGCCCCGGCGGCACACAGCGCCGCGAACTCCCCGACACTGTGCCCGGCGACCGACCCGGGCCGCACTCCCCAGCTTCGCCACAGCCGGAGCTGAGCGACCTGCAGGGCGAAGATCGCGGGTTGCGCGAAGGCGGTGTCCCAGGGGACGGGGGGTGCGGGGACTTCGTGGCCGCCCGATGACGCCCCCTCGCCGGTCAGCCGTGCGAGGAAGTCGGTCTCGCCCGTCTCCTCCTCGTGGATCCGCGCGCACTCCCGCAGCACCTCGGCGACGACCGGGAAGCGGGCGGCGAGCGCGGCGGCCATGCCGGGGCCGCCCGTGCCCTGGCCGCTGAAGAGGAAGGCCGGGTCGACGGTCCGGTCGGCCGTCCCGGTCAGGGTGCCCGGCGCCCCGGCGAGGAACGCGTCCAGCCCCTCGACGAAGGGCGCGGTGACGACCAGCCGGTGGGGCAGATGACGCCGGCCGAGCGCGGTCGTCGTCAGCAGATCGGCGGGGGCGAGATCCGGGCGCCGGACCAACTCGTCCCGGAAGGCCCGGGCATACGCCGTCAGCGCCCCCGGCGTCCGCGCCGACAGCGGCAGCAGCACGGGCCCGGCCCGCTCACCACGTACCGGCTCGGGCACCCTGCCCGGCGCCTCCTCGACGATCACGTGCGCGTTCGTCCCGCCCATCCCGATGGAGTGCACCCCGGCTCGCCGGACCCCGGCGTTCGGCCACGGTGTCGCCCGGGTCGGTACGACGAACGGGCTGGTCTCCAGCGCAAGGAGGGGATTGGCGCGGGTGAAGTTCACCAGGGGCGGTATCACCCCGTGCCGCAGCACCAGGATCGTCTTGATCAGCCCCGCCAGACCCGCCGCGCTGTCCAGGTGACCGATCGCGGGCTTGGTGGAGCCCAGCGCGCAGAAGGCCGTGCCGTCCGTGTGCGCTCTGAACGCCTCGGTGAGCGCGGCGAACTCGATCGGGTCGCCCTTGAACGTGCCGGTGCCGTGCGCCTCCAGATAGCCGAGGGAGTCGGCCGGTACGCGCGCCCGTGACAGCGCGCCGAGTACCGCGTCCCGCTGGCCCGCGACGCCGGGTGCGGCGAACCCCCCTTTGTCGTCACCGTCGTTGGTGACAGCCGAGCCGAGGATGACGGCGTGCACGGTGTCGCCGTCGGCCAGCGCCCGGGCCAGCGGCTTCAGCAGGACCGCCGCGACCCCGTTGCCGCCGACCGTGCCGTCGGCGTCCGCGTCGAAGGCCCGTACCGTGCCGCTCCGGGAGATCGTGGAGCCCTTGACGTGCCGGTGCCCGGTGATCTGCGGGAGGTGCAGGGCCGCCGAGCCCACCAGCATCAGCTCGGCGTCGCCCGCCAGGAGCGCCTGACAGGCCAGATGGACCGAGACGAGGGCGCTGGAGCAGGCGGTGGCGACATTGACCGCCGGGCCGCGCAGCCCGAGCCGGAAGGCGGCCCGGTTGGCGGCGAAGTCGGGATAGTTGCCGACCTGGACCTGCTTCTGGGCGATCCAGTCGTCGCCCGGCAGGTCCGCGAGGTTGTTGGCGAGATAGCTGTGCAGCGAGTACAGCCGGTACCCGACACTGCCGTACACCCCGATGCGGGCGTCGGAGCCGGCGTAGCCGCCGTCCTCCAGGGCGTGGTGGCAGCACTCCAGGAGCAGCCGCTGCTGCGGGTCGGTCACCTCCGCCTCGCGCCCGGTCATCCCGAAGAACGCGGCGTCGAAGCCGTCGACCCCGTCCAGCAGTGCACTGGCGCCGACGAGGTCCGGGTCGTCGAGGAGGTCCTCGGAGGCTCCCGCGGACCGTAACTCGGCCCGGTCGAACCGTCGTACGTGTGAGACGCCCGCCTCGATGTCACGCCAGTACTGCTCGGCGGTCCCCGCTCCCGGGAACCTCAGCGCCATCCCGATGACCGCCACGCGTCGGTCGTCCGGCAACCTTTCTCCCCCTTCCGCTCCGGCTCGATGGTTCGACGTCCGGCTCCGCTTCACACCTCCGCGCGCGCCTCCGCCCCCGTGCCCTTGCCCTCCGCCTCGGTGCCGGCCGGAGCCGTCGAACGGCGGCGCAGCACCAGGGCCACGAAGAGCACGGCGATCACGATGGCCACCCCGTGGGCGACCGCGACGACCGAGAGCGGCGAGAACACGTCGAGCGCGGCGCCGACCGCGATCATCCCGGCGCCGAAGCCGAAGCTCTCCACGGTCGCCGACAGCCCGAAGGCATGGGTGCGCAGACGGTCCGGCAGGGTCTGCAGATGCTGGGTGTAGGACACCTCGGTCAGTCCGTCGGCCGCCCCCGCGACCAGTGCGATCAGCACGGTCGCGGTCCAGGGCAGCCCGGCGAAGGCCAGGATGAAGGCGCCGGACATCACGATGGTGCCGAGCCCGAAGCCCAGGGCGCCCAGGGCCTGTTCCGAGCGCCGCGGCAGTCGCTGGATCACCTGCTGGGCCACGATGTTGCCGAACGCCCACACACACCAGAACACGCTGACGAACGTGGCCGGGCTGTCGGCGTCCAGTTCCGTCGAGTACACGGGCAGCGCCGCGTTGTGCGAGGAGGAGCCGAGCGCGTCGACGCCCCGCAGCAGCACCATCAGGCCGAGCACGGGCGCGCCGGCCAGGACCATCACCGCGGCGGGCAGTCGGCGGCGCTTCTTCCCGGCCCCGGCCGGACTCGCCGCCTCCGCCGAGTCCTCCGCGGCGTCCGGCTTCGGCCGCCGGGTGCCGGGCAGTTGGGCCACCGCCACCGCGCACACCAGGAACGTGGCCATGTCCAGCAGGAAGGCCGCCGTGTAGCCGAGCAGGGAGACGACCACACCGGCCGACGCGAACCCGGCGACCATCGCCAGCGAACGCCCGCTCACCATCAGCGAGTTGGCCCAGGCCCGGCGGTCCTCGGCCACCGTCTCCGGGATGACCGAGCTGCGCAGCGCGACCAGGAAGACCGTGCCGGTGATCCCGCCCACCGCCGAGACCACGAACAGCACGGGCGTGCGCAGCGTGTCGGGCGCCGCCACCAGGACCGCCAGCACCGCCGCCTGCACCACGTTCACCCAGAACATGACGGACCGCGCCGACCACCGGGCCAGGATCGGCGCGGCCAGCAGGCCCGCGACGATGCCCGCGGCGAGGCGTACGGCCATGAAGGCGCCGACGGCGAGCGCGCGGTCGGTGACGGCGTAGACGTACAGATTGAGCGCGACGACGTTGAGATAACTGCCGTACGACGACAGGGCGTAGCCCGCGACCAGGATGCGGTACCGGCGTTCCCGCACCGAGGCCGTGACGGGTTCCGGCATTCTCGACTTCCTTCGCGGACGGCAGCAGGGCGAGGTGCGGGCAGGGCGGCCGCAGGGGCGGAACCCGTCGAACAGAACCTGTCGAACACTAGTCAGGTGGTGCGGAGTTAGGCCCGGGGGACACGGGCGCATGAATGTAATCTGCACACTTGTGAAGCGTGATCATTTCGACCCACGCACGTGTGATTGCCATGAAACGCGGCCGACCCGCCCTTGCCCGCGAGCGCTGGCGGTGTACCGCCTCGCGCTGCGCGAGGGGCGGGTGCCGGCCGACGAGGTGCCGCGCTGTCTGACGGAACTCGGACTCGTCGTCGCCGACGCGGACCCGCCCGGCTGGTGTCTGCCGGTGGCGCCGGACGCCGCGCGCTTCGCCGTGCTGTCCACGATGGAGGACCGGCTGACCGAGCAGCGCCGGGCCCTGCGGTCGGCGTCCGCACGGCTCACCGCCTTCGAGTCGCTGTACGCGCGCGAGCAGCGCTCGGCCCTGCCCGCCCTGGTCCGGCTGACCGAGAAGGCGGTGATCAGCGCGGCCCTGGAGGCGGCGGTGGGGGACTGCCGGCACGAACTGCTCACCGCCCAGCCGGGCGGCGGCCGCGCGGAGGCGACGCTGCGCGAGGCGCTCGGCCGCGATCTGCGGGCGCTGCGGCGCGGGGTCCGCCAGCGCACCCTGTACCAGCACACCGTGCACGCGCACCGGCCGACGATGGCGTACATCGAGCGGGTCACCGAGGCGGGGGCCGAGGTCCGCACCCTGGCCGAGGTCGTCGAGCGGCTGATCGTCTGTGACCGTTCGGTCGCCTTCGTGCCGCTGTCGCAGGACAGCGCGGACGGCGCCCTGCAGATCCGGGACCCCGCCCTGGTCCGCTTCCTGGCCCGCGTCTTCGAGCAGACCTGGGAACGCTCCACCCCCGTGCTCCCGGCGGCCCCCGCCGAGCGCCGCAACCCCGCCGTCACCTCCGACCTCCAGCAGACGATCCTGCGCGCGGTCGTCGCCGGCGAGACCGACGACTCCATCGCCCGCCGCCTCGGCATGAGCCGCAGAAGCGTCGCGGAACACATCAGGAAGGTGTCCGTACGGCTCGGCAGCGGGAGCAGGGCCCAGCTCGGGTACCTGGTGGCCACGTCGGGGTTGCTGGAGGACGACGGCGGGTGACGGTACGCGCGGTGCCCGTGTGACCTCGGTCCCACCCACGGGGGACCCGGGCCTGTCCGCACGTTGACCCCGCCGGGCCGCCGGTAGGGTGGCCCGGTTGTCATACGTAGCCGACCCGTCCGCCGAGCCGCTCGACCCCCCAACGGAGACCGTGACTACCACCGCCGCCTCCTCCCATCACCTCTCTCCCGCCTTCCCCGGCCGCGCCCCCTGGGGCACCGCCAGCAAGTTGCGCGCCTGGCAGCAAGGGGCGATGGAGAAGTACGTCCAGGAGCAGCCGCGTGACTTCCTCGCCGTGGCCACCCCTGGCGCCGGCAAGACGACGTTCGCGCTGACCCTCGCCTCCTGGCTGCTGCACCACCACGTCGTGCAGCAGGTGACCGTGGTCGCGCCGACCGAGCACCTGAAGAAGCAGTGGGCGGAAGCGGCCGCGCGGATAGGGATCAAGCTGGACCCGGAGTACAGCGCCGGTCCGATCGGCAAGGACTACCACGGGGTCGCCGTGACGTACGCCGGTGTCGGTGTGCGCCCCATGCTGCACCGCAACCGTGTCGAGCAGCGCAAGACGCTCGTCATCCTCGACGAGATCCACCACGCAGGTGACTCCAAGTCCTGGGGCGAGGCGTGCCTGGAGGCCTTCGAGCCCGCCACCCGCCGGCTCGCCCTCACCGGTACGCCGTTCCGGTCGGACACCAACCCCATCCCCTTCGTGACGTACGAGGAGGACAACGCCGGCATCCGCCGCTCCGCCGCCGACTACACCTACGGCTACGGCAACGCGCTCGCCGACCATGTCGTCCGGCCGGTCATCTTCCTGAGCTACAGCGGCAACATGCGCTGGCGCACCAAGGCGGGCGACGAGATCGCCGCCCGGCTCGGCGAACCCATGACCAAGGACGCGATCAGCCAGGCCTGGCGTACGGCGCTGGATGCCCGCGGTGAGTGGATGCCGAGCGTGCTGCGCGCCGCCGACCAGCGGCTCACCGAGGTCCGCAAGGCCATCCCGGACGCCGGTGCCCTCGTCATCGCCTCCGACCAGGACTCCGCCCGCGCCTACGCCAAGCTGATCCGCGAGATCACGGGGACCAAGGCGACCCTCGTGCTCTCCGACGAAGCCGCCGCGTCCAAGCGCATCGACGACTTCAGCGCGAGCAACGACCGCTGGATGGTCGCCGTCCGCATGGTGTCCGAAGGCGTCGACGTTCCGCGGCTGGCGGTGGGCGTCTACGCCACCACCATCTCCACGCCCCTTTTCTTCGCCCAGGCCGTCGGCCGTTTCGTGCGTTCCCGGCGCCGCGGCGAGACCGCCTCCGTCTTCCTGCCGACCGTCCCCGACCTGCTCACCTTCGCCAACGAGATGGAGGTGGAACGGGACCACGCCCTCGACAAGCCGAAGAAGGAGGGCGAGGAGGACCCGTACGCCGAGTCCGAGAAGGAGATGGAGGAGGCGAACAAGGAGCAGGACGAGGACACCGGTGAGCAGGAGCAGTTCTCCTTCGAGGCGCTGGAGTCCGAGGCCGTCTTCGACCGGGTGCTGTACGACGGCGCCGAGTTCGGCATGCAGGCCCATCCGGGGAGCGAGGAGGAGCAGGACTACCTCGGTATCCCGGGGCTCCTCGAACCCGACCAGGTGCAGCTGCTGCTCCAGAAGCGGCAGGCCCGGCAGATCGCGCACAGCCGCAAGAAGCCGGACTCCGAGGCGGACCTCCTCGAGCTGCCCGCCGAGCGGCGGCCCGTCGTCTCGCACAAGGAGATGATGGAGCTCCGCAAGCAGCTCAACACCATGGTCAGCGCGTACGTCCACCAGAGCGGCAAGCCGCACGGCGTCATCCACACCGAGCTGCGGCGGCTGTGCGGGGGACCGCCGAGCGCCGAGGCGACGGCCGGGCAGCTGCGGCAGCGGATCGCCAAGGTGCAGGAGTGGGCGACCCGGATGAAGTGACCCCGGGCACCGTGGGGTGACCCCGGGCACGGTAGGGCGCGCTTCGGTCACCGAGCGCCGTACATAGCAGGACAAATCGGAGTGCTCCGTACCAGCCACTGCCCGGATTCTGGACGGAGCCTTCCGCTCAGCGAACCGGCATCGCTACAGTCCCGCTACGCACACGCCCCGTGGCAGCGCCGCCGCGGAGCGCAGCCGTGAAGCGACGCGGTCCGGAAACCGCTCCGGGCCGCCGGCCGATCGGCGGCCTCTGAAGCGCGTCACCGACGGGACTCGATGACGCATCCCCGCGACAGGGCCGCCGACCTCACCACTGGAGGAGTGGGCGTCGTGACCGCGGAGACCTCTCAGACGCTCGACCGAGGACTACGTGTCCTCAAGCTGCTGGCCGATACGGACCACGGGCTGACCGTCACCGAGCTATCCAACAAACTGGGCGTCAACCGGACCGTGGTGTACCGGTTGCTCGCCACACTGGAACAACATGCCCTCGTACGGCGTGACCTGGGCGGACGTGCCCGGGTCGGGCTCGGGGTGCTGCGCCTTGGCCGTCAGGTGCACCCGCTGGTGCGCGAGGCGGCACTGCCGGCCCTGCGCTCACTGGCCGAGGACATAGGAGCCACCGCCCATCTCACCCTGGTCGACGGGGCGGAGGCGCTCGCCGTCGCCGTGGTCGAGCCGACGTGGACGGACTACCACGTGGCGTACCGGGCCGGATTCCGTCACCCACTGGACCGCGGGGCCGCAGGCCGAGCGATCCTCTCCGCCCGCACCCAGCCGCTCCGGGACCCCGGGTACACCCTGACGCACGGGGAGCTGGAAGCGGGCGCGAGCGGCGCCGCCGCACCACTGCTCGGCGTCACGGGCGTCGAGGGCAGCGTCGGAGTCGTGATGCTGGCCGACGCGGTGCCGGAACGCGTGGGGCCACGGGTCGTGGACGCGGCGAAGGAGGTCGCGGAGGCATTGCGCTGACCGTTCGCCGGATCCGCGAGCCATGACGGCGGGGCGGACCACGGGGGTGGGCCGGCCCACGCCGCTCGCGTGAGCGCCACCCCCGGCACCGGCGTGTCCGTCGCGCCCGGCATCGGCATCGAGCCGCTCCCGGACGCGCCGCGGCGCCTCGCCCGCCGCCGGGAGGATCCGTACGCCGGGCGACCGGGCCCCGGCCGGAAGTGGTCGTCGCGTTAGATTGATCCCGTGCTCTCTCGCCTCACACGCCCCCAGGCCGTAGCCGTCTGTGCCCTGCCCGTCGTGGCCCTGCTCGCCACGGCGGCCTTCGCACCGCTGCCGTTCTCGCTGGCACAGCCCGGTATGACGGCGAACGTCCTCGGTGAGAACAAGGGCACCCCGGTGATCACGATCTCGGGCGCGCCGACCCGGGACACCAGCGGACAGCTCCGGATGACGACCATCGAGGCGACCAATCCGGACACCCGGGTCTCGCTCGGCGATGTGCTCGACGCGTGGTTCGACACGGACCGGGCGGTCATGCCGCGCGACTCGGTCTATCCGAGCGGGCAGTCCACCAAGGAGATCGAGCGGCACAACACCGCGCAGATGAAGGAGTCCCAGGACGCGGCGACGCAGGCGGCGCTGAACTACCTGGACCTCGAGGACGACGACATCAAGGTCTCACTGAAGCTGGCGGACGTCGGCGGCCCCAGCGCGGGCCTGCTGTTCTCCCTGGGCATCGTCGACAAGCTGGACGGCGACGGCAGCGGCGGCGACCTCACCGGCGGCCGCACCGTCGCCGGGACCGGCACGATCGACGCCGACGGCACGGTGGGTGCGGTCGGGGGCGTGCCCCTGAAGACGCAGGCCGCGAAGCGGGACGGGGCGACGGTGTTCCTGGTCCCGAAGGACGAGTGCTCGGACGCGGAGGCGGAGCTGCCGAAGGGGCTGCGGCTCGTTCCGGTGACCACGCTGAAGGGCGCGGTGAGTGCGCTGGTGGCGCTGGAGACGGGGAAGGGCTCCGTGCCGAGCTGCTAGGGCCTGTCCGGCGGCACTACTTCTCCTTCACGAACCCCTCCTTCTTCATCCAGTCCAGCGCGACCTGGTGCGGATCCTGCCCGTCCACGTCCACCTTGGCGTTCAGCTCCTGCGCGACCGTGTTGTCCAGCTTCTTCGTGACCGGGTCGAGGACCTCCGCGATCGCCGGCCACTTCTTCAGCGCCTCGGAGTTGATCGCGGGGGCCGCGTTGTAGTTGGGGAAGAACTTCCTGTCGTCGGCCATCACCACGAGGTTCATGGACTTGATGCGGCCGTCGGTGGTGAAGACCTCGCCGTAGGTGCAACTGCCCTTCTTCACCTGGGTGTAGATGATCCCGGTGTCCATCTGCGTGATGTTCTTCGCCGGGACGCTCATCCCGTACGCCTTCTCCATACCCGGCAGCCCGTCCGCGCGGTTGGCGAACTCGCTCTCCACGCACAGGGTCACGGCCCCGGGGTCCGACTTCGACAGCGCCGCCACGGCCGACAGCGTCCTCGTGCCGTACTTCTTGAAGTTGGCCTGGTTTATCGCGAGCGCGTACGTGTTGTTGAGGGACGCCGGCGCCAGCCACGTCAGCCCGTTCTTCAGGTCGGCCTTCCGTACCGCCTCCCACTGCTCCCGCGGATCGGCGATCGGCTCGCTGTTGCCCTGGTACGTGATCCAGGCGGTGCCCGTGTACTCGTACATCCCGTCCGCGTCACCGGACTTGACCGCCTCCCGGGCCCCGATCGAACCCTGGATGCCCGTCCGGTCCAGGACGTCCGCTCCGGCCGCCTGGAAGGCGATCCCCATGATCGCGCCGAGGATCAGCTGCTCGGTGAACTCCTTGGACGTGACGGTGAGGTCGGCGCCCTTGAGCGGCAGACCCTTGCCGATGGAGCCGGGTGTCACGTCGTCGACCATCGGCGAACCGCTGGTGAGGCCGCAGGCGGAGGCCAGGACCAGTACGCCCGCCGTCGCCAGCACGCCCGCGCGCTTCATGTCCCCACCTCCAACCCCCGTGGTCTGAGGAACAGTTCGGCGAGCGACGCCAGCCAGTCCACCAGCAGGGCGAGGGTGACCGTGAGGATCGAGCCCAGCATCAGCACCGGCATGCGCTGGTTGGTGATGCCGGTCGTGATCAGGACGCCCAGGCCCCCGCCGCCGCCGAAGGTCGCCAGCGTCGCCGTCCCGACGTTCAGCACCAGCGCCGTCCGGACGCCCGCCAGGATCAGCGGGACCGCCAGCGGCAGTTCGACGCGGGCGAGCACCCCCAGCGGGGACATGCCGATGCCCCGCGCCGCCTCCAGCAGGGTCGGGTCGTTGGCCTTCAGGCCCGCGACGGTGTTCGCGAGCACGGGCAGCACGGCGTAGATGATGATGCCGATCAGCGCCGCCTTCGTGCCCGTGCCCAGCCAGATCACCAGCAGGGCCAGCAGACCGATCGCCGGTGTCGCCTGCCCCATGTTGGCCAACGCCATCGCCACCGGGGTCACCGGACGGAACACCCTGCGGGTCAGCAGGATGCCCAGCGGGATCGCGATGATCAGCACGAAGAACGTCGAGATCACCGTCAGCTGCACGTGCTGCCAAAGGGCCTTCGAGACCTGCCCGTTCGACAGGGCGTTCTCGGAGATCGGGTCCAGGTGCGCCTGCTGGAACCACAGCCAGGTCGCCAGCAGCACCGCCACCAGCACGGCGGGCAGAAGGGTCAGCTTCTGCCAGGTGACCCGTCGCCGGGCGGCGACCGGCGGTGGCGGCGCCTCCTGCTCCGCCGGCGCGTCCTCCTCCAGCTCGGGGATGCTCACGCCTTCTTCTCCCCTCCGTCGCCCTCCTGCTCGGCGTGCGTCTGGTCGGCGCGCGTCTCCTCCAGCTCGTGCTGGTGCTCCACGGCGTCCAGCCGGTCGGCCTCCAGCAGCTCGTGCACGGAGTTCATGAGCGTCTCCATGTCCACGACGCCGGTGTACTCACCGCGCCGCCCGGTGACCGCGACCCGCCCCGCGTTGTCGGTGAGCACGGCTTCGAGGGCGTCCCGCAGGGTCGCGTCCCGGGTCACCGTGTCGTGCACCAGCGTCCCGGCCCGGGCCAGCGAGCCCTTCGCCCGCATCAGGTCCCCGCGCCTGAGCCACTTGTAGGGCCGTCCCCGCTTGTCGAGCAGCAGGATCTCGTTGGTACCGCTGTCCCGGAGCCTGTTGAAGATGTCCTGGAGCGGGTCGTCGACGGTGACCGTCGGATAGTCGGTGATCTCCACGTCCCGTACGCGGGTGAGGTTGAGCCGTTTGAGAGCCGCCCCGGCGCCGACGAACCCGGACACGAAGTCGTCCGCCGGGTTGGTGAGGATCGCCTCCGGGGTGTCGAACTGCGCGATGTGCGAGCGTTCGCGCAGCACGGCGATCCGGTCACCGAGCTTGATCGCCTCGTCGAAGTCGTGCGTGACGAAGACGATCGTCTTGTGCAGCTCGTGCTGGAGTCTGATCAGCTCGTCCTGGAGATGGTCACGGGTGATCGGGTCGACCGCGCCGAACGGCTCGTCCATCAGCAGGACGGGCGGGTCCGCCGCCAACGCCCTTGCGACGCCCACGCGTTGTTGCTGACCGCCGGAGAGCTGACGGGGATAGCGGCCGTGGAACTCGCCGGGGTCGAGCCCCACCAGGTCGAGGAGCTCCTCGACGCGGTCCTTGATCCGGTTCTTGCCCCAGCCGACCATCTTCGGCACCAGCGCGATGTTCTGCGCGACCGTCATGTGCGGGAACAGCCCGGCCGACTGGATCGCATAGCCCACCTTGCGGCGCAGCTTCACCGGATCGATGTCGGTGACGTCCTCGCCGCCGATGCGGATCCGGCCGCCGGTCGGCTCGATCAGCCGGTTGATCATCTTGAGCGTGGTCGACTTACCGCAGCCGGAGGGGCCGACGAAGATGACGATCTCGCCCGCCTTGATCTCCATGTTGACGTTGTCGACGGAGGGCTGTGGATTGCCGGGATACCTCTTGGTCAGGTTCTCCAACTCGATGGAGGCGCCGGAGGCTTCAGACACGGATCCCCCTGGGAATGGTCAGCCGTCCGATCAGGACGTACGCGGCGTCGAACAGCAGGGCCAGGACGATGATCCCGAGCGTGCCCGCGAGCACCTGGTTGAGGGCGTTCTTGCTGCCCAGGGAGGCGATGCCGCGGAAGATCTCGTTGCCGAGGCCGGGCCCGGAGGCGTAGGCGGCGATGGCGGCGATGCCCATCAGCATCTGCGTGGAGACCCGGATGCCGGTCAGGATCGGCGGCCAGGCCAGCGGCAGCTCGACCCGCACGAGCCGCATCAGCCGGGACATCCCGATGCCCTGCGCCGCGTCCACCAGCGCCGGGTCGACGCCGCGCAGGCCGACGATCGAGTTGCGCACGATCGGCAGCAGGCCGTACAGGGTCAGCGCGATCACCGTGGGCGGCACGCCCAGGCCGACGATCGGGATGAGCAGACCGATCATGGCGAGCGACGGGATGGTCAGGATGGTCGAGGTGGCCGTCGTGGCGAGGTTGCCGCCCCAGTCGCTGCGATAGGTGACCACGCCGATCAGGACCCCGATCGCCGTCGCCACGACCATGCACTGGAAGACGACGCTCGCGTGTTGGTAGGCATCCGAGAGCAGCTGCTGATGGCGGTTGCCCAGGTACTCCCAGAAGTTCACACGCGGTCACCTCATGGCAGCTAGGCCCAGTCGGCTAAGTCCTGTCCTCGTCCTCCGCCGCCTGCTCCACCAGCGGGATGATCCGCAGCGGAACGGGGTTCTCCATCACGATCGCCGTGGCGGCCCGGACAATGCCATCAAAACCGACAACCAGGTCGATCACCCGCTGGAGATCGGCGTTCGACCGGGCGACGAGCCGGCACAGCATGTCCCCGCTTCCGGTCGTGGTGTGCAGCTCCAGGACCTCCGGCACGGTCGCCAAGTGCGCCCGTACGTCCGCCCCTTGTCCCTGCCGGATCTCCAGCGTGGCGAACGCGGTCACCGGATAGCCGAGCGCGGCAGGGTCCACCTGCGGGCCGAATCCCCGGATGACGCCATTCGACTGAAGCCGGTCCAGACGCGCCTGCACGGTCCCGCGCGCCACCCCCAGCCGCCGGGACATCTCCAGCACCCCGATCCGCGGCTCCCGCGCCAGCAGCACGATGATCCGTCCGTCCAGTCCGTCGATCCCCACGAGAGCCGCCTTTCCCGGTGGTCATCCTGTACAGAGAGCTCGTAAGAACGGACCCTTCACTGGTCATATTGCACACCAGAAACGCAAACTATTGCGCACCTTGCCCCCGCGGAGAAGGCTGCGAGCATGACGCAGACCACTCACCACACTCCCGACACCGCCCGGCAGGCCGACCCCTTCCCGGTCAAGGGAATGGACGCGGTCGTCTTCGCCGTGGGCAACGCCAAGCAGGCGGCGCACTACTACTCCACCGCCTTCGGCATGAAGCTGGTCGCCTACTCCGGACCGGAGAACGGCAGCCGTGAGACCGCGAGCTACGTCCTGGAGAACGGCTCCGCCCGTTTCGTGCTCACCTCGGTGATCAAGCCCGCCACCACCTGGGGCCACTTCCTCGCCCAGCACGTGGCCGAGCACGGCGACGGCGTGATCGACCTCGCCATCGAGGTCCCGGACGCCCGCGCCGCGTACGCCTACGCGCTGGAGCACGGCGCCCGCTCGGTCGCCGAGCCGTACGAGCTGAAGGACGAGCACGGCACCGTCGTACTCGCCGCGATCGCCACCTACGGCGAGACCCGCCACACCCTCGTCGACCGCTCCGGCTACGACGGCCCCTACCTCCCCGGCTTCACCGCGGTGGCCCCGCTCGTCCAGCCGCCCGCCCACCGCACCTTCCAGGCCATCGACCACTGCGTCGGCAACGTCGAGCTCGGCCGGATGAACGAGTGGGTCGGCTTCTACAACAAGGTCATGGGCTTCACGAACATGAAGGAGTTCGTGGGCGACGACATCGCCACCGAGTACAGCGCGCTGATGTCGAAGGTCGTCGCGGACGGCACGCTCAAGGTCAAGTTCCCGATCAACGAGCCCGCCATCGCCAAGAAGAAGTCCCAGATCGACGAGTACCTGGAGTTCTACGGCGGCGCGGGCGTCCAGCACATCGCGCTCAACACCAACGACATCGTCGAGACCGTACGGACCATGCGGGCGGCCGGAGTCCAGTTCCTCGACACCCCGGACTCCTACTACGACACCCTCGGCGAGTGGGTCGGCGACACCCGCGTGCCCGTCGACACCCTGCGCGAGCTGAAGATCCTCGCCGACCGCGACGAGGACGGCTATCTGCTGCAGATCTTCACCAAGCCGGTCCAGGACAAGCCGACCGTGTTCTTCGAACTCATCGAGCGGCACGGCTCGATGGGCTTCGGCAAGGGCAACTTCAAGGCCCTCTTCGAGGCGATCGAGCGGGAGCAGGAGCGGCGCGGCAACCTGTGAACGGAAACCTGTGAATCTGACGTGAATCCACAAGCGCTTTCGTAGAACCTTGAAACCAGTGAACGGGAGTTGACACTCTCTGGTCCTGTGGACGTCATCGGGACGTCCGCAGGACCCTGGGGACACCGAACGTGACCGACCGCATCGACCTCGACGTACCGGCGACCCGCTGGCTGAAGGAGAAGGCCCTCAAGGAGGGCACGGTCCTGCAGTCCTTCGCCTTCGACGAGGTGCACCAGCACCTGTACGTCCTCCAGGTGCGGCGCGGTGGCATCGGCGCCGGCAACCTGTGCCTCAACAAGCTCGACCACGAAGGCAAGCTGCTCGGCAGCATGAACCTCCAGGGCTTCGGGCACGGCGTCAGCATCGGTGTGCAGAACGCCGCCGACGGCAAGGTCTGGATCTGGACCGAGGCCGACGCCAAGGGCGGCTACGGCCAGGGCGTCACCCGCTTCCAGTTCAGGAACGGCGCCACCCGCACCGGCGAGGACGTCAAGATACGCAAGCCGATACCGGGGTCCACCAACAACCAGCCCTCGGTCTGCATGGCCTCGAAGCGCATCGCCGTCCGCTACCGCGTCAAGGGCAAGCCGCGCTACCGGATCTGGGACCTCGACGCCTTCGTCGCCCGCGAGTACGACCACCCCGTCGCCGACATCGCCCAGCCCGCCGCGCACCCCGACAAGAAGATCCCCTTCCAGGGCTATGCCCTGCACCACGACCACCTCTACCAGCTCGCCGGGACGGCCTACGACGCCGGGACCAACCCGCGCGCCGAGCACGGCAACGCCTACCTCTCCTGCGTCGACATCACCACCGGTGAGCTGGTCCAGCGGCTGCGCACCGAGGCCGGCCGCTCCCTCACCCACCGCGAGCCGGAGGGCCTCGCCGTCCGCCGCAAGGGCGGCACGCGGCTGTATCTGGGCCTCGCCTCCGGGACGGCCGGGGAACGCAGGTTCTCCCTCTACTACAAGCCGAAGCAGTAGGGCGAACGTACGCTGGCCGCATGGCCAGGATCAACGACGTCGGCGGCACCCAGGGCTTCGGCGCCATCGACACCACCGACGACACCGAGCCCTTCCACGCGGACTGGGAGGCGCGGGTCGTCGGCCTCTTCAACACCCTGCGCGGTCAAGGGCTCTTCAACACCAACGAGTTCCGCGACGCGATCGAGTCGATGCCGCCGGCCGAGTACCTGGCGGCGTCGTACTACGAGCGCTGGTTCACCGCGATCTGCGCGCTGCTGGAACGCAAGGGCGTGATCGGGCCGGGTGAGCTGGATGACTGACCGTTTCCCGCCCGGCACCCGGGTGCGCACCTTCCCGCACGACCCGCCGCACCACACCCGGCTGCCCCGGTACGCGCGCGGCAAGCGGGGCGTGATCGTCGAGCCGGAGGGTCCGGACGAGCTGCCCGACATCAGCGCACAGGGGCGCGGGGACGCGCCGGTCGAGCAGATCTACGCGGTCCGCTTCGAGGCCCGTGACCTGTGGGGCGAGGGCGACCATCACGTCGTACTGGATCTGTGGGAAAGCTATCTGGAAGAGGACCGTGCCGATGAGCGGTGACCACCACCCCGATGCGACGATCGCCCGCCGGGTCCGCCGGCTGGAGACCCTGCTGGAGGAGAAGGGCGTGATCACCGGCGAGAAGGTGGACGAGGCGATCGACGCCTTCCTCGCCGCCTCGTCACCGGCGAACGGGGCGAAGGTCGTCGCCCGCGCCTGGACCGACGAGGCGTACAAGGCGCGGCTGCTGGCCGACGGGACCGCCGCCGTGCAGGAGCTGGGCCACATGGACGGCTCCTACCAGCGCCTGCGCGTCGTCGAGAACACGGCGACGACCCACAACGTCATCGTCTGCACCCTCTGCTCCTGCTACCCCCTGCGCCTCCTCGGCCCGTCCCCGAGCTGGTACAAGTCCGAGGCCTACCGCTCCCGCGTGGTCCGTGAACCCCGCGAGGTGCTGCGGGAGTTCGGGCTCGAACTGCCCGCCGCCGTGGACGTCACGGTGTGGGACTCCAGCGCCGAGTCGCGCTACATGGTGCTGCCCCGCAGGCCCGAGGGGACCGCAGGACTGGGAGAGGACGAACTGGCGGCGCTGGTCACACGCAACGCACTGATCGGCACCGCCGAGGTCTAGGACTCCGTCTCCGTCTCCGCCTTCGCGTCCATCACCGGCAGCTCCTCCACCGACGGCTCACCCAACGCCGTCAACGCCTCCCGAGCCGTCCGCACGTGCACAGGCGAGAAGTACGGGTTGATCCGCAACGCCTCCTGGAGGTGGCGCCGGGCCGGCCCGTACTTCTCCAACTCCCGCTCGATCATGCCCCGGTGATACGCGTGCAGCGCACTGCGCACCCCGCCGCCGTGCACCTTGTCCGTCGCCCGCACCGCGTACCGCAGCGCCTCCTCGTCCTGACCGGCCCGGTGCAGCGCCCACCCCAGCGCGTCGGCCACCGCGATCCCGGGCTGGCGTCGCCACTCCGCCCGCAGCCGCCGTACGGCCGCCTGCGGATCCCCGTGGTCCGCCTCGAACACCCCGAGCACCAGCTCCTCGTCGGCCCCGCCCGCCGCGGCACCACGGACCCGCGCCCGCAACAGGTCGTACTGGACCTGGGCCGCCTGCCGCATCCCCAGCGACTCGTACAACTCGCCCAGCTCCAGGGCGTACTGCGGATGCGGCTGCTTGGCCAGCGCCATCCGGTACGCGCTCAGCGCCTCCGAGGTCCGCCCCAGCGCCGCCAGCACCCGCCCCTGCCCGGCCTGCGCGGCCCGCTGGTCGGGGTCGATGCGCACCGCCTCCTGGAAGTGCCGCAGCGCCGGCTCACGATCGCCGCGCTCCCAGGCCAGCTGCCCCACCCGCTCCAGATACGCGGCCCGTTCGGCGGGCGCCCGAGCGCCCGCCGCCGCGTCGGAGAGCTGCGCCATCGCGTCCTCGCGCCAGCCCCGGTCCCGGAACACGGCCCCGGCCCGCGCCATCACGGCCGGCCCGCCGCGCAGCCCCTGCAGCCGCTCGAGGGTCCGCTGCGTGGCCTTCCAGTCGCCGAGGCCGGTGTAGGCGTCGAGCAGCGGCGGATACGTCGTCCAGCGCTTCGGATCCAGCTTCAGCGCGGCCTCGCCCCATCGCTTCGCCGCCCGGAAGTCCCGCCGCGCGTTCGCCAGCGCGGCGAGCCCGCCGAGCGCCTCGGCGTTCCCCCTGGCCCGCACCCTCAGCGACATACGCAACGCGTGGTCGGCCCTCGGGTAGTACGCCGGCTCCGCCGTCCGCCGCCCCTGCTCCAGATACGCCGCCCCGAGCACCGCCCACGACTCGGCGTCCCGCGGATGCCTCCGCAGATGCGTCTCCCGCTCAGCGATCAGCGCCGCCAGGTCCGGCAGCGCGGCCGCCACCCCCGTGGTGACCGCCGCCCGTGCCTGTGCCCCCGGGGCCGGCGGCGCGGGCGCCCCCGTGTCCGGCGGCTGCCAGGGCAGCACCATCAGCGTCCCGCCGAGCACCAGACACCCGGTGACGGCCGCGATCAGAACCCGCCGTGCGATGCGCGAACGCCGGGGGGCCGCCTCCTCATGGTTCTCCATGGCGATCACTGTGCGTCAATACGACGACCACACCCGAGCAGGCGACGGTTGCCGCAGACGGGGTTCACACCGATGGACCCAGGTGCGACGCTGTGATCATGAGCCGTATCGAAGCGCCTCGCGACGAACAGACAGGGAACCTGGTCGACCGTCTCCTGAGCGGTCTGCCCGCCGAGGCCGTCCTGACCGACCCGGACGTCACGGCCTCCTACGCCAACGACATGGCCAGCTTCTGCCCGGCCGGCGTCCCCGCAGTGGTCGTACTGCCCCGCACGGTCGAGCAGGTGCAACACGTCATGCGCATCGCCACCGAACTGCGCGTCCCCGTCGTCCCGCAGGGCGCCCGCACGGGCCTGTCCGGCGGCGCCAACGCCTCCGACGGCTGCATCGTGCTGTCCCTGACGAAGATGGACCGTATCCTCGAGATCAACCCCGTCGACCGCATCGCGGTGGTCGAGCCCGGCGTCATCAACGCCACCCTCTCCCGCGCGGTCAACGAGCACGGCCTCTACTACCCGCCGGATCCCTCCAGCTGGGAGATGTGCACCATCGGCGGCAACATCGGCACCGCCTCCGGCGGGCTGTGCTGTGTGAAGTACGGGGTGACGGCGGAGTACGTCCTCGGACTGGACGTGGTCTTGGCGGACGGCCGCCTGATGTCCACCGGCCGGCGGACCGCGAAGGGCGTCGCCGGATACGACCTGACCCGCCTGTTCGTCGGCTCGGAAGGCTCCCTCGGCATCGTCGTCCAGGCGACCCTGGCACTGCGCCCGCAGCCGCCCGAGCAGCTGGTGCTGGCCGCCGAGTTCGCGTCCGGCGCGGCCGCCTGCGACGCGGTGTGCCGGATCATGGAGGGCGGGCATGTGCCGTCCCTCCTCGAACTGATGGACCGTACGACGGTCAAGGCCGTCAACGACCTCGCCCACATGGGACTCCCGGAGACCACCGAGGCCCTGCTGCTCGCCGCTTTCGACACCACCGACCCGGCCGCCGACCTCGCCGCCCTCGGCGCGCTGTGCGAGGCGGCCGGCGCCACGCAGGTCGTGCCCGCCGACGACGTCGCCGAGTCCGAACTCCTTCTCCAGGCCCGCCGGCTGTCGCTCACCGCCCTCGAAGCCGTCAAGGGCACCACGATGATCGACGACGTGTGCGTGCCCCGCTCCCGGCTCGGCGAGATGCTCGAAGGCACCGAGCGGATCGCCGAGAAGTACCAGCTCACCATCGGCGTCGTCGCGCACGCCGGAGACGGCAACACCCACCCCACCGTCTGCTTCGACGCGGCCGACCCCGACGAGTCCCGGCGCGCCCGCGAGTCCTTCGACGAGATCATGGCCCTCGGCCTGGAGCTCGGCGGCACGATCACCGGCGAGCACGGCGTGGGCGTACTGAAGAAGGAGTGGCTGGCGCGCGAGATCGGCCCGGTGGGGGTGGAGATGCAGCGGCAGATCAAGCAGGTCTTCGACCCGTTGGGGATCCTGAATCCCGGCAAGCTCTTCTGACGTCCGTACGCGATCACTCCCCGTCCTTCGACTCGTCGCTCGGCCACGGGTCGCGCAGCCACAGGTCGTCGGCGGGCGTCGGGGCGAGCAGGTCCGCCAGGGCCTCGTCGATACCGAGCTGCTCGCCCTCAGACCCCGGGGGCACCACCCGCAGCGTCCGCTCCAGCCAGGCCGACACCTGGGCCGCGGGCGCCTCCAGGAGGGCGTCCCCGTCGGGCGAACTCAGTGCCATCAGGACGACGCTGCGGCCGTCCACCTTCGTCGGCCACACCCGCACGTCCCCGTGCCCGCACGGCCTGAACACCCCCTCCACCAGGAGCTCGCGGGCGAACGTCCAGTTCACCGGGTGGTCGGAGCCGATGTGGAAGGCGACGTGGACGGCGTACGGGTCGTCGGAGCGATAGCTGAGCCGGGCGGGGACCGGGATGCTGCGCTCGGGCGACAGAATGAGTTTGAGCTCGAGCTCGCGCTCTACCACGGTGTGCATGTCGTGTGTTCCCCTCTCGTGTCTGTCTCGTACGAGTGGAGAGAGGCGGTGCGGCCGGAACCATTACGCGGGTTCGGAAAACTTTTTTCCCGGGGGTTCACGACGTTGCTCAAAAGGAGTGGGTCCGGTGGGACTGGCGGTGGGGGTTGCGCCGGTCTGATAGATGTGGAGCCCCCCATATTCACCCCCGAGCAGATACGGGACGACGGACATGAGCGCCCCAACCCCGGCACCCGGTGACGACAGGCCCCGCGAAGGGTATTACCCGGACCCGTCCATTCCTGGATACGTCCGGTACTGGAACGGTGCCGCCTGGGTACCGGGCACGAGCCGGCCGGCCCCGTCGGACGGTGCGGCCCCGGCCCCCGTGTCGGTGGAGGAGACGGGCCCGCACTTCTTCGACGAGGACCCGCAGCCCGCGCCCAACCCGTCCGACGCCCAGTACGGCAGCCGTCCCGAACCCGCGTCCGCCTGGGGCGCCGACCGCTCCCGTCAGTCCGGCTTCGGCGGCGACCAGGACCGCCGGGTCTCCTGGGGCGCGGCGGCGGGCACCGACCCCCGCGTCCCGTCGGACACGACGAGCGGCGACGGCACGGCCACGATCCCGCCCGCGGAGTCCGACAGCGCGGCCCAGGGCAACACGTTCGTCTTCCGCAGGCCGACGCCCGGGGCAGCGGCGCCGTCCGGCCCGGGCACGGCACCGCAGTCCGGCAGCGGGGCGAGCGCCTCCGGCGGCCCGGCGTTCGGCGGCCCCGGCTCGGGTGGCTCGGGTGCGGCAGGCTCCCACGGTCCCTCCGGTGCCGGTGTTTCCGGCGGCCCGGCCTTCAGCGGTCCGGGCACGGGTGGCTCGGGTGCCTCCGGCGGCCCCGCCTTCGGTGCCGCGGGGTCCTCCGGTGCCGCAACTCCCGGCGTTCCCGCCCCCGGTGGCCCCGTCGCCGACGAGGGCACCATGACCTTCCGGGCGCTCTCCCCGCGCACGGCCCAGCAGGGTGGGGCGCAGGGCGGAGGCACGGGCGGCGCACGGTCCGACGGTGCGGCGGCGGGCGGCTTCGGAGCCCCGCCCGCGGCCACCCCCGGCTTCGGCGCGGGCAAGGCCGCCGCCGAGCGTGCCGTCTCCGCGCAGGCCGGTGTCCAGGGCGCCGTCGGACAGGCCGCGGGCCCGCAGCAGGCGGCTCCGCGGACCCCGCCCGCCTCCGTCCCCCAGCAGTCCACCCCCATGGCCGGCGGCGCCGGTGGCGGTCAGTCCTCCTGGGCCCAGCAGGTGCACCGCCTCGCCGCCACCCCTGGCGAGGACGAGCCCGTCACGCCCTGGAAGCCGCCCGTGGAGGACGTCTTCCAGGCCGCCGCCCGGCGTCAGGCCTCCGCCCGCCCCGCGGGCCTCGGCAAGCGGCTGACGGCCCGGCTGCTGGACACCGTCGTCCTCGTCGGCGTCACCGGCGCGGCCGCCGTCCCGCTCGGCACCAGGGCGCTGGACCACGTCAACGAGAAGATCGACGCGGCCAAGCTCTCCGGCGAGACCGTCACCGTCTGGCTCCTGGACGGCACGACCTCCGCCTACCTCGGCATCGTCCTCGCCGTCCTCCTCGTCTTCGGCGTCCTCTACGAGGCGCTGCCCACCGCCAAGTGGGGCCGCACCCTCGGCAAGAAGCTGCTCGGACTGGAGGTGCGGGACATCGAGGGCGGCGAGCCCCCGACGTTCGGCGCGGCCCTGCGCCGCTGGCTCGTCTACAGCGTCCCCGTTCTGCTCGCGATCGGTGTCGTGGGCGTCGTATGGGGCCTGTTCGACAAGCCGTGGCGCCAGTGCTGGCACGACAAGGCCGCACATACGTTCGTAGCGGGATAGCCGCGTACGGCACAAGGGCCACCGGATTCCGTACCCCGGACGGCCGCTCGCCGGATGCGGAGCCGTGGGGATCGCGGTCGACTCGGGCCATGAGCAGCGAACCGCCCCCCGGCTCCGGCCAGCAGCCGCCGGAAGACGACCCGTTCAGGAAGCAGCCCCCGCCCTCGGGCGGCGAGGGTTCCCCGTACGGCAGTCAGCCCCCGCCGTCAGGGGACGCAGGCTCGTCGTACGGCAGTCAGCCTCCGCCGTACGGGGGCGGCAGTCCCTACGGCGGCGGCGACCCGTACGGCGGCGGCTCGTTCCCGAACGACCCGCTCGCCGGCATGCCCCCGCTCGCCGACAGCGGCAAGCGCACGCTCGCCCGGATCATCGACATGATCCTCGTCCTCATCGTGGTCTGGCTGCTCACCTGGGGCTTCGGCGTCAACGAGTACGACGTGGACCCCGACAAGGTCGAGTACGGCAAGTCCTTCACACAGTCGCTCATCACGGCCGTGCTCTACATCGCGTACGACACCGTCATGATCAGCCGCTCCGGCCAGACGCTCGGCAAGAAGTGGCTCGGGATGCGAGTGGCGAACCTCGAGAACGGCTCAACGCCCTCCGTGCAGACCACGCTGACGCGTTCGGCGGTGCTGTGGATCCCGTTCGCGTTCTGCTGCGCCTGTGTCTGGACCGCGATCTCGGGCGGCTGGAGCTTCTTCGACAAGCCCTACAAGCAGGGCCTGCACGACAAGGCGGCGAAGACGGTGGTGGTCAGCACCAACTGACCACCGGGGACCGTCGGTTCATCAGGAGGCGGCGCGCTCGTGCACCGGCTCGGTCGCCAGTACGGTGACCGACGCCGGTACGGGCGTCTGTGCCGTCTCCGCTGTCTCGGTGGCGGGCTTGCGCACCGCGACCACGCGGGCCTTGGGGATGGGGACCGTCATGGCGACGAGCAGCCCGAGGGCGAGCGCCGCGACGGCGATGACCGCGATCCCCAGACCCGAACTCGTCTGTGACAGCAGCAGCATGGCGAGCGTCGAGAAGATCACGGTGAACGAACCGTAGGCGAGCTGTGCGGCAGTCGGACGAGGCATGGCAATCGTGTCCTCGGAAGTGGGGGTCCACGGGGGTGTCGGCCTGGCTTTCCGCCGTTTTGGGGCGTTCCGCCGAATGACTCTAATCGCGTGCATGCCCGAGCGGAACGAACGGTAAGCGTGACCTAACCAACAGTACCGGTGCATGGGGGGCGCACGGAGTCATACCGTCCACGAAGTGGACACGCGCGAGCGCCGGTCGAGGGCGGCTCCAGATGCCGTCCCGCAGGGCCGACACGGGGGTCTCATAGCCCAGTTGTCCCGAGTAGATCAAGATCTACTTCTTTAACGGTACGAGATCGGGTCGTTGCCGTCGATGCCCCAGAACGAACCGCAGTTGGTCACATACGCCTGCGCGGGCGGCGAGGACACCAGGCCCGTCGAGAGAGACGCGGCGCACAGGACGAACACCTGAAAACCCGGGCGATCCGGGTGCTGCCCTGGCTGTGACGCTGTAATGCGCTGGGACGACACCTCCGCGACGGGGTTCTTCCGCTACGAGAAGAACAACGGCGACCCCATGGTCGAGGTGCGGGACGCCTCGTACGCGTGGGACGACTGGGCGCGCACGTCGTGGGACGGCTGCCCGCTCGGCTACTGGGCCTGCAACGAGGTCCGGATCAACTTCAACTCACGGACGATGGGCGGCCTTTCGGCCCGTGAGAAGAAGATCGCGGCCGAGCACGAGCTGGGCCACGCCTATGGTCTGTCGCACACCACCTACACCTGCTCCAACCCGGGACCCGCGGTCGTGCGGCAGGGTGAGGGCAAGTTCTCCTGCGGTAGTGACGGCCCCTGGTACGACGACGTCCACGGCGTCAAGTCGAAGTACTGAGCCGTGAGTCGGCCGACAGACGAGGAGTGCGGTTGAAGACGACTCGGCGCATCCGCGCCCTGGCCGCCGGTCTGCTGGTCGCGTCGCTCGCGGCCTGTACCCCCGGCAACTCCGGCGAGTCCGTCGGTGCCGACGGGAAGCCGTACATCGAGGCGGACTACGCGACCTACACGAGCGCGTCGGACGTCAGTTCCGCGTCGGACGTCGGGATCCTGGGCGCTGTCCTGAGTCTTTCGTTCCGTGAGTGCGACGAGGGCGGCGACCCCGCCGGGGAAGTGACCGTGAGCCCCACCGCGGCGGACGAGGGCGACCCGAGCCCTGATGCCTCGGCCACGGACGAGCCGGTGCCCAGCGTCACCCCCACGGAGGTGGCGGGCGGCTCGGGCACCGAGGACTGCCTTCCCATGGTCTTCATGAAGGTCCGGGTCGCGGGGATCATGAAGAACACCGGGTTCAACATCAATGTCGACGACCAGATCATCGTCGGCAACATCGACCTCGACGCCGTGACGATGGAGGGTGCCACCGAACTGGTGGTGGGCAAGACGTACGTCCTCTATCTCGACAACATCGGGGAGGGCGACGCCCCGGGTGTCTCCGGCGTCGGGTCGTTCTGGATCCCGGTCGGCGGCAACCAGGGCATCTTCCTCCAGGGCAAGGGCACGGTGACGCCCGCGTCGGCCAACATCGTCGCCCTGACGTCCGCGGAGGCTCAGAAGATCACGGCCGGCGGCGCGACACCGGCCAAGAAGTTCACGACCACGGTCGAGGCGCTGCGCAAGGTCTCGAAGCTGAGCGCGTCGAAGGCGAGCAGTGCCGCCAAGGCGGCCAAGTCGAAGAAGAAGTGACATGTCGTGATGGGGGTCTCCCGTGCGCGGGCGGCCCCCCTCGCGTTCGTAAAGCGGACGTCAGATCCGCATAGTGCAGTTGTCCTGTCCAAGTCAAGATCTGTCTTTTCTTCTGAACCTCTAGTCAAATGCCGTCACTTGACTAGGGGAGGAAGACTCAGGTGCCCAGCAGATCCTGGACGTTCAGAGCGGCCGCGACCACCGTCGCACTGGCCGCCGCGACGGCGACCATCTCCACCTTCGCCGTCGCGCAGGCCGACACCACCGCGGCACCGGCCGCGGCGAACCGCACCGATCCGCAGCCGGCGAAGACCACGCAGGAGCACGACTTCGACGGCCCGCTCTCCCAGACCCAGGAGGCGCAGCGCGAAGAGGCGCTGAAGCAGGTCATATCCGGCGCCGCCACGGTCAAGAACCGTGACGGCTCCAAGGTCGTCGAGCTCAAGAGCCGCAAGGGCGACAGCAAGTACGTCGAGCTGGGCCGCGAGCAGACCGACAAGATCTTCACGATCCTCGTCGAGTTCGGCGACCGGACGGACCCCCGCTACGGCGGCACGCCCGGCCCCGCGCACAACGAGATAGCCGAGCCGGACCGTGCCCAGGACAACAGCACGGCCTGGCAGGCGGACTACAACAAGGCCCACTTCGAGGACCTCTACTTCGGCGACGGCACCGCCTCGATGAAGACCTACTACGAGAAGCAGTCCTCGGGCCGCTACTCGGTCGAGGGTGAGGTCACCGACTGGGTCAAGGTCCCCTACAACGAGGCCCGTTACGGCTCCAACTCCTGCGACACCTGCGCCTGGAACGCGGTCCAGGACGGCGTCACGGCATGGGTCGCCCAGCAGAAGGCGGCGGGGCGCACCGAGGCCGAGATCAAGGCGGACATCGCCGAGTTCGACCAGTGGGACCGCTACGACTTCGACGGCGACGGCGACTTCAACGAGTCCGACGGCTACATCGACCACTTCCAGATCGTGCACGCCGGCGAGGACGAGTCCGCGGGCGGCGGCGCGCAGGGCGAGGACGCCATCTGGGCGCACCGCTGGTACGCCTTCGGCACCGACCAGGGTGCGACCGGCCCCGAGGGCAACCTGCTCGGCGGCGCCCAGATCGGTGACACCGGCATCTGGGTCGGCGACTACACCATCCAGCCGGAGAACGGCGGACTCGGCGTCTTCGCCCACGAGTACGGCCACGACCTGGGTCTGCCGGACCACTACGACACCTCCGGTGACGGCGAGAACTCCACCGGCTTCTGGACGTTGATGTCCTCCGGCTCCTGGCTCGGCACCGGCAAGGACACCATCGGTGACCTGCCCGGCGACATGACCGCCTGGGACAAGCTCCAACTGGGCTGGCTGGACTACGACGTGGCGAAGGCCGCGACCAAGTCGACGCACAAGCTGGGTGTCGCCGAGTACAACACCAAGAACAAGCAGGCTCTCGTCGTCGAACTGCCCGAGAAGGCGGTCACCACCGAGATCGTGACCCCCGCCCAGGGCGCCACCCAGTGGTGGAGCGGCAGCGGCAACAACCTCAAGAACACGCTGACGCGTTCCGTCGACCTCACCGGCAGGTCCGCGGCGCTGCTGACCCTCGACGGCTGGTGGGCCGCCGAGGCGAACTACGACTACGTCTACACCGAGGTCTCCACCGACGGCGGCACCACCTGGACGCCGATCGACGGCACCGCGGACGGCGCGGCCCTCCCGCGCGACGCCAGCGGCCAGCCGACGCTCACCGGTTTCTCGGAGACGTACAAGAAGCTGTCGTTCCCGCTCGACGCCTACGCGGGCCAGAAGATCGACCTGCGCTTCCGCTACTCCACCGACGGCGGCGTGGCCGAGAAGGGCTTCGCGGCGGACCGGATCACCGTGACGGCCGACGGCGCGGCCCTGTTCGCCGACGACGCCGAGACCGCGGACGCGGCCTGGACGGCGAGCGGCTTCACCCGTGTCGGCGCGACCGTCGCGGACGACTACGCGCAGTACTACATCGCCGAGAACCGTCAGTACGTGTCGTACGACAAGACGTTGAAGGTCGGCCCGTACAACTTCGGCTTCTCCACGACCCGTCCGAGCTGGGTGGAGCACTTCCCGTACCAGAACGGCCTGTTGATCTGGAAGTGGGACACCTCCCAGGCGGACAACAACACCAGCGCGCACCCCGGAGTCGGTCTGCTTCTGCCGGTCGACTCGCACCCGACGGCGCTGAAGTGGTCCGACGGCACCGCGATGCGCAGCCGCATCCAGGCGTACGACTCGCCCTTCAGCCTGTTCCGCACGGACGGCATCACGCTGCACAACGCGGACGTCGCGAAGAGGATCCCGTCGGCGAAGGGGGTGTCGGTCTTCAACGACCACACCAGCACGTACTACGACGCGACGACCCCGTTCGCGGGTGTGAAGCTCACTGACACCAACACCAAGATCAAGATTGTCCAGGAGGCCCTGAACGGCTCGACGATCAAGATCGAAGTCGGCCGCGCGGTGAAGTAGTCGGCATTTGCGCAGGTCAGAAGCGAATCGGCGGTGACCCCTGGCGGGTCGCCGCCGATCGTGTTTAGGTGCGTCCTGATGGCTTTCTTATTGACACCGGTGCACACGGGGGTGTGACTGCATGGCCGCAGGAGGTTTCTGCAAACTGCCGACAGGCAGCGTGGTGGTGGCGCTGAACCTGCCCAGACCCGCCACCGACGGCACGGGCTGCGTCCGTGTCCTCGTCCACGCCCGCAACCGCGCACGAGCCCTGACCAGGCTGCGCAACCTGGGGCTGCGGGCGGTCTACCTGCGGGGCAACGCGGCCCCGCCGACCCCGGACGAGGTGACGGCCGTCCTCCATCATCCGGACGGCCTGATATGGCGCACGGCCCCTGACAACGCTGTCGCGGCGGTGCCGGGACCGGAGCTGGCCCAGGAGCTGTGGCACCCGATCAGGGCCCTGATCAGAAGGCCGGCGGCACCGGCGTAGGCGCCTGACGCCTACGCGACGACCGGCTTCCCGGAGAGTTCCACCCCGGCCTGGCGCAGCTCCTCCAGGGCCCGGTCGGTGGTCTCCTCGGCCACTCCCGCGGTGAGGTCGAGGAGCACCTGCGTACGGAAACCCTCCCGTACGGCGTCCAGCGCGGTGGCCCGTACGCAGTGGTCCGTGGCGATGCCCACCACGTCCACCTCGACGACCTCCCGCGCCCGCAGCCAGTCGGCCAGCGCGACGCCGTTCTCGTCGGCGCCCTCGAAACCGCTGTAGGCCGCCGAGTACGCCCCCTTGTCGAAGACGGCGTCGATCGCGCCGGAGGCGACGGCGGGGGCGAAGTTCGGGTGGAAGCCGACACCCTCGGTACCGGCGACGCAGTGCGCGGGCCAGGAGTGGGCGTAGTCGGGGTTGTCGGCGAAGTGGCCGCCGGGCGCGATGTGGTGATCGCGGGTGGCCACCACATGCTGGTAGCCGGAGCCGCCGGCCGCCTGTCCGATCAGCTCGGTGACGGCGGCGGCCACATCGGCACCCCCGGCCACCGCGAGACTGCCCCCCTCGCAGAAGTCGTTCTGTACGTCGACGACGATCAAGGCGCGGCGCATGGTGGGTGTCCTTCGACTAAGAGTGAACTTAAGAGCCTAGAGACTTCGACGGCGCTGCGGGAGGGC
The DNA here is from genome assembly GCF_053592055.1 of Streptomyces sp. NPDC002817. Lineage (NCBI taxonomy): Bacteria > Bacillati > Actinomycetota > Actinomycetes > Kitasatosporales > Streptomycetaceae > Streptomyces > Streptomyces sp. NPDC002817. The sequence continues at coordinate 148,111 of NZ_JBSFUY010000001.1, forward strand.
GCACCAGTTTTAGCTACCCGAGCGCCCGTGTACGTACTCCGTCGGAATGACGGGTTCCCCGCGCGACAGCTGGGTCGCCGACAGCGGCAGCCCGTCGCGCGCGGCCGTGTGCCGGTCCCGTACGACGTCCAGCGGCTCGCGCGCCACGACGTCGCCGCTCTTGACCAGTTCGACGAGGAGCTGCCGGTCCACGAGGTCGGCCGGGACGGCCCCGGTGCCGACGACCTCGGCCTCCGCGATCCCGTCCGCGTCCAGCCGCCGGGCCGCCCACTTGCGGCCGCCGATGGAGGTCTTGCCGCCGGAGGACTTCTTCGCGACCGGCACCAGCGGCGCCTTCACGTCGGCGGACTCGGCGCGGGCGACCAGCTTGTAGACCATCGAGCAGGTCGGGTGCCCGGAGCCGGTCACCAGCTGGGTGCCGACGCCGTACGCGTCCACGGGGGCCGCCGCGAGCGAGGCGATGGCGTACTCGTCGAGGTCCGAGGTCACGATGATCTTCGTGTCCCGGGCGCCCAGCTCGTCCAGCTGCTGCCGCACCCGGTGGGCCACGAGAAGCAGGTCGCCCGAGTCGATGCGGACCGCGCCCAGCTCCGGTCCGGCGACCTCCACCGCCGTACGGACGGCTTCCGTCACGTCGTAGGTGTCCACGAGCAGCGTGGTGTTGCGGCCCAGCGAGTTCACCTGGGCCTGGAAGGCGTCGCGCTCCTGGTCGTGCAGGAGGGTGAAGGCGTGGGCGGAGGTGCCGACGGTCGGGATGTTGTAGCGGAAGCCGGCCGCGAGGTCGGAGGTGGAGGCGAAGCCGCCGAGGTAGGCGGCGCGGGAGGCGGCGACGGCGGCGAGCTCGTGGGTGCGGCGGGCGCCCATCTCGATCAGCGGGCGGCCCCCGGCGGCCGAGGACATCCGGGAGGCGGCCGCGGCGATCGCGGAGTCGTGGTTGAGGATCGAGAGGATCACGGTCTCCAGCAGCACGCACTCGGCGAAGGAGCCCTCCACCCGCATGATCGGCGAGCCCGGGAAGTAGACCTCGCCCTCCGGATAGCCCCAGATGTCACCGGAGAACCGGTACGAGGCGAGCCAGTCCAGGGTCTCCGCGTCGACGATGTTCCGTTCACCCAGGAAGCGCAGGACGTCCGCGTCGAATCGGAAGTTCTCGACGGCGTCCAGGACGCGCCCGGTGCCCGCGACGACGCCGTACCGACGCCCGTTCGGCAGTCGCCGGGTGAAGACCTCGAAGACGCTGTGCCGCTCGGCGGTACCGGCCTTCAGCGCGGCCTGCAACATCGTGAGCTCGTACTGATCAGTGAAGAGCGCCGTCGAGGGAACATCCACCGGCAGCCCAAGGTCCGCTGTGTTCATAGGACGGGATAGTACTCCCTTCTCGTCGGTGTGACGATTTCTGTGATGCGTGGCAGCATGGGCCATGTGACGTCACCCGCTCCCGTAGAGATCGAACGCACCGAGTCGGCGGAAGAGGTCTTCGCCGTCCCTGAGCCGGACGTCCCCTGGGTCACCATCGTCCACAACGACCCGGTCAACCTCATGAGCTACGTGACCTATGTGTTCCAGACGTACTTCGGGTACACGAAGGACAAGGCCACCAAGCTCATGATGGACGTCCACCACAAAGGCCGGGCGGTCGTCTCCAGCGGTAGTCGCGAGGAGATGGAGCGCGACGTGCAGGCGATGCACGGCTACGGTCTGTGGGCCACCCTGCAGCAGGACCGGAAGTAGCTGAACTGACCTTCATGCCTGGACACTTCGAACCGCTCCCCGGCGGCGGCGCGGCCGTCGCGCTCGACGACGTCGAGATCTCCATCATCCGCTCGCTGGCCGTACAGCTCCTGGAGCTCATCGGGCCGGGGCCCGCCGAGGACGCCTCCGACGACCCCCTCGCCGAGCTGTTCACCGACGGCCCGAGCGAGCCGCCCTCCGACCCGGTGCTCAAGCGACTGTTCCCGGACGCCTACAGCGACCCCGAGGGCACCCCTGGACCCAGGGAGGCCGACGAGCAGAAGGCGTACTCCTCGGAGTTCCGCCGCTACACCGAGAACGACCTGCGGGCCGGCAAGCGGGACAGCGCCCTCGCGGTGATCCGCTCCCTGGACGCGCTGAGCCCGGTGGACGACGGCGGGGCGGTGCTCAAGCTGTCGCCGGAGGAGTCGCGGCAGTGGCTCGGGGCCCTCAACGACCTGCGCCTCGCGATCGGCTCCCGGCTGGAGATCGCCGACGAGGAGGACACCGACCTTCTCTACCGGCTGCCGGACGAGGATCCCCGCAAGCCGATGGTGATGGCGTATCTGTGGCTGGGCGGGCTCCAGGAAACCCTCGTAACGACGCTACTTCCGTAACTTCTGCCGTAGTTTGTGACTTTTTTGTGTTCGCTCAGCGGACGCTCAAATCCGGATAACGATCGCGTCACCGTGCTGATGGCGTATGCCCACTCCGGCATTTGTTTGTCCGCTTCTTCCTGTGCCCTGCGCCACATCTCGCACAGGTGATCAATGTTGCGGCCGTGATAAATCTTCACGACCGCCCGACGAACACCACCCGTATGTTCGGTCGGGTGCGCCACCGAGCCGGTAACCGCCGGCCAGGCAGGGGCGGGCCTTGCAAGCTCGCCCAACTCCATCATCCGGGGGGATCGAGAACCGATCCGAGGCCGACGAGAGGCCCGGTTCGGTATGGAGAAAGGCGCACCACACATATGACCTCCGCTCAGGTCGAAAAAGGCTCGGAGAACACCTCCGAAGAGGGTTACGAGCGTGGCCTCGGCAGTCGCCAGGTCCAGATGATCGCGATCGGCGGCGCCATCGGCGTCGGTCTCTTCCTCAACGCCGGGGCGAACATCGCCAAGGCGGGCCCCAGTCTCATCCTGATGTACGCCGTCGCCGGCGTCATCATCTTCTTCATCATGCGCGCGCTCGGTGAACTCCTGCTCTACCGCCCTGTCTCGGGCTCGTTCGCGGAGTACTCCCGCGAGTTCCTCGGCCCGTTCTTCGGCTATTTCACCGGCTGGACGTACTGGCTGCTGTGGGTCGTCACCGGCATGGCGGAACTGACCGCCGCCGCGATCTACATCCACTACTGGTTCCCGGACGTCCCGCAGTGGGCCTCGGCGCTCGGCTTCCTGGTCGTGCTGTTCGTGGCCAACCTGATCTCGGTGAAGCTGTTCGGCGAGATCGAGTTCTGGTTCTCGATGATCAAGGTCACCGCCCTCATCGGCATGATCGTGATCGGCCTCGGCGTCCTCACCTTCGGCTTCAGCGCCGCCGGCGACACGGCCGCCGTCTCCAACCTCTGGGCCTTCGACGGCTTCTTCCCCAAGGGCATCGGCTCGTCCCTGATGACCCTGCAGGGCGTCATGTTCGCCTACCTCGCCGTCGAGCTGGTCGGCGTCACCGCCGGTGAGTCGGAGAACCCGGAGAAGACCCTCCCCAAGGCGATCAACACCCTGCCCTGGCGCATCGGCCTGTTCTACGTCGGTGCCCTCACCGTCATCCTCTGCGTGGTCAAGTGGACCGAGTTCGCGCCCGGTGTCAGCCCCTTCGTGAAGGCCTTCGCGATGATCGGCATCCCGGCGGGCGCGGGCATCGTCAACTTCGTCGTGCTGACCGCGGCCCTGTCCTCCTGCAACTCCGGCATGTACTCCACGGGCCGCATGCTGCGCACCCTCGCGGACAGCGGCGAGGCCCCCAAGGTCTTCAACAAGCTGTCGGTGACGAAGACGCCGGCGCTGGCCATCACGGTGTCGGTGCTGTTCATGGGCATCGGCGTGGTTCTGAACTACATCGTTCCGGAGAAGGCCTTCGGCTACGTCGTCTCCGTCGCCACCGCGGCGGGCATCTGGACGTGGCTGATGATCCTGATCAGCCATGTGCGCTACCGCCGCGCGGTCGAGGCGGGGCGCCTGCCGGCGTCGTCCTTCCCGGCGCCGGGTGGTTCGAAGGGCTCGTACGTCGCCATCGTGTTCCTGCTCTTCGTGACCGGGCTGATCGCGTACGACTCCGAGTCCCGGGTCTGTCTGTACGTGATGGCGGGCTGGGCCGTGGCGCTCGGGATCGGCTGGGCCGTGCTCAAGAGTCGTAACCCGGAGATTGCGGAACGCCGCGAGCCGGAGTTCGAGAAGGTCGGCTAGATCCACGGCAGGGAGACCGTCGTTCGTCTGCGGCTTCGCTGTGGCTGATCGCGCAGTTCCCCGCGCCCCTTAGGGACGTCCAGTGACCGGGAGTTTTCGTGGAACCCCCTGTCGCTGCCGCTCAGGCGTCCGGCATATGGGCCGTCCCGTACCGCCTGTCGGTACGGGGTGGCCCGTCTGCTTATCCTGGCCAGCATGCTGACCATCACCCAGGCCCTCGTCGACCAGATCGTCGCGCACGCGCGCAAGGACCACCCCGACGAGGCATGCGGCGTCGTCGCGGGTCCGGCCGGCTCGGACCGTCCCGAGCGCTACATCCCGATGCTGAACGCGGCCATGTCGCCCACGTTCTACGAGTTCGACTCCGGCGACCTCCTCAAGCTCTACCGCGAGATGGACGACCGCGACGAGGAGCCGGTGGTCATCTACCACTCCCACACCGCCACCGAGGCCTACCCGTCCCGCACCGACGTGAGCTACGCCAACGAGCCCGGCGCGCACTACGTTCTCGTCTCCACCGCGGACACCGACGGCCTCGGCGACTTCCAGTTCCGCTCGTTCCGGATCGTGGACGGCGAGATCACGGAGGAAGAGGTCACGGTCGTAGAGGCATACTGATCACCGTACGCCCGACCAACTCGCCCTATCGGAGACGGTGTTGACGCGACGGCCACATGGACAGCGCCCCACGATCGTGGATGTCGCACGTCGGTCGGGGGTGTCGAGATCCACGGTCTCACGGGTGATCAACGGCGAGCCCAAGGTCCGCGCCGAGGTCGTCGAACAGGTCCGGCAGGTCATCGCCGAGCTGGGCTACGTCCCCAACCAGGCCGCCCGGCAACTGGTCACCCACCGCACGAACGCCGTCGCCGTCGTCGCGGACCAGCCGGACAACCGGCTCTTCCTCGACCCCTACTTCGACTGCCTCCTGCGCGGCATCCGCAGGGAGCTCGCACTCCACGGCTCCCAGGCCGTCCTCCTCTTCCTGGACGAGCCGGACGACCACGCGCGCGTGGCCGACTACCTCGGCGGCGGCCATGTCGACGCGGCCGTCCTGTTCTCCCTGCACCCCGGCGGCCGGCTGCACGAGATGATCGGCCGCCTCGACATCCCCGCGGTCTTCGGCGGCCGCCCCCTGCTGCGCGACGGCGACACCGTGCGCGCCCACGCCTATGTCGACGGCGACAACCGCGGCGGAGCGCGGCAGGCCGCCCGGCACCTGGTCTCCCTGGGCCGCCGTCGCATCGCGACCGTCACCGGCCCCCACGACCAGGAGAACTCCGCCGCCGAGCGTCTCGCCGGCTACCGCGATGTCCTGCCCGACGCCCCGCCGGAGCTGATCGAACGCGCCGACTACACCCGCCAGGGCGGCGCCGACGCCATGGCCGCACTGCTCGACCGCCGCCCCGACCTGGACGCCGTCTTCGTCGCCTCGGACCTGATGGCCCAAGGCGCCCTGGAGGCATTGCGGGCACGGGGGCGCCGCGTCCCCGAGGACGTGGCCGTCGTAGGGTTCGACGACCTCGCCGAGATCGCCGAGGCGACCGACCCGCCGCTGACCACGGTCCACCAGGACGTGGGGGAGATGGGGCGACTGATGGCCCGGCTGCTGTTCGACCGTCCCTCGGAGCTCCCGTCGGTCGTCGTACCCACCCGACTCGTCCTGCGCGCGTCCGCCTGAGCGTGACGGTCCCAACAGCGCCATCTCACTCCCCGGCCGCGATCCGTCCGGAATGTGGGATCACATTCCGGGACCCGGGACGGGAATCGATACGATGAGCCCATGGTTTTTGACGACGTGAGCGAAAAGACGCCGGGCATGCTGCTCGTGGCGCGGCTGCACGTCGACCTGTGCAGGCTCGCCAGCGCCATCTGTTGACGCTGCCCCCTGCCGCCGTACGGCCGTGAGCCGCGGCGCGTCACACGCACGACCTGCTGAAATGCGCTGCCGCGCGCCCACCGACCAGACACTTCCGACAGGAGCCCGCAACCATGGCCATCGAGGTCCGTATCCCCACCATCCTCCGCACCTACACCGACGGCCAGAAGGCGGTGGAGGGCAACGGGGACACCCTCGCCGAGCTCTTCGCCGACCTCGAGACCCGGCACCCGGGCGTCCAGGCCCGCATCGTGGACGGCGGCGAGCTGCGCCGCTTCGTCAACGTCTACCTCAACGACGAGGACGTCCGCTTCCTCGACGGCATCACCACGAAGCTGTCGGACGGCGACAACGTCACGATCCTGCCGGCCGTCGCCGGCGGCATGGCCTGATCCCGATGCGCTACGACTCCCCGCTGGCCGCGGTGGGCAACACCCCTCTGGTGCGCCTGCCGCGGCTGTCGCCGTCCGACGACGTCCGCATCTGGGCCAAGCTGGAGGACCGCAACCCCACCGGCTCGGTCAAGGACCGCCCGGCCCTGCACATGATCGAGCAGGCGGAGAAGGACGGCCGCCTCACCCCGGGCTGCACCATCCTGGAGCCCACCAGCGGCAACACCGGCATCTCCCTGGCCATGGCCGCCAAGCTCAAGGGCTACCGCATGGTCTGCGTGATGCCCGAGAACACCTCGCAGGAGCGCCGGGAGCTGCTCGCCATGTGGGGCGCGGAGATCATCCCGTCGCCCGCCGCGGGCGGCTCCAACACGGCCGTACGCGTCGCCAAGGAACTGTCCGCCGAGCACCCCGACTGGGTGATGCTCTACCAGTACGGCAACCCGGACAACGCGGGCGCCCACTACGCCACGACCGGCCCGGAGATCCTCACCGACCTCCCCTCCATCACCCACTTCGTGGCGGGCCTCGGCACCACCGGCACCCTGATGGGCGTCGGCCGCTACCTGCGCGAGCACAAGCCGGACGTCAAGATCGTCGCCGCCGAGCCGCGCTACGACGACCTCGTGTACGGCCTGCGCAACCTCGACGAGGGCTTCGTGCCCGAGCTCTACGACGCCTCGGTCCTGACGACCCGCTTCTCGGTCGGCTCCGCGGACGCGGTCACCCGCACCCGCGAACTCCTCCAGCAGGAGGGCATCTTCGCGGGCGTCTCCACGGGCGCCGCCCTGCACGCCGCGATCGGCGTCGGCCACAAGGCGCTGAAGGCGGGGGAGAGCGCCGACATCGCGTTCGTCGTCGCGGACGGCGGCTGGAAGTACCTGTCGACGGGTGTCTACACGGCGGCGACGACGGAGGAAGCGATCGAGACGCTGCAGGGCCAGCTCTGGGCGTAAGCCCTCGTCACGCTCCTTGAGGCTCTACGTCGCCAGGTGACGGACCTGGTCCCACAGGACCGGGTCCACCACCCCCACCCTGCGCCGGAAGTCCCACACCGCCACCTCGCGCAGCTCGTCCGTCTCCAGGAAGCTCGCGCGGCCGTGGGCATCGCCCACCGAACCCGGCGGCAACGGGATCACCCCGGCCCGCTCGTCGTGGTACTTGCTGGTGATCTTCGCGACGACCGCGCGCCTCCCGCGCACCGCGAGCACCAGACACGGCCGGTCCTTGGCCCCCGGCCCGTCCTCGAAGGGCACGTTCGCCCACCAGATCTCCGCAGGCCGTGGACGCGCGGTGCCGGTCCGCGGCCCGGGACGCCCCGGCGGCCGCGTCCTGCGACCCTCCGGTCTGCGGCCCCGTCCCCACCCGTCCACGAGCGTGGCGACCAGCGCCAGCAGTACCACCGCCGCGAGCGCCAGCCACCAGGACGTGTCCATACGGACGACGTTACCGGCGCACGATCCGCATCGCGCGCCTTCTTCCAAGCCTTACGCGCCCCTGGTCCAGCCGAACCGGTGACAGCACAGGTGAGTTCGCCCACAACAGCCCTTGGCGGAGGAGCGACAAGGGGTTTTGCGCCTTACGCTCGACGGACCGCAAGACCCCCGAGTCCCCTTTCCCGATCTTCTGGATTCCTGGATCTCCTGGATTACCGCCAGCGGAGGTTTCTGCTTTATGAAGCTCACCGTCGTCGGCTGCTCGGGGTCGTTCCCGTCCGCGGAATCGGCCTGCTCGAGCTACCTCGTAGAGGCCGACGGCTTCCGGCTGCTTCTCGACATGGGCAACGGTGCCCTTGGCGAGTTGCAGCGCCACTGCGGTCTCTACGACCTCGACGCGATCTTCCTCAGCCATCTGCACGCCGACCACTGCATCGACATGTGCGCGTACTTCGTCGCACGCTACTACCGCCATGACGGCGGCCGCTGCGATCCGATCCCGGTCTACGGACCCGAGGGCACGGAACACCGGCTGACCACCGCCTACGCGGACACTCCGACCGCCTCCTCCATGAGCGAGGTCTTCGACTTCCACACGGTCAAGCCGTCCACTTTCGAGGTCGGCCCCTTCACCGTGCACACCGAGCGCGTGGCGCATCCCGTGGAGGCGTACGGCATCCGCGTCGAACACGGCGGCAAGTCGCTCACGTACTCCGGTGACACCGGTATCACCCCGGCGCTGGACGAACTCGCCCGGGACACCGACCTGTTCCTGTGCGAGGCCGCCTTCACGCACGGCAAGGAAGACATCCCCGACCTGCATCTCAACGGCCGCGAGGCGGGTGAGACGGCGGCCCGGGCAGGCGCCCGCCGCCTGGTCCTCACCCACATCCCCCCGTGGACCGACCCGCAGGTCAACCTCACCGACGCCCGCGCGGTCTACGACGGCCCGGTGGAGCTGGCGACGCCGAGGGTGTCGTACGACATCTGACTCCTCGTACACACACGAAGGCCCCGGAACCTTCCCGGTCCCGGGGCCTTCGTCATGCCGTACGGCGGTCGCGACTCACGCCTTGGTGAGGTCCTCGACCTCCTCCTCGGGCTCGCGGCCCGGGGTGGGGAGGTTCCACCTGGTGATGGCGAAGCGGAAGCCGAAGTAGTAGATCGCTCCGAAGACCAGGCCGATCGGAATGATCAACCACGGCTTCGTGGCCAGGTTCCAGTTCAGGGCGTAGTCGATGAAACCGGCGGAGAAGTTGAAGCCGGCGTGGACTCCCAGCCCCCAGGTGACGGCCATGGATATGGCGGTGAGCACCGCGTGGATGGCGTAGAGGACCGGGGCGATGAACATGAACGAGAACTCGATCGGCTCGGTCACACCGGTCACGAACGAGGTCAGCGCGAGCGAGATCATCATGCCCAGCACGGCCTTGCGGCGCTCGGGGCGAGCCGTGTGAGCGATGGCGAGCGCGGCGGCGGGCAGACCGAACATCATGATCGGGAAGAAGCCGGACATGAACATTCCGGCGGTCGGGTCGCCGGCCAGGAAGCGGCTGTAGTCGCCGTGGACGACCTCGCCCGCCGCGTTGGTGAAGTCGCCGAGCTGGAACCAGGCCACCGTGTTCACGAACTGGTGCATGCCGATGGGGATCAGGGCGCGGTTGATCAGGCCGAAGAGGGCGGCACCGAACGAGCCCAGACCGGTCATCCACTCGCCGAAGTTGCCGATGCCCTCGCCGATCGGCTCCCAGACCAGCCCGAAGAAGACACCGACGAAGACGCCGACGAAGGCCATGATGATCGGGACGAGACGGCGGCCGTTGAAGAAGCCGAGCCAGTCCACGAGCTTCTTGCGGTGGTACCGCTGCCACAGGACAGCGGAGAGCAGACCCATGATGATGCCGCCGAGGACACCGGGGTTGTTGTAGGTCGCGGCTATGTCCGCACCCGCCTGGACCTTGGCCTCGGTGACCGGGAAGGCTTCCAGGACCTTGCTGTAGACCAGGAAGCCCACCAGCGCGGCGAGGGCGGTCGAGCCGTCGGACTTCTTGGCGAAGCCGATGGCGACGCCGATGCAGAAGAGCAGGGGGAGGCTGCCGGTGATCGCACCGCCTGCCTTGTCGAAGACCAGGGCGACCTTGTCCCAGCCGAGGCCGTCGGCCCCGAACACGTCGGGCTGGCCGAGCCGGACCATCAGGCCCGCCGCCGGCAACACGGCGATCGGAAGCTGCAGACTGCGGCCGACCTTCTGAAGGCCCTGGAAAAGACCGGATCCCCGCTTCTTCGCGGGGGCCGCCGTGTCGGTGGCGGTGCTCATACGTCCTCCATCGGGTGGTGGTCTACACCACTCAGTGGTGTAGACCTGTTGTACACGATGGAGGTCGATATAAGGAACCCGTCAATTCCGCAACCGGAGGGCTACGTACGGTCAGACCTTGGTGACGTCCTCGACCTCGTCCTCCGGCTCCCTGCCCGGAGTTTTCAGATCGAACTTCGTGATCGCGAAACGGAAGATCACGTAATAGACGACGGCGAAGCACAGGCCGATCGGAATGATCGCCCACGGTTTCGTCGCCAGATTCCAGTTGATGATGTAGTCGATCAACCCGGCGGAGAAACTGAACCCGTCGTGCACCCCGAGCCCCCACGTCACCGCCATCGACACACCCGTCAGCAGCGCGTGGACCGCGTACAGCAGCGGTGCGATGAAGAGGAACGAGTACTCGATCGGCTCGGTGATCCCCGTGACGAACGACGTCAGGGCGACGGAGAGCATGAGACCGCCGACCTCCTTCCGGCGGCTCGGCTTGGCGCAGTGAGTGATCGCCAGGGCCGCGGCCGGCAGGGCGAACATCATGATGGGGAAGAACCCGGACGTGAACTGACCCGCGTTCGGGTCGCCCGCCAGGAACATGCTGATGTCACCGTGCACCTCGGTGCCGTCCGGCTTGGTGTACGTGCCGAACTGGAACCAGATGGGCACGTTGAGGAACTGGTGCAACCCGATCACCAGCAGAGCCCGGTTCGCGATACCGAAGATGCCCGCGCCCCAGGCGCCCGCGTCGCTCAGCCAGTCGCTGAAGTTCTCCAGTCCGCTGCCGATCGGCGGCCAGATCCACAGACACAGCGCCGCGAACACGATCGCCACGAACGCCATGATGATCGGCACCAGCCGACGCCCGTTGAAGAAGCCGAGCCAGTCCACCAGCTTCGTACGGTGGTAACGCGCCCAGAAGAACGCCGTCAGCAGACCCATCACGATGCCGCCGAAGACACCCGGGTTCTGGAACGTGAACGCCGTCACCGTGCCGTCCACCGAGGCCTGGCAACCGATGCCGGTCACCGCCTTTGTCTCGTCGGGACAGTCCTCCGGGAACTGGCGCAGCACCGAGTAGTAGACGAGGAAGCCCGCCACCGCGGCCAGTGCCGTCGAACCGTCCGACTTCTTCGCCATGCCGATCGCCACGCCGATGCAGAACAGCAGGGGCAGCCCCAGCTGGCCGTCGAGCAGCGCGCCGCCCGCCCCCGCCATCACCTTGGCCACGTTCGTCCAGCCCAGCCCGTCGTCCCCGAACACGTCCGGCTGCCCGAGCCGGTTGAGGATGCCCGCGGCCGGCAGGACGGCGATGGGGAGCTGAAGGCTGCGGCCCATCTTCTGCAGGCCCTGGAACACCGACTGCCACCGTCGGCGTGCGGAAGAGATCTCGGTGTCGGAACTCATGAGTTGGCGACCGCCTGTCAGGTGGTGTAGACCAGTTACGGACGATTGGGTTGCTGTGACGTCATCTTTCGGTACGTACAGCGCAATCGCTCGCGAAGTTGGGCCAACTGTGCATGAGGAGACCGACATGGCCACCAAAGCTGAGAAGATCGTTGCCGGGCTCGGCGGCATCGACAACATCGAAGAGGTCGAGGGCTGCATCACCCGCCTCCGCACCGAGGTCCACAACGCAGCACTCGTCGACGAAGCCGCCCTGAAGGCCGCCGGCGCCCACGGAGTCGTCAAGATGGGCACCGCGATCCAGGTCGTCATCGGCACCGACGCCGACCCCATCGCCGCGGAGATCGAAGACATGATGTGAGCCTCTGAGCCCACCCCGGAAGGGGCTCCTCCCACCGCGGGAGGAGCCCCTTCCGTATGTGCCGCTAGGCTCAGCGCCATGTCTCGAATCGACGGCCGCACCCCCGAACAGCTCCGCCCCGTCACCATCGAACGTGGCTGGAGCAAGCACGCCGAGGGCTCCGTCCTCGTCTCCTTCGGCGACACGAAGGTCTTCTGCACCGCCTCCGTCACCGAAGGCGTCCCCCGCTGGCGCAAGGGCAGCGGCGAGGGCTGGGTGACCGCCGAATACTCCATGCTCCCCCGCGCCACCAACACCCGCGGCGACCGCGAGTCCGTCCGCGGCAAGATCGGCGGCCGCACCCACGAGATCTCCCGCCTCATCGGCCGCTCCCTGCGCGCGGTCATCGACTACAAGGCGCTCGGCGAGAACACCATCGTCCTCGACTGCGATGTCCTCCAGGCCGACGGCGGCACCCGCACCGCGGCCATCACCGGCGCGTACGTGGCACTCGCGGACGCCGTGTCCTGGGCCCAGGGCAAGAAGCTGATCAAGGCCGGTCGCCAGCCCCTGACCGGCACCGTGAGCGCCGTCTCGGTCGGCATCGTGGGAGGGGTGCCGCTGCTGGACCTCTGCTACGAGGAAGACGTCCGCGCCGAGACCGACATGAACGTCGTCTGCACCGGCGACGGCCGCTTCGTCGAGGTCCAGGGCACCGCGGAGGCCGAGCCCTTCGCCCGCGACGAACTCAACTCCCTGCTCGACCTGGCGGTTTCGGGCTGCACGGAACTCGCTGTCCTCCAGCGCAAGGCCCTTGATACCGTCCTCGAAAAGTAAAGGACGCACCAAGAAAAGCGGTCGGAACGGGCAACCCGGCCGGCCGCGCTCGCGTCACTACGGGTACGGGCGTACGGCACACCACCGTACGCCCGGCCAGTACACGGGGGCCCTTGGGGCTGAGCAAGGGAGGACCATCACCATGGCCGAGAGCCGACGCCGTCGAGGTACCGCCATCGCCGCAGTAGTGGCGGCCGTTGGATTGACGGTGGGACTCACGACCGGCTGCGACGCGGTCAACAAGGCCCTGGACTGCGTCCAGACCGCCGAAGCCGTCGCCGACAGCGTGACCGACCTCCAGCAGGCCGTCGAGAACGCGTCCAACGACCCGACCCAGATCGAGGAGTCCCTCGGCTCCATCGACAAGAACCTCGACGAGATCGGCGACAAGACCGACAACGCCGACGTCAACAAGGCGGTCGACAACCTCAACGAGGCGGTCAACAACGTCCGTACGGCAGTGAAGAACGGCGACGAGACGCCCGACCTCAGCCCCATCACGGACGCGGCGGGCGAGTTGACGAAGGTCTGCACGTCGTAGGTGAGCGGGGGATGGGGCCGGGATACTGGACCCCATGACCCGCCTGATCCTCGCCACCCGCAACGCCGGGAAAATCACCGAACTCCACGCCATCCTCGCCGACGCAGGCCTGCCTCACGACCTGGTCGGCGCGGACGCGTACCCGGACATCCCCGACGTCAAGGAGACGGGGGTGACGTTCGCCGAGAACGCCCTGCTCAAGGCCCACGCGCTGGCCCAGGCAACGGGACTGCCGGCCGTCGCCGACGACTCGGGCCTCTGCGTCGACGTCCTGAACGGCGCCCCGGGCATCTTCTCGGCCCGCTGGGCGGGGAAGCACGGGGACGACAGGGCCAACCTGGAGCTCTTGCTGGCCCAGCTGTCGGACATCGCCGGCGAACACCGCGGCGCCCACTTCGCCTGTGCGGCGGCCCTTGCGTTGCCGGACGGCACGGAACGAGTGGTCGAGGGCCGCCTACGAGGACTGCTCCGCCACACTCCGGCAGGCACGAACGGCTTCGGCTACGACCCGATCCTCCAGCCGGAGGGGGAGTCGCGGACTTGCGCCGAACTGACCGCCGAGGAGAAGAACGCGATCAGCCATCGGGGGCAGGCGTTCCGGGCGTTGGTGCCGGTGGTACGGGAGCTGTTGGGCTGACAGCGGCGAAGGTCCACCCGGTACGGGTGGACCTTCGAATCAAAGGTGTGCGGCCGGAGGGACTCGAACCCTCAAGGGATTTCTCCCACAGCATCCTAAGTGCTGCGCGTAGGCCAGTTCCGCCACGGCCGCCCGCGCGCTCATGCTACCCGGCGAGGCGGCCTCGTATTCGAGCACCTAGCGGGCTCTGCGTCCGCCTCGGCACCAGGTGGCCGTGATCGCGTGGCAGTTGCGACACAGCAACCGCAAGTTCTTTCGCCGGTCGTCGCTCCAGTCCCCGTTGATGTGATCGACCTCCAGCGTCATGGGCTTGCCGAGCCACTCCGGGGCGGTGCCGCACTCGGCGCACTCCTCGGGCACACCCACTTCCAAGAGCGCTCGACGGAGCAGATGGGTCCTGGTCCGGCGTGTGCCGTCGTGTTGGACCAGGATGTCCCCGGCGCGCCTGACCGGTGTGGTGCCGGGTCCGCCGCGTCGGTGCGCCTGCCCAAGGAAGTGCGAGGTGTCGAGACCGTCCTCGGCCACCCAACGGCGCAGCTGGGCGCGCAGTCTGCAGTTGTAGGGCTCCATTCCCAGGACTCGGAGCGTTTCCGCGATGGAGGCTGCTCTCTCGACCGCTCGGCGCAGCTCGTCAGCGGTCGGTCTCGCGGGTGCTGCCATCACGTGTCTCTGACGGGGCATGTGTGAGACGTCGATCCCGAAGTGCTCGAAGCGCCGGAACAGATGGCGACGCAGTTGACCGTACGGCCGGGTGCCGAAGAACGCGATGACCTCGTCGATGTCGGAACACTGCGCGGCGGCCTCGGCCAGCCGTTCCCGGGTGTACTGCACGCCGCTGCTCATGAAGCCCTGCCTTTTCCGCGCCCCCGGTAGCTGTCCGTCGTCGAGTGGCAGTTGGGACACAGGAACCGCAGGTTCTCGATGCGGTTGTCGCGCCAGTTGCCGTCGATGTGGTCGACCTCCAGGGGGAGTGGGTGACCCCGCCAGACCGCGTCCATCCCGCACATGGCGCAGCGCTCCGGCATGCCCGTGGCCGTGATCGCCCACCTGAGACGGTCACTCGGGATGCGCCGCGCCTGGCCGACCGGCTGCTCGACGAGCAGAGCCTCCGGCGTTCGGGGACGCCAGATCTTTCCCCGCTGCGTCGGCACCTGGAAGTGCGAGACATCGATGCCGTACGCCCTGATCCGGCGGCTGATGTGAGTGTGATGACCGCCGACCACCTCCAGCCCGAGACGCCGCAGCACCTCGCACATGTTCGTCGATGCCGAGACCGCCTCCTGAAGGAGCTCCCGCGTCCACTTCACCCCCTCCCGCTCGAAGTGCGAGACATCCACTCCAAGTCTCTTCATCCGCCCAAGCACGTACCGCCGCGTCGAGCTCTTCGGATCCACCCCCAACCTCTGGCACGCCTCCGACAACGTCCGAGCCCCCCGAGCCGCCTCCTCAAGCCGCTCCCTCGGATACGCGCTGGCCCCCATACCGTTCCCCTCCGTTCCCGGCCACACGTTCGTGGCCCGTACGGATCAACGAACCGCTAATCAGACAGTCACGCCTGAAAGGTGAAGGGGGTTGATATCCTGCAACTCACACACGAACGCCTCCCAAGCCCGGACCCCTTGTCCGCTCGGGAGGCTTTTTTCATGATCGAGAACAGCGGGAACTCCGAACACGACCTCACCGTCCGCCCAGCCACCCCCACCGACCGCCCCACCGTCGAGAGACTCTGGCTCCTCTTCCGGCACGACCTGTCCGAGTTCGGAGGGCAACTGCCCAACGCCGACGGGGCGTTCCGGAGTGAGCGGCTGGAGGTGGCCTTCAGTGGCTCCGGGGACTGGGCGCCGTATCTGTTCAGCCTCGGCGCGCATCCCGTCGGGTTCGCCTTCGTGCGGGCGCTCAGCGAACCCACGCGTGTGCTCAACAGCTTCTTCGTCGTGCGAGGGGCTCGGCGCTCCGGGATCGGGTTGCGGGCCGTACGGCACGTCGTCGCCCGGCATCCCGGGGAGTGGACCGTCGCGTTTCAGGACGACAACCCCGCCGCCGTCCGGTTCTGGCGGCGCGTTGCCGAAGACCTTGCGCCCGGGGAATGGAAAGAGGAGCGCAGGCCGGTGCCCGAGCGGGCCGGCCTGGCTCCTGATGTGTGGGTCTCGTTCCGGTATCCCGGGACCTAGATGCCCAGGTCCTTGATGATCTTTGCCACATGGCCCGTCGCCCGGACGTTGTAGAGGGCCCGTTCGACTTTGCCCTCCTCGTCCACGACGATCGTGGAGCGGATGACGCCCATGTAGGTCTTGCCGTAGTTCTTCTTCTCGCCGAAGGCGGCGTAGGCGTCGAGGACCTGCTTGTCCTCGTCCGCGAGGAGGGTGATCCTCAGGGATTCCTTGTCGCGGAACTTCGCCAGCTTCTCCGGCTTGTCCGGGGAGATGCCGATGACGTCGTAACCCGCGCCGGCCAGCACCTCCAGGTTGTCCGTGAAGTCGCACGCCTGCTTCGTGCAGCCGGGGGTCAGGGCCGCGGGGTAGAAGTAGACGATGACCTTGCGGCCTTTGTGGTCCGAGAGGGACACGTCATTGCCGTCGGCGTCGGGGAGGGTGAAGGCGGGGGCCACGTCCCCGGGCTGGAGTCGCTCGCTCATCGGACCAGCCTAACCGGGGGTGCTGACAGTGCGGCCGCCCGGCGAACTGACAGACTGTCCAGAACAGCATCAGCAGACACCTCGGAGGCCGTACGGTGGCGGACACGTCGGACACCAGATCCCCGGCGCAGATCGAGGCGGACATCAAGCGCCGCCGCGAGAACCTGGCCGAGACGCTCGACGAGATCGGGGTGCGGGTGCACCCGAAGACGATCGTCGGCGACGCCAAGGCCAAGGTCGTGTCGAACATCGACCACACGCTCGGGCGGGCCTACGTCGGCGTCAATCGGGCCGTCAGCAACACCAAGGCCCAGTTCGTCGACGGTGACGGCGCCCCGCGCCTCGAGCGCATCGTTCCCGTCGCGCTCGTCGCCGTCGGACTCGTGGGGCTGCTCGCCCTGGGGACCCGGCGTCGTAAGGGCTGACCCGGGCGCGTACGAATGCCCCTCAGGCAGGTAGGTTCTCAGCCGTGAGCGCCAACAGAAACAGCACCCAGGACGACAAGCTGCCCATCCGGATGCTGCATGACCGGGTACTCGTTCGGCAGGACGCCGGCGAGGGCGAGCGGCGTTCCGGGGGCGGCATCCTGATCCCCGCCACCGCGGCCGTGGGCCGGCGGCTGGCGTGGGCGGATGTCGTCGCGGTCGGGCAGAACGTACGGACCGTCGAGCCGGGCGACCGGGTTCTGTACGACCCCGAGGACCGTGCCGAGGTCGAGGTGCGGGGTGTCGCCTATGTGCTCATGCGCGAGCGTGATCTGCATGCGGTGGCCGCGGACCGGTTCGAGGGGTCCGAGGACTCGACTGGGCTGTACCTGTAGATCGAACCTGTAGATCGAACCTGTGGATCCGACCTGTGGATCCAAGCCGAAAGGGGCCGGTGACCATCGTCACCGGCCCCTTTCGCTGCCCTTTTGCTACCTTTGAAGGACGACCCGACGAGACGCGCCGTACCGGGCTGTAAAGCAAAGACGACGCACCCGTGAAGAAATCCGCGTCTCGGAGGTGCCTGTCATGGCCTGGGTTCTGCTCGTCGTCGCCGGTCTGCTCGAGGTCGGCTGGTCGATCGGGATGAAGTACACCGACGGTTTCACCCGGCTGGTCCCCAGCCTGCTCACCGGGGCGGGCATCGTGGCCAGCATGGTTCTGCTGTCCCACGCCGCGAAGACCCTTCCCATCGGTACCGCCTACGGCGTGTGGGTGGGTATCGGGGCCGCCGGGGCGGCGGTGCTCGGCATGGTGGTGCTGGGGGAGCCGGCGACCGCCGCCCGGATCTTCTTCGTGTGCCTGCTGCTCGTCGCTGTCGTCGGGCTGAAGGCGACGTCCGGTCACTGAGTTGTCGGTGGGCCTCCGCCCGCCGTCGTGCCGCCTGTCGTACCGGTCGTCGTGCCGCCGGTGGTGTCTCCCGTGGTGCCGCCCGTCGTGGTCGTATCCCCCGTGGTGCCACCCGTCGTGGTGGTGTCGCCGGTCGTCCCGCCCGTGGTGGTCGTGTCTCCCGTCGTACCGCCCGTGGTGGTGTCGCCCGTCGTCCCGCCGGTCGTCGTGGTGTCACCGGTCGTGCCGCCGTCGGTCTGGCCGCCCGTGTCCTGGCCCCCGTCGGTCGTGCCGCCGTTGTCCTGGCCCTCCGTGTCCTCCGGGGGGACGAAGCTCGGTTCCTCCGTCGGCGTCTCGACCACGTCGGCACCCTCCTGGAGTTCGAGGTCGAACTCACTGGCGGGCTTGCCCTTCAGGGCGGCCTTGGTGAACTGGGCCCAGATCTCGGTGGGCGCCCCGCCGCCGTTGATGCGCTGCAGGCCCATCACGCCGTACAGGGACTTGTGCTTGGCGGTGACCGGGTCCTGGCCCATCACCGCGACGACGGTGGCGAGGTCGGGGGTGTAGCCGGCGAACCAGGCGGCCTGGTCCTCCTCGGCCGTGCCGGTCTTGCCGGCCGCCGGGCGGCTCGCGGCCTGGGCGGCGGTGGCGGTGCCGTTCTCCACGACGCTCTGCAGGATCGACGTCGTGGTGTCGGCGGCCTGGCGGGTGACGACCTGGGAGCTCTTGTGGTCCGGCAGCTCCACGACGTCCTTGCCGTCCCTGGTGATGGTCTTGATCAACGTGTACGCGCCGTGCTTGCCGTGGTTGGCGAGCGTGGCGTACGACTCCGCCATGTCGAGGACGCTGGCGGTGTTCACGCCGAGCGCGATGGACGGCGAGGCGGTCAGGTCGGGGGTGTCGGAGGGGATGCCGAGGGCGACCGCGGTGTCCTTGACCTTGTCGGAGCCCACGTCCACGGCCATCTGCGCATACACCGAGTTCACCGACTTGTCGGTGGCGGTGCGCACGGTGATGTCGCCGTACGACACGTCGTCCTCGTTGGCCGGGTCGTAGCTGCCGCCGGTCCAGCCCTGGACGGGGCGCTTGTTGGTGCCGTCGTAGACGGTGTTCGGGGTGATGGTGCGGCCGTCCTGCGTGGTGGACTCGTTCTGGACGGCCGAGGTGAACACGAAGGGCTTGAAGGTGGAGCCGACCTGGAAGTCCCGGCGGGTGGCGTTGTTCGTGTACTGCTTGACGTAGTCGATGCCGCCGTACATGGCGACGACCTGCCCGGTCTTGGGATCGACGGCGGCGCCGCCCGCGCGGACGTAGGTGTCGACCTTGCGGTTCTTCTTGTCGAGCTTGTCCATCAGCTTGTCGTTGACGGCGTCGACGAAGGCGTCCTGCTTGCTCTTCTGGATGGTGGTGGTGATGCGGTAACCGCCGACGTCGAGCTCGTCGGCGGTGAGGATCTTGTTGTCGCTCAGATAGTCGTTGACGGCGTTGACGAGGTAGCCGCGCTGCCCGGACATGCCGGTGGAGACGGTGGCCTCCTTCGGCATCGGGAACTTCAGGCCGGTGCGCTCGGACTGCTCCAGCCAGCCCTCCTTGACCATGCCGTCGAGGACGTAGTTCCAGCGGGCCACGGCGGCCGACTTGTTCTCGGGGTGGGCGACGACGTCGTACTCGCTGGGCGCGTTGAGCAGGGCGGCGAGATAGGCGCCCTGGGCCGCGCTGAGGTCGGTGGCGTCCTTGCCGTAGTACGCCTGGGCGGCGGCCTGGATGCCATAGGAATTGCGGCCGAAGTAGCTGGTGTTGAGGTAGCCCTCGAGGATCTCGGCCTTGGACTTCTCCCGGTCCAGCTTGATCGAGATGAAGAACTCCTTCACCTTGCGCGTGACGGTCTGCTCCTGCGCCAGGTAGTAGTTCTTCACGTACTGCTGGGTGATCGTGGAGCCGGACTGGGTGCCCTTGCCGGTGGCGGTGTTCCAGCCGGCGCGCACCATCGCCTTGGGGTCGATCGCCGACTCGGAGTAGAAGTCGCGGTCCTCGGCGGCGAGTACGGCGTGCTGGGCGGCCTTGGAGACCTGGGCGAGTCTGACGCTCTCGCGGTTGACCTCGCCGTCGCGGGCGAGTTGGCTGCCGTCCGCGTAGAGGTAGACGTTGGACTGCTTGGTGGCGAGGGCGTTGGCGGGCGGGATCTTCACCAGCGAGTAGCCGAGGAAGAACAGGCCGATCAGCAGCAGTATCCCGAGGACGAAGGTGCCGAGCACCATGCGCCAGGTGGGGATGATCCGTCGCCATCCGGTCCGCTTGGGCCGCTTCGGCTTCTTCCCGCCGGGCTCTTCAGCCGCCTGAGGTTCTCTGGGTGCCCAGCCCTGGTTCGGCTGCTGCGGCTCGTCGCTCATGTCGTGCACGGACTCCTGTTTCACGCTTTTACGTCGTACGTCGCCGTACGCCCTCGTACGTCTTCTGCGCCCCTGGATGAAGACTGTCGCACCATGCGTTCCGTTCCCGATGAGCGGCGCGCGTCCGCCCGGAAATTGGGTGGCATGCGTCACCACCAGCGGGCTAGGCTCCTGCGCTTCGGTGTCCGGACGGGCCGAGGAGGGCTGGGACTGATGGGTTCGGGACGGTTGTACCTGGCCGTCGCGGCGGGCGGATTCAGACGGTACGCGACCTATCGGGCGGCCACCGCGGCCGGGGTGTTCACCAACACGGTGTTCGGGTTGATTCTCGTCTACACCTACACCGCGCTGTGGGACGAGAAGCCGCACCTGGGCGGGTACGACCTGGCGCAGGCCGTCACCTATGTATGGATCGGCCAGTCGCTGTTCAAGACGCTCGCCAACGGGGGCGGGGGCGTCGAGAGCGAGCTCATGGAGCGTATCCGTACGGGTGACATCGCGATCGACCTGTACCGGCCGGCCGATCTCCAACTGTGGTGGCTGGCCGCCGACTTGGGCCGGGCGGGGTTCGAGCTGCTGGGGCGCGGGGTGATCCCCTTCGTGTTCGGTGCGCTGGTCTTCGACCTCGCGCTGCCGACGGACGTGTCGTCGTGGGTGGCGTT
Organism: Streptomyces sp. NPDC002817; assembly: GCF_053592055.1. Classification (NCBI taxonomy): domain Bacteria; kingdom Bacillati; phylum Actinomycetota; class Actinomycetes; order Kitasatosporales; family Streptomycetaceae; genus Streptomyces; species Streptomyces sp. NPDC002817. The sequence goes on from NZ_JBSFUY010000001.1 coordinate 169,029, forward strand.
CTTCGGTGCGGTGCTGCTGGCGATGCTGGTCAGTTTCGGGATCCGGTATCTGGTGGCGCTCAGCGCGTTCTGGCTGCTCGACGGCACCGGGGTGGCGCAGATGGTGATGTTCGTCGGGTGGTTCTGCTCGGGGATGATCCTGCCGCTGAACGTCTTCCCGGGCACGCTCGGCGAGGTAGTACGGGCCCTGCCGTGGTCATCGTTGCTCCAGGCGCCCGCGGATGTGCTGATGGGACATGCCGATCCGCTGGGCACCTATGCCTTCCAGGCGATGTGGGCGGTGGTGCTGCTGGCGGCCGGGCGGATGGTGCAGGGGGCGGCGACGCGGCGGGTGGTGGTGCAGGGTGGTTGACACCGGCGGGGTGGCGGAGAGCGGCAGGGCGACCGAGAACAGCAGGGCGACCGAGAACAGCAGGGTGGCCGAGAGCGGCAGGGTCGTCGACGGGCTGCGTGCCTATCGGATGATCTCCGCGATGTGGATCCGCTCCACGATGGCCTACCGGGCCTCCTTCCTCATGACCACGCTGGGCAACTTCACGGCGACCGCGCTCGACTTCGTCGCGATCATGCTGATGTTCTCCCGTGTCGACGCGCTCGGCGGCTATGCGCTGCCCCAAGTCGCCTTCCTGTACGGGCTGTCCAGCACCGCGTTCGGTCTCGCCGATCTGCTGCTCGGCTCGATGGAGAAGCTGGGCCGGCGGGTGCGTGACGGCACGCTGGACACGCTGTTGGTGCGTCCGGCGCCGGTGCTCGCGCAGATGGCGGCGGACCAGTTCGGGTTGCGGCGCCTGGGCCGGATCACGCAGGGTGTGATGGTGCTGGTCTACGGGCTGGCCACGGTCGACATCGACTGGACGCCGCTGAAGCTGCTGCTGATGCCGGTGATGATCCTGAGCGGCGCCGGGATCTTCGGCGCGGTGTTCATCGCGGGCGCGGCCTTCCAGTTCGTGGCGAAGGACGCCTCCGAGGTGCAGAACGCGTTCACGTACGGCGGTACGACGATGTTGCAGTACCCGCCGACGGTGTTCGCGACGGAGCTGGTGCGCGGGGTGACGTTCGTGTTCCCGCTGGCCTTCGTCAACTGGCTGCCGGCGACGTATGTGCTGGGCGTGCCGCTGCCGCTCGGGCTGCCCCAGTGGGTGGCGTTCCTGTCGCCGCTGGTGGCGGTGGCGTGTTGTGTGCTGGCTGGGCTGGCGTGGCGGGCCGGGTTGCGGACGTATCAGAGCACAGGGAACTGAGGGGTCGTGGGCGAGGTCATGGGCGAGGCTTTCATCGAGCTGGACCGCGTCGAGAAGGTCTTCGACGTGCGCAAGAAGACCGGGTTCATGAAGCGGGAGCGGCGTGAGGTGCGGGCCGTCGACTCGATCTCCTTCCGGGTGGCGCGGGGTGAGATGGTCGGGTACATCGGGCCGAACGGTGCCGGGAAGTCGACCACGATCAAGATGCTGACGGGCATCCTGACGCCGAGCGGGGGCCGGCTGCGGGTGGCGGGCATCGATCCGTCCCGGGAGCGGTCGCGGCTCGCGCACCGGATCGGGGTGGTGTTCGGGCAGCGGACGACGCTGTGGTGGGATCTGCCGCTGATCGACTCGTACAAGCTGATGCACCGCATGTACCGGATCCCGGACGCCCGGTATCGCGAGAACCTCGACCGCTGTGTCGAACTCCTCGAACTGGCGGACCTGCTGGACGTACCCGTGCGCCAGCTCTCGCTGGGCCAGCGGATGCGCGGCGACATCGCGGCGGCGCTGCTGCACGACCCCGAGGTGTTGTACCTGGACGAGCCGACGATCGGCCTCGACGTCATCTCCAAGGCCAAGGTGCGTGGTTTTCTGCGGGAGCTGAACTCCGAGAACGGCACGACCGTGCTGCTGACCACGCATGATCTCCAGGACATCGAGCAGCTCTGCTCACGGGTGATGGTGATCGACCATGGTCGTCTGATGTACGACGGCCCGCTCGCCGGTCTGCACGAGGCGGGGGAGAGCGAGCGGATCCTGGTGGTGGACCTGGAGCGGGAGCTGCCGCCGATCGAGGCGGCGCCCGCCCGGGTGGTGAAGGTGGAGGGGCCGCGGCAGTGGCTGGCGTTCCCGGCGGGGGAGTCTGCGGCGCCGTTGGTGGCGCGGATCGCGGCGGAGTATCCGCTGGCGGACCTGTCGGTGCGGGAGCCGGACATCGAGGCGGTCATCGCCAAGATGTATGCCGAGCGGGCGACCGCATAGTGCGGGAACGTTCGAACTCGTAGGCTTCTGTGTATGACGGACGACGAACTCCCGGACCTTCGCGCCTCCGACGCCGACCGTGAGCGAGTGGCCGAGATCCTGCGGGACGCCCTCGCGGAGGGCCGCCTCGACATGGAGGAGTTCGAGGAGCGGCTGGACGCGACGTACAAGGCGCGGACCTACGGCGAGCTGACACCGATCACGCGGGATCTGCCGACCGCGCCGGGCCCGGCGGTGAACCTGTTCAAGGAGCCGGTCGCGGACGGGAGTTGGGCCTCGCGGATCACGGGCGGCGAGGGCTCGTCGACGTGGGGTGTCGCCGTCATGGCCGGGTTCCAGCGCAAGGGGCGCTGGACCGTGCCGAAGCGGTTCACCGGCTTCGCCTTCTGGGGCGGCGGCGAGATCGATCTGCGGGAGGCGAACTTCGCGGACCGTGAGGTCGAGATCAACTGCGTGGCGATCATGGGCGGTATCGAGGTGATCGTGCCGCCGGGTGTCGAGGTCGTCGTACGCGGGCTCGGGATCATGGGCGGCTTCGACGAGCGCGCGCACGAGGAGCCGGACGATCCACAGGCCCCGCGGGTGATCGTCACCGGGCTCGCGCTGATGGGTGGCGTCGAGGTGTACCGGAAGCTGCCCAGGGCGGAGCGGCAGCGGCTCAAGGAGGAGCGGCGGCTGGAGCGGCTGGAGCGGAAGAACGCGCGCCGGGAGCTGGGCTCTTCCCGTCACGATCCGCTCGACCTCCACGATGTCCACCGTGACGCCATGGATCAGGTCCGCGAGGCGATGGAGGAGCACCGAGAGCTGCGCCGGGAGAGGCGGGACCGGCGGCGGTACGAGGACTGACGGCCGAGGCGGTACGAGGCTGACGCCCAGGACCGTACGAGGCTGACGCCCGGCCCCTCCCCGCCCTACAGCTCCGCCGGCGCCGAGCCCTTCAGATCCTCCAGGTCGAAGGCCTCCGCCATTCGCGCGTACCCCTTGTCGCTCGGGTGGAGACGGTCCCCCGAGTCGTAGTCGGACCGCAGTCTCCTCGGGTTGTACGGGTCCCTGAGCGCCTCGTCGAAGTCCACGACCGCGTCGTAGACCTTGCCGTCGCGGATCGCGGCGTTGATCCGCTGCCGGACGTCCTCCCTGGCCCCCGTGTATCCGCGGTGGCCCTGGAAGGGCATCAGGGTCGCGCCGACGACCTTGATGCCGCGGGCGTGGGCCTGGCGGACCATCGTGCGCAGGCCGTCGAGGATCTTGTCGGGGTCGGCGAGGCTCGGGTTGCGGAGGATGTCGTTGACGCCGAGGTCGATGACGACGACCTTCACGTTCGTACGGCCGAGCACGTCCCGGCCGAAGCGGCCCAGGCCGCTCTGGTTGTCGGCGGGGCGGCCGAGGCCGTTGGCGAGGACCTGGTTGCCGCTGATGCCCTGGTTGACGACGCTGTAGCGGGGCAGGTCGCGGCCGGCCTCGATCGCGGTGCGCAGCCGGTCCGAAAGGACGTCGGTCCAGCGGCGGTCGGCGCCCTCGGTGGAGGTGATGCCGTCGGTCAGCGAGTCGCCGAGGACGACGACCGTGCCGTCGGACTCGTTGCTCAGCACGTCCAGCGCGGTCAGGTAGCGCCAGTACGGGGTCTGTTCGGTGTACGCCGTCCCCGTCACGTCCTCGGTGAGGTCACCGGCGGCGACGTAGGAGATCTGGCGGGCGTGCGGGTGGTAGGTGACCGGCCCGGACCGCGTGGGGGAGTAGGTGGTGACCAGGACGTCACTGCCGTACGCGATGGCGATGCGGACCGCGTCGCTCATGACCTGGCCGCCGGCCGGGACGACGACCGTGGTGTTGCCGCCGAAGGTGAGGCGCCGCATCGTCTGCGCGGTCGCGGCGGCGGTGTCGCTGCCCGCGGCGACGGCGATCGACGCGTGGGTGATGGTCAGCGGCGACTGGCCGTAGAGGTTGGAGAGCGTGATGCGGGCACTCGTACCGCCTATGGAGGCGTGCACGACATTGCGCACCGAGCGGCCCGCCATGCCCTCGGCCTCGGTGCCGGGCTCGGCGCCCGCCGGGGAGGTGGACCATGCGCCGACCCAGGTGCCGGTGGAGGCGGGGGCGGCGGGGTTGTGCGGGGCGGCGCCCTGGGCGACGGTGTTGCGCTGGTCGGTGCTGCCGTCGTCGGCGGCGACACCGACGTATATGACGGCGGAGAGCGCCACGATCAGGGCGATCATCGCGGAAAGCAGGGCATAACCACTACGTCTGGTCATGCGGTGCGTATCTCCTCGGGCAGACGGGAGCCCGAGGCTCCGATGTGATCACCTCATGATGCGTCATGCGGTGAGGGGTGTTTGAACAGACCCCCCATTGGGCCACCGGAGTTCAGGAGTGAGCTCCCCCTTCCTGACAGACGCCGGGAACTCCTGTTCCGTTCCAGGAGTCGGTCAGGAAGGGACAATGTGTCCCGGGGATCACGAACGGGTGGAGTGGATGGAACGCACGAAACCAGACGAATCGGATACCGCTGACGTAGAGCAGCATGCCCGCCCGGTCGCCGCCGGTAACCGCGCGATGACCGCGTTCAGCGCCGCCGACGAGGAGAAGCAGCGCGGCGTGCGCCGGATGAAGCTCACGGCGGCCGGGCTGCTGCTGTTCGTGGCGGTCGTGTACGTGCTCGCCAAGGTCGCCTCCGGGCAGGGGGCGGGTGCCTGGGCGGGCTATGTCGCCGCGGCCGCCGAGGCGGGGATGGTGGGTGCGATGGCGGACTGGTTCGCGGTCACGGCCCTCTTCCGTCACCCGCTCGGTCTGCCCATCCCGCACACCGCGATCATCCCGAACAAGAAGGACCAGCTCGGCGTCTCCCTGGGCGAGTTCGTCGGCGAGAACTTCCTCTCCGAGGACGTCGTACGCCAACGGCTGCGGGCGGTGGGCATCGGCAGCCGGCTGGGCGCGTGGCTGGCGGAGCCCGATCATGCCGACCGGGTGACGGCGGAGCTCTCGGCGGCACTGCGCGGGGCGCTGACCGTGCTGCGGGACTCCGATGTGCAGGCGGTCGTGGGGGAGGCGATCACCCGGCGGGCCGACGCGCAGGAGATCGCGCCGGGCATCGGGAAGATGCTGGACAAGATCGTCGCGGACGGCGGGCACCGGCGGGTCGTGGACCTGGTGGTGACGCGGGCACACGACTGGCTGGTCCTCCACGACGAACAGGTCATGGACGCGGTGCAGGGCGGCGCGCCCGGCTGGACCCCCCGTTTCGTCGACAAGAGGGTCGGCGAGCGGGTCTACAAGGAACTGCTGCGGTTCGTGACGGAGATGCGGGACATGCCCTCGCATCCGGCGCGGGGCGCGCTGGACCGCTTCCTGACGGACTTCGCCTCGGATCTGCAGTCCGACACGGACACGCGGGCGCGTGTCGAGCGGCTCAAGGGGGAGGTCCTCGGACGCGGCGAGGTCCAGGACCTGATCGCGTCCGCCTGGACCGCCGTACGGTCGATGATCGTCTCCGCCGCCGAGGACGAGCGCAGTGAGCTACGGCTGCGGGTGCGGGCGTCGCTGCTGTCGCTGGGGGCGCGGATGGCGGTGGAGCCCCGGTTGCAGGCCAAGGTCGACGGGTGGGTCGAGGGGGCTGCGGTGTACGTGGTGACGACGTACCGCCGGGAGATCACCCTGCTCATCACGGACACGGTGGCGGGCTGGGACGCCGAGCACACGACGAGGAAGATCGAGGCTCATATCGGACGGGATCTGCAGTTCATCCGGATCAACGGCACGGTGGTGGGTTCGTTGGCGGGGCTGCTGATCTATACGGTGTCGCGGGCGCTGGGGGCGTAGGGCAGGCGCGGGTCGGGGCTCTGACGGGCGTAGGGCGGGCCCCTTCTGGGCACTCGGCCGGGGTTCTCACTCGATGAGGAGGAGGGTGCCCATGACCACTGCCGAGGCCGAGACCGGCCGGACCGTGACGTCGAACATCCCCGCGAGACTCGACCGGCTGCCATGGTCACGCTGGCACTGGACGATCGTCATCGGGCTGGGCACCGTGTGGATCCTCGACGGCCTGGAGGTGACCGTCGTCGGCAACATTGCGGGGAGGTTGTCGGAACCGGGGAGCGGGCTGCCGATCTCCTCCGGCCAGGTGACCGGGATGGCGGCGGCCCTGTATGTGGCGGGGGCGTGCGCGGGGGCACTCTTCTGGGGCCGGCTGACGGACAAATGGGGCCGCAAGAAGCTGTTCATGATCACGCTGGCGGTGTATCTCGCGGCGACCGCGCTGACCGCGATCTCCTTCTCCACCTGGTGGTTCTTCGCGTTCCGGTTCCTGACGGGGTTCGGGATCGGGGGCGAGTACGCGGCGATCAACTCGGCCATCGACGAGCTGATCCCGGCGGAGTACCGGGGGCGGGTCGACCTCATGATCAACGGAAGCTTCTGGCTGGGCGCGGTGGGAGGTTCGCTGCTGTCGATCGTCGCGCTGGACACGTCCGTGTTCGCGAAGGACGTGGGGTGGCGGCTGACGTTCGCGCTGGGCGCGGTGCTGGCGCTGGTGATCCTGCTGGTACGGCGTCATGTCCCGGAGAGTCCGAGGTGGTTGCTGATCCACGGGCGGGACGAGGAGGCGGAACGGATCGTGTCCTCGATCGAGGAGCGGGTGGAGGCGGATCGGGGCGAGCCGTTGCCGCCGCCGTCCCCTGACGCCGAGCTCACGATCCATCAGCGGCGCAGCGTGACGTTCGTCGAGATCGGCCGGACGGTGTTCTCGAAGTACCGGCGGCGGGCGGTCCTCGGTTTCGCTCTCTTCATCGGACAGGCGTTCCTCTACAACGCGATCACCTTCGGCTTCGGGGCGATCCTGACGACGTTCTACGACGTCCCGACCGGGAGCACCGGCTACTACTTCGCGGTGATCGCGATCGGCAACTTCATGGGCCCGCTGCTGCTCGGCAAGCTGTTCGACACGGTCGGTCGCCGGGTGATGATCTCGTCGACGTATCTGCTGTCGGGGCTGCTGCTCTTCGGCACGGCCTGGCTGTTCGACCGCGGCGCGCTGGACGCGACGACGCTGACCGCCTGCTGGTGCGCGGTGCTGTTCTTCGCGTCGGCGGGCGCGTCGAGTGCGTACCTCACGGTGTCGGAGATCTTCCCGATGGAGACGCGGGCCATGTCGATCGCCTTCTTCTACGCCCTCGGCACGGCAGCGGGCGGCATCAGCGGCCCCCTGCTGTTCGCCGACCTGACCGGCACGGGCCACGTCGGCGACACCGTCCTCGCCTTCCAGATCGGCGCGGCCCTGATGTGCGTCGCGGGCCTGGTGGCGGCGGTGTTGGCGGTGAATGCGGAGCGGCGGTCGCTGGAGGACGTCGCACGCCCGCTGACGGCGGTGGCTCCGGGGGCGCGGTCGGCTGCGGCGTGAGTGGGGGATGCCTGCGGCGGCCTGTGCGGCTTCGGTGGGGGTTCGCGTCGTGTCTTTGAGCCCGTCCGGCGTTTGAGGACGAGGCCTTTCGGGGCCGATGGGGTCCAGGGGGCGGAGCCCCCTGGGGCGGGGTCGAAGGGGCGGGATCGAAAGGGCGGCCGCCCCTGGGGATGGGACGGGTAGGGGCGGCGGGGGCGAGAACCTACTCGGCGGTCCCGCGGCGGGTCTTGTCCCGGCGGCGGAGCAGGAGCAGGCCTCCCGCGACGGCAGTGATTCCCGCGGTGGCGCTCCAGGCGACGACGTCGGTGGACCCGGTGGCCGCAAGGTCCTTACCGGAAGCCGGCGTCGCGGACGCGGTCGCGGAGGAGCCGGTCTGCGGGCGAGGGTCCGGTGCCGCACCGGACGCCGTGGCGGAGGGGCTCGCGGACGTCGTCGACCTGTCCCGCGTGAACGCCAGCGTCCCGAAGCCCAGTTGGTCGTACCCACCGCTGTTGGGCCCGTAGTCCCCACCTCCGCCCTCCGGCCCGGACTTCGCGGCGATCCGGGTGAGGTACGAGGCGGACAACCCCCGCCGCTTGGTGTAGTGGCCGGCGATCATCGCCCAGATGGGCCGGGTCATGGCGGGATCGACACCCGCGGCCCCGGTCACCGTCTCCGACCCCGACCAGCCGTTGACGGCCCCCTTGGCGCGCGTGTTCGCGGTGAACGGCACCTCCCCACCCATGCTCCACTTCGCCACGTACTGGGCCCCCTTGAGGAAGCGGCTGTCGTCATAGCCGTACAGATCGACGCCCTGGTTCCACGCCATCTCGCAGAACGTGCCCATCAGCCCGACCCCGAGCAGCGCGTGCCCCTGATCACGCCCCGCCTCCAACCACTCGGCGAGCCCGTCGTCGTGGACCACAGGTATCGCGTTCTTGATCGAGCCGAGCCCCTCGCCGTGCTTGAAGTAGTCGACCGCGCGGCCGACTTGGGCCTTGTCGTCGCAGAAGATGCCGGTGGCCAGCACGCAGGCCATGGCGGCGAGGTCCCAGTTGGTCCAGTAGTTGGAGACCACCGCGTCGTTGTGCTTGACGAGGAAGCTGTCGCTGAGCGGCGCGAAGACCCCGGACAGCAACTCCTTGAAGCGGTCGAGCTCGAAGTCCGGGTGGTCACGGACGAGTTCGGCGGCGTTGGCGATCTGGTAGCCGTACAGCCCGGCGGCGAGGAACCGGTCCGCGTTTCCGGCGAGCGTGGTGAGCTTGGCGGACCAGGCGTTGAGGATCGCCACGGCGGTGTCGGCGTGGGCGCTGTCACCGCTGACGTGGTGGCGCAGGCCGTTCTGGTACGCGGCGTGGATGTCGTTGTAGAGGATCGCGTAGTTCTGGCCGGAGCCGCCGCGGGTGATGGTCGCCTGCGGGTTGGGCGTCCAGCCGCTCTGCGCATGCCGGTTGGCCGTCAGCCGGGCGTATCCGGCGGTGTAGGGCGTGGCACCCGCTCTCACCTTGGACTTCATACGGGCCAGGTCCGTGCCGGTGTGCAGCAGACCCGGGTGCGCGTACCCGGAGCCGGCGGCCGAGGCGGGCGGCGCCGCCAGGGTCGTACCGACACCGAAGGCTCCGACGGTACCGACGGCTCCGGTTGCCTTGAGCATGGTGCGGCGACTGATCAGTGAAGTCGAAGTCACGGGTGTCATTCCTCGCGTGCCTGTGGCTGGGGACGGTCAGGAGACGCGAGGGTGGGAGCGGCGATAACAGAAAGCCGACGGCGACTGCGAGGAGACGTACCCATGACCGTGCGCCGGATCATGCCCGACTTCCAGGTCGAGTCGGAGGAGGCGATGAAGGCCAGCCGTGACTTCTACGGCCTCCTCGGCTTCCGCGAGGTGATGGACATGGGATGGGTGGTCACCCTCGCCTCACCCGCCAACCCCACTGCCCAGATCAGCTTCTTCACCGACGAACGCACGGCCCCCGTCGTGCCCGACCTCAGCGTGGAGGTCGAGGACGTGGACGCGGTGTACGCGCAGGTGGTGGCCGCGGGCGCGGACGTCGTACGGGAGTTGCGGGACGAGGAGTGGGGCGTACGGCGCTTCTTCGTGCGGGACCCGAACGGGCAGGTGGTGAACGTGCTGACGCACCGGGACTAGCCGCCTGCCGGTGCGGGCTCCCAGTCCGGGCAGTACTCGACATGCACCAGGGGCACCGAATGGTCCAGCAGACCGGAGGTCGGGTGCAGTTCGGCGCACGCGTGCCCGTCGGACCGGCACCGGATGTCCCAGCCGGGCCCCGTGTCGGCCAGGTCGAGGAAGTCCGCGGCGGCGTCCGCGAAGGGCAGGGCGCTGCCGCTCAGCACGAGGGTGTCGGCGGCGGTGGTCAGCCGGACCCGGTCGCGGAACTCGGCGTGATGGGCACCGGTGACGGGGCGGTCCTCGCCGGCGGGGAAGTCGGCCCGGCGGAATTCGACCGTGTGTGGGCTGCCCTGCCCCAGCCGGGCCCGGACCGCCTTCCAGCGGGAGGCCGGGAACTGCCGGGAGTGATGCACCAGCAGCAGGTCACGGGCCTGATGCGGCGCGGGCGGATGGGGCCCCACGGGCCGTTCGTCACGCTTCCGCAGCGGCACGTGCACCAGCGAGCGGGGCGAGCGTGCGGCCAGCAGCCAGGCCGCGGCCAGCTCCGCGGCGGCCTCCCGGTCCACCCAGAAGTCCAGCCAGTGCCCGGTGTCACCGCACAGCGCACGGCGCAGCCCGGTCGTACGCAACACCCGGTACTCCTCCGGACCGAGCCGCACCCGATGCTCCGTGATCCCCAGCTTCATCCTGCCCATTCCCCTCGCGTCGGACGAGACGGTACCGGCGAGGACCCGTTCGCGGCGCGCGATATAAGGGCCGGGCGGCCTCTGCCGGAGAGGTGGCGACGGGCGCCCCTCAGCCCTGCCGGTCCGCCACCGCCCACGACGCCAGGGCCACCGCCCCCGCCACCCCGAACACCGCGGGCCAGGCGCCCACCTTCTTGGCCAGCGGATGCGACCCCGCGAAGGCGGCGACATACGCGGCCGTCAGCGCACCCGCGGCCTTCCCGCCCGCCTGCTGCCGCCACTGCTGCGCGGCCGCGGCCCCGGCGACCGTCAGCACGACCCCGCCCAGCTGTCGCTTCTTGGTCCAACGGGCCACGCCGTACCCACCGACGAGCCCGCCCGCCGCGACCACCGCGCTGGGAACCTTCGCCATGCCTGCCTCCTGAGAACTGACGTGACGCGCGCTACCCGTACTGCTCGCACTGGTCGTACCGCTCGTGCGACTCCTGGCGATCACGTTCGATATGTCCCGAGGCTAACGCCGCCCCTGGAAGACACTCCTACCGGCCCTCCTCCAGGCCCTCCTGCCGAGCCTCGCGCCTGCGGGTGCGGAGCTCCGTCGCGTATCCCGAGCCGACGGCGCACCCGGCGGCGGTGAGAGCGAGGCCCAGGGCGGCGGGATTGACGTACCCCGGCACGTCACCGTTGTCGTAGCTCCCGCCGTCGCTGGTCTCGCACACGAACCCGAGCGGCAGGTAGCTCACCGACCAGTCGACGATCTCGATGCCCTGTTCGTGCCGCTCCCACCAGCCCGCCGTACGGCAGGACTGCGGCGGGGCCGAGTCCGTGCCCCCGTCCTGTGCCGTCATGATCGCGCCGATGACCCCCAGCAGCCCGAGGGCGTAGAAGGCGACCGCGGCGGCACCGGCGAGCGCGGCGACGCTGCGGAGTATCACCGGGAGGCCGGATCGCCGTATGCCACGGTCGGCCAGGCGGCCGAAGCCCTGCCCGGTGAGCGCGACGGCCGTGATCGCCGCGATCACGAGCAACAGCAAGCTCAGCCAAGCCATCGTGCCCCCTGGTGTGATCTCCTGAACGCCGAGTCCAACAGCGCTCGATCTCTACGGCTGTGACGGAGCCCACAGTTCCGGCAACAGGGCGGTCACAGATGACGGGCAACCAGTCATAGAAGACGGGCGGCCAGTCACAGGAGACGGGCTGCCTGGCGCCTGCCGCGGAAACGGGCCGTCACAGAGAACCGGGGGCACCCTTGAGCCACGTCACCATGTCCGACGGCACCCGCATCGCCCACCGCGACCACCCCCGCCCCGGCGCGCCCCGCACCGCCCTCCTCCTGCACGGCCTGGCCGGCCACATGGGGGAGTGGGACGCCCTGATCCCGCGCCTCCTCACCTTCGGCTTCCGCGTGGTGTCGTACGACGCCCGCGCCCACGGCGCCAGCACCCGCCGCCCGCCCGAAGTGACCCGCGCGGCCTACGTCGACGACGCGGCGACCCTGATCGAGGAACTCGCACTGGCACCCGTAACCCTCATCGGCCAGTCCCTCGGCGGGCATACGGCGATGCTGCTGGCGTCCGCCCGCCCGGAACTGGTGGACGCGCTGGTCCTCGTAGAGGCCGGTCCGGCCGGTCCGAGTCCGGACGTACCGGCGCAGATCAGGGGATGGCTGGACGGCTGGCCGACGCCGTTCCGGTCCTTCGCCGAGGCCGCGGACTTCCTCGGTCACGAGGGGTGGGCGAGGGGGCTGGAGGAACGCGCGGACGGCTGGCACCCGCGCTTCGACCGGGACCGCATGGTCGACTCACTGGCCGAACTGGCCGAGAACGCCTACTGGCAGGAGTGGTCGCGCATCACCTGCCCGACACTCGTGGTCCAGGGCGAGAACGGCACGATGCGTCCGACGGAGGCCACCGACATGCGGGAGCTGCGCCCGGACACGCGGGTGACGGTGGTGGCGGGAGCCGGTCACGACGTACACCTCGAAGAGCCGGAACAACTGGCGGAGGCCGTCGAGGAGTTCACGAGGTCGCTGGGATACGACTCGAACCGCCGCTGACGTGTTCGCCGGACGATGACGAGGATCGCGCCATGGATGTCTTCCTGACCACCGAACGGCTGCGGCTGCGCGCCTTCACCGAGGCCGACGCCGACGTCGCGGTCCTGTTCGCGCTGGACAACGACCCCGACGTCATGCGCTACCTCAACGGCGGCAGACCGACGTCCCTCGACGCCATCCGCACCCGTTCCCTCCCGCACCTCCTCCACGACTACCCCTGCCTCGGCACCCGCGGCTTCTGGGCCGCCGAGGAGAAGACGACGGGTGTCTTCCTGGGATGGTTCGAGTTCCGGCCACTGGAGGAACACAGTGCCGAGGTCGTGGAGCTGGGCTACCGGCTGAACAAGGCCGCCTGGGGCCGGGGTTACGCCACCGAGGGCTGTCGGGCGCTGATCGACAAGGGGTTCGGCGAGCTGGGCGTGGAACGCGTCACCGCGAACACGATGACGGTCAACACGGGGTCCCGACGGGTGATGGAGAAGGCGGGGCTGACCTTCGTACGGGGGTTCAGCAGTGAGTGGCCGGAGGCGATCGAGGGGTCCGAGCACGGGGAGGTCGAGTACGAGTTGACGCGGGCCGACTGGGGACGGTGAGGCCCTCGGCGGTCAGCTCGTGCGCCGCACGTCCTGGCACTCGACCTCGGGGGAGCCGCCGTACGCCTCGATGGTCGTCCTCGTGCCGGTGGTGCTTCCCGACAGGCACAGCCGGCCGTCCATCACGCGCAGGTCGAGGGTGAACTCGACGTGGCCGGCGGCGCGCGGGGGCGTGTGGACGCGCTCTGCGATGTAGCCGAGGTCGTGCAGCGCCTTGGTCACCTGGGTCGCGGTCGGGTCGGGGGTCTTCTCGAGGGCCTTGGTGATGCGGTCGACGTGGAGAGGGGCCTCGCACTTCTCCACGGAGCTCAGTTCCGTCTCCTTCCTGGCGTCCTCGGGATCCCTGGGCTCGCTGGTGGGCACCGCGTCGTCCGGCACGGGCACGGGCAGGGGCTCCTCGGGCGGGACCGTGGCGCCGAGCTCTCTCGCCTCCACCTTCTCCTGCTCCGCCAACTCCTCCGGCGGAGGTGCGGTCGGGAGATCCGACGGCAGGCACGGCTCGGCGATGTCGAGGAGCAGTTCCATGAACGGGAGGAAGTCGGCGCCCTCGGTCTCCTCGGAGGAGGGGGCGGAGGCGGGGGTGGCGGCAGGGGTGGCGGGGGAAGCAGGGGAGGCGGCGACCCGGCCCTCGGCTCGGGCGGACGCCCCCTTGTCTTCCGCCCGCTCGGTCCCGCAGGCGGCAAGTCCCAGCACACACAGCGCCGACAGTGCCGAAAGCGTCGTACGGCCGAAAACGCTGTTCGTCCTGGCGGGTCCGGCAAGTCGTCGTCTCATGCCCGAAGTCTGTGCCTGATCGACAAGCCGGGCATGAGTACTCCTACTCAAAGCGGGCCAGGGAAAGAGGCGCCTCACCCCGGGGCACCCTGCAACTTTGTAGGTACCCCCCGAAGTCGACATGGACCACGCTGGACAACGACCCGGCACGGGCGACACGGACCAGAGCCCGCGCCATCCGGGCATCTCGACGACATGGGGGAACAACACATGCGTAATCGACTGAAGTCCGGCGCTGTAGCCCTCGCCGCGGCGTTCGGCGCGGTCATCGCCGTGGGATCACCGGCGGCCGCCGACGACGAGTTCTGGACGCGTAGCTGCGGCTCCAAGTACTACGCCTTCTCCGACGAGTACACCTCATGGACCAAGAAGTACTCGGGTGGCGACTGCGCGGGTGACGCCTGGGTCCGTATCAAGGTCGACGGGAAGTGGCAGGGCTGGAAGCACGCCTCCGGAAAGATGACCATCGAGAACGGCGCCGGGAACACCGAGCTGAGCGAGCACAAGGGGTGCGCGGACTGCAAGGTGTACTTGCTGATCCCCTGACCGACCTGACCAGTACGCGACGGCCGGGGCGATGGATACCGCACCGGCCGTCCGCGGAGACCGCAGGTGTCAGAGCTGACCGGACTCGGCGATGGTGATCTTCGCCGAGGTCGCGCCGTTGCCCGAGCCGAGCGACTCGATCTTCTTGACGACCGCCATGCTGGCCTCGTCGGCGACCTCGCCGAACACCACGTGCTTGCCATCCAGCCAGCCCGTCACGATCGTCGTGATGAAGAACTGCGAGCCGTTGCTGTTCGGGCCCGCGTTGGCCATCGACAGCAGGCCCGGACGGTCGTGCTTGAGCTTGAAGTTCTCGTCGGCGAACTTCTCACCGTAGATGCTCTTGCCACCCGTGCCGTTGCCCCGGGTGAAGTCGCCACCCTGGAGCATGAAGTCCGGGATGACCCGGTGGAAGGACGACCCGGCGAAACCGAAGCCCTTCTCGCCGGTGGCCAGCGCGCGGAAGTTCTCCGCGGTCTTCGGGACGACGTCCTCGAAGAGGTTGAAGTTGATACGGCCGGCGGGCTCGTCGTTGATGGTGATGTCGAAGTAGACCTTGGTTGTCATGGTCCTATCCTGCACCCTCGTGCTTGAGCTGCCGTAATCGTGGGGGCGGGTGCGTCGTGGTGCGGGGTGGCTGACCTCAGGCTGGTCCCGCAAGCGGCCTGTCACGCCCCTGGCGCCTACTGCGCGAAGACATCGACGGGCACCGCTTGTGCAGGTAGATCGTGATTCCACCGGCGGAGGACGAGACCTTGTCGTGTTCGTCGTAGGTCTCACCGGCCACGATTGCTCGGTCACATCGTCCGCAGATCACCGTGACGCCCCCTCTTCCAGGCCGCTTTCCAGCTGTCGTGCAACGGCCGGGCTGCCGGACACATCTGATCCGGGGCTTTGCGGCAGCGGTGGCAGCCGAGGCAGTGACCGACCAGGGCGTCAAATGCATCGACAACCTCATGGGCCGGTTCCGCACCCATCAGCGTCGCTCCGTCCGCGGGCCGTAGTGCGCTTCGACCGCTGCGTGGAACGCCTGACGCAACTGGTCCACCGGTGTGAACGGACGATCAGGAGGTGGCGGCACCGCCCAGTGCAGGTGCATTTCCTTGGCGTCGAGCGGTGGAACGACGACGTAAGTGGCAGTTCCGCACACAGTTGTCTCTCGTACGTTCCACCCGGTCGTCGATGACGGCTTGGTCAGGAAGTAGTGAATGCGGCTCCACGGATCGCAGATCACCGCCCCCGACGCCTCACCGAGCAGGGTCAGCACGGCTCGCCCAAGAGTCTGGCCGGCTCGAATCGCCTCGAAGTGCGTACCTGCCTCGACGTGCCGGATCGTTCCTAGGGGCGGCAGCCATGGCAGATTCCCGTGCGGTCGAGCGATGCTCACGCCACCCTTGATGAGGGTGGGCGGCGCGAACGGGATCGCCTCAGACATCCCTGTTCCCATCTGCTGGTCCCGACGTGTCGGACAGATGCTCACGGCCTGCAAGGGGCACAAGTACCCCGGCGAGGGGTACTACGGGGAGATCAGTTTGCTGCACACCACTCGGCGAAGCCCGTGAGCGCCTCCGAATCGGTCCGCTTCAAGCGACGCAGCGTGGAGGCGTCTTCACGGACCCAGGGGTGTTCTCGGGTGTGCTGCGGGGCGATCCGACGGGCCAGTTTCAGGGACTCGAACGCGTGATCCGCGAGCCCGGCCCAAAGTTGCGCTCGGGCCAGTTCGATGTAGAAGCCCGAGCGTCGTTCAGCCGGTAGTTCGGCGGGTGGTTTCCAGTCGTGTGCGGCTGTGAGAGCACGATCGACGTGGTCGTCTCCGAGGCTGACGGCCACGGACACTTCATGAATGCGGACGGTGTCGGGTCCGAATGCCGTCCCGCGGTAGACGGACTCGGGCACATGGTCCGCGAGCGCCCGAGCTTCGGCGAGGTGAGTTGCCGAGGCCGTGGCGTCCCGTGCCCGCCCGGCGATGACCGCGGCCCTCATGTGGAGAGCTCCCCTCGCAGCGATGGCAGGCACGGTGCTCGGGACGGGCGCCGAGTCGATGGCATCCTCGAGCGTGCGCAGCCCGGGAGCATGAGCGTGTGCGGCGAAGAAGATCTCCGTACGCACGTAGGCGACGGTTGCGGCCAGGAGGGGATCGTCGGCGTCGGGGGCGGCCCAACGCATCAGTTCGACGAGACGCGCGGACAGGTCATGCGCACCGAACTTGAAAGCCACGGCGTCCGCCGCACGGTAGGCCGTGACCAAGAGCGCGGCCGGCTCGCGTCGCTCGTGGGCGGCCGACCCGTGATAGGCGTGAGCAAGTTCGGCGAGCAGGTCGGGGACTTCGCGGACGATGCGCGTGTACTGGGCTGCAAGGCGCCAGCGAGAGGCCTCGGCGACGGCAGCGCGAAGCTCGCCGAGGGGGCGGACCGGACCGTCGTCCGGGACGTCGTAGGCGGCGATCGCCGCGGAGAGGGCGGGCAGCGCTTCGCGAACCCGGGTGTGTACAGGACCGCGGTCGACGCGCAGACGGCTCGGATCGACACCGAGAGCCGCCGCGAGGGCTTCCAGCGTGACATCGGTGACGCCACGTTCTCCTCGCTCGATCTTGCGGATGGTGCCGAGGGCGACGCACGCGGCGTCCGCGAGCTGCTGCTGCGTCATCTTCGGGCGCATGACGCTGCGGTAGTAGGCGAGTCGCCTGCCTACCCCACCGTCGGCGTGTGCGGACATACAGGCTCCAGTACGAGTCGTCTGCTTCGAACCGTACTCGTGTGGATACGCGGTGTGTTCGCGAATGGCTTCGCTGGTCCTGATCGGTGCCCGTACTCCTCAGCCCGCGACGATCGTGGTGAGCTGAGCGAGGTGTTCGATCCGCCAGTCGGCCGCCGCCCTCAACTCCGGGTCGTCTGCCCATAGATGGCCCCACGGTCCGCGACGGATGTGCGCCGCCCGTAGCCCGGCGGCCTTCGCGGGGAAGATGTCATTGGCCGGGTGATCACCGACGTACACCGTCTCGCTCGGTGCGGCCTGGGCCACTTCCAGAACGCGCTCGAAGAACTCCGGACGCGGCTTCGCCACGCCCCAGTCCCCGGACGTGACCACGAGGTCGACGGGCAGATCGAGGTCGCGCAACAACTCTCCGGCGCGAGAGGTCTGGTTCCCGGCGACGATGACACGGACACCGAGCTTGCGGAGTCCGGACAGGGCCGGACGCACATCGTCGTACAGATCCGTCTCGTCGAGGAACTCGCCCCGGCCGGCCGCCTCACGGGCGTGGTACTCGGCTGCCACGTCGATGCCGGGGCGAGCCAGCCGTAGGGCGTCCGCGTTGTCACGGCCCTGAGCGACGACGGCTCCCACGAGGGCGGAGAGGGTGTGGCGGGGGATGCCTAGCCAGTCCGCCCAGGAGTGCCAGAAGCGGTCGTCGCGGGTGAGGGTCTCGCCGATGTCGAGGATGATGGTCTCAATCATCTTGGGCAGCCTACGGGGCCATCCCATCGACAGAAGGAATGCTGATCGACTTGTCAGCTGTCGGGTGATCCGCCTGCGTGTCGATGCTCTGGACCGGCTGGGACTGGCAACGGGCCTCAATGCCGCGCCAATCCCAGCACATCACGGCTCCAGTTCGTTCGCGAAGAACCCGAGGTGCAGATCGTGCGGCGTACCGACTAGCAGTGCACGGTCGAGCAGGATGTTGTTGTGCTCGCAGCTCGTCTCGGGCAGCATCGCGCAGGCGTGACAGGCGGCGAGGTCGGTTCCGCTGATGCTGGATGCTTGGATTCGACGCAGAGCGTGTCACGCCATCAGTGGGCCTGCTGGTGGAGACATCGCTGGCGCGTGCTCGGCGCAGGTCGTTCTCCTGGTGCGCGTGAGGTGTGGCTTGCGCGGTGACGTTTACACGGGAGACTGGTGCCATGTCCCCGACCGCATCGTCCCCGTCGGTCTCCGCGCGTATGAGTCGTCAGGTGTCCCGTGACACTCAGCCGGAACTGGCCGTACGCCGACTACTGCACGCGGATGGCCTGCGGTATCGGGTGCACTACCCCGTCCCGGGTATGCCGCGGCGGAGCATGGACATAGCCTTCAGTAAGTTGCGGATCGCCGTGTTCCTCGACGGCTGCTACTGGCATGGCTGCCCGGACCATGCCACGCATCCGCGGGCCAATGCGGAATGGTGGCGCACGAAGCTCGACCGGAACATGGCGCGTGATCGCGAGACGACCGACCACCTGACTGCCGCCGGCTGGGCGGTGCTGAGGTTCTGGGAGCACGAGCCGGTCGATGACGTCGCCCACCGGATCGAGGCCGTAGTGCTGTCCCGTAGATCGGCTTCAGGCGGTTCCTGATCCGCGCTGTCCGTATCGGGCAGCGAGTTGTTCCCGATCCTCGCGATTTGCTGCTTCCGCGTGGGCTTCGTGAAACCTGGGGTCCCACACCGGATTGAGATCATGATTCTGAGTATCAGGACGCGTCTCACGCAATATCGTGTAGATGTTGTGTGCGCGGGGCGCGTCCCGGCGCGCTTCGAGGCGTCTGCGTCGCGGATGGGCTGACCTGCGAGGCGCAGTGCCTCGCAGTCCGATTGTCTCCAGCGAACAGAAACGGGGAACGGTCGACTCCCATGACCGACGAACTCGACGGAATGTACGACACGTTCAAGGCCCTGCTCGATTCGTTTCCCCCGGCGGAGGCGGTCAAGCGGCTGGAGCAGTTCGGCATCGCCCCGGAAGTCGTGCAGCAGATCCGCGAGCGGCACGAGCAACAGACGATCCGCATCAAGGAGCTCGAGGAACCGCACGCGGTGATCCTGGGCAACCGTGACACCTGGTACACGGGGCCACAGGCCAAGGACAAGTGCTGGCCAGCAGTCACGGACCAGCTGCGCAGGGACGTTTGGCCCAAGGAGGCGATCCAGAGCCTCGACGACTCCTCGACTCGCGTGGTCTCCCTGCTGAACCACCCGAAGGAGAAGTCGTTCTCCACACGTGGACTTGTGGTGGGCTACGTCCAGTCTGGGAAGACGACCAACTTCACGTCCGTCATGGCGAAGGCTGCGGATCGCGGCTACAAGCTCTTCATTGTCCTGGCCGGTATCCACAATGGGCTTCGCCGCCAGACCCAGGCGCGCCTCGTGCAGCAGCTTGTGGAGCCGAATCCCTCGCTGTGGTCGCAACTGACCGGACTGGAGAAGGACTTCACCCCGCAAGAGAACCCGGCCTCGTATTTCGGCAAGAGCAACAAGACCCACGTGCTGTGCGTGGTGAAAAAGAACGCTGCGGTTCTGCGCAAACTCGCCAAGTGGCTCGAGCAGGCTTCGACCTACCTCGAGGACTGCCCCGCGCTGATCATCGACGACGAGGCCGACCAGGCCACCGTGGCCACGAATTCGATCAATCCGCTGATCTTGAGCATCATGAGCCACCTGCCCAGGTCGGCGTACGTCGGCTACACGGCGTCCCCGTTCGCGAACCTGCTGATCGACCCGAATGCCGAGGACCTGTATCCCAAGGACTTCGTCGTCAACCTGCCCCAGCCTGCCGGGCACTTCGGCACCGAAGTCCTCTTCGGCCGCTACGCCCTCGACGGTGAGGACCCGGAGCAGGTCGACGACGGACACGACATGATCCGCTCGGTACCCAAGGACGACATTCCCGCCGTACGCCCCCGGACCAGGGCCGACGTCGAAGGCTTCGAGCCCGTCATCACCGACACCCTGCAACGGGCCGTGGAGTACTTCTGGCTGGTCACCGCCGCCCGGCGCGTGCGCGGCACCGGCAACTCGCACAACACCATGCTGATCCACACCAGCGTCAACACCGCGGTCCAGAACAGTTTCAGGAGGCCCCTGGAATTTCTGAGCAAGCGGGCCGCGCAGTCGTTGGGGAGCCCCGACTACCTCTCTGGGCTGCGCGTCTTGTGGGACACGGAGACCGAACGCGTCCCGGCCGAGGACTTCGGCGAGACGAAGGTGCCGTTCGAGGAGCTGGTTCCGCAGCTGCCCGGGGTGCTCGACAGCTGTCGCGTCATCATGGACAACTCCAGCAGTGAGCAGCGGCTCGACTACGAGAACGGCCCGGTCGTCGCGATCGCCGTGGGCGGCAACACCCTCTCGCGAGGACTCACCCTCGAAGGGCTGTCCGTCAGCTACTTCGTCCGTTCGGTCTCGGCGTACGACACCCTGCTCCAGATGGGGCGCTGGTTCGGATTCCGCAACGGGTACGCCGACCTGCCGAGGACCTGGATGACCGACGAACTCGCCGAGTGGTTCCGGCACCTGGCCACGGTCGAGACCGAGATGCGCCGCGACATCGACATCTACATGACCGAGGACGAGGACCCGCTCACCTTCGCTGTGCGCCTGCGAACACATCCCGCCCTTCGTGTGACTGCGGCTGCCAAGATGCGCGACGCCGTCGTGGCAGCTTCCTCGTACGGCGGCAAGCGGGTCCAGACCCGGTACTTCCACACGGACGGGGAGTGGTTGCGCGGGAACATCGACGCGGCGCGCACGCTGGTCGCCGCCGCTGTCTCCAACACACACCGCGTGGAGGCGCGTGCTGCGGACGGACGCTACGTCTTCCGCGACGTGCCGCATGACTTCGTGCTCGATTTCCTGTCGAACTACCAGTTCCACAAGAAGTCCACGGAGAACGACGTCACGCTGATCAGCGACTACATCCGCAAGCGGGTCACCAGCGCCGGCTCGCTTGGACGCTGGAATGTCGCCATCGTGGGCAACCCTGCGGGGAAGGGGCAGGACTTCACCTTCGCGCCTCACGTGACCGTCGGGCTGAACAACCGTGCCCGCCTTCTCCTGTCCAACCCCGACCCCGACTTCGCCGACATCAAGACGCTGATGAGCCGCAGGGACGCGGCAGTTGACCTCGCCGGGGACATCGGAAAACTGACCGAGAAGGGGATCAAGGAGGAGCGGCGCAAGCAACTCCCTGACTCCGGTCTGCTTGTCCTGTACCCGATCGACAAGGTGTCCGAGCCCGACTCGTCGAAGAAACTCCGTGCGCCGCTCGACGCGGCGGAGCACGTGATCGGCGTCGGCCTGGTCTTCCCCGAACCGCGGAACGGCGACAGCACCGTGGAGAGCTATATCTCCGCGGACTTGTCCAACGTGCGCATCGAGATCGAGGAGGAGGACTACAGCCTCGTCGACGGTGAGGACGCATGAGCGAGGACGAACTGCGCAGCCTCGTCGAGCAGCGCTGGATCGCGCTCGAGGCCGAGCAGAGTACGGGGGAGCGTCGGCTTCGAGTGGCGGAGCTGTCGGTCGCCGCCGGCACCGGCCCGCTCGCGGTGGCCGTCGATCACGAAGGACACCGCCACCTCCTGGTGCCGATCCACACGCACATGAAGGTTCGCACCGGCTTGGACGGACCAGTGCTCCGGCTGCGCAAGCGTCCCTTGGAGGACGCGGAGACCTACCAGACCTACGCGGATCTGGGCTGCCTGCGCGACGACCTCAGTGACCTGTTCACCGAGCTGTGCGTGGACGTGTTGGAGGAGGCAGCTGAGCTGCCGGACAATCCCGTCAAGGCGCTGTACCGGGTGCTTGACCGTTGGAGGTCGCTGTTCCGGACCGAGGGGCCGCCTCTGGGGCCGGTGGAACTCGCCGGACTCTTCGGTGAGTTGACCGTGCTGAACCGTCTCCTTGCAAAGGACCCGAGTGCACACCGGATCTGGCACGGGCCCGAGGGATACCGCCACGACTTCTCGGCTGATTCCAACGCTGTCGAGGTGAAGGCCAGCACTCGCAGCGAGGGTCGACGGCCGCGGGTACACGGGCTTGACCAGCTCGAAGCCCCTGACGGTGGAACGCTCTACCTGGCCTGGTTCCGGCTGCGTCGCACCACCACGAGCGGCGTGGGCACGCGGTTCGTGGAGTTGGTGGACGAAGCCATTCGACTGTGCGACGACGAGGGAGCTCTTCTCGCACTGCTCTCGAAGGCCGGTTACCGTCTCGCCGACGTCGACCTCTACGAGGACGTATGTTTCGCGATCACGGAGGAGCGTTGGTATCAAGTCGACGCGGACTTCCCCGGATTGACCGGTGAAGCGCTCACCACGGCAGGCGTGCCCGTGTCCGTCCTGGACGTCGAGTACACCATCGACCTGTCCGGTGACATCCCCGCATCGTTGGAGCCCGAGCAGGTGTCCCTGGTGATCGAGAACCTGGTCCAGGAGCCCGCGTGACAGAGCCTCGTTGGTTCTCCCAGCCCTATCCACCGGAAGGCGCCAGCGCCGCTGAGGGCATCCGCAACCAGCTCGGACGCCCAGAGCTCGACCTGCTCACCATCCTGGCGCGCGAGTCCGCCCAGAACAGCTGGGACGCCCGCATCGAGGGATGCCCCGAGCCCGTCGACTACCGCATCGACATGTGGACGGTCGGCCCGGCACACGCCGGCGCGTGGCGTGAGCTACTCCTGGACGGGGCACCCATGAGCGCGGAGCACTTCCCGCTGCGCGAGGCGCTCAAGCGCCGTCCCGCCCGAGTGCTGGCGGTCTCCGACCGCGGTACCCGAGGACTGGGCGGCCCCACACGCGCCGACGACGCCATCGGCCCCGAGCGCGACTTCGTCTCCTTCATTCGCAACATAGGGGAGCCACGTGACACGGCACTCGGCGGTGGCACGTACGGGTTCGGCAAGGGCATCTTCTACCTGCTGTCGCAGTCCGGAACCGTCCTCGTCCACTCCCGATGCCGCATGCCGCAGGGCGGCTATGAGACTCGGCTCATCGGCTGCACCCTGTGGAAGAGCTACGTGGCCCAGGAGGGAGACGGGGAGCGCCGATACACAGGCCGCCATTGGTGGGGCGACATCTCAGGAGACGTCGTCGAACCGCTGGTCGGCCTGGCGGCGGAGACCGCTGTCCAACAGCTGGGGCTTCGAGCGTTCGGGCCGGAGGAGACCGGGACGACCATCGTCGTCATCGACCCCAACCTGGATGAGCTCGAACCGACCGCAGCGGCCGACTACTTGGCCGAGACCATCGCGTGGCACCTCTGGCCGAAGATGATCTCCGTGGAGGGCAAGGGCCCGACCATGCGCTTCTCGGTGACCTGCGACGGCGTCGATCACCCCGTGCCGGATCCCCGGCATACCCGTCCTCTGAACATGTTCGTCGCCGCGTACGAGAAAATGACGGGGCGGGACGGCAGCGATCTGGCGTGCCGCAAACCAAGGCAGCATCTCGGGCGACTCGGGCTGGAGAAGCGGATCATGCCGTCGCTGGAGCCCACGCGCGCCTCGCGCATGCTCGACATCGAGGACCTCGTACACCATGTGTGCCTGATGCGGCCTGCGGAGCTTGTCGTCACCTATCACGCGGGGCCGAAGCCGCCGAGTGTGAACCAGGGCTACGCCGGGGTCTTCCGTGCCGACGAGGCCATGGACGAGGTCTACGCGAAAGCCGAGCCGCCCACGCACGATGCCTGGCACCCGCAGTCGCTGGACAGGCCGCAGAGCACCTTCGTCAGGACGACGTTCCAGCGCATCGGCGAGTCGCTGAACGATCTGCTGTCCCTGACCGGGGGTGTTCGCTCCGGTGCGAGCAATGTCGCGTTGGGCGCGGCCAGTTCGTTCTTCTCCGGGCTGGTGGGCGGAGCCTGGGGCATCGGCGGGGCCACGGCCTATTCCAAGCCTGGCAGCACCACCACGCGTGCCTCGAAGCAGGAGGAGAGCTCGCGTCGTTCGGCAGGCAGCACCACCGCGAAGGGTGCAGCCTCCGGTCGGGAAGAGAGATACGCCTCCGGCAGCACGACAGATTCCGGTGCGTACGGGGCGTCGTACGGAACGGAGAACGGTGAGACGGGCACCGTACGGCGGCGCCCGCGCGTGCAGTATGTGGGAGAGCCGTACTACGAGGATCGCGGCGACGACGAACTGCTCGTCCAGGACTTCCGCCTGCCCGTGGACGGTCCGCAGCGAGTCCGCATCGACCTGGCCGTCACCCTCCCCGGAACGGGCGGGCGCGAGACCGATCCGCCGATCGGGGCGAGCATGCCCTTGCTCGTCGGCTGGGAGGACGGTGACGGCCGTGTCCACACAGTCGACGCATGTGTCATCGACGGTGGCGAGACCGTATGGCGTGCGCTCGTACGTCCGGCACCGGACACCATGACTGAGATCGGCATCAGGGTCGAGGCGGTGAAGGAGCCGTGACCCGCCGAGTTCTCCCGTACCGAGTCCCGTCCATGGACGTCGTCACCAGCGAGCCGTGGTTGCTGGTGACCGACGACGGCGAGATCCCGATGCCGGAGGCATTGCCGGACTGGGACTACCAGATGGACCTGCACCTGCGCAGGACCATCAGCGTCGATCTCGATCGTGCGCGCTCCCAGTCGGGTCTTCCGCCCGATGCAGCGCTGACCCTCGCCGTGGTGTGGACGGCCACGGGCTCCAACCTCAGCGGGCCTGCAGAACATGCACGGTTGGATGACAGTGGAGTGATCACCGCGGAGTTCGACATCGTCCTGCGTGGCGCGGACCTCGGAGGCCTGCTCGTACTGGACACCGCCCTGGTCCTGGCCGAACGCCGTCCCGACGCTCGTCCGTCCTCGCCTCGCCGTGCCGGCTCGGTGTTGTGGAGCGATCGTGAGGAACTGCGTCTGCAGGGCGACGCACCGCAGTTCCCCATGGCGGTGATCGACTTCTCGCTGACGTCGTTCCCCGACAACGCCGCATGGCACCTGCAGATCAGCGGTGGCCTGGAGAGCGCCACCATGGGCTCGCTGCTCTTGCTCGTCAACGAGCGGAACGCCATCACCGCCACCGCGTTCGAGAACGCGGGCAAGCCCCGCCCGATCGACCGGGTCGTCCTCTCCGCGGTATACGCGGATGCCGCCCGCATCATGATCGAGCACGCGTTGGCCAACGACGACTTCATCGACGACAGCGACTTCTCAGAGGGTTCGCTCGGCGCGACCATGATGAGTCTCTTCGACCGGCTCTTCCCGGAGCAGCTGATCACCGACATTCGTCTGCGTCAACGACAGTCACCTGCGTTGTTCGCCTCGGATCTGCAGGCGGCGGTCAAGATTTTCGAGGTGTCGTGATGAGCTTCCTTTACCCCCGACTGCTCACAGAGCAGGCTAAACCGCTCTTCAACGAATACGAGCACTTGTCGATCGCAGAACTGGCCGGTCGCTTCGGCTTCTCCCACGAATCCGCCGTGTATGTGGCCACAGGCGGGGACAGGGTCTCCGCCACCCAGCTGCGCGAGTTGCGTGCAGGCGTCGTCGACCTTGCCAAGAGCGCCGGTTTCCCTGACGAGTCCGACCGCACACGCAACGCCGAATTCGACCTTCAGCTTGCCGCTCTGCTGCACGGCGAGATGGGCATGGTGCCTGCCGAAGCGGCCTCTCGGGACGTCTGGGCTTTCCTCGCCCTCGTCGTCCTCCCGGACGTCGCGTTCTGGCGCTATCCCAAGCCGCCGAAGGACCGTGTCCTCGGAACCGACCTCACTCGGCACGTCTTCGGCCGCCTGTGGTGGCGCGCTCAGCTCGTACGCGCCTCCGACGATCCGGAGCCGTACGGCGCTCTCGAGATCCTCGGCGAAGCGGCGTTCGACCAGATCTACGCCCGCCGTGCCGCGCTCGGCGGTAGTCCGCACATGGTCCGTGCGATTCTCCGTGTTTGGAAGGCCCTCGATCTCCAGGGCCTGAACGAGCGCGAGACACTTCGCGACTTCCTCAAGCGGTTGCTCAGACTCGCCCCGTTCGTTCTCTTCGACGGCATCGAGGAGTACGCCCTGGATGACGAGCTGCGGGCGGTCGCTCAGGAATCCGTCGATGCGCAGCGCCTTGCATCGTCGCCTGCCGGGAGCGACGTGACACAGAGCGCTGTTGTCAATGCATCGCTTCTCAGCACTTCACAGCAGACGCCGCCGGCGCCAGAGCCCGCCCCGGCGCCGGTCGAGGCCCGTCGGTTCCGTTCCGTCGAGATCTGTGCCGGGTGCGGCGCGCAGGCGCTCGGCCTGGAGCAGGCCGGGTTCGACCCCGTGGTGCTCATCGACAGCAAGGCCGACGCCTGCTTCACCATCGAGCGGAACAGGCCCGAATGGGACACGATCTGTATCGACCTCGCGCATTTCCCGCTCGGTGAGCGCCCTGACATCATCGGCGTCGACCTCCTCAGCGGCGGCCTTCCACGGGTCAAGTCCATGGCCACCGTCGGCCGCGACGAGGACACCGAGGAGCGCAGAGTCCTCCGGGCCGCCATCGAGCTGGCATGCGAGGTGAAACCGAAGGCCGTGCTCCTGGAGAACGTCCCGGACCTGGCCGAGAGCCCGGAGTTCGAGGTCGATCGGGGATGGATGGGAGCCCGGCTCGGGGAAGCCGGGTACCGCACGACGTGGAAGGTCCTCAACGCCGCCGGCTTCGGCGTGCCGCAGAACCGCAGGAGCAGCTTCATGGTCGCCATGCCGGAGCCGTACTTCTCGCGGTTCTCCTGGCCCGAGCCGGACGGCGGGCCGACCCCGACCGTGGGCCAGGTGCTCGGCGCATCCATGTCCTCGCGGGGCTGGCCGGTCTCAGAGGAGTGGATCAAGGGCGCCGACCGCATCGCACCCGCGCTCGTCGGCGGCTCCGACCGAAGGGGCGGTGCCGACTTGGGCCCCACCGGCAGCAAGAAGGCGTGGGCCGCGCTGGGCGTGAACGGCAACAGCCTCGGCGACGAGCCACCTGGTGCGGATTTCCCCCCGGGTGAGATGCCCAAGTTGACCGTCGAGCAGGCTGCACTGATCCAGTCGATCCCGGAGGAATGGATCTTCACCGGGGGTAAGACATCCCGTTATCGACAGATCGGCCACGCCATGCCCCCGCCACTTGCCACTGCTGTCGGACACGCCATCGCAGCAGCCCTACGAAGCTAAGATCGCCCCATGCACGCAGACCGCCCCGACGACCTCAAGATGATCACCGTTCTCGATCTTTTTTCGGGCTGCGGGGGTTTTACACAGGGATTTCACGAGTTCCGGCCTGCGGGGGCGGAGGACGCCGGACCGCTCTTCCGAAGCATCGCGGCGGTCGAGCACAACGAGGCCGCGGCCGCCACTTACGCGGTCAACTTCGGTAGGGGGCGGCTCGACAAGAGGCTTCCGGCCGCCCGCGTGCACCTCGGGGACATTGAGAAGTGGGAGCCGACCGAGGATGATCTGCACGCGGATGTGGTGGTCGGTGGGCCTCCCTGCCAGGGCTTCTCGGCCCTGAACCGGAACAAGAAGGGCACAGAGCGCAACCGCCTGTGGGAGGAATATGTCCGGATCGTCGCGAAGGTTCGCCCCAAGGTCTTCGTGATCGAGAACGTCGACCGCTTCCTCAAGTCGGATGAGTTCCGCAACCTGCTCAGTGAGGTCGGGGTGGGCGGCAAGTTGGCCGAGTACCGGCTGGTCGATCCTCCAGGGCACGTGCCTGCCGACACGGAGGAGGAGAAGATCAAGCGCTATCTCCTCAACGCGGCGGACTACGGCGCGGTCCAAGCACGCCGGCGCACCATCGTCATCGGTGTCCGCAAGGACATCGACAACGGTCACGCGATGTCGTACCCGGTCCCGACGCGCAGGCGTCGCCCGAAGAACGGCGCGTATGCCGCTGCACAGATGCTCGACGGCGTCGACGCGGAAACCAGCTATTGGAAAGCCGTGGACGGGATCTTCGAGGAGTCCGCGAAACTCCCCCTCTCGGGGACCGAACTCCCCAGCGGCGAGAAGTACATCGAAGACATCGACGTGGACGTTCCCGGCATCTTCACCACCGACGATCTCCACTTCAAGCGTCAACCGAAAGAGCTCTCGGTGGCGCGCTACCTCGCCATCCCTCCGGGCGGGAATCGCAAGGACCTGGAGGGCAAGTGGTACACGGTGGACGAAGACGGCGCCTTCGCGTTCTACACCGTAGCGAGACCTGCGGGCGTGAAGACCGACGTCGAGTACCTCTCGACCAAGAGCTGGGACAACCACACGACGGGCACAGGTGACGTCATGGGCAGGCTCCGCATCGGCGAGCCGTCCGTCACCATCCGCACAGAGTTTTTCAAGCCGGAAAAAGGCCGCTACCTCCACCCCACGGAACCTCGCCCGATCACCCACTACGAGGCCGCCCGAATCCAGGGCTTCCCTCCTGAATTCCGCTGGTGCGGCTCGAAGACGGAGATCGCGAAGCAGATCGGCAACGCGGTTCCGATCCCCTTGGGGATGGCAGTCGCTTCGGCCATTTACGACTGCCTGCGGCGTTAGGGCCCACTGTGGCAGTGACATGCGTGATGAATGCTCGCCGTCTGCGACGGCGGCACACGCGCATACTGGAGGAGAAAGTGGAGACGCAGTAGCGGGTCCTCGTCGAACTGCACCGCACCGTGGAAGCGCTGGCCATGAGTGCCTACGAGCGGGGCGAGGAGACGGGCCGCAGGATCGCCGCGGTGGGCAGGGAATTCGAGCCCACGGTGAACCGTCTCACCGACAACCAGGAGATTATCGCGGGCCTGAAGGCGTTCCTACGCCTGTCTCGCCGCTCCAGCACTCCCCTCGCGACCAACTGGAACAGCACCTCGTGGAGGGCATTCGTCACCGGGTTGTCCGTTCAGAACACCCCCTTGGTCTTCGTGAATGCCCTGGATTCATCGAAGAACGCCCGTAGAGGACCCCACGAGGAACGCGGCGCGTTCCAGTCGCTCCACTCAGCCAACTGCTCAGATAGAGCTACTGAGCGATCCTGCTGGCACAGCGTCAGACCCGGTGAACCCTGCTCGGCACAGCGCTAGATCACACAAACGCCCACACAGCGACCCGTAGCCCGAACAAACACAACCCACCCCACTCCACAGACTGGAGATAGGCCCGGCTGTCTTCCGAGTGCCCCCCACCACCATCCGCCGCGGGTCCTCCGGGTCGTATAGGACCGTCACCGGCAGCCCGACCTCAAGGTCGGGCACGTACTCCGCGTTGAGCGGAGCCCGGCGGTAGGTCTGGTCGGTCGGGCCCGCTTGGTAGCGGACCTGGGCGGGGTGGGCCACGGGCCCTTCGCGGCGGGGGCCCCGGACCACCTCGCCCTTGGTGCGGGTGCCCGGTACGCCGAGGAGGCGGAGGCCTCGGCGGTTATGGGCGGCTACGTGGATGATCTTCAGGCCGGTGCCCAGCCAGAGGGCGGCGAAGAGTAACGCGACCGTGAGGCCTGGCTGGGACATGTCCGGCTCCCCGTGGCTCGGCTATACCTGCGTGCCGTGGCACTCCCCGTAGACCCGCCCCGACCCACACCAGCAAACCGCCCCCCGCTGCGGAGGCCAGGCCACCGCGCGCCCGCGGGCCGCGAGTGTCGTCGCGTACTGCGGCAGCAGCGCCCCGTCGCCCGGCGAAGCCCCCTCCGACGCGGCGAAGGCCTCGTACGAGGGGACGGTGCCCGTCACGATGCCCAGGTTCGGGGTGCCGGAGGCGGCCAGCTCCCTCAGGGAGGCCTCTATGGTCGCGAGGTGTTCTTCGTGGGAGGGGTAGTCCTCCGCCAGCGTCGGGTACGCCGTGACCAGTTCCGTCAGTTCGGCCGACGGCCAGTGCAGGACCGCCACCGGGAAGGGGCGGGACAGGGCCTCGCGGAAGGAGCCGAGTTCCGCCCTCAGGCGGGAGATCTCCGCCGCCAGTTCCGCCGGGTTGTCCGAGCCCAGGGACCAGACGCGCTTCGGGTCGTGCAGCTCGTCCAACGGCACCGGGGACGTGTGGAGGGTGTCCGCGAGCATGTCCCAGTCGTCGTGGCCCGCGCCCAGCATGCGGCGGACCCGGTGGCGGCCGAACAGCAGTGGGTGTGTGGAGTACGGGGGTTCCTGCACGTCCGCCAGGAGCAGGCGGGTGCCCTCGGTGAACGTCTCCTGGGCCGCCTCCAGCTCGTCGTGGGCCTCCAGGGCCTCCGCCACGATCACCCAGGGCGCCGGGTCCCGTGGTGACGCCGCCCGGACGCCCTCGATGATGGCGCGGGCCTCCGCCTCATGGCCGTACTCCCAGAGGTTCGACGCCTTGAGGGCTCGTACCAGGAAGGGGTTCTCCAGGGCGGTCTGCGATGCCAGCAGGCTGTCGTAGAGGGCGGTCGCCGCGGGGCGGTCGCCGGCCAGTTCCAGGTGGGCCGCGGCCTGCAGGAGCAGGGCCTCGGCGTCCTCGGGATACAGGCCGGCGGTTCGCTCCAGGCGTGCCGCTTCGGCGGTGTGGTCGACGTTCTCGGCAGGCGTGTCGGGGCGCATGGGGGACACCGTACTGCCGATGGCTTAATGAGGAGAGATATACGCAGGCCAGGACACCCGGCGGAGCCCGGGCCCGCCCTGTCGGCCGCCGCAGTGGATGAAGATAGTGGGCAACGGCAACGGCAACGGCAACACCACGGCACAGTGATACGGGGGCGCGTGATGACGGTGACCGGAACAGGTACGAACCCGCGGTCCTCGATACGGGCGCGACTCGTGGGCGTCCTGCTCGTCCTGCTGTCCGTCGTCCCGGCCGTGAGCTGCTGGCTCGTGTTCTCCGCCTGGCTGCCCTCCGACGTCGAGCGGTATCAGGAGTACCGGGCCGCCGATCCGTGCCCGGACCGATCGACGGCAACGGCAGCGGCAACCACGGCGGAGGACTGCCTGCTCACGATCACCCTCACCGTCGAGCGCACGAGGAACGAGCCGGGCAGGAGAAGCGGCAGCTACACCGCGGCCTTGGACGGCGCCCCCGTCTGGAGCGGCACCGTGTCCTTCGGCGACCCCGACCCCGTGCTGGAGCGGCTCGTGCCGGGCGACCGGATCACCGGCACCCTCTGGCGGGGCGAGGTCATGACCGTGGGCAAGGGCGAGCTACGGCAGAACACCTCCGACGCGCCCCGCGACGAGCCCCAGATGACGTACGCCATCGGCACGTTCCTGGGGCTGCTCGCGGCGCTGGGGCTCGGGTTCGGCGCGGTGCGGATCGCCCGGCCCCAGGGCCACGAGCCGTTCACCTGGCGGCCGTTGGGGAAGACGCTGCTGATCGTCACGACGGTCGCCTGTGTCGGCGTGGGGCTGCCGGCCGTGTGGATCGGCGTTCCGTCGTGGATCGTGCCCGCCGTCGTCGTACCGATCGTCGCGGTCACGGCCTGGCAGCTCCACCAGCACCTGCGCCAGACCGCGGCCCGCGACCGCTCGCCCTCGTCGACGGAGCCGACGGAACAGGCCTCCTCAACGGAGCCGACGGAACCGGCCTGATCAGCCGGCCCCGCCCCGGTGGTCCGCCCCGGCCCACTCCCTCAGATCGTCACCCCGTCGATCTGAATCGTCTGCACCGCCTTCGCCGCGAACGGCACCGCCACCGACTTCCCGCTCAGATACGTGTCCGAGTACGCCTTGTACGCGTCCCCGCCCGTCGTCACCGTGTTCCAGCGCGGGACCAGGCCGCCCGTCCCGCCCGTCACCGTGGTGAAGTTGGAGAGGTTGAAGGTCAGGGTCTGGGCCGAGGTCGAGGTGTTGAGGGCCACGATGACGAGCCGCTTCGCCGTCGCGTCGTACGCCGCCGTCGCGTAGCTCACGCCCGTGTCCAGGATGCGCATGCCGGGGCGGATGTGGCGGCTGAACTGGGCCAGCACGTAGTACTTCCGCTCGATCGCGCCTGCCTGCAAAGTGCTCGCGTCGTACTTGATCACGCCCCAGCCCGCGGTCGGGTCCATGACCTGCCAGTAGACCCAGGCCGTCGGGTGCAGCCAGCGGAAGTCGTACAGGAGGTTGAAGGCCATGTTGTAGCCGGTGCCGTCGCTGTCGCCGGTCTCCGAGTTCCACAGCTTCTTGCCGGCCGTCGTCACCACGTCCGTGTAGAGCAGGTCCCTACGGCCGCCGGAGCCCTGGTAGCCGTGCACGTTGACCTGGTTGACGTACCCCTTCGTCGTGGAGCTGAAGGAGTTCCAGGTGGTGCGGGCGAGGTCGTAGCTCGTCTCGTCCGAGGCCGAGATCCTCACGCCCGACAGCCCTCGGCTGTTCAACTCGCTGCGCATGTACGGCAGTACGGCCGTCTGGACCGCCGAGTCCATGTGGCAGCCCTCCTGGGTGCCGGTGGCGGTCCACCAGGACGACGAGGGCTCGTTGAAGGGGTCGACCGTCGCGAAGTTCACGCCCCAGTTGTTCTTGGCGTAGAGGGCGACGGCGGCGAGGTGGGAGGCGTGCTGGCGGTAGTTCCAGGTCTGGAGGTTGTTGCCGCCGCCCGAGGCGCCCGAGGGGTTGTGGTTGGCGCACATCCACCACATCGGTGAGTTGGCGAACAGCTCCGTCGTCGCGCCGCGTGCCACCGCCTTCGTCAGCATCGCGCGCTGGGTGGCGTCCGCGGTCCAGTCCCAGGCGGAGGAGGTGGGGTCCTCGTTGTTCCAGTCCTGCCAGTAGCCCTCGATCTGCTTGAACGCGGGGATGTTGGCGGAGGCCACCATCGACTGCCCGCCGACCGCGTTCCAGCTGCACGCGCCCAGGTTGTAGCGGGCGATGTTCATACCGAGGCCGGGGAGCGAAGTGCCGTTGTATGTCGTCGACTTGGTGGTGAAGAACAGGTCGGCGAAGTCGTCCCTCGCACCGAACACATTCGCCCACCAGGCCAGGGACGTGCCCCAGCCCTCCCAAGTGCCGTACGACGTGCCGGGGGTGACGGCGATCGTGGCGTCCGCGCGTGCGGTGCCCGTCGCCAGGGCGCTGCCGAGGAGGGTGCCTCCTGCGGCTGTCAGCAGCGTTCTGCGTCGGATCATGGCTGTCCTGTCCGCCTCTCCGTGGGGCTCGACCGCCTGTCCCTGAACGGGCGGTCGGGCTGAAGACGTAGTGGCTCGCCCATCGCGCCCCCCGCGTGCCATCACGAAGCATCGGGTGCGGTGTGCGGGGTTGTCGAGATGCGTGACAGCGCTTTCTTTCTATCCGGCTTTCTATTTTTCCAACGGTTATCAGAAGGGGTAGCGGTTAGTGAGCGGGGTGGATACCGGCGGTCAGTAGCGATACGTCGGCAGCAGCGTCGCGATCCGTATCAGCACTGCCGCCAGCGCGCCCACCCACAGCAGCACGCCCAACCACATCCCGAACACCGCCGTCCTGTAACGCTCCGGGGTGTCCAGCGCCGCCGTGCCGGGGGCACCCGGAGTGTGGATGATGCGGACCACCGCGCCCTCCGACAGCCGGTGCGCGCCCGGTCCCGCGGCGACGACCGCGTGCTCCTGCTCCTCGCCGTGCTCGTCGGTCCAGCGCACCACCGGATGCAGGGAGGGATACGTCCCCTCCCGGGACGCGGTGTGGCCCGTCACGACCGCCTCCGCACGGCGGCCCATGCGCCGCAGCACATGCTCGGTGAGGGCGACCCGTGCCTCGTACGCCGTGAGAACGAGGCCGCCGAGGAACGGGACCAGGGTGAGGAGCCAGTACTTACTCATGGCCGACGAGCTTATGGGGCTGGTCACTTGAGGTGGCAGCGCTTATCGTGCGGGCCCGGTGAAGGCGGCGTGCACAGGCGAAGGGCGGTGTACGGCATGCGGGTTCCCGTCGTGGGGCACGACACCCGGCGTCGGCGTGCCCGTCGCCTGCGCGCGCTGTGGACGGGCGGCGAACTCCTCGTCACCGTAGGGGTCGTACTCCTGCTGCTCGTCGTCCATCAGCTGTGGTGGACCAACCGGGAGGCACGGCGGGGCGCCGAGCGGAAGGTGGAGGCGCTGGAGCGGGAGTGGGACACCGGGCAGGAGCCGGCCATCGCCCCCAGCCCACAGAGCACCGACACCCCGAACGCCGACACAGGCACCGCCCGTCGGCAGCCGCAACAGTCCACCGCCCGCTCCTGGCAACCCAGTTGGTCCCAGGCCTACGCCATCCTGACCATCCCCCGCCTCGGCCTCCGCGTCCCCGTCGCCGAGGGCGTCAGCAAGCAGGACGTCCTCAACAAGGGGTACGTCGGCCACTACCCCGGCACCCAACAGCCGGGCCAGGCAGGCAACTTCGCCCTCGCCGGGCACCGCAACACCCACGGCGAGCCCTTCCGGTACATCAACCGGCTCGCGCCCAAGGACATCCTCCAGGTCGAGACCAAGGACGCCGTCTACACGTACGCAGTCGACAGGACCCTCGCCCAGACCTCGGCCCGTGACTCGGGAGTGCTCCGAACGATCCCCCGCTCGACGGTCCACCCCGCCCACGGCTACACCGCACCCGGCTACTTCATCACCCTGACCACCTGCACCCCGGAGTACACGTCCCGGTACCGCCTGGTGGTCTGGGGCAAGCTGGTCTCGATGCGCCCCCGTTAGTACGGGTGCCGCGTGCGACTTCTCAACGCACGTTCCACTCCTCGGCCGGAACGCAGTCGTACAGGGTGTGGGCCCAGTCGTTGGGCCTGCCGAAGACCAGCCGAGTCAGCAGTACGTCCCCGGCCCGCTGCGCACGTGGGTTCATCCCCAGCTCCTGCGAGCCGACATCGCCCTCGGTGGTGAACTCGAGATCCCTGCCGGTCTTCTCCAGATAGGCGGTGAGCTCGGCCGCGAGCTCCGAGGGCGGCCGGCCGACCAGCCGGATCCCGTCGAAGGTGACCTGGGGCCCGGACAGGGCATCGACGGCGACGCAGGTCAGTCCCATCGAGTCGACGTAGTAGGCGACGACGTCCGCTCCGTACGGCGGGGTACCCACGCCACGGAACCGCGTGCGCAGCTGCTGGAGACGGGCGAACTCGGTGATCTCGGTGGCGGCATCGGAGGCGTAGCCCCCTGCCTCCATCGCGACGGCCGCCTCCTGCGGGCTCATGCCGAAGCGCAGTGGGCCGACCCGTTCGAGCGGGACGTAGTCCCACTGCGCTCGGTCGGACTCGGCGACCACGGCCCAAGGGTCCGGCCACATGGCGAGCACCTCCTGTCGGACAAAGGCGCCGCCGACCCGATCGGCGGCGCTGACCGGCACGATCCACCAGCCAGGCTCCGGCCCATCCCCCCACCCCGGCTCCGCCCTCACCCCGGCTCCCGCAGAACCCTCGCCACGACCCCCGTGACGACGGCCGGCTCCGCCCTCACGCCCGCTCCCGCAGAACCCTCGCCACGACCCCCGTGACGACGGCCGGCTCCGCCCTCACGCCCGCTCCCGCAGAACCCTCGCCACAATCCCCGTGACGACGGCCGGCTCCGCCCTCACGCCCGCTCCCGCAGAACCCTCGCCACAATCCCCGTGACGACGGCCGGCCCCGCCCTCACGCCCGCTCCCGCAGAACCCTCGCCACAATCCCCGTGACGACGGCCGGCCCCGCCCTCACGCCCGCTCCCGCAGAACCCCCACCACAATCCCCGCCACCACGGCCAGCCCCGCCGACACCACCATCGCGACGTCCGCGCCCCGGGCCGGATCGCCGCCCGAAGAGGTCGCGAGGGCGATCGTCAGGGCGACCCCCGCGCACGACCCGATGTACCGGAACGTCTGCTGTGCCCCCGACCCCATCGCCGCCCGCTGGGCCGGCACCGACTCCACGGCGAGCAGTGGCAGCGCGGCGTTCAGCAGACCGCTGCCCACCCCCGCCACGACGAGGCCGGGGAGCAGTCGGGGCCAGGAGCCCGAGCCGACCGAGCCCAGCATGGTCAGGACGCCGACCGCGTGGAGCAGGAAACCGAGGGCGAGTTGGAGACGCGGGGGCACCCGGCCGGACAGTCGGCGTGCCTGGAGTGCCACCACGAAGGAGAGGCCGGACCAGAGCAGGAACAGCCAGGCCGTGTCCATCGCCGACAGCCCCATCGTCTGCTGGAGCAGGGCCGGCAGGAAGCTGAACAGGCCGATCACCGCGAGCCCCGTGAAGAGCCCGCCGGCGGAGGAGGCGAGGAAACGGGGGCGGCGGAGCAGACCCAGGTCGATCATCGGGGTCGCCGCGCGCCGCTCGACCACGACGAAGAGGGCCAGCAGTACCAGCGAGGCCAGCAGCAACAGCCCCACCGGGGCCCGCAGCCAGCCGTCCCGGCCCAGCGTCAGGGCAGCGACCAGCGCGACCAGGGCCGGTCCGAAGGTCACGGCTCCGCCGAGGTCGGGGCGGCCGCCACGCGGGGCGCGGGACGCGTGTTCGTTCACCGTCGGCCGTTCCTCCGCCACGAGGTCCGGCGCCGCCCTCGTCTCGTCGAAATGCGGCAGCGCGCGCGACGACACGGCTCCCACGACCACGGCGGCGGCGCCGAGAACGACGTACGACAACCGCCAACTCGGCATCGCACCGGTCACGATCGGCCCCACCGCGATCCCGCCGCTCACGAACGCGCCCCACACCCCGGTCGCGCGCAGCCGCCCGGCCGGTGTCGGGAAGGCGTGGACGATCAGACCGAGGCTGCTCGCGAGGAGGGCCGCGCTGGCCGCGCCCTGGGCGATGCGGGCCAGGGTGAACAGCCAGGTCGTGGAGGCGAAGGCGCCGAGGACCGTGGTGAGGCCGAGCGCGAGGGTGCCGGCGACGAAGATCCGGCGGCGGCCGTAGTCGTCCGCGAGGCTGCCGGCGACCAGGAGAAGGGCGGCGAGACCGAGCGGAGTGCCGTTCAGGAGCCAGGCCTGGGCGGAGAGCGAGGTGTGCAGGGAGGCGGCGATGTCGGGGAGCGTGACCATCGGCGCGGTGTACGTCATCAGGGCCACGGCGGTGGCGGCGCTGGTTAGGGCGAGGGTGGGCCCGACGGCTGGGAGGGGTGCCGGAGCCGGCACCTCGGTGATGGTTCGTTCACTGAACCTGGTCATACGGAGTACCGTAACAGGGTCAGTTCGGTCACTGAACCAACCGCTCGCAAAGTGGCTAAGGTGGACGGCATGGCACTGGGCAAGGACTACGTGACACAGCAGTGTTCGATCGCCCGCGCGCTGGAGATCGTCGGCGAGCGCTGGACGCTCCTCGTCGTCCGCGACGCGCTCTACGGCGTACGGCGCTACAACGACTTCCTCGGCCACCTCGGCATCCCCCGCGCCGTCCTCGCCGCCCGCCTCCAGATGCTCACCGAGGAGGGCGTCCTGGAGAAGCGCCGGTACCAGGAGTCGCCGCCGCGCGACGAGTACGTCCTGACCGACCGCGGCATCGAGCTGTGGCCCGTGGTGCGCTCGCTCGGGCGGTGGGGCCGCGAGCACTACGACAGGACGGTGCTGCGCGTCTTCCGGCACACGGAGTGCGGCACCGAACTCGGCTCGTACGGCGAGTGCCCCGCCTGCGCAACCGTCGTACCGCCCGCGGACGTCCTCATGATGCCGGGCCCCGGACTCGATCCGGACCCGGTGGACCCGGTCGGCCGGGCTCTGCTGAAGCCCAAGCGGCTGCTGGAGCCGGTGGTGACCGATCAGGTATAACCGACACAGGTACGAATGACGTACCTCGTCCGGTGAGCGAGGGGAGGGGTGGCCGATGATCCGCGGTCCGCGCCCCGCCGTACCCCTGCTGCTCCTGTTCCTCCAGGTCGCGCTCCTCGACACCGGCAGCCTCTCCGCCACCGTCGCCCTCGCGGCGACCGCCGCGGCCGGCTCCGCCTTCGCCGCCTGCTCCCTGCTCGTCGCGCGCTGCGCACCCGCCGTACCGCCCACCCGGGTCCGTACGGCCATCCGCGACCGCGCCCGCCGCACGGCCTTCCTGTCGCAACGCGACCCCGATGCCAAGGGCCGCACCAGGCCCCGCGCACCGGGACACGCCCTCCTGGCGACCGCCGCGTAGGGCACACACCTTCTGTTCCGAAGCACCCCGAGGCTCCCTGAGAGCACTCCCCGGGTGTTTTCGAGAGGTGACGCAGACCCCGCGCGGGTCGTCATGCCGCACATCCCTTCCCGGATCGCCGTATCCGGGTTCCCGGCACTGACGAGACCCCCGGAGGGCTCACCCATGTCCGTCTTCGCCACCCTGGTCGAGCATCTCGCCGACCTCCTCCAGCCGCTGCTCGGCGCATCCGCCGCGGCCGGCGCGATCGTCCTGTTCACCGCGCTCGTACGACTCCTCGTGCACCCCCTGTCCCGCGCGGCGGCGCGCGGACAGAAGGCCCGCACCGAACTCCAGCCGAAGATCGCCGAACTGCGGAAGAAGCACGCGAAGAACCCCGAGAAACTCCAGAAGGCCGTACTGGCACTGCACGCCGAGGAGAAGGTCTCCCCGCTGTCCGGCTGTCTGCCGAGCCTGTGCCAGCTGCCGGCGTTCTTCCTCCTCTACCACCTGTTCTCGAACACGACCAACCCGCTCCTGACCCATCAGCTCTTCGCCGCGCCCCTCGGCAACCACTGGGCGGACGCGCTCGGCGACGGCGGTGCCTTCGGGGGAGCGGGGCTCGTGTACGTCGGACTGTTCACGCTGGTCGCCTGTGTCGCCGCCTTCAACTTCCGCCGGACGAAGCGGATGATGGCCGCGAATCCGGCCGTACCGGTGGTCGACGGGCAGCCGATGGCGGGGATGGGGGCGATGAGCAAGGTCATGCCGTTCATGTCCTTCTTCACGCTCTTCACCGTGGCGGTGGTGCCGCTCGCGGCCGCGCTGTACGTCGTCACCAGTACGACATGGAGCGCGGTGGAGCGGGCGGCGCTCTACCGCTGATCGGCCCGGGCCCCGGTCCAGTCCGTGAACCGGGTATTGCGGACCGGACGCCGACCTTGGAGGATCGACCAGTCATCCGATGGCTGCACCCATGGGATGGCGCCCCGCGATCGAGGGAGATTGTGATCATGAAGCTGCTGCGAGTCGGTACGGCGGGAGCGGAGACGCCCGCGCTGCTCGACGCCGACGGGACGCTGCGGGACCTGAGCGGTCTCGTCCCGGACATCGACGGAGCGCTGCTCGCCGACGACGCGGCGCTCGGGCGGATCCGCACGGCCGCGGCGGCCGGCGAACTGCCCGCGCTGGACGCCACCGGGCTGCGCGTCGGACCGCCGCTCGCCCGGATCGGCAAGATCGTGTGCATCGGCCTGAACTACCACGACCACGCCCGCGAGACCGGCGCCGAGCCGCCCTCCGAGCCCGTCATCTTCTTCAAGGCCGCGGACACGGTCGTAGGCCCTCACGACACCGTCCTCGTGCCCCGCGAGTCCGAGAAGACCGACTGGGAGGTCGAGCTGGCGGTGGTCATCGGACGTACGGCCCGCTACCTCGACTCGGACGAGGCGGCGCTCGCGCATGTCGCCGGATACGCGGTGGCGCACGACGTGTCCGAGCGGGAGTTCCAGATCGAGCGGGGCGGGACCTGGGACAAGGGCAAGAACTGCGAGACGTTCAACCCGCTGGGTCCGTGGCTGGTCACGACGGACGAGGTACCCAACCCGCAGAACCTGTCACTGAAGCTCTGGGTCAACGGGGAGCTGAAGCAGGACGGGACGACGGCCGAGCAGATCTTCCCGGTGGCGGAAGTGGTGCGGTACGTCAGCCAGTTCATGACGCTGTACCCCGGTGATGTGATCAACACGGGGACGCCGGCGGGGGTGGCGCTGGGGCAGCCGGAGCCGAAGCCGTTCCTGCGGGCCGGGGATGTGGTCGAGCTGGAGATCGAGGGGCTCGGACGTCAGCGCCAGGAGTTCAAGGACGCGTAGACGCTCCGCTGGGAGAGCCGGGGAACTGCGGCTCGTACGTCAGCCGCGGGCCGTGCGTGGCTGGTCGCGCAGTTCCCCGCGCCCCTTGGGCGGGTCGGCTACACGTTCTTGTTCAAGAACTCTTCCAGCGCCTCCACCACGAACTTGTGGTCCTGGAGCTGGGGCAGACCGCTCACCGTCACGGAACCGATGACCCCCACGCCCTCCACGGTGATCGGGAACGAACCGCCGTGGGCCGCGTACTCGTCCGCGTCGAGACGGGAGGACTCCTCGAAGGTGGAGCCCTTGGCGCGGAAGCGGGCGCCGACCAGGTAGGAGGCGGAGCCGTAGCGCTCCACGACGCGGCGCTTGCGGTTGATCCAGGCGTCGTTGTCCGGGGCGGAGCCCGGCAGGGCGGCGTGGAAGAGCTGCTGGCCGGCGCGGTGGATGTCGATGGCGACGGGGGCCTGGCGCTCACGGGCCAGCTCCACCAGCAGGGACCCCAGGGCCCAGGCGTCGTCATGCGTGAACTGGCGGAAGACCAGACGGCGTTCCTGTGCCTCCAGCTCCTCGATGGGCGGGGTCAGTTCCGGATGGAACTTCGGGGTCAACTCGCCGCTGTGCGTCACAGCTTCACCACCACTCCGTCGTGGGCCGAACGGCGGGCCGCCTCGAGCACGTCGAGGGCGGCGGCCGCCTCCAGTGCGGTCACCGGGTTGGGACCGCCGTCGAGCAGGGCCTTCGCCACGGCCGCATAGTAAGCGGGGTAGTCGCCGGCGAGGGTGGGTTCGGGCCGGCCGCCACCCGTCAGCGGGGACTCACCGGCGCCGACCCGCCCCCACAGCGACTCGGGCTCCAGACCCCAGCCCTTGCCCTCGGCCGGCCGCTCGCCGTCCTTGAGGGCCGCCTCCTGGGGATCGAGGCCGTACTTCACATAGCCGGCCTGCGAGCCCAGCACCCGGAAGCGGGGCCCGAGTTGGGCGGTCGTGGCCGTCGCGTACAGCTGGGTCCGCACCCCGCTCGCGTGGGTGAGCGCGATGAAGGTGTCGTCGTCGACCGAGGCACCGGCGCGCCGGATGTCCGACTCGGCGTACACCGAGGTGACGGGACCGAAGAGGACGAGTGCCTGGTCCACGAGATGGCTGCCGAGGTCGTACAGGAGACCTCCGATCTCTGCCGGGTCACCGGACTCGCGCCACCCGCCCTTGGGCTGCGGCCGCCACCGCTCGAAACGGGACTCGAAGCGCCATACGTCGCCCAGCTCGCCGTCGGCGAGAAGCTTTCGAAGCGTCAGGAAGTCGTTGTCCCACCGCCGGTTCTGGAAGACGGAGAGGAACAGCCCCCGCTCCTCGGCGAGCGCGGCCAGCTTCCGCGCCTCGGCGGCGGTGCCGGCGACCGGCTTGTCGACGACGACCGGAAGACCGGCCTCGAGGGCACGGGTGCCGAGCGTGACATGCGTCTTGTTGGGAGAGGCGATGACGATGAGATCCAGCTCACCGCCCCGCTGCTCGAACAGCTCGTCGGGCGTGGTGGCGACGCGTACGTCCGGGAACTCGGCGCGGGCCTGCTCCTGGCGCTCGGGGTTCGAGGTGACCACGGTGTCGAGGACGAGGCCCTCGGTGGCGGCGATCAGCGGGGCGTGGAAGACGGAGCCCGCGAGGCCGTAACCGATGAGGCCCACGCGGAGAGGGGTATCAGCCGTACCAGTCATGCCTCCCACTTTGGCAACGCTGTTGCCAAAGTGCAAGCGGTAGGGAGAATGGTGGCGTGGACAGGACGATGAAGCCGGCGAGCGGCGGGCGCCCGGTGACGGCCGGAGTGAACCTGCTCGGACTGCGCAGCCACAACACCGCACTGGTGCTGGACCTGCTGCGCACCGCGGGAACCGAGGGCATCAGCCGACTGGAACTCGCCGACCGCACCGGCCTCACCCCCCAGGCCGTCAGCAAGATCACCGCCCGACTTCGTGAGGAGGACCTCGCGACGGAGGCGGGTCACCGGGCATCGACGGGCGGCAAGCCCCGGACGGTACTGCGGCTGGTCCCGGAGGCCGGCCACGCGCTGGGAGTGCACCTGGACCGGGACGAGCTGCGGGCGGTGCTGGTCGACCTGGACGGGACCGTGGTGGGGGAGCGGTGCGTCGCGATGGACCTGGGGTCGGGAGCCGACGCCGTGGTGGAGGGGGTGGCCGACCTCGCCGAGGCGTTGCTCTCAGTGCTGCGACCGAGGTCGGTACTCGGTGTGGGCGTGGCCCTGCCGGGACCGCTCGACCACGGGCGGGGCGTACTGCACCGCGTCACCGGCTTCCCCGAGTGGGACGGCTTCCCCCTCCGTGACGCACTGGCACGCCGACTCGGCATGCCGGTCGCCGTGGACAAGGACACCAACGCGGCCGCCCTGGGCCTGGCCGTACGAGACGAGGCCGACTCCTTCGCGTATCTGCATCTCGGTACGGGACTGGGCGCCGGCCTGGTGATCGGCGGCAAGGTGCACCGGGGTGCCCGTACGGGCGCGGGAGAGTTCGGCCACCAGGTCATCCAGCTCGACGGTCCACCCTGCGGCTGCGGAAACCGGGGCTGCATCGAGGCCCTGTGCCTGGGAGCAGTGGCACGGGGAGACATGGAGACAGCGGCTCGGGTACTCGGCGCAGGCGCCGCGAACCTGGTCGGGCTGCTCGACATCGACGTCGTACTCCTCGGCGGACGCACGGTCACCGCGGCACCGGAGCTCTTCGTACGAGGAGCGCAAACAGCACTGGACGACCGCATGCGGGGATCCGGCACCGTGCCCGTACGGCTCGCCCCCGGCGGAACCCGAGGCGTCGCCGAGGGCGCCGCCCAACTGCTGCTCGCCCCGCTGTTCGGCCGGGCCGACGGATGAGCTGACCGAGCGCGACGGGCCCAGGCCGCCGCAGGTGTCCACCCACCGCCGATCGGGCGGCATTGCACCCCGGCCCGGAGCGGCACTCCCCGTCCCCGCCCCGCACCCGCCATGGTCATGTGTTCATGCGACTGTTCACGCCCGCCCCCCTGACCCTCGCCGCGGCAGCCGCCCTTCTGCTCACGACCACCCCGGCCCACGCGGCCCCCACCCCCACCTGCGCCACCCCCGACGCCCGAACCTTCCCCCTCACCACCCGCATCCACGGCGGCCCCGACGCCTACGAGGTCGGCGGCGGATACGGCACCTGGTACCTGGACCTCACCAACACCACGGACCGCACCTGCGAGAACATCCACCCGGTGGTGGTCCTCGTCGACAAGTTGCACACCCTGGAACCCGACCAGCCCCAACTGGAGTTCTACGAGGCCGGACGCCCCCACACTGTCCGCTTCGAGACCACCGACGAGGACGAACTCGTAGGGGTGTTCCGGCAGGGCCTCACCGTCGCCCCCGGCAAGACCCGCACCGTCAAGGTCCGCCTTGCCCTCACCTCGGACGCGGTGCCGAACGAGGTCACCGCCAACGCCGCCGTCGTACAGCGTCATGACGACGACGGCGACTGGGTGGGCCAGTCCAACGACTACCGCTTCGCCGTCGCCACCGACGCCACCGACGCCACCGACGACCCCCCGCACCCGAGCAGCACCGCGGACGCCCTCCCCGACGCGGAGGAGGCAGCGGAACTCGCCCGCACCGGCCCGAGCACCCCCGCCCGCCTCCTCGCCGCCGCCCTCCTCCTCACCACCGGCGGCACGCTCCTCCTCGCCCGCCGAAACAACCGGAAGTAGGCCATTCCCTCAAGATCCGGCCACTGTCTAGGCTGGGGCCGACGCAGCACCGCGTACATGCGTACGGCAGGAGATCCCGCACATGGCAGACCGCAGGCCCATCGATTCGTGGCTCACCGACATGGACGGTGTGCTGATCCACGAGGGCGTACCGATCCCCGGCGCCGACGCCTTCTTGAAGAGGCTCCGCGAGTCCGGCAAGCCCTTCCTGGTCCTGACCAACAACTCCATCTACACGGCGAGGGATCTGCACGCCCGTCTGCGGAGGATGGGCCTGGACGTCCCGGTCGAGAACATCTGGACCTCGGCGCTGGCTACCGCCAAGTTCCTGGAGGACCAGCGGCCAGGTGGTTCCGCCTATGTCATCGGCGAGGCGGGTCTCACCACGGCCCTTCACGACGCCGGCTACGTCCTCACCGATACGGATCCTGACTTCGTCATTCTTGGTGAGACCCGGACTTATTCCTTCGAAGCGATGACGAAGGCCGTCCGGCTCATCAACAACGGCGCTCGCTTCATCGCGACGAACCCCGACGAGACCGGACCTTCACCTGAAGGGGTACTGCCGGCCACAGGTTCGGTCGCGGCACTGATCACCGCGGCAACCGGCAAAAAGCCGTACTTTGTCGGCAAGCCGAACCCGCTGATGATGCGGGCGGGCCTGAACGCGATCGGGGCACACTCCGAGTCCAGCGCGATGATTGGTGACCGGTTGGACACGGATGTCCTGGCGGGCCTGGAGGCGGGGATGGTGACCTTCCTTGTCCGCACCGGTCTGACGTCGGACGCGGACATCGAGCGGTACCCCTACCGCCCCTCGAAGGTCGTGGACTCGATCGCGGACCTCGTGGACCGGATCTGAAACGCCACGACCCATGAACACGACTCGTA
Source organism: Streptomyces sp. NPDC002817 (assembly GCF_053592055.1). Lineage (NCBI taxonomy): Bacteria > Bacillati > Actinomycetota > Actinomycetes > Kitasatosporales > Streptomycetaceae > Streptomyces > Streptomyces sp. NPDC002817. Next base: position 213,490 of record NZ_JBSFUY010000001.1, read on the forward strand.
CGGAGTAGCGGCGGCCCCCTGAGGATGCGGGGCCGCCGCCCCCGGGGGACTCTCCACATATCTGGAGGTTCACGATGGGTTCACTACGCCTCACTCTCTGCACCGCACTGCTGGCAGTCACCGCACTGACCACCCCGGCCGCGCACGCGGCCGACGGCGCCGCAGTCGCAGTCACCCCGTCGTCCCCCGCCCCCGGCACCGACATCGCCCTTCGCGTGAGCGGCTGCGCCGACAGAACCGGCACGGCCGTCTCCGCGGCGTTCGTCGCCGACGTACGGCTCACCGGAGGGGACGGCACCCTCGTCGGCGAGACCCGGGTCCGCACCGAACTGCGGGCGGGCTCCTACGACGTCCAGGTCACCTGCGGGGACACGTCCCACAAGGCCGCCGTCACCGTCGTACCGGAGCCGTCCCCGCACACCTCCCCCGTCGCCCCGGTCCACGCGGGCGGCGGCGGCACGGCGCACCTCGCCGCCGTCGACGCCCGCGCGGCCGGACCCGGGACCGCGCAGGCGGTGACCGGGCTGGTGCTGGCCGGGGTGGCGGCCGCGGCGGTGGTGGTGCTGCGGAGGGTCCGCCGGAGCCGTGGGACCGACTGACATGCGCTCCTCCGGCACGGGCCGTCTCCTCACCGGGGTGGCCTGGGTGGTGCTGCTGCTCGGGCTGTGGCTGTGGGGGCGGGAGGTCACGGACGTACGCAACGGGATATCCGCGCCCACGACCGGGGACGTGGCGGCGGTCGGCCGGCCGCCCGACGTCGAACTGCCGCCCCCCACCGAGCCGTTGAGGCCGGCGCTGCCGCAGCGCATCGACATTCCCGGACTCGGCGTGCAGGCGCCCGTGGTGGCCCGCGGGCTCGACGGGGGTGGGGCGATCGACCCACCGCCCTACGACCAGGCCGGCGTCGTCGGCTGGTATGCCGCCGGGGTGAAGCCGGGGGCCGCCGGGGCCGCGCTGATGGTGGGGCATGTGGACACCGAGACCAGGCCCGCCGTCTTCTACAGACTCAGCGCGCTGAAGCCGGGCGAGACGGTCCGGGTGATCCGCGACGACGGCAGGGTCGCCGAGTTCACCGTCGACGACGTCCAGGTCGTCGCCCGCGACCTCTTCGACGCCCGCCAGGCCTACGGGACACATGAGAAGGGCCGTGCCGAACTGCGGCTCGTCACCTGCGGCGGCACCTTCGACCGCGCGAGCCGCAGCTATACGGCGAACGTGATCGTGTCGGCGTATCTGACGGGGACCGGCCTCTAGGCCCCGGCGCCACCCGGCCCGGTCGGCGACCCGCTCCCCCCGAAGCCGCCGACCGGGCCGGTCCTCGACCGCGCGCGCACGGGCTGCGGGAGTAACCCGGCGACCGGCACGGGAGGCTCGTGAGCCAGCTGTGTTGGACAGTCGGCCGGGGGCTGGGGCCTTCTGTAGGAAGACTCTAGAACGGATGTGCCCCGAGGCCTAGGGGGCATTTGACGCCATGTCAAAATCTGGTGGCTCTGCGTCATACGGCCAGGTGGTACGCGGTTCTACGAGGGTCCGTCGGCCGTGCCGTCGAACTCCCGCCGCAGCTCGGTTTCGTCCACACTCCGTTCGATGACCGCGATCGCGACCCGGTCCAGGGGCAGCCGGCGGCGGCGCGCGTACTGCCGCAGGGCCATGAAGGCATGGTCGGCACGGGTGTTCCAGCGCTCGGCGAGCATGCCCTTCGCCTGCTCGATACGGACCCGGCTGGAGAGGGCCTGCTGCAACTGTCCGGCCAGGGTGCGGCACTGGGAGTGGACGGTGTTGTTCTGGAGCCCGAGGGACGCGGAGTCGGCGAGGATCTGGGCCATCGGCAGCTCCGGGCCGGAAGAGGGCTCCCCGAGCAGGGTGGGCACGAAGACGTTGAGCGCGCCGAACAGCCGATCGTGCTGCCGCAGGGGCACCGCGAAGGTCGTGACGACGTCGTGGCGCAGCGCCCGCTCGGTGAACTCCGGCCAGCGGGAGGCCGCGCGGGCCGCCCGGATCGAGACCGGCGGGACCGCCCTGCCGGAGCCGTAGGTGTCCAGGCAGGGGCCGCCGCTGTGCTGGGCCTGGAGCAGATCGATCGCCATGTCCTCGTGCGCCCTGCTGCCCGTCAGTGAGACGGTACGCCCGCCGTCGATGAGCATGATCCCGGCCGCCTGCGCGGCCAGCAGGTCGACGCAGTGGTCCGCCAGCCGCTGGAGGTAGTCCTCGATGCCGAAGCCGTCGGACAGGGTGTCCGCCGCCTCCACCAGCGCCGCTGCCAGCCGGAGCTCCCGGGTGGTGTGGTGCATCTTCGCCCACTCCCCTTCGCTGTCCGCCCGCCCCCGTCCCAGCGCGCGCCTACCCCCGACCATCGGTGCTGTAACAGCTCCCCGACAAGGCTCGGGCGATCTCGTGTGCCCCTCGACACGTATGTCAGGATTGAGCCTTCGACTGCAGCACCGAGGGGGAGTTGGATGTACGGCACGAGGGGGGCCGGAATGAGGACGTCCGCGATAGTGCTGGGGGCGGCACTGCTGATCGCCGGATGCTCCTCGTCCGGGGACAAGGACGAGCCGGACGACGCGTCCGGCGCCAAGATCACCCAACAGCCCAAGGAGACCGACCCGTTCTGGGTCAATCCGGAGGGCACCGCGGCCCAGCAGGTCGCGGCGTTCGAGAAGTCCGGCAAGGACGCGGACGCCGAACAGATCCGCAAGATCGCCGAGCAGCCCACCGGGCAGTGGATCGGCACGGAGAACCCCGAGCAGGAGGCGCGCGGCTTCACCGAGGCCGCCGACAAGGCGGGCCGTACGGCTCTGCTGGTCCTCTACAACATCCCGCACCGCGACTGCGGCAACTACTCCCAGGGCGGTGCCGCCGACGGCAACGCCTACCGGACCTGGCTCGACGGCGTGGCCGCGGGCATCGGGGACCGCGCGGCGACCGTCATCCTGGAGCCGGACGCCGTACTGCACCTGGTCGACGGCTGCACCCAGGACGAGTTCCACGAGGAGCGTTACGACCTCCTCCAGGGCGCCATCACCAAGCTCAAGTCCCTGAAGAACACCAAGGTCTACCTGGACGCGGGCAACGCCGGCTGGGGCCATCCGGACCAGATCTTCGAGCCGCTCCAGTGGGCGGGCGTCGACAAGGCCGACGGCTTCGCGGTCAATGTCTCCAACTTCTACTCGACCGAGGACTCCATCGCCTACGGCAAGCAGCTCTCCGCGAAGGTCGGCAACAAGCACTTCGTGATCGACACCAGCCGCAACGGCAACGGTCCCTACAACGAGGGCAAGGCCGACGAACGCTGGTGCAACCCGCCCGGCCGCGCCCTGGGCGAAACCCCGACGACGAAGACCGCGGACCCGCTGGTCGACGCGTACGTCTGGGTCAAGCGCCCGGGAGAGTCGGACGGCGAGTGCAAGGGCGGCCCGAAGGCGGGGGAGTGGTGGGCGGAGTACGCCTTGAACCTGGCGAAGGCCAGTAAGTAGCCGCACAGCGAAGGGCGCCCTCCGTCGTACGGAGGGCGCCCTCAACTGTTACCGCCTAAGGAACCTTGACCCACTGTGCCTTGCTCGGCGTCCCCTGATCGTCGTCGACGAACAGCATGTACCACCCCGACTGCACCAGGTTCTTGTTCTTCGGCACCGTCACCGTGATCTTGTCTCCGGACACCTTGTACTTCAGCTCGATCGACCGCTGATCCACGTCGGTGACATGCGTCGCCGCACTGGGCCGGATCAGCCGCACCTTCTCTATCGTCGAGGCGTGCTGCGAGGTGAACGTCCCGGACTCGCCGCGCTCGATGGTCTGCGGACCACCGGACAGCGACGGCCGTGAGTCCCGGTAGAGATACGGCGGCGTGTAGATCTCGATGCGCTGCTCGAACTCGCCCGGCTTGGTGTTGGCCTTGTCGCTGTAGAGCGAGTCCGAGCCGAAGAACATCACCCGTCCGTCGGGCAGCAGGATCGAACCGGAGTGGTAGTTCCGGCCCACCAGCGGATCGGCCACCTGCTCGAACGTGTTCGTCTCGGGGTGGTAGATCCGGGCCTGGAGGATGTTGGAGTCACCGCGCCCGCGGTAGTCCTCCGAGCCGCCCGACACCAGGATGGAGTCGTCCGGCAGGACCGAGATGTTCGGGTAGCGCGTGCCCTTCTCCAGCGTCGGCCCGTCCACGAACTTCGGGTCGTCCGCCTTCAGGTCGATGATCCGCGTCTTGTCGCTGGACTTGTCGGACTCACCCACCCCGCCGCCGCCGACCACCATGTACTTCTCGTCCTGCGCCGGCGCGAGCAGCACCGTGCCGGACGTCTCCATCAGCTTGGGGTCGCTGAGCCCCGACAGCTTGGTGAACTTGTTGGTGTCGACGTCCCAGACGCCCGGTTCACGCCCGACGTTGTCCGGCCCGTAGCCCGCGTTGGACCCCGAGTAGAAGACCTTGCCGTTCTGCATCAGGAACAGCGCGGGGTACGTCGGGAACTGGCGGGTCTTGGGCAGATACGTCCAGGTCTTGGTCTTCGGGTCGAAGACCTCGTTCTTGCCCGGCACCAGCTGCCCGATGTCGTCGAGACCGGAGACGCTGAGGACCTTGCCGTCGCTCAGGGTGGTGAGCGTCGGGTACCAGCGGGCCTCGTTCATCGGGTCGACCTTGATGTACTTCTCGGCGACCGGGTCGAACTCGTAGGCGTCCCGGATCCCCTGGAAGTCCTTCTTGTCGAGGGCGAGCTTCTGCGCGATGCCGTAGGTGTTGCGCGCGTCGGTGCCGGACAGCCCCTGGACGCGGTAGTTGTCCTGCGTACCGGTCTCGTGCGTGCGGCCGGACTTCTGCGCCTCGACGTAGATACGGCCGAGCCCCGGGTCGTTGCGCAGGAACACACCGGTCTTCTTGTCGAAGACCTTCTCGGCACGCTCCACGACGACCGGGTCCTTCGACACGAACGTCTTGCCGTTCTCCTTGCCGGTGAACTTGGTGCCCGCCGGCAGGGTGATCGGCTTGTCCGGGTTCTCGTTGTGGACGATCATCAGGCCGCCGGCCTTGGTGACGTCACCTTTGAGCTTCTCGTACCGCTTCGTACCGCCCGCGATCAGCAGATTGCCGTTGGACAGCTGGGTGTGGCCCGTGCAGAACAGGTCGCTGGGTGTGGGCACCTTCTTGATGGTGCCCTTGACCGGGTCCCAGATACGGGTGTCGAACTTCTTGGCGTCGAAGTTCTCCTGGTTGTTCCCCGACCCCGCGACGAGCAGCACCTTGCCGGTGCGCAGCAGCGCCGCGTGGATCGTGTTCTGTCTGAACTCCTCCGGAAAATCGACGACTTCCCACTTGCCGTTGTCGGCTTTGTACTCCGGTTTGTTGATCTGGTACTGGTGGTATTTCTCGGTCCCGAAGCGGTAGAGCCACGGCCCGTTCATCCCGGCCAGTGCGAGTACCACCGCCGTACCTATCGCTAGGCGACGGGCACGACGGCGTCCGGCACGGTCGTTCATTCCTTACGTCCCCCAAGTCCACCCAGGGCGATTTGCATGGTCTGGTCGTTGCCCCCGCTGTCTCCGCCTCCGCCGCCCGGCTGAGAGGCGGCCCAGCTCGGCTTCTGGGCGGGCGCGTGCTGGGCCGGCAGGGGCTGCGGCTGGTACTGCTGCTGCGCCGGGACCACCGGGCCCTGCGGCTCCTCGGCGGGCTTCTTCTTCTCCTGGCGCAGCATGTGCCGCCAGACGAAGATCGGCGTCGCGGTGATCAGCATGGCGAAGATCGCCCAGATGATCATCGCCGGGTGCGAGTGGCCGTAGACGAAACCGGCGGCGATCGAGGCGCCGAAGATCGCGATGAAGTACCAGTGGTAGCGGAAGGTCCCGAACCAGCGGTCGGGGCTGGCCGAGTCGCCCTTGGGGGTGACGACGAACTTGCTCTTGCGGCGCAGCGCGGAGTCGATCAGGGCCTTGGCGTAGAGCGGCGCGGACAGCGCGGACATCACCATGCCGGCCACACCGCCGGAGCCCTCGGGCTCGTGCGGGGAGACGTTGTGCCTGCGGTTCCAGACGTAGAGGCCGATCTGCAGGGCGGAGGCGTTGCCGTAGAGCATCAGCCACACGGTGGGGTCGATGTTCACACCAGAGGCGCCCAGGCCCAGGAACAGCGCGCAACTCAGCGCCGCGAGGATCCAGTTGAGGGCGGACATCGGGTAGAAGATGATCATCATCGTGTAGTTGAAGAGCTTGCCCGGGGGCAGGGAGTACCAGCCCTTCCAGTACTGCTTGAGGATCGTCTCGTACGTCCCTCGCGACCAGCGCATCTGCTGGGTGAAGAAGTCCGTCCAGGCGCTGGGGCCCTCGCCGACCGCGAGCACGTCCGGGGTGTAGACCGAGCGCCACTTTCTCCCCGTCGCCGGGTTCTTGTGGCGGTGGATCTCGAAGCCGGTGGCCATGTCCTCGGTGATCGAGTCGTACAGGCCGCCGATCTGCTGGAGCGCCCTGATCCGCACGGCGTTGGACGTGCCCACGAACATCGGGGCGCCGTAGTAGTTGCCGGCGCGCTGGATGAGGGCGTGGAAGAGGAACTGCTGCGACTCGGCGGCCTTGGTGACGAAGTTGTCGTAGTTGCCGTAGACCTGCGGGCCGATGACGAAGCCGACGTCCGGGTCGCGGAAGAAGCCGAGCATCCGCTCCAGGTAGTTGGGCAGCGGCACGTGGTCGGTGTCGACCGAGGCGAAGTAGTCGTAGCCGTCGCCGTGGGCGTCCAGCCAGGCGTTGTAGTTGCCGTGCTTGGTCTTGGCGCGGTGCGGGCCCTTGGCCTGGTTCCACTTCGCGATGCCCTTGCGGGAGAAGTGGTGCACGCCGAGCCGGGCGCAGACCTCCTTGACCTCGGGGTCGTCACCCTCGTCGAGCAGCCACACATGCAGAAGGCCCCGGTGGCGCAGCTTGACCGCCGCCTCCAGGGTCTTCGTGACCATCTCCAGGGGCTCCTTCCCGGGCACGAAGGAGGTCAGGAAGGCCACTCTCGTGCCGGTCTCGGGCACCACCGGGACCGGGTCGCGGGCGACCAGCGTGGCGTGCGCGTTCGACAGCACGTTCATGCAGCGGAAGAACTCGATCAGGCCGATCGAGACGAGCATCACTATGTCGAGCGCGGGCAGCCACTTGAAGTCCACGTAGTCGCGCTCGGTCCAGTGTTCTGGCTGGAGCAGCCAGAACAGCAGGACCAGGGAGAGCACGGGCGCGGCGGCCAGCATCAGGGCGACTCTGATGCGGTGCGTCTCCTGCGAGATCAGCGATCGGTACTCCACCTTGTAAGGCTTCGACGGATCGGGCTGTGTGAGGGGTCCGGCCAACCGGCTGTAGTGCTCGTAGTCGTACTTCGGCAGGGTCTTCTTGATCCGGCGGAACGTGCCCGTCCGGGTCTGTGAAGCCACCCTGAGCTGAGTGGTCTCAGACGGGTCGAAGTTCTGCCGGGCGCCCGTCGGCGTCGACGTCATGAGTCATCCCCCCACACGCGAGTCATCGCGTGCTTTGTCGGTTCCTTACGTCTGCTCGAGTCCCCCTCGACTCTTCACAGACGTATCAGTGGTGGGCCGCAGTCACCACATTCTCCACACCAATAGACATGGAACTGCGACCTTCCGGTTGCATGATGCCCCCCTCGGCATCGTCCTATGAACGGGGCCCCCTCTCCCCGCCATCACCGGCAACCGGCTCCGTGCCCCCCAAGTGCCGCGTATCCGCAGCATCTTGAAAACCAGGTTTCTACGGTGTCAGGCATGATCGCAAGATGCGAAACGCGGTGTTTACCGGTCATACGCGTTCATTGTGGCCCCTGTGGGGGCCTTGTGGGGAGGTTGTGGACAGTCGGGCACGGATGTTGCCGAAGTGCTCCCGTATAGCCCCCTCTGCCCGTATCGCATCCCCGGACCGTACCGCATCCAAGATCTCCCGGTGCTGCCCGCAGGTGATCCACGGATCCCGCGGCACACCCCCGAGATCCGTGTGTACGCGGTGGAAGGCGTCCCGGAACGCCTCCAGCACCTCGCTCAACAACACGTTGTCCAAACCCCGGTACAAGGTGGCGTGAAACGCTCGGTCGGTGTCGGCCAGACCGTCGTCTCCCTGCGCGGCCTGTTGTTCCATACGGCTCACGAGCCCGTCCAGTTCAACGAGATCGGCCGGCGGCAGCCGTCCCGCGAGCCGCGGTACGAGCCCCGTCTCCACCGCCTCCCGGAGCTCCAGCAACTGCAGCAGCGAGTCCTCGCCCCGGTAATGCCCGGCGACCGTACGGAACACGAGCCCCTCGACCGTCGGCGCCAGGGACATCGGTCCGACAAACGTCCCGAACCCGTGCCGGATCTCCACGATCCCCAGCGCCTGCAACGCCGTGAGCGCCTCGCGCACCGAGTTCCGGCTCGCCCCCAGGTACTCCATCAGCTCGGGCTCGGTGGGCAGCGGCGCTCCCGAGGCCGGCCGCTCGTCGAGGATGAGCCGCTTGATCCGCTCCTGGAGGTCACGAGCTGCCATGGGCGAGAGGGTATCCGGCCAAACGGCCAGGAAGCGCCCCGTTCGCCCGAGGGACTTTTGTGACCTGGGGTTTCCTGCCCCTCCGCCGACACCTCCCGTCGGTCCTGACAGCCCCCGCACGTCCTGTCAGCGCGCCCGCCGGCTCTGTCAGCGGGATGTCCGCGGTCTGTCAGCGCCGCCCTGCAGAGTCCTGCTCATCGAGAACGGCAGACAGCTGACGAGGAGTTGAGATGTCCTACGCGATCCGCGCCGAGGGGCTGGTCAAGAAGTACGGGGACTTCACCGCCCTGGACGGGGTGGACCTGGAGGTCCCGGCCGGCAAGGTCGTCGGCGTCCTTGGCCCCAACGGTGCAGGCAAGACCACCACCGTGCGCATCCTGGCCACGCTGCTGCGGCCCGACGCGGGCCACGCGACCATCGGCGGGCACGACATCGCCAAGGACCCGGTGCGGGTACGGCAGCTGATCGGGCTGACCGGCCAGTACGCCTCGGTGGACGAGACGCTGTCCGGCGCCGAGAACCTGGTCCTGATCGGCCGGCTGCTCGGTCTGTCCCGGCGGGACGCGAGGACCAGGGCCGCGGCGCTCCTGGAGAACTTCTCGCTCACCGAAGCCGCCAAGCGCCCCATCGCCACCTTCTCCGGCGGTATGCGCCGCCGGCTCGATCTGGCCGCGAGCCTGGTGGGCCGGCCTCGGATCCTCTTCCTGGACGAGCCCACCACCGGACTCGACCCGCACGCCCGCCAGGAGGTCTGGGACGTGGTCAAGGGGCTGGTCGCGGACGGCTCCACGGTCCTGCTCACCACGCAGTACCTGGAGGAGGCCGACCAGCTCGCCGACTCCATCACGGTGTTCGACAAGGGCCGCAAGGTCGCCGAGGGCCGGCCCGGGGAGCTCAAGCGCCGTGTCGGCGGACAGATCCTTCAGGTCCGCCCGACCGTGCCGGCCGACGTCCCCCAGGTGGCCGCGATCCTGGCCGAGCTGTCCGGGCATGCCGCGGCCGAGGAGTCGGGCGTGCTGACCGTGCCGGCCGACGAGCCGCTGCTGGTCTCCGCGGTCGCCCGCCGGCTCGACGGCGCCGGCATCTCGGCCGACGAGCTCGGGCTGCGGCTGCCCAGCCTGGACGAGGTGTTCCTCGCCCTGACCGGCCACGCACCCGCCGTGGCCGCCACCGAACCGGCCGCCGTCTGACCCCCGCCTCTCCCCACCCGGAAGGACTCCACCGTCATGGCCACCGACATCCTCACCACTCCCGACACCGCCGCGCTGTCCGCCCCCGCCAAGCCGGCCCGGATCGGTCTCGTGCCCACGCTCCACCACAGCCTGGCCCTGGCCGGGCGGGGCGCCACCAAGTTCCTGCGCTCCCCGCTCCAACTGGTCGACGTGGTCCTGACCCCGGTCATCTCCCTGCTGATGTTCGTCTACCTCTTCGGCAAGGCGATCTCCGGCGGCGACCAGGACGCCTACGTGCAGCTGATCGTCCCCGGCGTCATGGTGATGACCGTGTTCCAGGCCAGCATCGGCATCGGGGTCTCCCTCAACGCGGACGCGAGCACCGGGATCTTCGACCGGTTCCGTTCCATGCCGATCGCCCGCTCGGCCCCGTTGATCGGCGCCGTGCTCGCCGACTTCGTCCGCTACGCCGTGTGCCTGGGCACCCTGGTCGTCCTCGCGCTGATCATGGGATACCGCCCCGACACCACCGTGCCGGCCGCGCTCGCCGCCCTCGGTCTGCTCATCGCCTTCGCGATGTCCTTCTCCTGGATGTCGGTGTGGCTCGGCATGGTGGCCAAGACCCCCGGTTCCGTGCAGGGCCTGATGACCATCCTGGTGCTGCCCCTCACCTTCGCCAGCAACGTCTTCGTCCCCGCCGACGACATGTCCGGCTGGCTCCGCGCCTGGTCCGACGTCAACCCCGTCTCCCTCATGGCCGACACCACCCGAGGCCTCCTCGGCGACGGCGCGGTCGCCTCACCCCTGGCGGGCAGCCTGGCGTGGATGGCCGGCATGGTCGTGGTCTTCCTGCCCCTGGCGATGCGCGCCTACCGCAAGAACAACGGCTGACCCGGTGACCGTGCCCGACGGGGTGGGCGCCGCACATCACGTGCGGCGCCCACCCCGTCGTCGTGCTACTCCGCCCCCACCGGAGCCCGCACCGCCCGGACCCCCAGCGCCTCCCGCTCCAGCCAGTCCCGCGCCTCCGCCCGAGGCATGGCCGCCCCCGTCCCGTACGCCGCGCGGTACCCCTCCTCGCCCAGCGCCTCGACCATCCGCCTCCGATGCCCCTGGAGCTCCGGCTCCCCGGCGTCGAAGGCGCCGCGCATGACCTCACTGATCCCGAACGCGGTCGCTCCGGCGGCCGGGGCGCCCTCCAGGGTGCGCAGACCGCCCAGGAGTTCGGCGACCCAGGCGAGGCCCGCCCCGGCGCCCTGACCGAAGAGAGCGCCAGCCGCCCGGGGGAGCAGGGCCCGGGCCTCGGAGGCGCGGCCTTCGGCGAGGTGGTTCTCGACGCGGGTGCTGACGACCAGGTCGTGGGCGAGTTCCGCGAGGTCGGGGCGGCGGCGGGACAGCGCCTCCAGGTGGTCCAGGGTCCGGTTCGCCTGGTCCACGTCCCCCGACATCCGGTGCGCGTTGGCGAGGCCGACCAGGATGTTGGCCTCCAGCCGCAGCTGGCCGCGCTCCCTGGCCTGGCGGTGTGCGGCGCGCAGATCACGGAACGCGCCGTCGAGGTCTCCGCTGCGCCGCCGCTCACGGGCGAGGCGGGCCTTGCTGAGATAGAGGTAGTCCTCGGTGCCCAGTTCGGAGCTGAGGACGACGGCCCGTTCGAACGTAGCGATGGCCGAGTCGTGCTCCCCGCGCAGGGAGTGGTCACGGCCGATCGGCATCAGCGCGAGCACGATCCCCCACCGGTCACCCACGGCCTCGAAGCCCCGCAGCGCCTCGATCCGCGACGGCACCCCGGTCTCCAGGTCGCCCTTCTCGGTGAGCGCGAAGTCCCGGGCGAGATGGGCGCTGGCCCGCACCCACGGATCGGACGAGGCGAGCAGATCGTCAGCCGTCGGCGAACCGCCGCCGAAGGCGACCTGGGACATCCGCAGGAGCAGCCCGGCGGGATGGAACTCACGGTCCACCGCCGAGTCCCCGCCCAAGGCCGCCGGGTCGGCGGCGGAGTCGGCCACGGCCGCCAGATGGGTCTCGAGCCGGCTGCCCATCCCCCGTATGCCCCAGTACCAGAACATCGCGGCTCCGAACCGCACCGCCGTCTCCCGGTCCCCGGCGTCCCGGACGAGCCGCAGCGCGTGCGTGAGGTTGTCGTGCTCGCTGTCGAAGACGGCGGTGGCGCGCAGCTGTGCGCCGGTGCGCAGGAGCGGTTCGTGCCGCTGGGCCAGGGCCAGGTGGTACGCCGTGAAGCGGGCCGTGAGGTCGTCGCCGGACTCGGCCAGGCGCCGGGCCGCGTACGCGCGGACGGTGTCCAGCATCCGGTAGCGCGACTCGCCGTCGGCGTCCCGGACCTCCTGCACCAGCGACTTCTCGATCAGTGCGCCGAGCACGTAGAGGACGTCGTCGGCGGGCAGCTGCGGGTCCGAGCAGACCGTTTCCAGGGCCGCGAGCGTCGCCCCGCCGGGGAAGGCGGACAGTCTGCGGGCGAGGATCCGCTCCGGTTCGTCGAGCAGGTCCCAGCTCCACTCGACCATCGCGAGCAGGGTGCGCTGACGTGGCAGGGCCGTCCGGCTGCCGGAGGAGAGCAGCCGGAACCGGTCGTCGAGGCGGCGCGCGATCTGCTCCACGCCCATCGACCGCAGCTTGGCCGCGGCCAGCTCCAGGGCGAGCGGCATTCCGTCCAGGCGGCGGCAGATCTCCAGGACGGCGTCCAGGTTCGACTCGTCGAGGGCGAATTCCTGCCGGATCCCGGCGGCCCGGTCCACGAACAGCCGGACCGCGGCCGCCGCCATCGCCTCGGCCGGCTCGGGCGACCCCGTGGGGACGTCCAGGGGCCCGAGGTGGAACAGCGACTCGCCGTTGATGGCGAGAGGTTCGCGGCTGGTGGCGAGGATGCGCAACTCGGGGAGTCGTAGGAGGAGTTGATCGGCGAGCTCGGCGACCGCCTCGACGACGTGCTCGCAGTTGTCGATCAGGAGCAGGGTGTCGCCGCTGCCGAGGAGCTCCGCCGTCCGCTCCACCGCGGAGGCCTGCTGGGCCCCGCCGCCCTCGTACAGGCGGCCGTCGGTGGAACTGAGCGCACCGAGCACCACGTCGGCCAACTGGTCGAGGCGGCTCACACCCGCGAGGGGCACGAAGCGGACGCGGTCCCGGGCGTGTGCGGTGTCCCTCGTCGCGGCCTCCAGGGACAGCCGCGTCTTGCCCGCGCCGCCCGGGCCGACCAGGGTCACCAGACGGGCCGAACCCATCAGATCCGCGAGCCGGTCCAGTTCGCCGTCGCGGCCGACGAAGCTCGTCAGCCGGGCCGGCAGCCGGCTCGGGGCGTTCGTGGGCCGTGCCGCCGGACGCTCCAACTCGCCGCGCAGCAGCGCGAGATGGATCTCCCGTACCTCGGCCGACGGGTCGACGCCGAGCTCGTCGCCCAGCCTGCCGCGCAGGTCCTCGTAGACGGCGAGGGCATCGGACTGGCGGCCCGCCGCCGACAGCGCACGCATCCGCAGGCCCGCGAGGCGCTCGCTCAACGGCCGTCGGGCGCCCGCCGCCTCGAGGTCGGCCAGGACGTCGGCGTACCGCCCTGCCCGCAGCTCGGCGTCGAAGCGGTCCTCGACGGCCGCGGCCCGCAGTTCGTCGAGGCGGGTGGCGGCCGCGCCCGCGAACGGGGCCTCCAGCACATCCGCGAGGGCCGCGCCCCGCCACAGGCCCAGCGCGGCCGTGAGCGTCCGTGCCGCCTCCTCGGTCCGGCCTGCCGCGAGGGCGTGTCTGCCCCGGCCCGCCAGGTCCTCGAAGCGGTACGTGTCCACGTCCTCTTCCTGTACGGAGAGCCGGTAGCCGCCCGCAACCGCGTCCACCGTGCCGGTGCCGCGCAGGGCCTTGCGCAGCCGGGACACCAGGGCCTGCAGCGCGTTGGCCGCGTCGGCCGGGGGCTGCTCGCCCCACAGGCCGTCCACCAGGGAGTCCACGGAGACCGGGCGGCCGGCTTCGAGAGCGAGCCGGGCGAGCAGCATCCGCAGCCGCGCGCCGCCGATGTCGACGGGACCGCCCCCGCCGTACGCCCGCACCGAGCCCAACAGATCCACCCTGAACATGCCAATTCCCCCACCCGCTGAGCCGCCCCTCGACCCCAACGCGCGCTAAGGATCACCCACTTGACCGCCCCGGTAAACCCCCGCCCGGCCCCCCGCAACACGAAAGGCCCCCCACCTGAGTGAGAGGCCTTCGTTGTCGGTGCGCCGCCAGGGACTCGAACCCCGGACCCGCTGATGCTGCATCCCCCGGGGGGCAACCCCCGGACCCCCGGCCGCCTCTGCGCCACCGGAGAGATCTCGCCCGCTCATGACGAAGGCCCCCCGTGCTTGCGGGAGGCCTTCGTTGTCGGTGCGCCGCCAGGGACTCGAACCCCGGACCCGCTGATGCTGCATCCCCCGGGGGGCAACCCCCGGACCCCCGGCCGTCTCTGCGCCACCGGAGAGATCTCGCCCGCCCATGACGAAGGCCCCCCGTGCTTGCGGGAGGCCTTCGTTGTCGGTGCGCCGCCAGGGACTCGAACCCCGGACCCGCTGATTAAGAGTCAGCTGCTCTAACCAACTGAGCTAGCGGCGCCTGCTGACCCGGAGAACTCTACCCGATGTTTAGGAGTGCCCCGGACCGCCTCACCTGGGGCGGAGCGGTCGCCGTACATCATTCGGACCGTCAACATGCGCGTCGGGAAGACAGTTGAGAAACTGATGAATGTGCACAGTCGCGGACATTTCCATCTGGAGTGTGAGGGGAATCGCATGGAGGCTCCGGGATTCAAGGAACCGGTATTCGAGGAATTCGATCCCATGAGCGACTGCGACTGCCCCGGATGCGTTCACTGGAGGCGCGTACTGCCGCATTCCCGCACCGGCAACCACCCGGCGGCCCACCGCGCGGTCGTTCTCGCCGCGGCCGCCTCCACCGTCCTCGTCGGCCACGCGGCCCCCGCCCTCGCCGCCCCGCACGCCCCCAGCCACCCCGCCCGTCCCGGCGTTCCCGCAGGTGACGAGCCCGACACTCCGCAGGGCGGCAAGACCCCGCTGCACGGCCCGGGCGGCAAACCGGCGGTGATCAAGACACCGGCCACCACCCGCGCCGAGATCATCACGCGGGCCAAGAACTGGGTCGCCGCGCAGGTCCCGTACAGCATGTCGGAGTACTGGTCCGACGGTTACCGGCAGGACTGCTCGGGCTTCGTCTCGATGGCCTGGAACCTGCCGGGCAACGAGTGGACGGGCAGCCTCGACCAGTACGGGGTGAAGATTCCCAAGGACGACCTCCAGCCCGGCGACATCCTGCTGTTCCACAATCCGGCGGACCCCGAGAAGGGCTCGCACGTGGTCATCTTCGGCGGCTGGACGGACTACACGCACACCTACTACATCGCCTACGAGGAGACTCGCCCGCGCGCCCGCAAGCAGGCCACCCCGTACGCGTACTGGAGCAACTCGGCCCGCTACACCGCCTACCGCTACAAGGGGCTGATGGCGGGCACGGCGGGCAGCGACAAGCCGAGCGAGCCGTCGGCGACGGAGGCCGCCCCGTATCCCGGCGCCGCCTACTTCGGCCCCGGAGCGAACAACAAGTACGTCACCGAGCTGGGCCGCATGCTCGTGGAGCGCGGTGCCGGGCGCTACTACACCTCGGGCCCGGGTCCCCGCTGGACGGACACCGACCGCCGTGCCACCCAGGCCTTCCAGCAGGCACAGGGCTGGCAGGGCCGGGACGCGGACGGGCTGCCGGGGTCGCAGACCTGGACACTGCTGGCGACGGGCCAGGGCAAGGACATCAAGACCGGGGCGACCGCGCCCGCCGCACCGGGGCCACCCTCCTCGCACGGGGTGTCCGGCTATCCGGGGCGGGCGATGTTCCGGCCCGGCGTCAGCAACAAATACGTCACCCTGCTCGGAAAGCAGCTGGTGAAGAAGGGGTTCGGCAAGTACTACACGACCGGCCCCGGTCCGCGCTGGGGCGAGGCGGACCGCCGGGCCGTGGAGGCCTTCCAGCGCACCCAGGGCTGGCGGGGCGGCGCGGCGGACGGCTATCCGGGGCCGGAGACCTGGCGGCGGCTGTTCGCATAGGCCGCTGTCCCGCAACAACCCATCCACTGTCATGACGTTTCTGGCGCGGAGGCTGGAGGCACGCATGAGCACGACCACTTCCCACACCCCCTCATCGACACCGGAACCCGAAGGGCCTGCCGAGACGACCACCGCGTCCCGGCCCGTCCGGCTCATCCAGAACGAGGTGACCACCGAGATCCCCGTCCATCTGCTGTTCCGCGACGACCCGGACCCGGCACCGCTGCCGCTGGGCCCCGCGGTCGTGGGGCGCCGGCAGGGCACCGGCGAACAGCCGCGCTTCCGGCGCCCGGTATCGGCCAAGCCGCGCCCCGCGGCCCAGGTCGACCCGGACCTCGTGGAGCGGCCCGCGCGGGTGCTGCCCGGCTCGGCGGGGGTGCTCGCCGGGACCTGCGGTATGGCCGGGTGCGTGGCCACCTCGTGGTGGGCGGGCGTGCTCCCGCCGCTCGCGGTGGAGGCGCTGCGGCTGCCGGAGTACGCCGGGGCCGGGCTCGGTCCCGTCCAGTGGGCCGCGTACGCCGGGGCCGGTGCCCTGAGCCTGTTCGGCTTCGGCGGGCTGGCGCGCGGGCGGACCGGGCGGGCCTGGGTGCTCGGCCTCTTCGGCCGCTACCGGGGCACGGTCCGGCGCACCGGCCTGATGTGGGTCAACCCGCTGCTGCTGCGCCGCCGGGTCGATGTCCGGCTGCGGCACTGGCGCAGTGAGCCGATGCCGGCCGCCGACGGCAACGGGGTCGCGCTGCGGGTGGTCGTCCTCGTGGTGTGGCGGGTGCGGGACACCGCGCGGGCCACGCTGGGGGTCGAGGACCACGAGACGTATCTGCGCGAGTGCGTGGAGGCGGCGCTGGCGCGGGTGCCGGTGGAGCCGCCGGGCTCGGCCAGGGCATCGGTGGACTCGGCGACGGACGCGCTGACCCGGCTGGTTGCGGCGGACGCGGGGCCGGTCGGCCTGGAGGTGTTCTCGGTGCAGCCGGTGCGCGTCGAGTACGCCCCCGAGGTCGCCCCCGCGATGCACCGCCGCCGGATCGCCGCGCTGGACGCCCAGCACCGGTCGAGCGTGCTGACGTCGGTCGTGGACTCGGTGGAGGACACGGTGACCCGGCTGACCATGCGGGGCCTGGTGGAACTGGACGACTACGAACGCAAGGCGCTGGTCAAGGACTTGACGGTGGCGTTCTGCGCGGGGCGCGGGGAGACGGGGCAGTGATTGGTCTGGACATGCTCAAGTAACGGCAATAATCTGGGACTTGGTCTAGACCTGCACGGCTCACTGAACTTCCCCCACGTTCTCCAGGGAGCGGCAGCATGCGCAAAAAGACCAAGTGGTACGCCGCCGTGCTGGGCCTCAGCACGGCCGGAGCCCTCGTGCTCTCCTCCGGCGGCGCGAGCGGACACGGCTACACCGACCTCCCCATCAGCCGGCAGAAGCTCTGTCAGAACGGCACCGTGACCAACTGCGGCGACATCCAGTGGGAGCCGCAGAGCGTCGAGGGCACCAAGGGCTTCCCCGGGTCCGGCCCGGCCGACGGGACGATATGCGGCGGCGGCCTGAGCCGGTTCAGCCAGCTCAGCTCGCCGAAGACCCCCTCGGGCGGCGCCTGGCCCACCACCAGGGTGACGGGCGGTCAGAGCTACACGTTCCGCTGGCAGTTCACCGCACGCCACGCCACCACGGACTTCAAGTACTACGTCACGAAGGCGGGCTGGAACCAGAACCACAACCTGGCCCGCTCCGACCTCAACCTGACCCCGTTCCTCACGGTCCCGTACAACAGCCAGCAGCCCCCGGCCACCCTCTCGCACAGCGGCACCCTGCCGTCGGGCCTGAGCGGCCACCACGTGATCCTCGCGGTATGGACGATCGCGGACACCGGCAACGCGTTCTACGCCTGCTCGGACGTCACCTTCTGATCGACTCCGGTAGGGTCCGCGTTCCGTGAATCCCTACTTCAACATAGTGATGCCCCTGATGATCGCCCTCCTGGTCTGGGGCGGGTACGCACTCGTACGCCGGACCAGGGAGCGGCGAGCCGCCTGGGAGAGCGGACTGACCGCCCGGGCGAGGGTGGTGCGCGCCTGGGCCACGACCCAGATGGTCAACGACGTGGCCCGGCGCGTGCAGTGGCACGAGTACGACTACACCACCGGCGACGGCCTCGCGGTCCGCTTCAAGGAGAGCGGCGGCCCCCGGGACCGCGACAGCGGCGAGGAGGTCCTCGTGTACTACACCCCCGCCGACCCCGAGAAGGCCACCGCGTCCGAGCCGCAGCCCGGCAAGGACACGGCGGGCATGGTGTTCGGACTGTTCTTCATCGGGGCGGCCGTCATCGCGATCCTGTACGCCTGGACGACCGTGCCGGAACTCTGAGCCTTACTTGAGACAGTCCGGCACTCCGGGCGGGTACGTTCCCTCCACGATCAGCACTCTGACCGGGGGAAGCACCATGGACGTCCTCTTCTACCTCGTACCCAGCCTCATGCTGGCCGGGGTCCTCTACCTGTCCTACCGGGTGCTGCGGCGCTCGCTGCAGATCCGCAGCGCCTGGAACAGCGGGCTGACGGCCGAGGGGCGCTGTCTGCGGGTGTTCACGACGATGCACGGCGGCGGTGGTGACTCGTCCGTGAGCACCACGCTGCACCATGTCTACGAGTTCACCGCCCGCGACGGCCGCACGATCCGCTTCGAGGAGGAGAACGGGCCGGCGACCAACCTCGAGGGCGACTTCGTCACCATCCACTACGCCGAGGGCCAGAACGTGGTCGCCACGGCCAAGCCGCCGCAGCGTGGCAGGCTGGCGGCGTCCACCGTGGGCATCCTGGCGTTCCTCGGGGTGTTCGTGGTGTTCTGCGTCGGCTTCATGGTCACGTTTCACGCGATGTCCGACGGGTTCGGCTTCGGCGACGACGGCGACGACACCAGCAACACCGTCGTCGTGGACGGCGTGACGCTGACCCCGTGACCCGTGTCCCCGTGGCTATCCACATCTGACGGTCCATCAACTACCGTGCGCCGCCATGGAGTCCAACAGGCACACGGTCGCGGAACTCGTCGCCGCCCGGTGGGACGACCACCGGCCGGGGCTGTGGTTCGAGGAACGGACGCTCACCCATCACCAGGTCGCGGCCGCCGCCGCGGCCCGGGCGGCGCTGCTGACCGACCTGCTGCCGCCGGGCGCCCATATCGGCGTCCTCCTCGACAACACCCCTGAATACCCCCTCTGGTTGAGCGCGGCCGCCCTCGCCCGCGCCGCCGTCGCCGGCATCAACCCCACCCGTCGCGGCCCCGAACTGGCCCGCGACATCCTGCACACCGAATGCCGCGTCCTGGTCACCGAGCCGGCCCAGCTGCCTCTGCTGGAGGACCTCGAACTACCGGGTGTCCAGCTGCTGGTGACCGGCACCGAGGAGTACGACGCCCTGCTCGCGCCGTACGCGGACGCCCGGCCGGACGCCTCCGCCGCCGCCCCGAGCGACCGCCTCCTCCTCTACTTCACCTCGGGCTCCACCGGCGCCCCCAAGGCCGCGATCTGCACACAGGGCCGACTGGCCGCGGCGGGGCGCTCGCTGGCCGACCAGTTCGGGGTCCGGCCCGACGACGTCCACTACATCTGCATGCCGATGTTCCACGGCAACGCGGTGATCGCCGACTGGGCGCCCGCGGTCGCGGCCGGGGCGGGGGTCGCGCTGCGGCGGCGGTTCTCGGCGTCGGGGTTCCTGGCGGACGTACGGCGCTACCGGGCGACGTACTTCACGTATGTGGGCCGGGCCGTGCAGTACCTCCTCGCCACCCCGGAGCGCGACGACGACCGGGACAACCCGCTCCGCACGGGCTTCGGCACCGAGGCCGGGGCCGTGGACGCCGCGGCCTTCGAGCGGCGGTTCGGGGTGCGGTTGGTGGAGGGGTACGGGTCGTCGGAGGGCGGGGCGGCCGTGCAGTGGTCGCCCGGCACGCCGTCCGGTGCGGTCGGACGGGCGGGGCCCGGGCTCGTCGTACTCGATCCGGAGTCGTGCAAGGAGTGTCCGGCGGCCCTGTTCGACGCGGCCGGGCAGCTGCTCAACGGGGACGAGGCGATCGGGGAGCTGGTCAACCAGGGGCCGAACCCCTTCGAGGGGTACTGGCGGAATCCGGAGGCGGAGGGGGAGCGGCGGCGGGACGGCTGGTACTGGACGGGGGACCTGTTCTGCCGGGACTCCGACGGCTACCTCTATTTCGCGGGCCGTACGGACGACCGGCTGCGCGTCGACAGCGAGAACCTGGCCGCCGCGATGATCGAGAACATCCTGGCGCGATACGAGGGCGCCGGCGCCGTAGCCGTGTACGCGGTGCCGGATCCGGTGACCGGGGACCAGGTGATGGCGGCGGTCTCGGGGAACTTCGAACCGGAGGGGTTCGCCGCGTTCCTGGCCGCGCAGCCCGACCTCGGGACGAAGATGGCGCCCCGGTTCCTCCGGGTCGTGGAGCGGATGCCGGTCACGGCGACGAACAAGATCCACCGGGCACTGCTGCGGAGAGAGGGCTTCCGGTGCACCGATCCGGTCTGGTGGCGCCCGCCCGGCGAGCGGGCCTACCGCAAGCTGACCCCCAAAGACATCGAAGGACCCCTCGCTCCCACGAGAGGCCCTTCTGAAGTGCGCCGCCAGGGACTCGAACCCCGGACCCGCTGATTAAGAGTCAGCTGCTCTAACCAACTGAGCTAGCGGCGCATGACTCTCGCCAGCTGCATTTTCTTGCTTCGCGGCTGGCGACGAAGAAAATACTACCCGGTCCTGAGGCGTGCTTTTGACCACCGGTGGGTGGTGCTCAGATGGCGAGGCTGAGCAGTACCGGCGCCGCGTTCCTGTTCAGGGCGTCCGCCGCCTGGCGGAGCCGGTGGGCGTGCTCGACCGGGAGTGAGAGGGCCAGACAGCCCACCGATGAGCCCGCCGTGACCGGGACGGCCGCGCAGACCGTGCCCACCGCGTACTCCTGGAGGTCGAGGTGGGGCACCGTCGGCGGCTGGGACTCCAGACGGGACAGCAGCAGCTTGTCGCTGGTGATGGTCCGCGAGGTGAGGCGGGCCATCTTGTGCCGGGAGAGGTGGTCGCGGCGGCTGTTGTTGTCCAGCTGGCCCAGCAGACTCTTGCCGAGCGCGGTGGCGTGGGCGGAGTAGCGGAAGTCGACCCACTCGTTGACCACCGGGGTCGTGGGCCCGTCCGCGTACTGGGTGATGGTGACCTCGCCGTCCACGTAACGGCTGAGATAGACGGCCGCGCCGACCGAGTCGCGCAGTCGGTCCAGCGTGCGCTGGAGTGTCTCGCGAAGGGCCTGCTCGCGGTCGTGCGCGGAGCCGAGGCGGGTCAGCGCGTCCCCCGTGACGTACGCGCCGTCGGCGACCTGCTCGACGTAGCCCTCGCGGCGCAGCATCAGCAGGAGCGTGGTCAGGCGCTCCGGGTCGATGGCGGTCTGCTTGGCGAGCTCGGTGTCGGTGACTCCGGTGGTGTGCCGCGCCACGGCCTCCAGGACCCGAAGGGCGTCCTGGGCCGAGTGGTACGGCGCGGTCGGCTCGTGCTTCAGCGCCACGGTGTTCCCCCTGCGCTCTACTGGGCCGTAATCCGGACAGCGAATCCTCTCTACGATAACGGGCAAGAGGCTTGAAGTGAGGGCCTGTTGACGAGATTTCATCCCTCTCAGCAGGGACGCTGACCCGTTGGCATATGCCAAAGTCATGACCCAGCTGTTGGACCTCGCACATCGGGCCCTTCACTTCTTGTAGTCAGAGCACCGCGCTGAGAAATTCCCGCGTCCGGTCCTTCGACGGCTCGCTGAAGATCTTCTCCGGCGGACCTGACTCGATGATCCGCCCGGAGTCGAACATCAGGACCTGGTCCGAGATGTCCCGGGCGAAATTCATCTCGTGGGTCACACAGAGCATCGTGATGTCGGTGGTGCGGGCGATGTCCCGGAGCACGTCCAGGACGCCCGCGACCAGCTCCGGGTCCAGCGCGGAGGTCACCTCGTCCAGCAGCAGCACCTTCGGCCGCATCGCCAGCGCCCGCGCGATCGCCACCCGCTGCTGCTGCCCGCCGGAGAGCTGGGAGGGACGGGCGTCGTACTTGTCGGCCAGGCCCACCAGGTCGAGGAGGTCCCGGGCGCGCTCCTCCGCCTCGTCCTTGGACATGCCGAGCACGGTGACGGGCGCCTCGGTGATGTTCCTGAGCGCCGACATGTTCGGGAACAGGTTGAACTGCTGGAACACCATCCCGATCTGCTTGCGGACCTCGCGGACCTGCTTCTCCGGCGCCGGGAACAGCTGCTGCCCGTCGACGGTGATGATCCCCTCGTCGGGCTTGGTCAGCGTCATCAGAAGCCGCAGGATCGTGGTCTTGCCCGACCCGGACGGCCCGATGAGGGTGACGTGCTTGCCGGCCTCGACGGAGAAGTCCAGATGGTCCAGGACGGTGTTGTCCCCGAACCGCTTGGTGACCTGCTCCAGGCGGATCAGCTCGCCGTCGGGCCGCTTGTCGGCGGGGTTCATGTCGGGGGTCTGCTCGATGTCAGTGGACAAGACGACGCTCCAGGGCTCGCACGAGGAGGGAGGCCAGATAGGCGATGAGGATGAAGGCCACGCCGATCACGGTCAGAGGCTCGGTGAACTGGAAGTGCTCCTGGGAGAAGAGCCGCGCCTGACCGAGCATGTCGAGGACGGTGATCGCCATCAGCAGCGGCGTGTCCTTGAGCATGGCGATGACGTAGTTGCCCAGCGCGGGGACGACCCGGCGGATCGCCTGCGGCAGGATCACCACCCGCCACGTCCTGGTCACCGGCAGGTTCAGTGCCGTCGCGGCCTCCCACTGGCCGACGGGCACCGCCTCGATGCCGGCCCGGTAGACCTGCATCGTGTACGTCGAGTAGTGCAGGCCGATCGCGAAGACGCCGGTGGTCAGCGCCGAGAACGCCAGGCCCCACTCGGGCAGCACGTAGAAGAGGAAGAACAGCTGCACCAGCAGCGGGGTGTTCCGGATGAACTCGGTGACCGCGCCCACCGGCCAGGTCACCCACCGGGTCGGCGCCCGCATCAGCAGCGCCCACACCAGGCCCAGCGCGAAGGAGATCACCGAGCCCAGCGCCAGCGCCTGCAGGGTGACCAGCAGACCGTCCCAGAACTGCGGCATGAAGTCGCCGACCGCTCCCCAGTCCCACTTCATGCGACACCACCTCCGACGCCCGTCGTCTCGGCCCGCTTCAGCTCGCGTGCGGTCACCCCGCGCTCCGGTTCCTTGCCGACCCCCGACTTCAGCTTCTTCTCCAGGCCGCGCATCAGCCGGGTGAGAGCGAAGGCGATCACGAAGTAGATGACCAGCAGATACGTGTAGATCTCCTGGCTCTCCTGAAGCGCGAGGCGCACCAGGTTGCCGCTGAACGCCAGGTCGCCCATGCCGATGATCGACACCAGCGCGGTGCCCTTGAGCAGCTCGATCAGCAGGTTGGAGAACGACGGGATCATCTCCGGCACCGCCTGCGGCAGCAGGATCAGCCTGAGCCGCTGCCAGGGCGTGAAGCTGAGCGCGATACCGCCCTCCTTCTGCGCCGGGTCGACCGCGTTCAGGGCGCCGCGCACGATCTCCGAGCCGTACGCGCCGTACGTGAGCCCGAGGGCCAGCGTGCCCGCCCACATCGGTACCAGCTGCCAGCCGAAGGAGATCGGCAGCACGAAGTACACCCAGAAGATCATGATGAGCGCCGAGGTCCCGCGGAACACCTCGGTGTAGAAGCCGGCGAGGAAGCGCACGATCCACAGTCGATGGGTGCGCGCGACACCGGCGACGAACGAGACGGCGGCCGCCAGCAGCGCGCTGAAGACGAGCAGTTGGACGGTCGTCCACACGCCCTTGAGTACGAGTTCCCACAGTCCGGAGGTCATCCGCCGCACAGCTCCTTCGCGGTGAGGTCGGTCATCTCGGCCTCCGTGAACCCGAAGGGCCGCAGGATCCGGAACAGCTCCCCGCTCTTCTTCAGCTTCCGCAGCTCCACGTTGAAGGCGTCCCGCAGCTTCGTCTCGGTCGGCCGGAACGCGAACGCGCCCCCGTCGACGTGCGGCTTGCCGTCCACGAGGGGCGCGAAGGCCTTGGTGGCCTCGGTCTTGGCGGACTTCTTGACGACCTCGCGGGTGGTGAGCGCCGTACCGGCGAAGACATCGGCCCGCCCGGCCTCGACGGCGTTCAGCCCCGCGACCTGGTCCGGGACGATCAGGATGTCGCTCTCCTTGTACCCCGCGTCGACGGCGTACTGGATCTCGGCATACCCGGTCCCGGTGGCGAACCTGGCCTTCTTCCCGACGACGTCCTTGTAGTCGTGCAGCCCTTTGGGATTGCCCTTGCGCACGATGAACGAATCGAGCATCTGATAGTCCGGGTCGGCGAAGATGACCTGCTCACAGCGCTCCGGATTCACGTACATCCCGGCGGCGACCACATCGAACTGCTGTGAGTTCAGTCCGGGGATGAGCGACCCGAACTCGGTGGGCACGGGCTGTACGCGGTCGACGCCCAGCCGCTTGAAGATGGCCTTCGCGAGCTCGGGCGCCTCGCCGGTCAGCTCGCCGTCCTTGTCGATGTAGCCGAAGGGGATCTCGCCGGCTATGCCCAGCCGTACGACACCTGCCGCCCTGAGGCGTTCGAGCAGATCACCGCCGTCCGTCGTCGAAACCGTGGCCACCCGCGAGCAGCCCGCGGCCCCCAGCGCACCGAGCGCCGCCACCCCCGCGAGCAGCGATCGGCGGGTGGTTCCGGGGATGCTTCTGTCGGTCCGAACGTCGTTTCGAATGTCGTTTCGTATCGGTGGAGCCATGGCGGCGCGGCTACCCGACCGGATGCGACTTATGCCGGTCGATTTGAGCCCGATCCCGACCGAGGCGCTCTTGACCGGCGGGGGACCATGGAACGTATGGCTGACCGCTACATCGAAGTCTCGCTGGTCAAGCGGGGGATCACCGGTACGGCGAAGCTGCTGGACGATCGTGCGCCGATCACCTGCGCGGCCGTCTGGGATTCCCTCCCGCTCGCCGGCGACGTCTATCACGCGAAATACGCCCGCAACGAGATCTACGCCCTTTTCCCGCCTTTCGCGAAATCGGAGCCACCCCTGGAAAATCCGACAGTCACCCCCATCCCGGGAGATCTCTGCTATTTCTCCTTCGCGGGTACGGAACTGGGCACCAAGTCCTACGGCTACGACCGCGAGGTCCGCCCGGGCACGACAGTGGTCGACCTGGCCCTCTTCTACGAGCGCAACAACCTGCTCCTCAACGGCGACGTGGGCTGGGTGCCCGGCATCGTCTGGGGGCAGGTGGTGGAGGGCCTGGCGGAGCTGGCCGAGGGGTGCAACGACCTCTGGCGGTCGGGGGCGTCGGGGGAGACGCTCAGCTTCCGGAGGGTGTGACCCCGTCCAGCGCATGAGCCGCCCGCAACACCAGATCGTCCCGGTGCCGGGCGGCCACGATCTGCAGTCCCACCGGCAGTCCGTCGCCGTCCACGCCCACCGGGACGGACGCGGCCGGCTGCTGGGTCATGTTGAAGGGGTACGTGAACGGCGTCCACCCCGTCCACCGCCGATGCCCCGAGCCCTTCGGCACCTCCGCGCCCGCCTCGAAAGCCGTGATCGGCACCGTGGGCGTCACCAGCAGGTCGTACGACTCGTGGAAACGGCCCATCCGGCGCCCGAGGTCCATACGGACGTCGACGGCGGCGAGATAGTCCAGCGCGCTGTACCGCGCCCCCGGCCCGCAGATCTCCCGCAGCCCCGGATCCAGCAACTCCCGCTGATACGGCCCGAAACGCTGGGTCACCCGAGCCGCCCCGCTGAACCACAGGGTGTGGAAGGCGTCCACCGGGTCGGTGAGGTCGGGGTCGGTCTCCTCGACGTACGCGCCGAGCCGGGCCAGCCGTTCCACCGCCCGCCGCACCGCCGCCGAGACCCCCGGCTGGACCCGCACCTGGCCGCCGAGGGAAGGGGAGTAGGCGATCCGCAGACCCCGTACGCCTTCCCGGAGAACACCCCGGTGGGAAACGGCACTCGGCCCCAGCCCCGACCAGTCCCGCGTGTCCGGCGCCCCGATGACGTCCAGCATCAGCGCCGCGTCGGCCGCGTCCCGTGCCATCGGCCCCACATGCGCCAACGTGCCGAACGCGCTCGCCGGATACAGCGGCACCCGCCCGTACGTCGGCTTCAGCGCGAAGATCCCGCAGAAGGCCGCCGGGATGCGCACACTGCCGCCCCCGTCCGTGCCCAGCGCCAGCGGCCCCGCGCCGAGCGCCACGGCCGCCGCCGCGCCACCGCTGGAACCGCCCGCGGTGCGTGACGGGTCGTGCGGGTTGCGGGTGACCCCGGACAGCGGCGAGTCCGTGACACCCTTCCAGCCGAACTCCGGGGTCGTCGTCTTGCCCAGGAACACCGCGCCGTGCTCACGCAGCCGGGCCACGGAGGGCGCGTCCTCGTCCCAACGCCCCCTCTCCGACAGCGCCTTGGAGCCCTTCAGGGTCGGAGCGCCCCGCATCAGCAGGATGTCCTTCACCGTGACCGGCACCCCGTCGACCAGCCCCGCGGGCTCACCGCGCCGCCAGCGGTCCGCCGACTCCCGGGCCTGCGCGAGCGCCTCCTGTGCGGTGATCCGCACGAACGCGTTCACCTCCGGCTGGATCCGCTCGGCCCGCTCCAGGGCCGCCCGGGTCACCTCTACGGGGCTGAACTCGCCCTTGCGGTAACCGTCGACGAGCTGTACTGCGGTCAGTTCGGTGAGCTCCGTCATCCGCCCCTCCGGCTCTCTGTGAAAAATGGCGCCGTCAGTGCCCCGGTACGTACCCGCGCTTCTTGTCGACCACGTTCAGCATCGGCTTGCCCGCCGCCCAGCGGTCGTACAGCTCCAGGAACTGCGAGCCGAGTTCCTCCCGCCAGCCGATCGTGTCGCCGCTCATGTGCGGGGACACGATCAGATCGGGGACCTGCCACAACGGGCTGTCGGGGCCCAGGGGTTCGTGTTCGAAGACATCCAGCGCCGCACCCGCGATCCACCGCTTGCGCAGCGCGTCCGCCAGGTCGTCCTCGACGACGAGCTGGCCGCGCCCGACGTTCACGAACCGCGCCGACGGCTGCATCACTCCGAACCGCCGGGCGTCGAACATCCCGTACGTCTGCTCGGTCAGCGGCGCCGCCGCGATCACCCAGTCCGCGCGGGCGATCAGCCGGTCGAGGTCGCCCGGGCCGTGGATGCCGGTGCGCGGGGTACGGCCGACGACGGCCGTGGTGATCTCAAGTGCCTTGAGAGTGCGGGCGATCGTCCGCCCGATGGGCCCCGAGCCCACGATCACCGCCCGTGTCCCGGCCACCCGCCGCGACTCCCGGTGCCGCCACACGCCCTCCCGCTGCAGGTCCAGCGTCCGCGGCAGATCCTTCGCCATCGCGAGGACGAGAGCGGCGACGTACTCCCCGATGGGCTGGTCGAAGACGCCACGCGCGTTGGTCACCACCGTGTCGGACACGGCGAGTTCGGGACACATCAGATGGTCCACGCCCGCACTCGCCGTATGTACCCAGCGCGGCCGCGGCCCCTCGCCGGGCCAGGCCGCGCGCACCGCGTGGGAGGTGAAGTCCCAGACCAGCAGGACGTCGGCGTACGGCAGCCGTTCCGCCAGCGTCGAGGCGTCCGTGTGCTCGACGCGGGCGCGGCCGGTGAGACTGCCGAGGCGGGGGAGGGGATCGGCGTCCAGGACGAGAAGGGTGGGGGCGGTCATCCGAAGCCGTTCCTTCACAGGCGTCTGACATGCGCGGATTGACCACGCTCGCACCCGAACCTACCTTCGTCAACACGGGCGTGCGTACGGTCCGTTGTCCCCCCGTCTCTCACCGTGAGGCCGGTGCCTGCCATGGACCTCTCTTTTCTTGGTGGACCGCGCCCCCAGCGCGGTGTAGGTGTCGTCGCCCCCTTCGACTTCGCGCTGGACCGTGAGTTGTGGCGCTGGGTCCCGGACGAGGTGTCGCTCCATCTGACCCGCACGCCGTACGTCCCCGTCGAGGTCAGCCTCGACCTGGCCCGTCTCGTCAGCGAGCACGAGACGCTGCACGACGCGGTACGCACCCTGAACGCCATCGCCCCCGAGGTCGTCGCCTACGCCTGCACCTCCGGCAGCTTCGTCGGCGGGGTCGCGGGGGAGCGGGCGATGTGCGAGGCGATGACGAGGGCGGGCGCGGTCCCGTCCGTGACGACCTCCGGCGCACTTCTGGAAGCGCTGATCGACCTCGGCGTACGCCGGGTGGCCCTGGTGACGCCGTACACCGTGTCGGTCACCCGGGCCCTGGAGGAGTACGTCGCGGAGGCGGGCATCGCGGTCACCGGCTGCGCCTTCATGGGCCTGACCAGGCACATCTGGAAGGTCCCGTACCGGGAGGTCGTGGGCATGGCCCACAAGGCCGTCCGGCACAGTGCCGACGCGCTGTTCATCAGCTGTACCAACCTCCCGACGTACGACGTCATCCCGCAACTGGAGGCGGAACTGCGCATCCCGGTGATCTCGGCCAACCAGGTGACGATGTGGGCGGCGCTGCGCCGACTGGGTACCCGGGCGGTAGGGCCGTACCAGGCACTGGTCGATCCGGCGGCACGGTCCGGCCCCGTGTTCCCTCAAGAGAAGCAGCCGAAAGAAGAGCAGCAGGAAGGCTGGTCATGACCGCACTCGGATTTCTCTACCCGGGCCACTCCGCCGAGGACGACTATCCGCGCATCGAGCAGCTTCTGGGCAGCGACGTCCGCCTCGACGTGGTCCACACCGACATCGGCGAGGACGCCCACCGCCCCGACGCCCTGCGCCGCATGGGCTCCGCCGAACGGCTCGCGGCGGGTGTCGAGGAGCTGCGCATGGCGGGCGCCGACTCCGTGGTGTGGGCCTGCACCAGCGGCAGTTTCGTCTACGGCTGGGAGGGCGCCCACGAGCAGGTGCGCAGCCTCGCCCGTACGGCCGGCCTGCCGGCCTCCTCCACCTCCTTCGCCTTCGTGCACGCGGCCCAGGAGCTCGGTGCGCGCCGGGTCGCGGTCGGGGCGACCTATCCGGACGACGTGGCGGCACTGTTCGCGGAGTTCCTGCGAGCGGGCGGCCTGGAGGTCACCGGTGTGCAGGGCGCCGGGATCATCACGGCGGCCGAGGTCGGCACCTGGGGCGAGAAGGAGGTCTTCGCCCTGGCGAGGTCGGCCGACACCCCCGACGCGGACGTGATCCTCCTCCCGGACACGGCCCTGCACACCGCCGCCCACCTCCCCGCCCTGGAGAAGGAACTCGGCAAACCGGTCCTCACCGCCAACCAGGTCTCGGTCTGGGAGGGCCTGCGCCTGGCCGACCGCAGGGTGAACGCACCGAGGCTGGGGGCACTGTTCACGAAGGAGCCGATCGTCCAGGTGTAGGACCGTTCTTCGCCCCCGCCGCCCTTACCCGTTCCCCTCCCCAGGGGCGTGCCGCCCCTTCGACCCGGTTGGATTTGCTGACGCCGGTCCGTGTCTTGTTTTTTCAGCCCGTCCGGCGTTTGGGGACGAGGCCCTTTCGGGGCCGAAGCGGGGGTCTGGGGGCGCAGCCCCCAGGGATGGGACGGGTAAGGGCGGCGGGGGCGAAGGAATAAGCGGAGCCACCCTCCTGTTACCCGTCCAAGGACAGCGCACGGCACCCACCACAGGAGGCACCACAGTGACGGCAGACGAGATTCGGGGAACGATCCACGGCACCGCCCCCGTCCCCCTCTCCGTACTGGACCTGGTCACCGTCGGTGCCGGCCGGACCGCCACGGACGCGCTGCGCACCAGCGTCGACCTGGCCAAGCTGACGGAGTCCCGTGGCTTTCACCGCTACTGGGTCGCCGAGCACCACTCCATGCCGGGCGTCGCCTCGTCGTCCCCCGCCGTGATCCTCGCCCACCTCGCCGCCCACACCGACCGCATCCGCCTGGGCTCGGGCGGCGTCATGCTGCCCAACCACGCCCCGCTGGTCATCGCGGAGCAGTTCGGCACCCTGGAGGCGATGGCCCCGGGCCGCGTCGACCTGGGCCTCGGCCGCGCCCCCGGCACCGACGGCGCCACGGCAGCGGCCCTGCGCCGCAGCGAGCGCCTCAACGAGGGCGCCGACGACTTCCCCGAGCAGCTCGTCGAGCTGACCCGCTTCCTGGACGACGACTTCCCCGACGGCCACCCCTACCGCCGTATCCACGCGGTCCCCGGCCCCATCCAGTCGACGTCCCCCGGCGGCGTCCAGTCCCCGCACCGCCCCCCGATCTGGCTCCTCGGCTCCTCCGGCTTCAGTGCCCGCCTCGCCGCCACCCTCGGCCTGCCGTTCGCCTTCGCCCACCACTTCTCGGCGCAGAACACCGTCCCGGCCCTGGACCTCTACCGCGAGTCCTTCCGCCCGAGCGCGGTCCTGAAGGAGCCGTACGCCCTCATCGGCGTCTCCGCCCTCGCCACGGACGACGAGAAGGAGGCCCGCCGCCAGGTCCTCGCCGCGAGCCTCAACATGGTCCGTCTGCGCACCGGCCGCCCCGGCCTCGTCCCCACCCCCGAAGAGGCCGAGGCCTACGACTTCAGCCCCATGGAACGCGACTTCATCACGTCCTGGAACTCCAATGTCATCCACGGCTCGGTGGACGAGGTCCGCGCCGGCCTGGACGACCTCCACAAGCGCACCGGCGCCGACGAGCTCATGCTCACCTCTCACGCCCACAGCGCGGAGCTGCGTCTGCGCAGCTACGAACTGATCGCCGACGCCTACGGCTTGCCGACGGCCTGACCGCTCATCAACTCGGAGATACGATCCGGCGCCACCGGCCGCGAGTACAGCCACCCCTGGCCGGTGTCGCAGCCGATGCGGCGCAGCCGGGAGGCCTGGGCCGAGGTCTCGACGCACTCCGCGGTGACGGTCAGCCCCAGCCGGTGGGCCAGCTGGATCATCGCCTCCACGACGACCTCGTCGGCCGGGTTGGGCGAGGCGCCCGTGCCCTCGTACTGGAAGCCCCTCACGAAGGAGCCGTCCAGCTTCAGGACCGCGACGGGGAGACGGCTGAGGTAGGCGAGGTTGGAGTAGCCGGTACCGAAGTCGTCGATGGCGATGTGGACGCCCATGTCGCTGAGGGCCTGCAGCGCCTGGAGGGGGCGGCCGGCGGAGCCCATGACCGCCGACTCCGTCAGCTCCAGCTGCAGAAGGCCCGGCGCCAGGCCCGTCTCCGCGAGGATCTCGGCGACGTCCTCGACCAGGTCGGAGTCCCAGACCTGGCGGACCGCGACGTTCACGCTGACGAAGATCGGCGGCTCGCCTGGGTGGTCCAGCTGCCACTGCCGCGCCTGGCGGCAGGCGGTGGCCAGCACCCAGCGGCCGAGCTGAACGATCGAACCGTCCTCCTCGGCCAATCCGATGAACCGATTCGGCGTCAGCATGCCGAACTGCGGATGGTTCCAGCGGACCAGCGCCTCGACGCCCCGCAGACGGCCGTCCCCCATGCCGACCAGCGGCTGGTACTCGAGCGTGAACTCACCGCGCTCGATGGCCGGCCGGAGCGTGGAGGCGAGCGCCTGGCGGGTCATCCGGTGGGCGTTGCGCTCCGGGTCGAAGAGTGTCCAGCGGGCCTTGCCGTCGGCCTTCGCCCAGTAGAGCGTCGTGTCGGCGGCCTGGACGAGGGCGGTGGGGGTGGTGCCGGCCGCGTGCCGTTCCACGACGCCGATCGAGGCGGAGACCGAAAGCCGGCGCCCGGAGATGTCGAAGGGCGCCTGGATCGCCTTCAGTACGGCCTCCGCGAGGTCCGCCAACTGGTCGGTGCCGGTGGAGTCCTCGACGAGCAGGGCGAATTCGTCGCCGCCGAGTCTGGCCACCAGCGGCGCGCTGCCCCGGGTGAGGCCCGCCTCGTCGGCACAGCGGGTCAGACGTTCCGCCACCGCCGCCAGCAGCCGGTCGCCGACACGGTGGCCGAGGGTGTCGTTGATCGCCTTGAAGCCGTCGAGGTCGAGATAGCAGAGCCCGATCCGCCCGGTGCCGCCCTGGGCGTACGACTCCACCTCCAGGGCGGCCGACAGGCGCTCGAAGAACAGGGTCCGGTTGGGCAGCCGGGTCACCGGGTCGTGCATCTGCAAGTGCCGCAGCCGCGCCTGGAGTTCGCGCTGGGAGCTGATGTCGGCGAGGGACAGCAGCACACCGGGCTCACCCGTGCCCAGCGGCGCGACCGTCACCTGCACCCACACGGACTGGCCGTCGGGGTGCTTGAGCCGGCGGCTGCACCGCAGCCTGGCCTGCCGGCCGCGCAGCACTTCCTGGTACGCGTGCCAGGTACGCGCGTCCGAGGCCAGATCCACCAGCTCGGCGGCGACCTGCCCGGCCAGCGCCTCGGGCGCGCTGCCGAGGAGTTCGCCCAGCGTCTCGTTGGCGCCGACGACCAGACCCTCGCGGTCCACGACGGCCATGGCCAGCGGCGCGGCCGCGAACGCCGATTGGTACGTCGGGGGCGCCGTACGAGGAGACGCACTGAAGTCACTGTCCGTGACGACCGCCCGGTCGAGATCTGCCGCGGGCGCCGGCCCTTCGGAGGTTCCGCTCACCGTTCGCTCCCGCAGTGCACTCGATCTCTGTCCGTGCAGGAAAGTGTGCCGATCATAGAGGCTGGCCCCCACCCCTTCCAGCCACCGTCCAGTGTCCCGGAACAACCGGCCCTTCTGACAGATCGTTTCTGCCCGCACCTGGACGGCTTGTTGGGGCGCCCGACCAGGTGTGACGTTCCGTGAGCGATTCGGGGTGTCGCTTCTGACGGTTCTTCGCCGTACTCACTCGTCTGGTGCAGACAAACAGGGCGTAGTACGACAATCTCACACAGGCTGGGTGCGGTGTCCCGCGAACCGCACCCGGAGGTCTCTGTGCCGCGCCCTTTCCCGCGCCCCCGACTGCGCAGCACCGCGGCCTTGTTCACCACCATGTCGGCATTGGCCGCCACCTCTCTCATCACCGGTCCGTCGGCCGCCGAACCCTTCTCGGCCGAACCCTGTGCCCTGACCCGCACCCAGGCGCACCACTCCGAGGGTCTGGACACCTGGAACACCGCCTATCCGCGCCCGGCCCGTGCCCTGGACGCGGTGATGGTGTTCCTGTCCTTCCC
The DNA here is from genome assembly GCF_053592055.1 of Streptomyces sp. NPDC002817. NCBI lineage: Bacteria > Bacillati > Actinomycetota > Actinomycetes > Kitasatosporales > Streptomycetaceae > Streptomyces > Streptomyces sp. NPDC002817. Next base: position 246,369 of record NZ_JBSFUY010000001.1, read on the forward strand.
GGACGCGACCCCGCGCACCACGCCCGACGAGCTGGCCGCCGACCACTTCCCGGCCACCAGTCGCTTCTTCGAGCAGGCCTCCTACGGCAAGTTCACGCTGCGCCCGCATCCGCTGCGGCACTGGATCCGGATGCCGCAGCCGTCCACGGCGTACGCCATACAGCGTGACTGGAGCGCGTCCCACCGTGCCGCCTATCTGCGCGACGCGCTGACCGCGGTGGACGATCTGGTGGATTTCTCCCGGTACGACGTCGTCTACTTCGTCGCCGATCCGGACGCGCCCGGTGTGGACTCCGACGCGACGAAGGTCGTCAACATGGACGTCCCGCTGCGGGCCGACGGCACGGACATCCGCCGGGTCGTCACGGTCTTCGAGCAGCATCCGCCGGACCGGCTGGTTCTCGCCCACGAGACCGGTCATGTCTTCGACCTGCCCGATCTCTACCACCGTCCGGTGGACGGCAAGGGCGACTGGGACACGTTCGTCGGCGACTGGGACCTGATGGGCAGCCAGTTCGGGCTGTCGCCTGACCTGTTCGCCTGGCACAAGTGGAAGCTGGGCTGGCTGGAGCCGCGGCAGGTGGCGTGTGTGCAGGGTTCGACGCGGCTGACGCTGGAGCCGCTCGGTGCGGGTGCGGGTGCCCGTGTGGTTGCGGCGGGTGCGGCCGGGGCGGCTTCCTTCGGGCTGGGGCGCGGCACCAAGCTCGCGGTGGTCCGGACCGGGCCCGACAGCGCCCTCGGCTTCGAGGCGCGCGGTGCGGTCGGCAACGACACGTCGACCTGCCGCGAGGGGGTGCTCGTCTACCGGGTGAACGCCGGCTCCCCGTCCGGCGGCGGCCCCGTCCAGGTGATCGACGCCCACCCGCGCACCGAGGCCTGCTGGGAGGGCTCGGTGTACCCGCCCCTCGCGGACGCCCCCGTCTCCCTCGGCGAAAGCTTCACGGTGCCGGGCACGGGCGTACGGGTGGACGTGGAGGGCCGGACGCCTTCGGGAACCTGGACGGTGCAGATCACGCCCAGCGCGTAGCGGACACGGCGAAGGCCCCTCACCTGAGTGAGGGGCCTTCGTTGTCTGTGCGCCGCCAGGGACTCGAACCCCGGACCCGCTGATGCTGCATCCCCCGGGGGACAACCCCCGGACCCCCGGCCGCCTCTGCCGCGCCGGAGAGACCTCGCCCGCCCATGACGAAAGCCCCCCGCACTCGCGAGGGGCTTTCGTTGTCTGTGCGCGGCCAGGGACTCGAACCCCGGACCCGCTGATGCTGCATCCCCCGGGGGGCAACCCCCGGACCCCCGGCCGCCTCTGCCGCGCCGGAGAGATCTCGCCCGCCCATGACGAAAGCCCCCCGCACTCGCGAGGGGCTTTCGTTGTCGGTGCGCCGCCAGGGACTCGAACCCCGGACCCGCTGATTAAGAGTCAGCTGCTCTAACCAACTGAGCTAGCGGCGCCTGCTGACGTCGTAGACCTTAGCATCCTGATCGGCGGGAGGAAAAATCGATATCCGCACGGCAGCGCGGGCCGCCCGTACGGCCGCCCACAGCAGGATCTCGGGGCCCGGCAGCCAGGGATGACGGGTGTCGGGGGCGACGAGCCAGCGGCTGTCGAACGGGGTCGGGGCGGCATCCGTCGGCCTCGGGGCGGGGACGGTCACCGCGTCTCCGGCGCCATGGCACAGCAGTGGCGGAACCCCTCCCGTACGGCCGAACTCCTCCCACCGCAGCAGCGAGGGCAGCCGATGGGCCGTGCCCGGCGCGGCGAACAGCAGCGTCCGCCCGCGGAACACCGCGACCGGCCCCGAGCCCGGACCCTCGCCCCACAGCCGGTCGAGCATCCGGCGCCCGAAGATCGCGGGGACGCTGACGACGTCGAAGGCGGTACCGCAGGGCAGTACGACCGGCGCGTCCGGCCGGTCCTTCCACAGGGCCAGCGTGCTCCGCGGATACGTTCCTGCCGAGGCGAGCCACTCCGCCCCGTCCGTGGTGACGCCGTAGACGTCGGAACGGTCGGCGAAGAGCTCCTTGCGTGTGTCGCTCATGCCTCAAGGTGTACCGGGCGTGAGCGTTCCGTTTCGGAGGGTTGCCGGAAACCGGGACAGGGGAGAGTGCGGGGGAGTATCTTGCCCGCCTGGCATATGCCAGAGCTTTACGCAGGGTCGATGGTGCCCTTGCCCTCGGCGCCCCGCATCAGGTCCCGGCCGAACTCGATCATCTTCTTGGCATAGTCCTCGGTCCACTCGGCCCGTTCCGCGATGTCCGCCGGCGTCAGCCGGTCGAACCGCCGCGGGTCCGCCAGCTGGGCCGCCGCGAGCGCCTGGAACTCCACGGCACGGTCCGTCGCCGCGCGGAAGGCGTGCGTCAGCTCCGTCGCCCGGGCCAGCAGCGCCTTCGGGTCGTCGATGGACTCCAGGTCGAAGAAGTGCTCCGGATCGGAGGCCACCTCCGCGGGCTCGAAGAGCAGGGGCGCGGGGCGTAGCCGCTGTTCATGCCGACGCGGCGTGGGCTCCGCCATGTCTTCTCCTCCTCGTACGTTGCCGATGACCCCCCTGTCGGGAGTGGGCCGTCGTCCATTCTCTCGTGGCCGCGCAAGGGCGCAGTAAAGGCAGCTCACGGTCTCCAGGTCACCTTGTGCTCCGCCAGACGTGCCGGCACCGCGTGGTTCGCCTCCCACCTGTCAGGGCTGCGTTCATCAGCCGCCTCCGGCGGCATGCCGGACTCCGTCCGGTGAGGGGCGGCAGTGCTCTCGTCGCCTGCTGCACGTGTGCTGTAGCGGCAGCTCAAGGACGCCACCCGACTCGGTGTTCCGCGAGTCGCGCCAGCACCGCGTGGTTCGCCTCCCAGCCGTCAGGGAACTTCACCACCGTCCCCAGCTGCACCGGCTCCGTCGACGGATAGTCGTCCAGCAGCTCGCCCACCCCCGCCCGGCAGACCACGATGCACGCGTGCCGGTGGCGGGAGGCGAGGACGCAGAGGCGGCCTGTCTCCAGGTGGAAGGCGGTGGCGTCGGGGCGGCCGGAGAGCGGGTGCAGGACGACCGTGACGTCGTACTCGCGGCCCTGGAGACGGTTCGCCGTGTCGACCGTCACCTCCGTGACGCCCAGCTCGGTCAGGGCCGCGCGGACGGCCGCCGCCTGGTCGCGGTGGGCCGTGCCGACGGCGACGCGGTCGGCGGTGAGGGGGGCCGGGTCCGGTGAGCGCTCCGAGGTCGCCGCGCCACCCCGGTCCAGCAGCCGGCGCACGACCGTCGCCACCGCCCGCACCGCCTCCGGATCGGTGCGCGGAGTGTGCCGCGCGGGCAGCTCCAGCAGGCCCCAGCCCGACTGGGCCGCCTCATCGATCACCCGGTCGGGACCGGAGCCGTCCGACGCGACCGCGAAGGCGAGGCTCCGGTCGCCGTGGTCCGTGCCGCTGCGGAAGGGCGTGAACGGGTAGAACGCGTCGGAGACCAGCTGGGCCGCCGACGCCGGGAGCCGCCAGGACACCGGGAGGCGGTGCTGCGGCAGCTCCGGATTGTGGGCCAGCAGAGTCGTCACCGCCGACGCCGACGGGTCGTACGACAGCCCCGCCCACTGCTCGCTGCCCACGATCGCGAAGGGGTCCAGCTGCCCCGGGTCGCCCACGAACAGTGCCCGCTCGAACAGCCCGGCCACGGCCAGCAGCGAGTCCGAGCGCATCTGGTAGGCCTCGTCGACGATCGCGTGCTGCCACGGCTCGTCGACCTTGACGTGCGCCCACTTCGCGGCGGTGGAGAGGGTGACCGGGAGACCTGCCAGGTCCGCCGGTTTCGCCGACTTCCGTACGTTCGCCAGCTCGTCCAGCGCCTTGTCGTACGCGTCCGTGTCGCTGCTGTGCAGCCGGCCGACCGGCAGCTCCGGGTTCTTCTCCGCGAGCCGCAGCACCAGGTCGTCGACCTGGGCGTTGGTCTGCGCGACGACCATCAGCGGGCGCCCCGCCTCGGCCAGTTCGAGTGCCGCGCGGACGACGAGCGTGGACTTCCCGGCGCCGGGCGGGGAGTCGACGACGACACCCCGCTTGTCGCTGTGCAGGGTGTTGTGGAGGATCGCGTCGGTGGCCTGCGCGGCGGCCGTACCCGGGTCGAAGACCGTGGTCACAGAACATCCTCCTCGGTCATGCGGTCGGCGGCCTCCTGGACCGCCTCGCCGGGCGGCCCGCCGTGCGTCCAGGGCGTGGCCTCCGGGTCGGGCAGCTTCGCACCGCCGCGCTGCTCGTGCTCGAAGAGGGTGAAGCAGAGCCGGTCGCCCTTCTCCGGCACGGACCCGGTCTCGGGCTCCTTGCCGCGGCCCATCTTGTCGAGGATCCGCAGGACGATCAGGGCGGCCTCCTCCCCGTCGCTCTCGTATCCCACGAACTCGGCCGTCTGCGGCTTGCCGCCCAGTGAGCGGTACACCTTCACGCGCTCCCCGAGGTGCGGCCGGTCGTCCGTGCGGACCGTGACGAGCGGGCGCGGGCTGGGCCGCCTGCCCTCGCTGTACGTCATCACGACATCCGTGACCTCACCCGCGAACGCCTCCCCGGACAGTCGCCGCCCCGCCATCACCAGCGGGTCGTCCAGGGCCTCCTGCGCCTCCAGACGGGCCTGCTCGCGCTCGCGTGTGGCGAGCTTGTTGGCGGCGGTGACCGCGTCGTCGCGGCGCGGCTGCGGGGGTTCGCCGGCGAGGACACGGTCGCGGTGGCTGGTGAAGGACCAGCGGTCGCGGGTCCAGCGCTCCTCGACGCGCGCGCCCTCGGGCAGTTCCCGGAGGAGGTCGAGGCCGCGCCAGACGGCGTCCCAGGTGGGCCGGGTCCGGCTCTCGACCAGCTTCCTGATCTCCCGCTCGGCGGTGGTGAGTTCACCGAGCCGGTCGTCCGCCTCCAGACCGTCCTGGGCGGCGCCGAGGGCGGTACGCGCGCGGTCGTAGCGCTCGATGGCCGGGGCGAGCAGTTTGTTGTCGAACGCCGGGTCGGTGGCGGGACCGGCCGGCGGGTGCAGCAGCTGGCCCTTCGCGTCCCGGCCGAGTTCGGCCTCCAGGGCGGCCTCGGCGCCGGTCGTGCCCTCCGGCGGGTCGATCCAGGCGAGCAGCGCGCCCAGGTGCTGGTCCTCCAGGGTGGACTGGCCGGTCGCCCAGTGCCGGGACAGGACCTCCGTCGCGGCGAGCAGCAGGGAGGAGCCGGGGACCCGGGCCCGCTCTCCGAAGTGGGTCAGCCACCGGCCCAGCAACGGCACGCGCGGCGGTGCCGGATGCGGGGACTCGGGGTCCTGCTCGGCCGTACGCCGGAAACGCGTCGAGCGCCCCAGCAGCCGGACGAGGTCGATACCCGCGCGGCTCGGCACGATCAGCTGCGGGGCGTCCGCGCACAGCTCGACCTCGACCTTGACCCGCTTGCCGGTCTCCGGATCGGTCTCGTTGCGCTCGGCCGCCTCGACGGCCGCCGCGTACGTGTCGACGTGAGGCAGCACGATGTCCGCCAGCTCGGCCAGGAACGCGAACCGCAGATCGCGGTCGCGCGGCTGCGGTACGACGAGGAGGCGCGGGGCGTCCCGGTCGGTGCCGACGAGCGCGCCGAGCGGGGCGCCGGCCTCACCGGCGGTGGTGAGCGGCACGAGGACGAGGGGCCGGTCGCAGAGGTGCCGGTGGCGGACCGTGGCGGAGGGCTGGGCGCGGCCGCTGGTGACGGCTTCCAGGCGGGCGAGGGTGGCGATCAGTGACATGCGGGTGCCTCCGGCGCGGTCGCCCCCGGTGCCATGGCGCTCAGCGCCTCGGCTCGCAGTTCCGCCGCTCTGCGCAGCGCGGCCACCGCCGGGTCCGCGGCGTCCCCGGCCTCTCCGCGGGCCGCGGCCAGGACGTCCGTCACGGTGGTCAGGCCGCCGAGCTCGGCCCGCACGGACCGGCCGAGCGACGTCACCGCGCCGGCCGCGCGGGAGCGGTCACGGCAGTGGAAGGCCAGCTCGCACGCGGCCAGGCACTCGGGCGCGTACGTCGCCGGGACCGACTCGACGGCCGCCGTCAGCTCCTCGGCGGGCCGGGCGGGGTCGAAGCAGGTGCCCTCGGGAAGCGTCTCGGCGATGTCCTGGACACGGGTGAGACGGGCCAGCTGGCGGCCGGTCACCGCCCGCTGCTTGCGGATGTCCACGGCGGAGGCGGTGGGCAGGTTGGAGAAGTCCTTGGGGCAGACGAGGAGTACCCGGTCGCGCACCTCGGGAGCGGGGGCGCTTTCCTGGGTGAGACGCGCCGCGACCTGCTCCAGCGCCAGCACGTACACCGCCGCCTGCCGCGCCGCCGCGCCCACCTTCGCCGGGTCCGCCGAACCGTCCAGCATCGGGAAGGACTTGATCTCCACGACCGTCCACGTGCCGTCCGGGTGCACGACCACCGCGTCCGGCTCCAGGAAGGCGGGGGAGCCCGCGACGTCCAGTACGAGCATCGGGTGGTCGAGCAGGGTCCACTCGCCGGCCGCCTCGGTGGCCTCGCGCAGCGCCAGCGCCGTCCGGGCCGTGCGCCCCTCGGGGCCGATCGCGGTCAGCTCGGGCACCCGCGCCTGGGAGGGCGGCTCGGCGGACCGGTCCAGCCTCTCGTGGACCAGCCGCAGCAGCTCCGCGCCGCCGTCCGCCTTGACCTTCGCCTCGAACGCGTTGCCCCGGGTGAGCGCGAACTGCGACTGACCGAACGCCGACGGCGAGCCGAGCGCGCCCGCCAGCGCCGCCTTGTTCACCCCGGCGCCGTCCAGGATTGCGCGCCGTCTGCAGCCCGGGTTCGCGGCGAGGGCGGCCAGGGCGCGGGCATCCAGCGCCTTGGCCGGTACGTCGGGGCCGCGCAGCTCAGCGAGCTGTTGCCGGAGCGCCGTCCCCCGCTTCCGAGGGGGAGGCACTCGGCTCGGTTCCGGCTGGGACCCGGGACTCGCGCTGCCGTGGAATTCGCTCACCCGCGGAAGTCTGGCATCCGGCACTGACAATTGAGGCCTGTGCGCCGGGAGTGCTCGCCGCGGCAGGCGCGAGGACCACGGCCGCGCGCGCCTTGAACCGGTCCGCGCCGCGCAGCACCAACGGCGCCAGCAGCAGCCCGACACCCATGACGGCGGCGCCCGCGACCGCGTCGAGGAAGTAGTGATTGGCGGTGCCCATGACCACGATCGTGGTGATCAGCGGGTAGGCGACACCCAGAGCCTTCGTCGTACGCGTGCCGCCGTAGCGCCACAGCATGACCCCGCACCACAGGGCCCAGCCCACGTGCAGGCTCGGCATGGCCGCGTACTGGTTCGTCATGCCGCCCATGCCCCGGGGCGCGCTCGCCTCGCCGCCCCACCAGCCGTACGAGCTGTACTGGGCCATCGTGTCGACGAAGCCGTGGCTCTCCGACAGCAGCCGGGGCGGGCAGGTCGGCAGCAGGGTGAAGCCGATCAGGCCGATGAACGTCGAGGTCATCAGCCAGGTGCGGGCCGCGCGGTACTGCACCGTGCGGGAGCGGAACAGCCAGACCAGGATCACCGGGGTGACCAGGTAGTGCAGCGACGCGTACCAGAAGTCGGCCGGTACACCGATCCAGGTCTCGCGGGTGAACAGGCGGTTGAGCGGGTGCTCCGCGTTGATGTGGAGGAACTTCTCGATCTTCAGGATCGCCAGACCGTGGTCGACGGCGTGCGTGACGTCGCCCCGCGCGAGGAGTCGGCCCGCCGAGTAGCAGGCGTACACCAGGAGGATCAGCGGCAGCTCCGTCCACCAGCGCAGACGGGTTTGCGAGGCAGCCTCGATGCCTGGTGTCTCGGCGTGCGGCATCCGATCGCCTCCCCCTTCTTGTCGCGGCGTCCGGTTGCCCGGTCTTACCACTTTACGGTGTATGTGTTCGGCCCTGTTGAGGGCCCCCGGCCCTCTAGGACGCAGAGATCGCCCGACGGGTTGCCCCCGCACAGGGTGCGGGATGATGGATGCGGCCCGCCCGCATTTTTCCTCGAAAGGTCCTTCCGCTCATGGCACCGCGCATCCTGCTGGCCCGGCACGGACAGACCGAATGGTCGCTGGCCGGGAAACATACCGGCAGGACCGATGTGCCGCTCCTGGAGGAGGGACGCCGAGGCGCCAAACTACTCGGTGAGCGTCTGCTCCGCGCGCCGCTCGACGGTCTGCCCGGTGTCGAGGTGCGCACCAGCCCGCTGTCACGCGCGCGTGAGACGTGCGAGATCGCGGGCTTCAAGGAGCGCGCGAGCGAGTGGGACACGCTCCTCGAATGGGACTACGGCGCGTACGAGGGCATGACCCCGGCCGACATCCACGCCGTCCGCCCCGGCTGGCTCATCTGGCGCGACGGGGTGCCCGAGGGCGAGACGCTCGCCGAGGTGACGGCCCGCGCGGACGAGGTGGTCGCCTGGGCCCGCGCGGCGGACCGGGACGTCCTGGTCTTCGCGCACGGGCACATCCTGCGGTCCATAGGCGCACGCTGGCTGGGCCTGCCGCTCGACTTCGCCGCGCGGATCCGGCTGAACCCGACGTCGCTGTCGGTCCTGGGCTGGGCCTACGGCGAGCCGGCGATCGAGAGCTGGAACGACCTGGGGCATCTGGCGGGCTAGGCCGATCTCGGCACGCTCGTGTGCCGCTCCAGGAACGTGGAGACCCCCGATGCCCTGCGGTGCGGCAGCAGCACTCGCGCCGTCCCGGCCAGCATCGACTGGATCCGTGACGACTGCACCTGACCCAGCAGGTCCAGGACACGCATCCCCGCCGCCGCGGCCTCGTCGGGCCGGCCGCCGCGGGCCAGGTCGTCCGCCAGTTCGGCCGTGTACAGGGCGATGTTCCGGCTGAAGTGGGGGTCCTGCAGTTCGGCCGCGCGGTGCGCGTGGCGGGCCGCGCGCGGCCAGTCGCCCAGCGTCGACCAGCACTGCGCCTCCAGGCCCTCCAGTTCGGCCTCGCCGTAGAAGCTCATCCACTCGGGGTCGGCGTCCGAGGGGCCACGATCGAAGAGGGCCTGGGCGCGGGCCAGCGCCTGCTCGCAGCCCGTGCGGTCGGCGAGCCCCGCCCAGCCGCCCGCCTCGCGCAGCGCGAGCAGCGACATCAGCCGTGCGGAGCCCAGCGGGCGTCCGACGCGCTGCGCGGCCTGCGCGGCGCGCAGCGCCTCCCGCGGGCGCCCCGCGTCGCGCGCGAGGAACGCCGTGTTGCAGAAGGCGTGCGACTCCAGGGCGGCGTCACCGGTCATCCGGGCGGTCGCGAGCGCCTCCGCGTAGTGCGAGCGCGCGTCGTCGTACCGCCCCGAGTCGTGCGCCAGCCAGCCCACCGAGATGGCGAGCTCTCCCGCGCCCGAGTGCAGGCGGTCGGCGGTCGTCTGCCGGGTGGCGCCGGCGTCCAGCAGCGCGTACGCGGCGCGCAGCGGCGTCGCCGCGCGCCGGTACAGTCCGTCCGCGCCGTGCCGGTCGTCCAGCAGCCGGATCCTGCGGACCGCTTCGTCCAGGGCGTCCACCTCGCCCGCCCCCACGCGGCGGACGGGGCGTCCCGCGGCCGCGGCGTCTTGGGCGAGCCCGATGGGGCTCATTGAGGCGGCGGCCACCGTGGCGCCCCCGCTGGTCATGAATGCGCGACGCAGCACGTCGCTCTCCTCGTTGTCGTACGTCTCGTAGGGGTCCTGCGTGTCATACGGCTCGTACGCCCCCCACGTCTCACCCGTGGCGTGCACGGGGGTCGAGACGCATACCGGGGGCGCGACCTCGGTGGTGCGCGCCCCGCGTCCGCGTACGGACGAGCGGGGGGCGAACCCCAGGTCGGTGAGCGTGCGGCCGGGGAACATGTGCAGGAACACCCGCTCGTACGCGTAGTTGGGGCAGCGGATCTCGCCCGCCTCGACCCGGCCCACATAGCGCGCGTCACAGCTGACCCGCTCGCCGATCTCGCGGGCGGCCCGTCGCACCGCCGCGGCGAACTCGGCCGGGGAGCGCTGTCCGCGCAGCTCCCGGAACGCGAGGTTCGGCCGTGGTGGCCTGGGGTACTGGGACGAGGTCATCGTTGACGACGCCATGGCCGGGTCCTCTCGTGCGAACCGTCGAACCATGCCGGATTCGGGGTGAGTTGTGCGTGTGACACCCTGTTTCCAGCGGGCATGAACGTACCCGCTGTGCCGGACCCGCCACGCAGGGTTTGGCTACAAACCGGATATCTCATCCGGGATCTGCCATGAACTGCCATCCTTTGCGGCTGACTTGCGCCGTAGCCGTTGACGCCGTCGGGCGTTGAACTCCACAGGACCGGGAGCCGCCCGACTCCCGACCCGCTCGTTACGAGGAGGGGTTCCGTGGTGGAGGCCGGGATGGAGACCAGGCAGAGCATCGAGATGCGTGCGCCGCTGACGGGGCGCCGCGAACCACCGGTCCCGGAGGCCGGGTGCGACCTCGTCACGGTGCCGACCAGGCAGGGCCTGGAGGCGGTCGACATCCTGCGGCGCGGGGCGGGGGACGCGGTGGGGCCGGTCCTCCATGACGACGGTGGCGACACCCTCGGCTTCGTGGTCCCGCCGGGCACGGCCGCCGCGTGGGACGTACCGGGCAGCACCTGTACGGAGACCGACGGGCGGGGTCTGCGGCTGAACCCCGAGCCTCCGGTGGAGGGCTCGGACTGGCTCCTGCCACCGGGTGAGGCCGACCTGGCGACGGACCCGGCGGTGCTGCGGGCGGCGCTGGGGGAGGCGGCACGGTTGATCGAGGCGGCGGACAACTGCCGGTGACGTGATGGGGCCCGGCGCCGGTGCGGGCCAGAAGCCGCCCCGGCGGCACGACCGCCTGCCGCTTGCGACAATGCCCCCATGGGAAAGTCCAGGAGCGGCCGACGCGGCCAAGCGGTCGCCGAAGCCGTCGTAGAAGCCGTCGACGGCGGTCTCGCCGAGCTCATACCCGACCGGGAGCGCGCGCGTGCCTGGACGCTGCTGATCGACGGGGCGCCGCAGTCGCACGTCGACCTGGACGACCCGGCGTACCTCTCCTTCGAGTACCAGCGCCGCCTCGGGCACGTCATCGACCTGGTCGCCCCGCCCGGGAAGCCCGTCCACGCCGTGCACCTCGGCGGCGGGGCGTTCACCCTCGCCCGGTACGTCGCCGCCACCCGTCCCCGCTCCACCCAGCAGGTCGTGGAGCGCGACGCGGCCCTCGTCCAACTGGTCCGCCGCGAACTGCCGTTGGATCCGAACGCCCGGATCAGGGTGCGCTCGACGGACGCCCGCGACGGGCTCGCCAAAGTGCCCGACGGCTGGGCCGATCTCGTCATCGCGGATGTGTTCAGCGGGGCCCGCACGCCGGCCCATCTGACCTCGACGGAGTTCCTCGACGAGGTCCGCAGGGCCCTCAAGCCCAACGCCGTCTACGCCGCCAACCTCGCCGACGGTCCCCCGCTCGCCCATCTGCGCGGCCAGATCGCCACGGCCGCCGCCCGCTTCGAGCACCTCGCCCTGATCGCCGACCCGACGGTCCTGCGCGGCAAACGCTTCGGCAACGCGGTCCTGGTCGCCTCCGACGCCCCGCTCCCCGTCCCCGAACTCACCCGCCGGGCCGCCTCCGACCCCCACCCCGGCCGCCTCGAACACGGCAAGCCCCTCACCGACTTCACGGGAGGTGCCGCACCGGTGACGGACGCGGCGGCGGTCGCGTCACCCGCGCCGCCGGCGTCGGTCTTCCGCTAGCCGGCCCCGGAACAGGTCCCCGCTAGTACGTCCCCACCTCGACCCGGGGCGCGCTGTCGTGCCAGGTGCAGAACACCGACACCCGGTCCGCGCCGGAGGCGAACTCCACCCGGATCCACGTCTCCGTCTTCCAGACCTGCATCGACCAGCCCGCGCCCGGAGTCGCCGACACCAGGGTCGCGGAGGTCTTGCCGAGGTCGAAGACCGCGCGGCCGCCCTCGGTGTCGTAGCTCTTGACCTGGCCCGATGTGGAGGGGGAGGGGCTGGGGGTCTTCGTCGGCGTCTTCGAGGGGGACGGTGTCGGGGTGCGGGAGGGTGTGCGCGACGGGCTCGTCGACGGTGTCGCCCGCGCCGTCGACGACGCCAGCGGTTTGGACTCCTGCGTCGTCGCGTCGGCCGCCGTGATCGGCAGTGCGCGCGGGGGGTCGTAGGCCGTGCCCGCCATCACCGTGTGGACGCCCCACCACGACAGCGTGACCGCCGCGCCCGTGGCGAGCGACCACGCCAGTACGTGTATGAGTCCTCTGCGCATCGCGGGCCATACTGCCTCACCTGTCCCATGCGTTGTCCACAGGTGAGAGTTATCCACAGGCGCCGGATGGGCCTCCCCCGCATGGCGTACGGTGCGGCGCATGGCAAGTGTGCTCGTGGTCGAGGACGACCAGTTCGTACGCTCGGCGCTGATCCGGCATCTCACCGACGCCGCACACACGGTGCGCAGTGTCGGTACGGCACTGGAGGCGCTGCGCGAGGTCGCCCATCTCCGTTTCGACGTGGTCATCCTCGACCTCGGTCTGCCCGACCTGGACGGATCCGAGGCACTGAAGATGCTGCGCGGCATCACCGACGTCCCCGTGATCATCGCCACCGCGAGGGACGACGAGGCGGAGATCGTCCGGCTGCTGAACGCGGGCGCGGACGACTACCTGACCAAGCCGTTCTCCGTCGAGCACCTGTCCGCGCGGATGGCCGCCGTCCTGCGGCGGTCCCGGGCCGGCGTCGGTGAGGCGCAGCCGGAGTCCGTGATCCGGGTCGGCGGCCTCGTCGTCGACCCGCTGCGCCGCCAGGCCGAACTGGACGGTGCCCGCCTCGACCTCACCCGCCGCGAGTTCGACCTGCTCGCCTTCCTCGCCGGCCGCCCCGGCGTCGTCGTCCCCCGCAAGGAACTCCTCGCCGAGGTGTGGCAGCAGTCGTACGGCGACGACCAGACCATCGACGTCCACCTGTCCTGGCTGCGCCGGAAGTTGGGAGAGACCGCCGCGCGCCCGCGCTATCTGCACACCCTGCGGGGTGTCGGCGTGAAGCTGGAGCCGCCGCTGTGAGATGGGCACTCGTCAAGGTCTGCCTCGCGGTCACCACCATGGTCGTGGTCGCCTTCGCAGTCCCCCTCGGCCTGGTCATCAAGGAGATGGCCCGGGACCGCGCCTTCTCCAACGCCGAGCGCGAGGCCGCGGCCGTCGCGCCCGCCCTGTCCATCACCACCGACCGGGACCAGCTGGAGCGGGTCGTCGCCTCCGCCGGCTCGGAGGCCGAGATGGCCGTGCACATACCGGCGGGCGGCGGCGCCCAGGCCGTCGACATCGGGCGACAGCGCGCCGCCGACGGGGACATCGCGACCGTACGGAAGCTGGGCCGTGCCTCCACCAGCGAGGTGGACGGCGGCTCCACGCTGCTCCAGCCGGTCGCGCTCAGCTCCGGCGAGATCGCGGTCGTCGAGGTCTACGTCCCGGAGTCCGAGGTCAGCAACGGCGTCGCCACGGCATGGGCGGTGCTCGCCGGTGTCGGCGTCGCGCTGATCGTCGGCTCGGTCGCGGTCGCGGACCGGCTGGGCGTACGGATGGTGCAGCCCGCCCAGCGGCTCGTCGAGGGCGCGCACGAACTGGGGGAGGGAAAGCTGGGCTCCCGGGTGCCCGAGGAGGGGCCGACCGAACTGCGGCTCGCGGCGGCGGCGTTCAACTCCATGGCCGACCAGGTCGTACAACTGCTGGCGAACGAGCGGGAGCTGGCGGCCGACCTTTCCCATCGGCTGCGTACACCCCTGACCGTGCTGCGGCTCAACACGGCCTCGCTCGGTGACGGGCCCGCCGCCGAGCAGACCCGGGCCGCGGTGGCCCAGCTGGAGCGCGAGGTCGACACGATCATCCGGACGGCGAGGGAGGCCAAGCCGCAGACCGCGGCCGCCGGGCCCGGCGCCGGATGCGATGCCGCCGAGGTGGTCCGGGAGCGGATGGCGTTCTGGTCGGCGCTCGCCGAGGACGAGGGGCGCAAGGTGCGGGTGGCCGGTGTGGAGCGGCCGGTGCGCATACCCGTGGCCCGCGCCGACCTCGCGGCCGCGCTGGACGCCCTGCTCGGCAACGTCTTCCGGCACACCCCCGAGGGCACCGCCTTCGCGGTCGACGTGCACAACGGCGAGGACGCGGTGATCGTGCTGGTCTCGGACGCGGGGCCCGGCATACGCGATCCCGAGGCGGCGATGGCCCGTGGGCGTGGGTCCGGGAGCGCGGGGTCGACCGGGCTCGGCCTGGACATCGTGCGCCGGCTCGCGGAGGAGACCGGCGGGGACGTGCGGATCGGTGCGTCGGTGCTGGGCGGCACCGAGGTGCGGATCTGGATCCAGCCGGCCGGGCGCGAGCGCACACCCGGGCGGGGGCACCGAGGAGGCGTACGACGCCGTCGGCGCGGCAGATTGGTCTCGACCTTTAATCGGTCCCGATCCCTTCCTTAAGCGCACCCTAAGATCCTCAACCCCCGTCCCGAACAGGCCGTTTGCCCGATTCGAGCTCGCTAGCGTGCTGCCGCACCCCACCCCCGAACAACAAAGGCAGGCACGTCATGAGCACGCACCGGCGCAAGGTGAGCGGCAGAAACAAGGTGATCGCCGGGGCTGTCGCCGCGGCCGTGGTCGGCGGCGGCGCGATCCTGCTCACCGGTACGGCTCAGGCGGCCGGGGTCGGCGCCGCGTACACCAGGACCAGTGACTGGTCGACCGGCTACACCGCCCAGTACGTCGTGACGAACAACAGCGGGGAGACCGAGAAGGACTGGACGCTGGAGTTCGACCTGCCGTCCGGGTCCGGGCTGAGCTCGCTCTGGAACGCCGAGTCGAGCGTCAGCGGGCAGCACGTCACCGTGCGGCCGGCCAAGTGGGACACCGAAGGCCTGGCACCCGGCAAGTCCGTCACCGTCGGCTTCGTGGTCAACGGCACCGGCGACCCGGCCGGTTGTCTCATCGACGATGCCACGTGCTCCGCCGACGACGGTGCCACGCCGGAGCCCAGCGGCCGCCCGACCGAGACGGCGACCCCGACCCCGACGGCCACCCCGGCCCCGACGGCGACCGGCACCCCCACGGCCACCGCATCCCCCTCGACCAGCAGCGGCACCGGCACCACGACGAGCGCCGGCTTCGCCCCCTACGTCGACACCTCCCTCTACCCGGCGTTCGACCTGGTTGCCACCGCCGAGGCCACCGGCGTCAAGGACTACAACCTCGCCTTCGTCACCGACGGCGGCGGCTGCACCCCGAAGTGGGGCGGTGTGACCGACCTCGCGAGCGACGCCGTGGCCGCCCAGATCGGCGAGCTGCGGGCCAAGGGCGGCGACGTCCGGGTGTCGTTCGGCGGCGCGGCGGGCTCGGAGCTGGCGACGACGTGCTCGTCGGCGGCCGCACTGGCGGCGGCGTACGAGAAGGCCGTGGCCGCCTACGACCTCACCCAGGTCGACTTCGACGTCGAGGGCGGCGCGCTGCCCGACACCGCGGCGAACACGCGCCGCGCCCAGGCCATAGCCGAACTCCAGAAGAACCACCCGGACCTGGATGTCTCCTTCACCATCCCGGTGATGCCGGAGGGCCTGACCCAGGCGGGCGTGGACCTGCTCGCCGACGCCAGGAAGAACGGTGTCGACATCACCACCGTCAACATCATGGCGATGGACTACGGCCCGGCCTACAGCGGCGACATGGGCACC
The DNA here is from genome assembly GCF_053592055.1 of Streptomyces sp. NPDC002817. NCBI lineage: Bacteria > Bacillati > Actinomycetota > Actinomycetes > Kitasatosporales > Streptomycetaceae > Streptomyces > Streptomyces sp. NPDC002817. The sequence goes on from NZ_JBSFUY010000001.1 coordinate 261,980, forward strand.
TACGCCGAACAGGCCGCCACCGCCACCCAGGCCCAGGTCAAGAGCGTCCTCGGTCTCTCCGACAGCGCCGCCTGGAAGGCCGTGGCCGTCACCCCGATGATCGGCGTCAACGACGTCACCACCGAGATCTTCAAGGTCGACGACGCCACCCAGCTGGTGAACTTCGCCCAGTCCAAGGGCCTCGGCCGGCTGTCCATGTGGTCGGCCACCCGCGACAAGCAGTGCCCCGGCGGCGCGAAGAACTACGCCGACGCCACCTGCAGCTCGATCGTCCAGGACCAGCACGCGTTCTCGAAGGCGTTCGCGGCCTACAACTGACGCCCCCCACGGGCCGGGGCGCGGCATCCCCCTCGGATGCCGCGCCCCTCCCCCGGTTTCCCCCCGAGATGGTGGTGGGGCCGCCCCTACTCGGCCACCGCCACCGGCGGAAGCGTTCCGGTGCGGGCCGCCTGCCCGTACCAGAGCGCACTGGACTTCGGCGTACGCGCGAGGGTCGCGTAGTCGACGTAGACCGCGCCGAACCGCTTCTCGTAGCCGTACGCCCACTCGAAGTTGTCCATCAGCGACCACAGGTAGTAGCCGCGCACGTCCGCGCCGTCCGAGACCGCGCGGCGGACCGCGGCGAGGTGGCCGTGGAGGTAGGAGATGCGCTCCGGGTCGTGGACCCGGCCGTCGGGGTCGGGCTTGTCGTCGTAGGCCGCGCCGTTCTCCGTGATGTACAGCGGCAGGCCCGGGGCCTCGCGTGTGTAGCGCATGATCAGCTCGTGCAGGCCCGTCGGGTCGATCGACCAGCCCATCTCCGTGCGCTCGCCCGGAGTCTGGTGGAAGGCGACGTCGTCCGCGCCCGGCCACGGGGAGAACTCGCTCGCCCCGTGGCCGTCCGCGCGTGGACCGCTCAGATCGTTGTCCGCCGCCGACACCAGCGCCGGCGTGTAGTAGTTGAGGCCCAGCGCGTCCAGCGGCTGGTTGATCGCCCGCAGGTCGCCGTCCTCGACGTAGGACCAGTCCGTGATCAGCTCCGTCGCCGCGAACAGCGAATCCGGGTACGCCCCGTGCAGTATCGGACCGTGGAAGACCCCGTTGGCCAGGTCGTCGATCTTCCGGGCCGCGGCCAGGTCCGCCGGGTCCTGCGAAACCGGCCGCACCACCGAGGAGTTGAGGCTCAGCGCCACCGAGTTGCGGGCCGGCATCGCCGACCGCAGGGCCGAAGTGGCCAGCCCGTGCGCCAGGTTCAGGTGATGGGCCGCCTTCAGCGAGGCCGCCGGGTCGGTGCGGCCGGGCGCGTGCACCCCGGACGCGTAGCCCAGGAAGGCGCTGCACCAGGGCTCGTTGAGGGTGATCCACTGCTCCACCCGGTCGCCGAGCGCCTCGCCGACGATCTGCGCGTACTCGGCGAAACGGTAGGCCGTGTCACGCTCCGGCCAGCCGCCCGCGTCCTCCAGTTCCTGCGGCAGATCCCAGTGGTACAGGGTGACGGCCGGCTTGATGCCGGCCGCGAGCAGCTCGTCCACCAGACGCCGGTAGAAGTCCAGACCGACCTGGACCGCCGGGCCCCGGCCCGTCGGCTGCACCCGGGACCAGGAGATCGAGAAGCGGTACGCGTTCAGGCCGAGGTCCGCCATCATCGCCACGTCGTCGCGGTAGCGGTGGTAGTGGTCGACAGCGATGTCACCGTGCTCGCCGCCGGCGGTCTTGCCGGGCGTATGACTGAAGGTGTCCCAGATCGAGGGCGTACGGCCGCCCTCCCGCACCGCCCCCTCGATCTGGTACGCCGAGGTGGCGGCGCCCCAGAGGAAGGCGGGGGGAAAGGTCACCGGGGTCGCCGGCGTAGCGGGCTCAGGCATGGAAGCGCTCCCATTGGAGGTCGTGGAGACCGACGGGTAGATGGGGGGAAGTAAAGGGGCCGAGGCGGCGATGACCCGGCCCCCGGAAGCAGAGGTCAGCCCTTGACGGCGCCCTGCATGATGCCGCCGACGATCTGCTTGCCGAAGATCGCGAAGACGACCAGCAGCGGCAGCGTGCCGAGCAGCGCGCCGGCCATGATCAGGGCAGTGTCGGGCGTGTAGCTGCGGCCCAGGCCCGCGACCGCGACCTGCACGGTCGGACTGCCGTTCTGGGTGAGCACCAGGAACGGCCACAGGAAGTCGTTCCAGGTCTGCACGAACATCAGCATGCCGAGCACGGCCATCGCGGGCCGGGCGGCCGGGAACACCACGTGCCAGATCACCCGCCAGCTGCTCGCGCCGTCCACCCGGGCCGCCTCGATGATCTCGTCGGGCAGCGCCTGGAGCAGGTACTGCCGCATGAAGAACACGCCGAACGCGCTGACCAGCGAGGGCAGGATCACCGCCTGCAGCTGGTCGGCCCATTGGAGCTTGGCGACCATCATGTACAGCGGGATCACGCTCAGCTGCGGCGGCACCATCATGGTGCCGATCACGATCAGCATCAGGGCGTTACGGCCCTTGAACCGCAGCTTGGCGAAGGCGAACCCGGCGATCGTCGACAGGATCACGATGGTGATCGCCGAAACCCCCGCCACGAACGTGGTGTTGATGAACGCCTCGCCCAGGTTGGCGTCGGTCCAGGCGAGTTCGAGCTTGTCGAAGAGTCCCGAACCGAACCAGAACGGCGGCGGGTTCTCGGCGAGCCGCTGGTTGTCGCGGGAAGCGGCGATCGCCGTCCACACCAGCGGGAACAGCGAGACGAGCGTGAACACGATCAGGATCAGATACGCGATCGGTCCGCCGTGCAGGGTGCCGCCCGCCCGGGCGGCCTTGGGACGCCGTACCCGCTTGGTCTTCTGCGGGGGCGTGTCGGTGGGCGGAGTCAGTGTCGTCGTCACGGCCGGTTCTCCTAACTACTGGCGCGCAGCCGGCGCGAGATGACGTAGTTGACGATCCCGATGACGATGAGGATCAGGAACATCGTCCAGGCGATCGCGGAGGCACGGCCCAGGTGGTGGTTGACCCAGCCCTGCTCGTACAGATACAGGCCGAGCGTCTGGAACTGGTGCTGGGATCCGCCGGAGGCCCCCTTGCTGGCGTCGAACAGCAGCGGCTCGCCGAAGAGTTGGGACGCGCCGATGGTGGAGACGACCACCGTGAACAGGATCGTCGGCCGCAGCGCGGGCAGCGTCACATGCAGGAACTGCTTCCAGCGGCTGGCCCCGTCCAGGGCGGCGGACTCGTACAGGTCCTGCGGGATCGCCTGCATCGCCGCCAGGTAGATCAGCGCGTTGTACCCGGTCCACCGCCAGATGACGATGGTGGAGACCGCGATCTGCGAGGGCCACTTGTCGTTCTGCCAGTCGATGTTGTCTATGCCGACCTGGTTCAGCGCCCAGTTGATCATGCCGTAGTCACGGCCGAAGAGCAGGACGAAGACGAGCGAGGCGGCGGCGATCGACGTCGCGTACGGGGCGAGCATCGCGACCCGGTAGAAGGTCGAGGCGCGCAGCTTGTAGTTGAGGATGTGCGCGAGGCCCATCGCCATCAGCAGCTGCGGCACCGTCGAGATGATCCCGATGGTCAGCGTGTTCTTCGCCGCGTTCCAGAAGAAGTCGTCGTCGAAGATCCGGGTGTAGTTCTTGAAGCCCACCCAGTTCATGTCGGTGGGCGCGGTCAGCTCCACCTGGTGCAGCGAGGCCCAGCCGGTGTAGATCAGCGGGAACAGGCCGAACGCGAGGAACAGCAGGAAGAACGGCGAGACGAAGGCGTACGGGCTCCAGCGCATGTCCCGCTGCCAGCGGCGGGACAGCCGGGCCCGGCGGCGCTCGTCGTCGGAGGGCCCCGCGGGCGGGCGGGCCGGGGCCGCGCCCCCCTCCTTGGTGGGGGGCGCGGCAGCGGTTTCGTGCCCAGTGGTCATACGGGTCACTGGTCCAGGTTGTTGTCGATGGTCTTCACGGCGTTGTCCCAGGCGTCCTTGGCGGACTTGCCCTGGGTCACCAGGATGACGCCGTTGTCGGTCAGACCCTGCTGGATGATCTGGTCCTTCGGGCCGATCGTCTGGACAGGGATGTTCTTGGCGGCCTCGGCGAAGATCGTGCCGATCGGCGCGTCACCGGTCATGTCGTTCTTCGCGCTCTTCACCTCGGTCGAGTCGTACGCGGCCGGGGTGCTCGGGAAGCTGCCCTGGACGCCGAAGAGCTTGGCCTGCTGCTCGGGTGCGGTCAGCCAGGCGGCCAGCTTCGCGGCCTCCTCGGTGTTCTTACCGGACTTGGGCACGGTCAGGAAGGACCCGCCCCAGTTGCCGGACTTCGGCGCCTGGGCGATGTCCCACTTGCCGGCCGCCTCGGGCTTCGACTTGCCCTTGATGTAGCCGAGCATCCACGGCGGGCAGGACATCGCGGCGAACTTGCTGTTGGCGATCGTGGTGTCCCAGGCCGGCTGGAACTGGGTCTGGTTGCCGATCAGTCCGTCCTCGGCTGCCTGCGCGGTGAGGTCGAAGGCGTCCTTGACGGCCGGGTTCGTCTTGTAGATGACCTTGCCGGAGGCGTCGTAGAACCGGTCCTTCTCACCACTGAGGATCGACTGGATCAGACCACCGGGGGAGTCCAGGAACGTGGTGCCCTTGGGTGCCTTCGCCTTGTACTGCTTGCCGACGTCGATGAGCTTGTTCCAGTCGCCGGCCCACAGCTTGCCGACCTCCTCGCGGTCGGTGGGCAGACCGGCCGCCTTGAACAGGTCCGTGCGGTAGCAGATGGCCATCGGGCCGATGTCGGTGCCGACACCGATGGTCGCGCCGTCCTTGGTGGTGGCCTGCTCCCACTTCCATTCCAGGTAGTCGCTCTTCTTGCCGTACTTCGACAGGTCGAGCAGCTTGTCGGACTGGGTCCCGACGATCTCGGCGATGTTGCCGACCTCGACCATCTGGATGTCCTGGAGACCACTGTTGGTGGTGAGGTGGTTGATCAGCGCCGGGTAGTAGTTCTCGTTGCGCTCGACGACGGTCTGCTGGATGTCGATGTCCGGGTGGAGCTTCTCGTACTCCTTGTACAGGCCGGACTCCTCGAAGCCGGCGGTGCCGAAGAGGCCGAGAGTGATCTTGGTCTTGCCGCCGCCGCCCTCCGACGACGAGCCTCCGTCGTCGTCTTTACCGTCGTCGGCACAGCCGGCCAGCAGCCCGGCGCCCAGCGACGCGACGGCCGCGAGGACCACCACCCTGCGACGGGCGGTTCGGGTACGTGCTCGCATTGAGTCCTCCTGTTGCCCTGACGTGCCGACCCCCCGGCCAACTGCAGTGTTGGGCCCGTTAGTTCTCGCGGCGGCTCGGGCGGGGAACGTGCGGGATGTGTATGTGTCAGGTACTGTGGGAGCGCTCCCATCAGTGATGAGTTGAAGAGTCGTCGGTCTTGGCGGGGGTGTCAAGGGAGTCGGCGAGGAGATATGTCTTCAGTTATCGGCCTGTTAACTAACTCGGGGGTCGGACACCGGCCGATCCTTTTCGGCCTGTCCGGCATGTGAGGACGAGGCCCTTCGGGCCGACTCGGAGGTCTGGGGACGGCAGCCCCCAGGGACGCTCGCTGTGATGGACAGGACTGTTACATTCCAGGCCAGCGTCAACATACGGCGGGAAGGCGGAGCCCATGGCAACCCACGGAGCGCGGGGCCGGAGCGGTGGCCGGCCGACCCTCGAAGAGGTGGCCGCGCGTGCCGGAGTCGGCCGCGGCACGGTCTCCCGGGTGATCAACGGCTCGCCCCGGGTCAGTGACGCGACCCGCGCGGCGGTGGAGGCGGCGGTCGCGGAGCTCGGCTACGTCCCGAACACGGCGGCGCGTGCGCTGGCGGCCAACCGGACGGACGCGATCGCGTTGGTCGTCCCCGAGCCGGAGACCCGGTTCTTCGCCGAGCCGTACTTCTCGGACATGCTGAAGGGCGTCGCGGCCGAGCTCTCCGACACGGAGATGCAGCTGCTGCTGATTTTCGCGGGCAACGACCGTGAAAGGCAGCGGCTGGCCCAGTACTTGGCGGCGCATCGCGTGGACGGGGTGCTGCTGGTCTCGGTGCACGCGGACGACCCGCTGCCGGATCTGCTGGCCCAGCTGGAGATACCGTCGGTGATCAGCGGTCCGCGCTCGGCGGCGGAAACGCTTCCCTCGGTGGACTCGGACAACTACGGCGGCGCCCGGCAGGCGGTGGAGCACCTGCTGTCCCGTGGTCGCACCCGCATAGCGCACATCACGGGACGCCTCGATGTGTACGGTGCCCAGCGCCGTATCGACGGTTACCGGGACGCGCTGCGCGAGGCGGGCCTGGAGGCGAACGAGAACCTGATCGAAGCGGGTGACTTCTCGGAGGAGGGCGGCACCCGCGCGATGGCCGCGCTGCTGGCCCGCGTTCCCGACCTGGACGCGGTCTTCGCCGCCTCGGACGTCACGGCGGCCGGTGCCCGCCAGGCGCTCCGCGAGGCGGGCCGCCGCATCCCCGACGACGTCGCCCTCGTCGGCTACGACGACTCCGCCATCGCCCGCCACATGGACCCGCCCCTCACCAGCGTCCGCCAGCCCATCGCCGAGATGGGCCGCCACATGATCGACCTTCTCCTCACCGAGATCGCGGACCGCCGCCCGGCGGTGTCGCGGGGGTTGGAGAGGCGGCAGGTGGTGCTGGCCACGGAGCTGGTGGAGCGTACGTCGTCGTAGGGCGGCCGCCAACCCCGCAGGAGCGCAAGGCGGTTGGTGGTCCGCTTCAGGCGCCCAGCGACAGGCGCCAGAGCGTCTCGCCGTCGTGTTGTTCGTCGGTGGGGAGCAGGCCCGCGGCGGTGGCGACCGCCGCTGACGCGGTGTGGTCCGGGTGGATGTGCGCCGTGACGGTCCGGACGTAATGGCGGACCAGCCAGGTCACCAGCCCCCGGGCCGCCTCCGAGGCCAGGCCCTGGCCCTGCCAGGGGGTGCCGATGATCCAGGCGATCTCCGCCCGGTGCTTACCCGTGACCGTGGCCTGGACGGTGCCGATGAGGGTTTCGTCCGCGTGCCGGCGCAGGACCCAGTTGAGCCAGGAGACGGCCGGGTCGGGGGAGCCGGTGACCAGACGTCCGTAGCGCGTTCGTAGCTGCTCGACGGTCAGGGGCGTTCCGCCGATGAAGGTGTGCAGGGCCGGGTCGGCGAGTACGGCCGACATCTCCTCGGCGTGGTCCACGCGCAGGGGGAGGAGGTCGAGACGGGCCGTGCGGATGAGTTCGGTGTGCACGTGGGCTCCCGGGAAAACGAATCAGCCGGTGACCTCTGTATCAAGGTCACCGGCTGATCACTAAGGGTGAGTGACGGGACTTGAACCCGCGACTTCCTGGACCACAACCAGGTGCTCTACCAGCTGAGCTACACCCACCACGACCGGATTTACTGCTTCAGGTTTCCCTGACCGGCCGAGAAAAAGTGTACAGGGTCCGAGGGGGTGCTCGTGCACGGCTTTTACGGCGCCCCTTCGGCGGACCCTGACGCACCTATTGAGCAGGCAGGACGTACTTCGCGGCGATCGTCTTCGCGGTGTCCGAGTCGGGGCCGGGCTGCGGCACGAACACGGCCTCGCGGTAGTAGCGCAGCTCCGCGATGGATTCGCGGATGTCGGCGAGGGCGCGGTGGTTGCCGTTCTTCTCGGGGCTGTTGAAGTAGGCCCGCGGGTACCAGCGCCGGGCCAGCTCCTTCACCGAGGAGACGTCGACGATCCGGTAGTGGAGGTAGTCCTCCAGCGTCGGCATGTCCCGGAGCAGGAAGCCGCGGTCGGTGCCCACGGAGTTGCCGCACAGGGGGGCCTTGCCGGCCTCCTTGACGTGTTCCCGGATGTAGGAGAGGACCTGCTCCTCGGCGGCGGCCAGCGTCGTGCCGCCGGCGAGCTCGTCGAGGAGCCCGGACGCGGTGTGCATCTGACGCACCACCTCCGGCATCGTCTCCAGCGCCTGATCCGGCGGTCGGATGACGATGTCCACTCCTTCGCCGAGTACGTTCAGCTCGGAGTCGGTGACGAGGGCGGCAACCTCGATGAGCGCGTCGTCGGACAGCGAGAGGCCGGTCATCTCGCAGTCGATCCACACCATGCGATCGTTCATGCGACCACCCTAAAGCTGACGTCGCCTTTTGGGAGGCCCGGCGGTGCGGCGGACCTGAGCGCACGCCCGAACGCCGGACGGGATGAGTCGGTCATCCCGTCCGGCGTTCGGGTACGTCGTTACGATCCGCTGCGCTGTCCCGGCAGGCTCGCCGACAGCTGGGTCGCCGGGCCCATCGAGCTCGCCGCCGCCGTACGCCGGGTCTGGAGCGGGACCGGGCCGCCCTCCGGATGGAGGACGGGTGTCGGGCCCACCGGGCCCGTGGCTCCGTCGCTCTCGGTCGGCCTGTCGCTCTGCGGACGCCGCGCCCGGTACGCCGCGCGGTACGCCGCCGGCGACGAGCCCAGCTGACGGCGGAAGTGCCCGCGCAGCGCCACCGGCGAACGGAAGCCGCAGCGCCCCGCGACCTCGTCCACCGAGTAGTCCGACGTCTCGAGCAGCCGCTGCGCCTGGAGCACCCGCTGGGTGATCAGCCACTGCAGCGGCGCGCTGCCGGTGAGCGAGCGGAAGCGGCGGTCGAACGTGCGACGGCTCATGTAGGCGCGCGCGGCGAGCGTCTCCACGTCGAACTGCTCGTGGAGGTGCTCCAGCGCCCAGGCGACGACCTCGGCGAGCGGGTCGGCGCCGATCTCCTCTGGTAAAGACCTGTCGAGATAGCGCTCCTGACCGCCGGAGCGGCGCGGGGGGACCACCAGACGCCGGGCCAGCGCGCCCGCCGCCTCGTTGCCGTGGTCCGTCCGCACGATGTGGAGGCAGAGATCGATTCCGGCCGCGGTACCGGCCGATGTCAGTACGTCGCCGTCGTCGACGAACAGTTCGCGTGGATCCACGTGTACCGACGGATAGCGCTTGGCCAGCGTCGGTGCGTACATCCAGTGTGTCGTCGCGGGACGGCCGTCCAGCAGCCCCGCCGCGGCCAGGACGAAGGCGCCGGTGCACAACCCGACGATGCGGGCGCCCTCTTCGTGCGCCCGGCGCAGTGCGTCGAGCGCGTCCTCCGGTGGTGGCGAGGTGATCGAACGCCAGGCCGGCACGACGACCGTGCCTGCCCGTGAGATCGCCTCCAGGCCATGTGGCGCGGTGAGTTCCAGGCCCCCTGTGGTCCGCAGTGGGCCTTCCTCGCCGCCGCACACCAGTAGGCGGTAGCGCGGCACGCCGGCGTCCTGGCGGTCGATCCCGAACACCGACAGCGGTATGGAACTCTCGAAGATGGGGCCGCCGCTGAACAGCAGCACCGCGACGATCTCCTTGCGGCGTCGCCCGGAAAGTTTCCGGGCCGCGGCTTCCGGCGCGGCAGTGGAGTCGTGGCTCATACTGCTAAGCCCCCCTCGGTGGTCGCGGCTCCTCGGTTGTGTCGCTCCTGCACGTTTCCCCTCGGTCCTGCACGAGTCCCCCGCCGTAAGACGTCAAGATCGAATCTACTGTGTCCAGTGGTGCCGGGGTGACCAGTTCGGCAACCGGCACATTGTCGACATGGCAACTTGGCGTGAAGCATTCGATCACGAAGCGTTGCACTCGTGGGCCGTGCAGGGAAGTGCGCCTCGTCGTAGTGGCCAATCCACGTAGGGTGCGAGGGGCCTCGGAGACCCTTTCCGTGCAGGTCGAACGGGGGGTGGGGGGTGGTGGGGGCAACGGATGCGCGGTAGCCGGAAGTTGGCTGAAAAGATACGGGTCCGTGCGCGGAAACCGGTCAAGCGACCGGTGAGTTTCCCCCAGTGTGACGACCGCCTCGATGAGCCCCGGTTCCGGTCCTGTGATGACGGCCACGATGGGGCGCGCTCTCCTCGGCGAGCAGCCGGGCCGCACCGCGCTCCGACTGGCGCAGCAGCACCCGGCAGACGGCCGTGACGGCGGCCAGGCCGAGGGCCGTGCCCGCCGCGCCGGCGAGCGAGGTGCCGTACCAGAGAAGGACCACGGGGACGAGGACGCAGCTGAACACCGCCCAGCGGACCACGTCCGTGGCGGAGTCCTCGGAGGGGGGTCGGTGTCCGGACATCTGTTGCTCCCTGGGGCGTGACTGCCGGGTTCAACGCGTGTTCGAGCGGTCGGTCACTGCGCGTACGGCCGTCAGGACCGTACGGTGGCGTGAATCCTGTGCAAACCGCCTGTACAGCGCAGCAACCATTGCGTTACGGGCGCACCCTCGTGCATGCTCCCTGGAACCCCCACCGACCGTGCGCGGGATCTGGGCTAAGGAGGCGTGCCGCCGTACCCTTGGGGGTATGGGGTTGGGAAGATGATTCCCGGACACAGCTCCGCCGCACACTGTCGTCCCTCCCAAAAAGGATCACAACGCCGAGACAGCCATGGCCGGTCACGAATTCTTTGAACCCGCGGACCGCAAGCGGCCCGTCGCCGACCCCACGGCGGCCGAGCCCCTGGCGGCGGAAGAGCCACGCCATTCCTGCGACCCCGCCTTCAAGCACGGCGTAGTGGTCGGCTTCGACGGCTCCACATCCAGTGAGCGCGCGCTCGCGTACTCCATCGGCATGGCCCACCGCTCCGGCTCGGGCCTGATCATCGTCCACGTCGCCAACCGGCTGCCCACGACCGTGTGGGCCGGCTGCGAGCCACCGGTCTTCGTGGATGTGCCGGACCATCGCACCGAGGTGCTCGGACTCGAGCTCGCCTGCGCGGACTATCTCGCCGAGGTGCCGTGGATCCTCGTCGAGCGCGGCGGCGACATCTGCCATGAACTCGAAGAGGTCGGGCGGGAGTACGAGGCGGACGCGATCGTCGTCGGTTCCACGCACGGACTCGTCGGGCGGATCTTCGGGTCCGTCGCGGGGCGGCTCGCCAAGCGGGCGAAGCGCCCTGTCGTTGTGATTCCGTAACTCGCCGTTGTCCCAGGTGAGATGCCGCCTGGGAAGGGCCGGGCGCCCCTTGTGCAGTGCGTAAATCTACTGGCGCGTAGAGGTGTTTGTGCGCTTGTGAAGGGCATATATCGCACACCGCACAACTGCACAGCATGAAGGGAGCCCGCCGTGGACAATGACGTCTCCGCGGGAGCAACCACCACCACCATCGTCGGCCGACTCGCCCTCGGGATCACCCTCCTGGCGTTCGGCCTCGGCCACACCGACGTGATCGACGGCGTGACAGCCGCTGACGCGGTGTCAATTGCCCAGTACGTGGGCGGAATCGCCCTCTTCGTCGCGGGTCTCATGGCCTTCCGTGACCGTGACACCGCCAACGGCACGGCCTTCGCGGCGCTGGGTGCGCTGTGGTTCACGTGGGCCGTCTCGGACGCCGGTTCCGCCAACGCGGCCGGGCTGTTCCTGCTGCTCTTCGCCCTCGTGGCACTGTCTCTCACCCTCGCGGGCGGGGACCAACTCGGGCAGGGCGCCTATGGGTTGTTCTTCGTGGCGCTGGTACTCATGGCCATCGCCCAGTTCGCCGACAACGACGGGCTCACCAAGGTGGGTGGATGGTTCGCCGTCGCCGCGGGTGCGGTGGCCTGGTATGCGGCGACCGCCGCGATGGCTCACTGGCCGACGGTACTTCCGAAGCGTGCTGCCGGCCGGGGGGTGACGGCCACCGGCTAACGGGCAGCCGACGCCGGGGTATTGGGCGGCCCCGGCGCATCAGAACGGGCCCCCACGTGCAAGTGGCACACGTGGGGGCCCGTTCCGTTGTCGGGCCCGTGCGGGAGCGTGGTGGTTGCTCGTGCGGTTCCCCGCGCCCCTATGGGGCGCGTCCTACTCCACCGTCACGGACTTGGCGAGGTTCCTCGGCTTGTCGATGTCGCGGCCGAGTACCAACGCCGTGTGGTACGCCAGGAGTTGGAGCGGGATGCCCAGGAGGATCGGGTCCAGCTCGTCCTCGTTCTTCGGGACGACGATCGTGTGGTCGGCCTTCTCCTGGTCCTGATGGGCGACCGCGAGGATCTTGCCGCTGCGGGCCTTGATCTCCTCCATGGCGGCGCGGTTCTTCTCCAGGAGGTCGTCGTCGGGGACGATCGCGACCGTGGGGAGGGCGGGCTCGATCAGGGCCAGCGGGCCGTGCTTGAGCTCGGAGGCCGGGTAGGCCTCGGCGTGGATGTACGAGACCTCCTTGAGCTTCAGGGAGGCCTCACGGGCCACCGGGTAGCCCCGGACGCGGCCGATGAAGAGCATCGAGCGGGCGTCGGCGTACTGCTCGGCCAGCTTCTTGATCTCCGCCTCGTTGTCGAGGATCTCGGTGATCTGCTCCGGCAGCTTGCGCAGGCCCTCGATGATGCGCTTGCCGTCGCGGACCGAGAGGTCGCGGGTGCGGCCCAGGTGGAGCGCCAGGAGGGCGAAGGCGACCGTGGTGTTGGTGAAGCACTTCGTGGAGACCACGCAGACCTCGGGGCCCGCGTGGACGTAGATGCCGGCGTCCGCCTCGCGGGCGATCGCCGAGCCGACCACGTTCACGACGCCGAAGACCCGCGCGCCCTTGCGCTTCAGCTCCTGGACCGCGGCGAGGACGTCGTACGTCTCGCCCGACTGGGAGACCGCCACGTACAGCGTCTCGGGGTCCACGACCGCGTTGCGGTAGCGGAACTCGGAGGCCGGCTCGGCGTCCGCGGGGATGCGGGCCAGCTCCTCGATCATCTGGGCGCCGATCTGGCCCGCGTGGTACGAGGTGCCGCAGCCGAGGATCTTCACGCGACGGATCTGGCGGGCCTCACGGGCGTCCAGGTTGAGGCCGCCGAGGTGCACGGTGGAGAAGCGGTCGTCGATGCGGCCGCGCAGGGCGCGGTCCACGGCGTCGGCCTGCTCGAAGATCTCCTTGTGCATGTACGTGTCGTGGCCGCCCATGTCGTAGGAGGCGGCCTCCCACTCGACGGTGGTGGGCTCCGACGTCGTACGGGTGCCCTCCGTCGTGTACGTGCGGAAGTCGTCGGCCTTGAGGGTGGCCATCTCGCCGTCGTCGAGAGTCACTATCTGCCGCGTGTGGGCGACCAGGGCGGCGATGTCCGAGGCGACGAACATCTCCTTCTCGCCGATGCCGAGGACGACCGGGGAGCCGTTGCGGGCCACGACGATGCGGTCGTTGAAGTCGGCGTGCATCACCGCGATGCCGTACGTGCCCTCGATGACGCGCAGCGTCTCGCGGACCTTGTCCTCGAGCTTCTCGGCCTGGGAGCGGGCGATGAGGTGGACGAGGACCTCGGTGTCGGTCTCGGAGAGGAACTCGACGCCGTCCGCCTCCAGCTTGCGGCGCAGGTCGGAGGCGTTGTCGATGATCCCGTTGTGGACCACGGCGACCTTGAGGTCGGCCGACATGTGCGGGTGGGCGTTCACATCGGAGGGGGCGCCGTGGGTGGCCCAGCGAGTGTGGGCGATACCGGTCGTGCCCTTGAAACGCGCCGGGACCTTGGCCTCCAGGTCACGGACCCGGCCCTTGGCCTTGACCATCTTCAGGCCCGCCGTCTTCGGGGACGTGACGACGATGCCCGCCGAGTCGTAGCCGCGGTACTCCAGGCGCTGGAGGCCCTCCAGAAGGAGGGGGGCCACATCACGCTTCCCGATGTATCCGACGATTCCGCACATATATATGTATTCCGTTCCTCGGCCGTTGCGACTCAGCCGTCTCAGCCGTAGACGATGCGGCGCAGCTGCCTGAGCGTAAGCTCCGGCGGCGCGACCGCCCGGTATTTCAGATCCGCCCCGACCCGTTCGAAGATCTGCGCGTTCACCAGGCCCTGGGCCTGGAGTTCGCGGTGGCGGCGACGGACGTAGTCCTCGGTCGTCTCGTCGAAGTAGGCGAGCACGTCCTGGATCACCCGCAGTGCCTCGCCCCGCTGGAGGGGCGTGGAGCGTGTCAGATGATCAACAAGTTCGTCGTGCACCCGGTAGATCCTGAAGGACGGGCACGGCTTTCGCAAGAATCCTGCCCGATTTCGGGCAGGAGGCTGTTCGGGCACTTAGAACACTTATGGGTTGCCCATGGGAGTCCGTTGGCCGGCTGTTCCCCGGGCCGATGTGTCCGACCAGCAGCTTGTGGAGCCATGGACATTCCTCGTATGGGCGTACCCGAGCAGCTCGCCGAGCGCATGAGCATGGCCGAGCAGCACGAGTACCTGCACGCCAGATTCTCCCGGCGCACGATGATCAGAGGCGGCGCCGTCACACTGGGCGCCGTCGCGGGCGGCGTGTTCGTGCCGGGCGCCACCGCACAGGCGACACCCCTGGCCACCCCTTCGGCCACGCCGCGCACCGAGACGGTCGACGGCTCCCTCGTCGCCCCCTTCGGCCGCCACCTCGCCTTCGGCGCCGACCCGCGCACCGAGCTCACCGTCTCCTGGCAGGTCCCGGTCGCTGTCAAGAAGCCCTTCCTCCGCATCGGCGTCCACCCCTGGGACCTCTCCCGCAAGATCGAGGCCGAGGTCCGCACGCTCTACACACCGGCCGGCGTCGGCGCGAGCGGCGACCACACGCAGTACTACGTGCACGCCGAGCTGAGCCGGCTCAAGCCCGGCAGGACGTACTACTACGGCGTCGGCCACCAGGGCTTCGACCCCGCCGAGCCGCACCTCCTGGGCACCCTCGGCACCTTCACCACCGCCCCCGCGCACAAGAAGCCGTTCACCTTCACCGCCTTCGGCGACGAGGGCGTCGGCTACCACGGCCTCGCCAACAACAGCCTGCTCCTCGGCCAGAACCCGGCCTTCCACCTCCACGCCGGCGACATCGCGTACGCCGACCCGGCGGGCCAGGGCAAGACCGCCGACACCGGCTTCGACTCGCGCGTGTGGGACCAGTTCCTGGCTCAGACCGAGTCCGTCGCCAAGTCCGTGCCGTGGATGCCGGCTTACGGCAACCACGACATGGAGGCCTGGTACTCGCCCAACGGCTACGGCGGCGAGGAGGCCCGCTGGAACCTCCCCGCCAACGGACCCGACGCCAAGAACCTCCCGGGCGTCTACTCCTTCGTCTACGGCAACACCGCGGTCATCTCGCTCGACGCCAACGACATCTCGTACGAGATCCCGGCCAACCTCGGCCTCTCCGGCGGCACCCAGACCACGTGGCTGGAGGCGCAGCTCAAGAAGTTCCGGGCGGCGCACGACATCGACTTCGTCGTGGTCTTCTTCCACCACTGCGCCTACTGCACCTCCACCGCGCACGCCTCGGAGGGGGGCGTGCGCCAGGAGTGGGTGCCGCTGTTCGAGAAGTACACGGTGGACCTGGTCATCAACGGCCACAACCACCAGTACGAGCGCACCGACGTCATCAAGGCGGGCGAGGTCGCCAAGAAGCTGCCGATCGGCGGCACGGCGTACCCCGAGAGCGAGGGCGTGGTGTACGTGACGGCGGGTGCGGCGGGCCGCAGCCTGTACGCGTTCAGCGCGGCGGAGTCCTACGAGGGGCATGAGAACGAGGTCGATTCCGTCGCCTCGTTCATCAACACCAAGGACGGCAAGCAGAACGAGACCGTCACCTGGTCCCGGGTGCGCTACCTCGACTACTCGTTCCTGCGGGTCGACGTCACGCCCGCGGCCAAGGGCCGGACGGCCACGCTGACGGTGCGCGGCATCGCCGAGACGGGCGAGGAGGTCGACCGCTTCACGGTGGCCCGCAAGGCCAAGTAGCCCCGAGGGGGCCGTGGAGCCCGAGGGGCCCGTGGGGATCACATCCGCTTGAGGACCGCCTGTTTGGCCAGCGTGAACTCCTCGTCCGTCAGCACACCCGTGCGGCGCAGCTCGCCGAGCTCGCGCAGACGGCGCAGGAGGGCGTCGTGGTCGTCCTCGGTGGACGCGACCGGAGCGGAGGGCAGTTCCGGTCGTCCCTCGCGTGTGTCCCGTACGTCCGTGGCGGCCGCCCTGGCCGGGTGAGGAAGCCGGGCCTGGACGGCCGCCGCGATCAGGGCCATCAGCGGGTCCTTCTTGAAACCCCACAGCTCCACCGAGTTGGGGTCGTACTTCGGGGGCGCCTTGGTGGGCGCGTTCCTCACGCTGAAGCGGAGACAGCCGTTCTCCAGGCCGACCGCCGGGTGCCACTCCACGGCGTCGAGGTCGGTGACGGCGAGGGTGCGGATGCCGGCGGCGGCCTTGGCGTCCTCCGTCTTCCAGTTCCACTCCAGCCGGACCCGCTCGCCGTCGAAGCCGGCGGTGCCGTCCCCGGCGGACACGGACAGCGGGACGGCCGGGCCCGGCAGCAGATACTCGGCGACCGGCGCGGACGGGACCTGGTCGAGCAGCAGGGCGTTCCTGACCTCGTCCACGAAGTACTCGGCGACGCCGTAGCGGTCGGACTCCACGAACAGCTGGTACGGGTCGTTGGGCTCGGTCAGCCGGCCGCCGGTGGCGTGCAGCAGCGGGTCGGCGCCGTCGCGCAGCCGTAACCTGAGCCGCCCGGCCTTGCGGCCCTGCTCGAACGAGACGCCCGCCAACGCGCCCAGCGGGACGACCAGTTCACCCAAGGTCTTGCGGAACAGGCTGACGTTCTTGTCGCGCCCCGGGGTCAGCCGCAGGGCGTCGCCGTCGAAGGTCCAGGTGCCGTCCTTCTGGATGATTTCCGCCATGGGTAAAGTCTGGCATTCCAGACCCGGTTGCCCAGTGCCCGGGCTCAGTTGCCCAGCGCCTTCGCCAGCCCGTCGTCGAGGACGAAGCGGATCGCCTTGGCGGCGCCGGTGGCCGACAGCATCCTCACCTCGCCCGAGCGCACCCCCACCGCGATCCGTGGGTTCTCCTGGCAGACCACCGTGAAGGTGCCGTCGGTGCGGGCCCTGAGCAGGAACGCCTGGTCCTCCGGGTAGGGGGCGTCGTCGCCCTGCCGGTAGGCGCAGGGGCGGAGTTGCATGGGGTCGCCCTGGATGCGGTCGCCGGCGATGTCGAGACAGAACCCCGAGGCGGCGTGCACCAGGGCGTAGGCGCTCTTCCCGGTGGCGACGACCCGCCACCGCTGGGTCTCGCCGGTCGCGCAGACGGTGGGCTCGGGGACGTTGTCCGGGGACTCGCCGGCGTCGGCCGTGAGGCAGCGTCCGCTGCCGGTGTTCTCCAGTACGACGGTGGCGAGGGCGCCGTCCGCGGTGGCGGACGGGGTCGGAACCGGGGAGGGGGCGGCCGTCACGGTGGGGGAGACGGCGCTCGCCGCCTGGGCCGGTTCCTCCTCGCCCGTCCAGTTCAGGACGCCGGTGGTGGCCGCGGCGGTGAGGACGACCGCCACCGCCACGGCGAACACGGGCCGGCGACGGCGGGGCTTCCGCGGGAGGGGAGCCGCGGTCTCGGGCCCAGGGTCGGGCGCGGGGGCGGTGGCGCTCCGGGCCGGGCCGGCCGCCTGGTCCCGTGCCGGCTCCGCCCGGCCGTCCGGCCGGGCCCCTCCCGCCTCCCGGTAGGCGGGACCGCCCCACACCAGGATCTGGTCGACGAGCATGGCGCGCAGCTCCTCGGGGCCGCCCGCGGTGAGCGCCCGCAGCAGCGCGAAGTCGTGCGTGCACAACTTGCAGGTGTCCAGGTGCTGTTGGAGGTCGTCGGGGATGTCGCGGTGGGTGCCGCGGGTCATCGCGCCGAGCATGGTGCCGTAGTGCACACACCGGGCCTCGGCGGTGCGCTCGGCCCGCAGCCGCAGGAACGCGTCGGCCAGGCGGCCCTTCGCCGTCTCCGCCATGGACGCGGCGAACTCCTCGGACGTGCCCAGGGCTTGGGCGGCAGCGGCCGTGTCGTGCTCGGCCAGACAGAGCCAGAGGGCGGTCTGCGGCTGTTCGGCGAGCTCCCGGAAGGCGGCCAGGAGCAGCGAGCTGTGCTCGACCCGCCGCAGTGTGTCCGTGGGGCCGAAGCTGTCGGTCGCGCGCCGGGCCCAGGACCGGAACCCCGGGCGCACCCGCCCGGCCCGTTCGTCGCGGACCCAGGCGTCGGCGGTCCGCCGTACGCCGGTCAGCAGGGCGAGGCGGCCGACGGGCGTCTGCTGTCGCGCCGCGCGGGAGAGGACCTCGGCGGCCAGTTCGGCGGCGGCCTGCTGCTTACCGCAGAACGCGCCCGCGTAGGCGCGCACCGCTGTGACGTCCTCCGGGGGGATCGCCGGTGCGATCCCCGGTGCGAGGGTGGGGGCGGTGCTGTCTTGCTGTGCGATGTGCTCGGACATCTTCGTCTCTCCCGATGGAGCGGGCACGGCAAGGTGTGGACCGTAGTGGTACTCCCTGTGACGGACCTGTGTGCCTGTGTGACCAGCGGGGCAGAGGGGTGGACTCCCGTGCCACCGCCACCGCAGAGTGGTCTCTACCAATTTCAGGGCTGGAGGGAGCTAGATGTGAGACCGCACCACAGACCGACTCCCCGTGTGACCCGACTGCTCGGCTCGCTGCTGCTGGTCGCGGCGGCCGGTTCCTTCGCCGTGGGGGCGACCCCCGCGCCGCCTTCGGAGTCCGAGGCCGGCACACGGCGGCTCGGTGAGGTCGTTCCGGCGCCCGCCTCGGTCGAGCCGGGCGGATCGCCGTACCGCATCACCCGCGCCACCCGCATCCGCGTCGACGACTCCCGTGCGGTCCGCCGTATCGGCGAGTACGTCGCGGACGTCCTGCGCCCCTCGACGGGCTATCCGCTGCCGGTCACCTCCCGGGGCAAGGGAGGCATCCAACTGCGCCTGGCCAAGGGGCCGTTCGGAGCCGAGGGCTACCGCCTCGACAGTGGTGCCAAGGGTGTCACCATCACCGCCGCCCAGCCCGCGGGCCTCTTCCACGGCGTCCAGACCCTGCGCCAGCTCCTGCCGGCCGCCGTCGAGAAGGACTCGGTGCAGCCGGGCCCGTGGCTGGTCGCCGGCGGCACGATCAAGGACACCCCGCGCTACGGCTGGCGCGGCGCGATGCTGGACGTGTCCCGGCACTTCTTCACCGTCGACCAGGTCAAGCGGTACGTCGACCAACTCGCCCTGTACAAGGTCAACAAGCTGCATCTGCACCTGAGCGACGACCAGGGCTGGCGGATCGCCTTCGACTCCTGGCCGCGCCTCGCCTCGTACGGCGGCTCCACACAGGTCGGTGGCGGCCCCGGCGGCCACTACACCAAGGCCGACTACCAGGAGATCGTCCGGTACGCCGCCTCCCGCTATCTGGAGGTCGTCCCCGAGATCGACATGCCGGGCCACACCAACGCGGCCCTCGCCTCCTACGCCGAGCTCAACTGCGACGGCGTGGCGCCGCCGTTGTACACCGGCACCGAGGTCGGCTTCAGCTCGTTGTGTGTGTCGAAGGAGATCACGTACGACTTCGTGGACGACGTGATCCGGGAGCTCGCCGCGCTCACGCCGGGCCGGTATCTGCACATCGGCGGGGACGAGGCGCACTCCACGAGTCACGAGGACTATGTGAAGTTCATGGACCGGGTGCAGCCGGTCGTCGCCAAGTACGGGAAAACCGTGGTGGGTTGGCATCAGCTGACCGGGGCGACGCCCGCGAAGGGGGCGGTGGCTCAGTACTGGGGGCTCGATGACACGAGTGCCGAGGAGAAGGAGCGGGTCGCGGCGGCCGCGCGCAACGGGACCGGGATCGTGCTGTCGCCCGCCGACCGGATCTACCTCGACATGAAGTACACGGCGGACACTCCGCTGGGGCTGGACTGGGCCGGTCTGGTCGAGGTCAAGCGGTCGTACGACTGGGATCCCGGCACCTACCTTCCGGGCGTGCCCGCGTCGGCGATCCGCGGGGTCGAGGCGCCGATGTGGACGGAGACGCTCACGAAGTCCGCGGACATCGAGTACATGGCCTTCCCGAGGCTGGCGGGCGCCGCGGAGCTGGGGTGGTCGCCGGCGGCCACGCACGACTGGGACCGGTACAAGGTGCGGCTCGCGGCGCAGGGGGAGCGGTGGGAGGCACTGGGGATCAGCTACTACCGGTCGCCGCAGGTGCCCTGGCGCTCCGCTGAGAGCCGGTGATTGATCTGCGGGCCGGTGGGGGCTGGTCGCGCAGTTCCCCGCGCCCCTGAAGGGGCGCGACAGGCCACCGGACATGCGGACGGGCGCCCGGGGGACCGTACCCCGGGCGCCCGCCTGTCTCTGGGTCAGAACCCGGCGATCGGGTTCTTCAGGTTGCCGACGAGTTGCAGCGCGCCCGCCGGGTCGGCCAGGTCCACCATCTGCTCGTTGTTGCGCAGCTGGAGCCGGTTGAGGCAGGACAGCGCGAACTCCGGGGCGAACATGTCGTACTGCCGGAACTTGTCGGCGAGTTCGGGCAGTGAGGCCTGGTACTCGCGGGTGATGTCCGCGACCGTCCGCCAGAAGTCGTCCTCCTCCACGATTCCCTCGGCGGCGAGGTTCGCGGCGAGGAAGCGGAAGAAGCAGTCGAAGACGTCCGTGAAGATCGAGAGGAGCTTCTTCTCCTCCGGCACGTCCACGCGCAGTCGCTCGACCGTCGGCGGCAGCACCGCGTCGACGTCCATGACCGCGATCTCCTCGGCGATGTCCTTGTAGATCGCGCGCTCCACGGCGCCGTCCTTCAGGACGAGGATCACGTTCTCGCCGTGCGGCATGTAGACCAGGTCGTAGGCGTAGAAGCTGTGCAGCAGCGGGGTGAAGTACGCCGTCAGATAGCGGCGCAGCCACTCCGTGGGCGCCAGGCCCGACTGCTCGATCAGGGCGCCGGCGAAGGACTTCCCCTCGTGGTCGACGTGGACGAGGGAGGCCATCGTCGCCAGCGACTCGCCGTCCCGGAGGGAAGCCACCGGGCTCTCCCGCCACAGTGCCGCCAGCATCTTGCGGTACGGCGAGTAGCGGTCGGTCGCCGCCTCGTACTCCAGGTGCCGGTAGCCGACGGCCGCGCGCTCGCGGATGATCGACAGGCCCGTCGACTTCAACACCGGGTCGTTGTCGATGAGTTGGGCGAGCCAGTCGTTGATCGCCGGGGTCGCCTCCATGTACGCGGCCGAGAGTCCGCGCATGAAGCCCATGTTGATGACGGACAGGGCCGTCTTCACGTAGTGCTTCTCGGGGTGCGACTTGTTGAAGAAGGTCCGGATGGACTGCTGGGCCAGGTACTCGTCGTCGCCCTCGCCCAGGCAGACCAGGTGCCGGCGGGCGATCTCGGCGGCGAAGGTGACGGAGAGCTTGTTCCACCACTGCCAGGGGTGGACGGGGATGAAGAGGTAGTCGGCCGGGTCGAGGCCGTCGGCGGTGAGCTTCTCGTGGAAGCGTTCGACCGTCTTCGCGCCCAACTCGTCCCGTACGAAAGCCTCGTACTCGATGCCGACGCCCGCCGTGAAGGCCGCCCGGGAGCGGTGCGCGGCCAGCCACACCAGGCGGACCGGGCTCGCCGTCTCCGGGGCGTACGACAGGTACTCGTGGATGCCGAAGCCGAGCCGTCCGTTGTTGGCGACGAAGCAGGGGTGGCCCTCGGTCATGCCGGTCTCGATGGCCTGGAAGTCCGAGCGCACGAGCTCGGCGACCGGGAGCTGCGGCTTGGTGAGCTTGTAGCAGGTACCGGAGAGGGTGGAGGAGATCTCCTCCAGGTAGACCGGCAGGATCGCCTCGCTCAGGCCGAGCGCCTTCTTCAGCTCGATGAAGAAGTCCAGCGCGGCGAGGGGGCGGTCGACGCCGTCTCGGTGACGGGAGATCGAGTCGGCGTCGACCTGCCAGTGGTCGAGGGCGCGGCGCGTGGCGGTGAACCCGTAGCGGGTCAGACCGTCGTCGCTGCGGACCTCGAAGCGGCCGTCGGCGGTGGCCTCCGGCGTGATGAGCCGCTCGTGGGCGAACTCGGCGAGGGCTTTGCGGATGAGGAGGCGGTTGGCCTGCTCCCAGCGCTCGGGGGAGAGGTGGGCGACCGAGTCGGCGAGCGTCATGCCGTCACCGCCGTCGCCGCGAGGCTGTGCTGGATCTTGAAGAATTGCTCGCGTGTGCAGAAGCTCAGCAACGCCATTTTCTCCGGCTTCCGGATCTCGCGCTCGGGCACAAAACCGACGGCCTCGTTGAGGGCGTGGACGGCCTTGTTGGAGACGTCCGGCTCGACGACGACCCGTTCCACAGCGGGGTCCTCGAAGAGGTGCGCCATGACGGCCGTGATGACGGACCGCGTGAAGCCGTGCACGGGGGTGTCGGTCGCGGGAGTCAGGAAGTGCATGCCGACATCGCCCGGCCGCGGGTCGTACAGGCCGACCAGTTCGCGGTGGGCGGGGTCGTACCTCTCCATGAGGAAGGCGGGGACGCCGTACGCGTCGAGGCCCAGCAGCGCGTGGTGGTGCTCGTCGGCGGCTATCTCCATGTACGCGCGCTCGACGTCCTCCAGTTTCGCGTCCTGCATCATCCAGAACGCGGCCTTGGGGTGGGTGACCCAGCCGTGCAGCAGCTCGGCGTCCTTGAGCGGGTCGAGCGGGCGGAAGGCGAAGGTGTGGGGGGTGGTCATACGGAGAACTCCTGGAACGCGATGGTCTTCTCGACCGGGTAGTACTCGGTGCCGAGCAGCTCACGGATGATGTAGGCGTTGCGGTACGCACCCATGCCCAGGTCGGGCGAGGTGATGCTGTGGGTGTGCACACCGGCGTTCTGCAGGAAGACGCCGCGGCCCGTGGTGTCGATCGAGTAGTTGCGGGCGACGTCGAAGTTGCCCTGTGTGTCGTAGCGCAGCCGGTCCTTGACGGGGGTCAGGAACTCCGGCTCGGCGTACTTGTAGCCGGTGGCCAGGACCAGGCCCTGCGTCTGGAGGTCGTAGTCCTTCTCCTGCTCCTCCTGGCGGAAGGAGAGGGTGTACGTGCCGTTCTCGTACTCCGCGCTGTTCAGCGAGGAATTGGTGAGCAGCCGTGTGGGGACGGGCCCGCCGAGGTTCTTCTGGTAGAGCAGGTCGAAGATCTCGTTGATGAGATCGCCGTCGATGCCCTTGAACAGGCCCTTCTGCTGGGCCGTGAGCCGGTAGCGGGTGGCCTCCGGCAGCTCGCGGTAGTAGTCGATGTACTCCGGGGAGGTCATCTCCAGCGTGAGCTTGGTGTATTCGAGGGGGAAGAAGCGGGGGGAGCGTGTCACCCAGTTCAGCCGGTAGCCGTACACGTCGATCTCGGCGAGGAGGTCGTAGTAGATCTCGGCGGCGGACTGGCCGGAGCCGATGATCGTGATCGAGTCCTTCTTCTGGAGCTCCGCCTTGTTCTGCATGTAGCGGGAGTTGTGGAAGAAGTCGCCGCCGAGGCCCTGGACGGCCTGCGGGTAGTGCGGGGAGGTGCCGGTGCCGAGGACGAGGTGGCGGGCGCGGTAGACGTCGCCGGCCTCGGTCGTCACGACGTACAGGTCGTCCACGTACCGGACGTCCGTCACCGTCGTGCTGAAGCGCACGCTGCTCAGCTTGTTCGCGGCCCAGCGGCAGTAGTCGTCGTACTCGACGCGCAGCGGGTAGAAGTTCTCGCGGATGTAGAACGAGTACAGCCGGCCTTTCTCCTTCAGGTAGTTCAGGAAGGAGTACGGCGAGGTCGGGTCCGCCAGCGTCACCAGGTCCGACATGAACGGCGTCTGGAGGTGGGCACCTTCGAGGAACATGCCGGCGTGCCACTCGAAGTCGGGCTTCGACTCCAGGAAGACACCGTCGAGTTCGTCGACGGGCTCGGTCAGACAGGCGAGGCCGAGGTTGAACGGGCCGAGCCCGATGCCCACGAAGTCATGGGTTCTTGTCGGGTTTTCAGGACGCGCGGTCAAGGGACTCTCCCAGGTACTGCTCGGCGTGGCCGGCTATCAGGTCGAGGACGGCGGCGATGTCGTCGGTCGTCGTCTCGGGGTTGAGCAGGGTGAACTTCAGGTAGTGGCGGCCCTGGACCTTGGTGCCCGCGACCACCGCGTCGCCGGAGGCGAACAGGGCCTTGCGGGCGTACAGGTTGGCGCGGTCGATCTCGGCCGGGTCGGTCACGGCGGCGGGGATGTAGCGGAAGACGAGGGTGGAGAGCGTGGGCTCGACGACCACGTCGTAGCGCGGGTCGGCGGCGAGGAGCTGCCAGCCCTCGACGGCCAGGTCGCAGACCTCGTCGAAGAGCTGCCCGATGCCGTCGGCGCCCATCACCCGCAGGGTCATCCACAGCTTGAGGGCGTCGAAGCGACGGGTGGTCTGCAGGGACTTGTCGACCTGGTTGGGGATGCGCTCGGTGACCATACGGCGGGGGTTCAGATACTCCGCGTGGTAGGTCGCGTGGCGCAGGGTGGCCGCGTCCCGGACCAGCACGGCGGACGAACTCACCGGCTGGAAGAAGGACTTGTGGTAGTCGACGGTGACCGAGTCGGCGCGCTCGATGCCGTCGATGCGGCCGCGGTGCTTCACCGAGGCGAGCAGTCCGCAGCCGTAGGCGGCGTCGACGTGCATCCAGGTGTTGTACTGCTCGCACAGCTCGGCGATCTCGGGCAGCGGGTCGATGGAGCCGAAGTCGGTGGTGCCGGCGGTGGCGACGACGGCCATGGGGACGAGGCCGTCCGCCTTGCAGCGCTCCAGCTCGTGGGCGAGCGCGACGGTCTGCAGGCGCTTGTTCTGGTCGACCGGGACGGTGACCACGGCGTCCTGGTCGAGGCCCAGCAGTTTCGCGGACTTCTTCACGCTGAAGTGGCTGACCTCGGAGGCGAAGATACGCAGTTTCGCGAAGGAGTCGGTCTTGGCCTCCTCGCGGGCGAGGAGCAGGGCCTGGAGGTTGGACTGGGAGCCGCCGGAGGTGAAGACACCGTCGGCGTTCGGGCCGAGGCCGATCCGCGCGTTCGTCCAGTCGATCAGTTTGCGCTCGATGAGGGTGCCGCCGGCCGACTGGTCCCAGGTGTCCAGGGAAGAGTTGACCGCGGAGAGGATCGCCTCGCCGAGCACCGCCGGTATGACGACCGGGCAGTTGAGGTGGGCGAGGTAGCGCGGGTGGTGGAAGTAGACCGCGTCGCGGAGGTAGACGTCCTCCAGCTCGTCGAGGGCCGCGGCGGTGTCGAGCAGCGGCTTGTCGAGGTCGATCGCGTCGATCGTCGGGGCGAGGGCGTCGACGGTGACACCTGTGAACGGACGTTCGGTGGCGGCGAGTTTGGCTGCCACCCGCTCTACTCCTTCGGTCACGGAGCGGCGGTACTGCTCCGCGGTCGTGTCATTGAGCAGGTGCGAGCGCATGGTGGGGGTCCTCCGGGGGAGCAGTCCGTGCGGGTCGGACGGGGGTGGGGACGCGATCTTCGATCTCGCTTCGCGTTACTTAGGTTAGCCTAACCTAAGTAACTCAAGGTAAACGCGGCATCAGCCGTGACTACGGTCACTCCGGCCGCAGTCGGCCCTGCCGGCACAGCAGTCACCGCCGTACGCAGGGGAGTTGGGCGTACAGCGGTGGGTGTCGCTCGGTGGGTCACTCCGCGGCGCGGAGCTGCTCCTCGGTCAGTCCCTGACGCCAGTAGCCGACGAAGGTGACGCTGCGGCGGTCGATGCCCCGCTCGCCCACGAAGTGCCGGCGCAGCGCCTTGATGTGGCTGGACTCGCCGGCGATCCAGACGTACGGGCGCTCGGCAGGCGGGAGTTGGGCGTCGCGAATGGCGCCGAGGGCCATGGGGGAGCTCTCGGCGCCAAGCTCCTGGTGGTCCCGCACGAGCCAGGTGACCTCGGCGTCGGCCTCGGTCACCAGATCCTGGATGTCCCCGGCGTGCTGCACCTCCAGCCAGACCCGGGCACGGGTTCCGGCGGGCAGCGACTCGACGATCGCCGAGGCGGCGGGTACGGCGGTCTCGTCACCCCAGATGACGACCAGGTCGGTGTCCTCGGCGGGCCGGAACCGGATCGCCCGGTTGTCGGCGACGGCGGGGCCGAGCAGCAGGACGCGGTCCCCGGCGGCGGCACGGGAGGCCCAGCGGGAGGCGGGGCCGGCCGGGGTGGCGGCGTCGGGCTCCACGCCGTGCAGGACGAAGTCGATGTCGATCTCGTCGGGGTCGCGCCTCAACTGGCGAAGTGTGTACGACCGCATCACGGCCCGTACGTCATCGGGGAGTTCTCGCCACGCCTGCCACCAGCCGTCACCGAGCTCGATCGGCACCGCGGGCTCGATCTGTCCCGGGTGCGGCAGGAACAACGACAGTGACTGGTCGCACCCGTTGGAGTAGAACTCCCGCAACTCGTCCCCGGCGAAGGTGACCCGGACCAGCGACGGCCCGAGTGACCGCGTTCTCACGACCTGGAGGCTGAAGAAACGGAACGGGGCGGCAACGGCGGTGGTCATGGGTGCGCTCCTGATCAGGGGGCGAGGTTGACGTCTTTCAGGGGCGCGGGGAACTGCGCGACCAGCCGCAACCGGCCCGCAGCTCACCCACTACATCAAGCCCCGTTTTTCAGCTGACCTTCTTCGCGTTCTCAAGAGCCTCGGCGAGGGTCTCGAGCAGCGGCGTGACCTTGTCGTACGACAGGATCGGCTCGGGCGAACGGGAGATGACCTGCCCCGCCTTCACGGCGGGCAGCTTCTTCCACGTGGCCTCGGTGATGTCGGCCGGCTGGATCGTCGCGGACCGGTCGTCCATCATGATGATGTCGGCCTTGTACTTGTCGACGTTCTCCCAGCTCAGGCTCTCGTACCAGCCGCCACCCTTCGCCTTGGCCTTCTCCGAGGGCTCGACGAAGTTCACGCCGAGGGCCTTGAAGTACTCCAGGTCGATGGAGAGGTTGGTGCCGGAGACGTAGAAGATGTCCTGGCTGGCGGAACCGGCCAGCACCTTGATCTCGGGCTTCGCCTTCGCGGCGGCGCGCAGCCGGGTGGCCGCGGCCTCGAACTTCTTCTTGGCGTCGGTGACCGAGGCGGCCGTCATGTCGGCGCCCAGCGACTCCGCGAGCTCCCACACGCGCTGGAGCGGCTCGGTGATCTGGCGGTCGTAGACGGAGATGCCGACGCTCGGGGCGAGCTTGGCGATCTTGTCAGCGGAGGCCGCGGGGACGTACCAGAGGGTGCCGGCGTCGTCGAACATCGTGGTGATGAGGACGTCCGGGGCGAGGGCGGCGTACTTCTCGACGTTGAACTGGTCCCACACGTTGCCGAGGATCTCGACCTTGGAGATGTCCATGTCGCCGGCCTGCACGTCGGCCTTGCCGTCGGTGGTCTTGGTCGGGCCGAAGACGCCCTTGACCGAGATGCCGTAGTCGTACAGCGCGGCGGCGACACCGGTGAACGCGACGATGTTCGCGGGGATCTTGTCGAGCTTCACCTCGGTGCCACGGTCGTCCTTGAACGTCCAGGGGCCGGACTTCTTCGCGGCGGTCGTCTCCGTGTCAGAGCCACCGCTTTTCGCGTCGTCGTCGCCGCAGGCTGCGAGCACGGCACCGAGGCCGAGGGCGCCGCCCGCGGCGAGGATGCCGCGGCGGGTGAGGTGAGTGGCTCTGGCGTTGGACATGTGTGTGGCTGCTTTCGAACGGGGCGGATCGCCCGCCGGACAAGTTCGAATGTAGGTTAGCCTAACCTCAGATCTTGTCCAGGGGTCGGGCCCCTTCGATCGGAAGCTGTGAGGGTCCTGTGGCGTGGACTGTCGGGGTCCGTGCGACCCAACTCCCTTGAAATCAATGCCTGTTGTGCGGCTTTGACTCCTGGTCAGGAGATGCCGGAGGCGCCGCCGCTCCCGGGCCCCACCGTCCACGGACCGAACCTCGATCCGCAGTAAAGTCCGGGGATGCTGAGAACCAAGGTCAGCGTCATCGTCCCGGTCTACAACACCGGGAAATACCTCGACGAGTGCGCGCCCTCGCTGCTGGGACAGAGCCTCCCCGCCGATGAGTACGAGGTCATCTACGTCGACGACGGTTCGACGGACGACACCCTGGGCCGACTGGAGAAGATCGCGGCCGCCCATCCGAACGTTCAGGTGCACACCCGGCCGAACTCGGGATGGCCGGGGGCCCCGCGCAACCACGGCATACGGCATGCCAAGGGTGAGTACATCCAGTTCGTCGACCACGACGACACGCTCGGGCCCGAGGCCCTGGAGCGGCTGTACGAGCACGCGAAGCGGAACGACGCCGACGTGGTGATCGGCAAGATGTCCAGCACGATAGTGCGACCCAGGCGGCTGTTCCGGCACACGGTGGACGCCTGCACGATCGAGAACGACGAGCTCATGCAGAGCATGTCGCCGCACAAGATGTTCCGGCGGGCCTTCGCTGAGGAGCACGGGCTGCGGTTCCCCGAGGGGCCTTGGATTCTGGAGGACCTTCTCTTCGTCAGCGCCGCCTATCTCAAGGCGGAGCGGATCTCGGTCCTCGCCGACTACCCCTCCTACTACTGGATGAAGCGGGACGACGGCGGCAACAACACCCAGCACCGGTTCAACCCCCGGCACGGATTCTGGTCCAACTGCCGCACCGTCGTCCGTCAGATCAAGGACGGGACCACCCCCTCCGGCGACATCGACGCCCTCCAGAACCGGCTGCTGCACCGCCTCTACCACATCGAGATCCTCTCCAGGGCCCGTGAGCCCGAGATCCTGCGCGAGGACCCGGCCGAGCAGCGGCAGCGGTTCGAGGCGGCCCGGGAACTCGCGCTGGCGGAGTTTCCGGCGGCCGTGCGGGAAGGCCTGCCCGCCGTGTCCCGGCTGCGGGCCGAGCTGCTCGAGGGCGGTGACTTCGCCGGGGCGCAGGCCCTCGCCGAGCGGATCCGCGACATCAGGGCCCGCAGCCGCGTCGGTGCACTGCGGTGGGAGGACGGCCGCCTCGTCGGCGACGTCACGCTCGACCTGCTGCGCGGCGACGGCGAGCCGCTCGTCCTCGTCGCGCGGGACGGCAAGCAGTGGCTGGACCCCGCGCTGCTGGACGGCGTCCCGGGAACTCAGGACGGCCGGGAGGTCCGTGACCCCTTCCGGCTGGCGTACGCGGAGCTGGTCGTCAAGGACCGGGACCGTGAGGACTGGTGGTACCCGGAGGGCGAACTGGAGGTGCGGCTGAGGCCGCTCGGAGAGGGGCGGTCCCGGCTTGTCGCGTCCGGGCGGCTGTGCCTCGACCCGGAGCGGCTGGCCGGTGGCCGGCCGCTGCAACGCGGGGTCCACGACGTGTGGGCGTACGTCCAGCTGCTGGGCGTCGAGCGGATACTGCGCGTCACCGGGGACGGCGAGCCGGGCGTCCCGGCCGTGGGGCCGGCGTTGACCGGCGGGCGGCTGTCCCTGCCGTACTGGACGGTCAAGGGGCAGCTCGCCCTCGACGTGGACCAGCGTCAGCGCCGGCTCGGTCCCGACACGGCAGACCTCGTCGCCGCGAACCCCGCGCGCGCGCGGCGGTCGCTCGGACTGCCGTACATGGCGGCGGTGCCCGGCGCCCCGCTGCCCGTCGAGGTCACCGTGTCCACCCTGACGATCGTGGCCGAACTGCTTCCCGGCGCCGACGGAACGGCACGGCTGCGCCTGCCCGCAAGCCTCGGGAAGCTCCCCGACGGACGCCACCCGGTCACCCTCCCGAAGGCGGCCACCCCGGTCGCGTACGCCGAGGTCCGCGACGGCGCCCTGCTGCGGCTGGAGGGCCCGGCCCACGAGGCCGGCAGGGGCCGCCGGTTCCTGGACGCGGTCGGCGACAACCGTCAGGTCCGGCGGGTGCGGCGGCGCCTGGGCGGGTAGGGCGATGCCGACCCGCCCTCGGCGGGTCGGCCCGCGCTCAGCCCACCAGCCCCAACTCCCGCGCGATCAGCATGCGCTGCACCTCGCTCGTGCCCTCCCCGATCTCCAGGATCTTGGAGTCCCGCCACATGCGGGCCACCGGGTATTCGTTCATGAAGCCATAGCCGCCATGGACCTGAGTGGCGTCCCGGGCGTTGTCCACCGCGATCGTCGACGAGTAGAGCTTCGCGAGGGCCGCCTCCTTCTTGAAGGGCTCGCCCGAGACCAGGCGGGAGGCCGCGTCGCGCCAGGTGAGGCGGGCCGTGTGGGCCTTCATCTCCATGTCGGCGATCTTGAACTGGATGGCCTGGTTCGCACCGATCGGCCGGCCGAAGGCGTGCCGCTCCTTCGCGTACTTCACCGACTCGTCCACACAGCCCTGCGCCAGCCCCGTCGCCAGCGCCGCGATCGCGATGCGGCCCTCGTCGAGGATGCGCAGGAACTGGGCGTACCCACGGCCCTGTTCGCCCAGAAGGTTCGCCGCGGGGACCCGGACGTCCGCGAAGGACAGCTCGCGGGTGTCCGAGGCGTTCCAGCCGACCTTGGAGTAGGGGGCCGCCACCGTGAAGCCGGGGGTGCCCGACGGGACGATGATCGAGGAGATCAGCGGCTTGCCGTCCGGCTTGCGGCCCGTCACCGCCGTCACGGTCACCAGACCCGTGATGTCCGTGCCCGAGTTGGTGATGAAGCACTTCGTGCCGTTGATCACCCACTCGTCCGTCTCCGGGTCCAGCCGGGCCGTCGTCCGCGTCGCCCCCGCGTCACTGCCGCCGTCCGGCTCCGTCAGGCCGAACGCGCCCAGGATCTCGCCGGAGCAGAGCCGGGGGAGCCACTCCCGCTTCTGTGCCTCGGTTCCGTAGAGGTGGAGCGGCATGGCGCCCAGCGACACCCCCGCCTCCAGGGTGATGGCGACCGAGGAGTCGACCCGGGCCAGTTCCTCCAACACCACGCCCAGCGCCAGGTAGTCGCCGCCCATGCCGCCGTACTCCTCCGGGAAGGGCAGGCCGAACAGGCCCATGCGGCCCATCTCGCGGACGATCTCGTACGGGAACTCGTGGTGCTCGTAGTACTCGCCGATCTTCGGCGCCACGACGTCGTGCGCGAACGCCTCGACCGTGCGGCGGAGTTCTTCGAGTTCGGGGGAGAGTCGGTGGTCCATCGCGGTCACTGCTCCTTGTGGGACAGGGCTCGTACGGTGCGGGACGGGCTGGGTCGGCCCAGTTGTTCGGCCATCCAGACGCTGGTGGCGACGAGACGGTCGAGGTCGACTCCGGTGTCGATGCCGAGTCCGCGCAGCATCCACACGAGGTCTTCGGTGGCGAGATTGCCGGTGGCGGACTTGGCGTACGGGCAGCCGCCGAGGCCGCCCGCGGAGGCGTCGACCGTGGTGACGCCGTGCTGGAGGGCGGCGTAGGTGTTGGCGAGGGCCTGGCCGTAGGTGTCGTGGAAGTGCACGCCCAGGAGCTCCACGGGGACACCGTGGCCGGTCAGTTCGGTCAGCAGGGCCCGGACGTGGCCCGGCGTCGCCACGCCGATCGTGTCGCCCAGGCTCAGCTCGTCGCAGCCCATGTCCAGCAGCGTCCGGCAGACGTCCACCACCTGCGGGACGGGGACCGGGCCCTCCCACGGGTCGCCGAAGCACATCGACAGATAGCCGCGGACATGGACGCCGGCCTCCTTCGCCCGCGTCACCACCGGCGCGAACATCGACAGCGCCGCGTCCATCGTGCGGTTGAGGTTGGCCTTGGCGAAGGACTCGCTGGCGCTCGCGAAGACGGCGACGCGGGTCGCCTTCAGTGCCAGGGCGCGGTCCAGGCCGCGTTCGTTCGGCACCAGGACCGGGAGGTCCACCGGAAGGTCGGCGATCTGCGGGAACAGCTCCTCCGCGTCGGCCAGTTGGGGCACCCACTTCGGGTGGACGAAGCTGGTGGCCTCGATCGTCGTCAGGCCCGCGTCGGCGAGGCGGCGGACGAACTCCGCCTTGACCCGCGTCGGGACGGTGCCCTTCTCGTTCTGCAGGCCGTCGCGCGCGCCGACCTCGTGGATACGGACCCGGGTGGGCAGGCCCTTCTCCGGTACGGCCATGGGCAGTGCCAGGGAGTGTGTCATTCCGCCGCCTCCTCGTGAGGTGCGATCACTGCGAGCACCTGGTCCATGGCGACCGTCGAGCCCGGTGCCACGTCCAGTTCGGCGACCGTGCCCGCGTGCGGGGCGGAGATGACGTGCTCCATCTTCATCGCCTCCACCACCAGCAGGCTCTGTCCCGCGGTCACTTCGTCCCCCACGGCGACCTTCACCACCGTCACCGTCCCCGGCATGGGCGCGGTGAGCGAGTCGGCGCCCGCGTGCGCGGACCCGGTGAGCGAGGCGGCCACCGGGTCGTGGTCGCGCACGTGCCAGGCGTCGCCGTCGCGGCCCACCC
Source organism: Streptomyces sp. NPDC002817 (assembly GCF_053592055.1). Classification (NCBI taxonomy): domain Bacteria; kingdom Bacillati; phylum Actinomycetota; class Actinomycetes; order Kitasatosporales; family Streptomycetaceae; genus Streptomyces; species Streptomyces sp. NPDC002817. Next base: position 293,927 of record NZ_JBSFUY010000001.1, read on the forward strand.
AGTCGGCGGCCCGGTGGAAGGTGTGGCGTACGCCGTCGAGGGTGACGCAGACCCGGTCCTCCGTGACGGTGGCGGTGCCGCGCGGGGCGTACTCCACCGGGTCCTGCACCCGCAGGTGGAAACCGACGGGCTTCGGGGTCCCGCCCAGGCGCCAGCCGCTCGGCACCGAGAACGGGTCCGTCCAGCCGTCGCCCCGCGGGCGCAGCGCGTCCAGCCGTACCGCCGCCGCCGCCTCGTACACCTCCTCCGGCACGTCGACCGCGACGAGCCCCGCCACCTCCCGCTCCACCAACCCGGTGTCCAACTCGCCCGCCACGACCGCCGGATGGCCCAGCAGCCGCCGCAGGAACCCGGCGTTCGTCTGCACGCCCAGCGTGACGGTCCCGGCGAGGGCGGCCCGGAGCTTGCGGATCGCGGTCGCGCGGTCGGGGCCGTACGCGATCACCTTGCTCAGCATCGGGTCGTACAGGCTGCCGACCTCGGTGCCCTCGCTGAGCCCGGAGTCGGTGCGGACGCCGTCGCCCTGGGGCTCGGACAGCCTGAGGACCGTGCCGCCGGAGGGGAGGAACCCGCGGGAGGGGTCCTCCGCGCAGATGCGTGCCTCGATGGCGTGCCCGGTGAGCGTGATGTCGTCCTGCTCGTAGGGGAGTGGTTCGCCCGCCGCGACCCGCAGCTGCCACTCCACCAGGTCGAGGCCGGTGATGAGCTCCGTCACCGGGTGTTCCACCTGGAGGCGGGTGTTCATCTCCATGAAGTAGTACGACGAGGGATCGCCGCCCGGCACGATGAACTCCACCGTGCCGGCGCCCCGGTAGCCGCAGGAGCGGGCCGCCTGGACCGCCGCCTCGCCCATCGCGGCGCGGGTCTTGTCGTCCAGGAGGACGGAGGGCGCCTCCTCGATGATCTTCTGGTGGCGGCGCTGGAGGGAGCACTCGCGTTCGCCGAGGTGTACCACGTTGCCGTGGCCGTCCGCCAGGACCTGGATCTCGATGTGCCGGGGCCGGTCGACCCAGCGCTCGACCAGGAGGGTGTCGTCGCCGAAGGAGGTGCGGGCCTCGCGGCGGGCGGCGGCGATCTCGTCGTCCAGGAGGTCGAGGTCCCGGACCAGGCGCATGCCCTTGCCGCCACCGCCGGCGGAGGGCTTCAGCAGGACCGGGGCGCCCAGGGCGCGGGCGGCTTCCGACAGTTCGGGGTCACGGCCGCCGGGGACCACGGGGACGCCCGCCGCCTCGACCGTCTCCTTGGCGCGGATCTTGTCGCCCATGAGGGCGATGGCGTCGGCGGGCGGCCCGATGAAGACCAGCCCCGCGTCGGCGCAGGCGCGCGCGAAGGCGGCGTTCTCCGCGAGGAAGCCGTACCCGGGGTGCACGGCCTGGGCGCCGGTCCGGGCGGCCGCCTCCAGCAGCCGCTCGACGGAGAGATAGCTCTCGGACGCCGGGGCCGGACCGATCCGTACGGCGGTGTCGGCCTCCCGGACGTGCCGGGCGTCGGCGTCCGCGTCGGAGAAGACGGCGACGCTGCGCACCCCCATCGAGCGCAGGGTGCGGATGACGCGGACCGCGATCTCGCCCCGGTTGGCGACAAGCACTGTGTCGAACATCGTCTTGAAGTCCCTCACATCCGGAAGACGCCGAACTGGGGGTCACCCAGCGGCGCGTTGGCGCAGGCGGTCAGGGCCAGTCCCAGCACCTGACGGGTCTCCAGGGGATCGATGACCCCGTCGTCCCACAGGCGGGCCGTCGCGTAGTAAGCGTTCCCCTGACGCTCGTACTGCGCACGGATCGGGTCCTTGAAGGTCTCTTCCTCCGCGGCGGCCCATTCCTCGCCGCGCGCCTCCAGCTGGTCCCGCTTGACGGTCGCGAGGACCGAGGCGGCCTGCTCGCCGCCCATGACCGAGATCTTGGCGTTGGGCCACATCCACAGGAAGCGGGGGGAGTAGGCCCGGCCGCACATGGAGTAGTTCCCGGCGCCGTACGACCCGCCGACGACGACGGTCAGCTTGGGCACGCGCGTGCAGGCGACGGCCGTGACCATCTTGGCGCCGTGCTTGGCGATGCCGCCCGCCTCGTAGTCCTTGCCGACCATGAAGCCGGAGATGTTCTGGAGGAAGAGCAGCGGGATGCCGCGCTGGTCGCACAGCTCGATGAAGTGGGCGCCCTTCTGGGCGGACTCGGAGAAGAGGATGCCGTTGTTGGCGACGATGCCGACCGGGTGGCCGTGGATCCGGGCGAAGCCGGTGACCAGGGTCTGGCCGAACTCGGCCTTGAACTCCGAGAAGCGGGAGCCGTCGGCGACGCGGGCGATGATCTCGCGGACGTCGTAGGGGGTGCGGGAGTCGACGGGGACGGCGCCGTACAGCCCGTACGGGTCGGCCTTGGGTTCCTCCGCCGGCTCCACGGACCAGGGCGTCGGGCCCCGCGGGGGCAGGGTCGCGGCGATGTTCCGCACGATGCGCAGGGCGTGGGCGTCGTCCTCGGCGAGGTGGTCGGTGACACCGGAGATCCGGGAGTGCACCTCGCCGCCGCCCAGCTCCTCGGCGGTGACCACCTCACCGGTGGCGGCCTTCACCAGCGGAGGTCCGCCGAGGAAGATCGTCCCCTGGTTCCGGACGATGACCGCCTCGTCGCTCATGGCGGGCACGTACGCCCCGCCGGCGGTGCAGGACCCGAGGACGGCGGCGATCTGCGGAATGCCCGCCCCGGACATCCGGGCCTGGTTGAAGAAGATCCGCCCGAAGTGCTCACGGTCCGGGAAGACCTCGTCCTGCATCGGCAGGAAGGCACCCCCGGAGTCCACGAGATAGAGACAGGGTAGCCGGTTCTCGAGGGCGACCTCCTGGGCCCGCAGATGCTTCTTCACGGTCATCGGGTAGTACGTGCCGCCCTTGACGGTCGCGTCATTGGCGACGATCACGCACTCGCGCCCGCTGACCCGCCCGATCCCGGCGATGACACCGGCGGCCGGGGCCTGGCCCTCGTACATCCCGTCGGCGGCGAGGGGGGCGAGCTCCAGGAAGGGGGAACCGGGATCGAGGAGGTGGTCGACCCGGTCCCGGGGCAGCAGCTTGCCGCGCGCGGTGTGCCGGGCCCGTGCCTTCTCGCCGCCGCCGAGCCGGGCGGCGGCGAGCTTGTCGCGCAGCTCCTCGACGAGCTTTCGGTGGCCCCGCTCATTGGCCCGCCAGGCCTCCGACGCGGGGTCCGCCGCGCTGTGCAGCTCCGGTGCCTGATGCATCCCGCGATCCCCTCACCTTGTTAATGAGCGTTAACGAATGCCCTTCAGGTTAACGAGCGCTAACCTCCCTGTCTAGAATTGCTTCCATGGCCACCAGAACCGACGCCCCCACCCGCCGCGAGCAGATCCTCAAGGAAGCCGCTCGACTCTTTGCCGAGCGTGGCTTCCACGGCGTCGGCGTGGACGAGATAGGCGCCGCGGTCGGCATCAGCGGACCCGGGCTGTACCGCCACTTCGCGGGCAAGGACGCGATGCTCGCCGAGCTGCTGGTGGGGATCAGCGAGCAGCTGCTCAGGGGCGCGAGGCACCGGCTGGCGGAGGTCGACGGGGGCTCGGCGGAGGACGTCCTCGACTCGCTGGTCGAGGGCCACATCGACTTCGCCCTGGACGACCGGCCCCTGATCACGCTCCACGACCGGGAGCTGGACCGGCTGAGGGACAGCGACCGCAAGCTCGTACGCCAGCTTCAGCGGCAGTACGTCGAGCTGTGGGTGGAGGTGGTGCGCGAGGTGTACCCGGTCCTGACGGAACCCACGGCCCGCTCGGCGGTGCACTCGGTGTTCGGTCTGCTGAACTCGACCCCGCACCTCGGCCGCCCGGGGTCCCTGCCGGGCCGCGGTGCCACGGCCGAGCTGCTGCATCGCATGGCCCGGGGGGCGTTCGCGGCGGCGGGGACGGAGTGACCCGCCGTGCGGGGGGCGATGGGTGGCTCGCCCTCCGCACGGCGGGTCAGGTCGTCGCGTGAACGGCCACGACCCGGTCGGTGAAGCAGAGCCGGACCGGCATCCCCTCCCTGTCGGCCCGGTGCGATCATGGTGCCGAGTCGGCCGCCCCGATGGCCAGGGGGAGCACGTCCCGTCTCGGCGTGGGACATCCGTCACACCGATGACCAGGAATGACGCAGACGTGTCGGGACAAGCCTGGGAGGGTGGAGGAGGCCGTCACGGGGGTGGGTGCCATGAGCGGACGGGAGTTGGCCGCCGCGCTGCGAGCCCTGAAGGACCGCAGCGGGCTCAGCTACCGGGTACTGGGACAGCGGATCTTCATCAGCGGCTCCACCCTGCACCGGTACTGCACCGGCCTGGGGGTGCCGGGGGACTACGACATCGTCCTGCGGTTCGCCAAGGAGTGCGGGGCGGGGCCGGCCGAGCTCAACGACCTGCTGCGGTACTGGGAGGCAGTGACGGGGCAGGGGGCGGATTCCGGTCTCCCCGCGGCCGCGTCCGCCGCGCCTGTCGCGTCCGCCGCGTTCGCCGTGCCGGCCGGGGCGGAGAGCTGGGCCCAGGCGCCGTTGCCGGTCGCCCCCGAGATGTTCGGTGTGACGATGAACAGTTTCAGCGGGGTCATGCCGTCGTTCCGGGTGGGCGCGGTGCGGTTGTGGGACAGCGAGACCCGCTGGTCCCAACTGGAGCCCGCGCGGGGCGTGTTCGACTTCTCCACCCTCGACCGGCTGCTCGACGGCGCCGAACGGCAGGGCCTGCCGGTGACCTTCGTCTTCGGCGGTACGCCCGGCTGGGCCGCCCCGAACGGCCGCAAGGCCGCGTACCGGGAGGACTGCCGGGCCGCCCCGCCGGACGACCTGGCCGACTGGGACGCCTTCGTCCAGGCGGTGGTGCGGCACGCGGGTCACCGTATCGACGCGTACGAGCCGTGGATCACGGCCAATCACGGGCACCACTACAACGGCAGCGTGGAGACGCTCGTCGAGATGACGCGGCGCGCGAGCCGCATCATCCGGCGGCACCGCCCGGACGCGACCGTGGTCTGTCCCTCGGTCACCGATCTGTGGGACGACGCGTCGCACGCGTACCTGCTCCGCTTCGCCGAGGCGGGCGCGTACCAGTACTGCGACGCGGCGGCCGTCAACCTCTTCCAGCGCGGCGTCACCGATCCGCCGGAGACCATGCTGGAGATCGTCCGGAAGGTCGAACGGACCTTCCAGCTCGCGGGGTACCACCTGCCGCTGTGGAGCACGGGGACCACGCAGATGATCCAGCTGAACGACCCGCTGGACCCGGACACCGCGGCGAACCACGCGGTCCGCTTCTATCTGACGGGGCTGTACTCCAGGATCGTGGAGCGGATGTACTTCTACGCCTGGGGGAACAGCAAGATCCCTCTTGTCGTCCAGGCCGAGGGCCAGGCCCCCACCAAGGCCGGCCGCCATGTCGAGCGGCTCCAGCGGTGGCTCGCCCACGCCGAGATCCGTTCCTGCGGTCGCGGCCCGGAGATCGGGCTGCCCGAGAACGTCTGGCAGTGCGAGGCCCTGACCCCCGGTCCCGTCCGCATCCGCTGGACCCTTTCCGGCGCCGCGGACGTCCCGGCGGGCGCGGGCGCGTACCGAGTCGAGCACCTCGACGGCACCGCCCGCGAGACCGCCCCCGAGGACGCCGTACGGATCACCGAAGAGCCGCTGCTCGTCCGGTACCGCTGAGACGGCGTGACGAGCGTTACGGGGGTGCGCCTCTGGCGCCTCTCGCTACCGGCCGGTACGGTTGGATATGAGCAAGCGCTTAGCCAAGGGTGGGCCGCAGCCATCAATCGAGCAACCCCCACGGCGAGCAACCACGTACGCGAGAGCGGCGCCGGTTTAGGCGCAGAGAGGGTGGCGGCGGTGCGCCGTACGGTGTTCAACGAGGATCACGAGGCGTTCCGGGAGACCCTGCGGGCCTTCATCGAGGCCGAGGTCGTCCCCGTCTACGACGAGTGGTTCGCAGCCGGCCAGGCGCCGCGCGACTTCTACTACAAGCTCGCCGAGCTCGGCGTCTTCGGTATCCGCGTCGACGAGGAGTTCGGTGGCGCCGGCATCGACTCGTACAAGTTCGAGGCGGTGATGTACGAGGAGACCGCGCGCGCGGGTGTGCAGTTCGGCGGCTCCGGTGTGCACGTCCTGCTCGGACTGCCGTACATCAAGATGCTCGCCACCGACGAGCAGAAGAAGCGCTTCCTGCCGAAGTTCGTCTCCGCCGAGGAGATGTGGGCCCTCGCCATGACCGAGCCGGGCACCGGCTCCGACCTCGCGGGCATGAAGACCACCGCCAAGCTGTCGGAAGACGGCACGCACTACGTCCTCAACGGCTCCAAGACCTTCATCACCGGCGGCGTCCACGCCGACCGGGTGATCGTCTGCGCCCGCACCTCCGCGCCCACGGCCGAGGACCGCCGCTTCGGTATCTCCCTGTTCGCCGTGGACACCAAGTCCGAGGGCTACTCGATCGGGCGGAAGCTGGACAAGCTCGGCCTGAAGACCTCCGACACCGCCGAGCTGGCGTTCGTCGACGTGAAGGTCCCCGTCGAGGACCTCCTCGGCGAGGAGAACAAGGGCTTCTACTACCTCGGTCACAACCTCGCCTCCGAGCGCTGGGGCATCGCCTTCGGCGCCTACGCGCAGGCCAAGGCCGCCGTCCGGTTCGCCAAGGAGTACGTCCAGGAGCGCACCGTCTTCGGCAAGTCCGTCGCCTCGTTCCAGAACACCAAGTTCGAGCTGGCCGCCTGCCAGGCCGAGGTGGACGCGGCCGAGGCCGTCGTGGACCGCGCCCTGGAGGCCCTGGACGCGGGCGAGCTGACCCCCGCCGAGGCCGCCAGCGCCAAGCTGTTCGCCACCGAGGTCGCCCACCGTGTGATCGACCGCTGCCTCCAGCTGCACGGCGGCTACGGCTTCATGAACGAGTACCCGATCGCCCGCCTGTACGCGGACAACCGCGTCAACCGCATCTACGGCGGCACCAGCGAGATCATGAAGACGATCATCGCCAAGGACATGGGCCTGTAAGGCTCCCGAAATTACTGACCAGTAGAAATGACTGCATGAGTCAGGCACTACAGGATCTCCTCGATCTGCTCGACCTCGAGCAGATCGAGGAGAACATCTTCCGTGGCCGGTCCCGGCCCGCCATCGTCCCCCGTGTCTTCGGCGGGCAGGTCGCGGCGCAGGCGCTCGTCGCCGCGGGGCGGACGGTCCCCGAGGACCGCCTCGCCCACTCCCTCCACGCGTACTTCCTGCGCATGGGGGACCCGGGCGCCCCCATCGTGTACACGGTCGACCGCATGAACGACGGCCGCTCCTTCACCACCCGCCGCGTGGTCGCGGTGCAGCACGGGCAGCCCATATTCGCCCTGTCGGCGTCCTTCCAGAAGCACGAGGAAGGCTTCGACCACCAGATCCCGATCCCGGCCGCCCCCGACCCGGCCACCCTCCCCACCTCGCAGGAGCGGCTGCGCGGCTACGACCACATCGCCCCGGACGTCATCGAGAAGTTCCTCGAGGCCCGCGAGGCGATCGACCTGCGCTACGTCGACGAGCCGCCGTACGGAAAGTTCGGCGAGCCCCGCGAACCGCACTCCCAGGTCTGGTTCCGCACCAACGGCAAGCTGGGCGGCGCTGTCGACGAACCCCTGCTGCACGTCGTCCTCGCCACCTACGTCTCCGACATGACCCTCCTCGACTCGGTCCTGCTCGCGCACGGCCGCGGCGGCTGGGCGGTCGGCGACGTCGTGGGCGCCTCCCTCGACCACGCGATGTGGTTCCACCGGCCCTTCCGCGCCGACGAGTGGCTCCTGTACGACCAGGAGTCGCCGTCCGCGTACGGCGGCCGAGGTCTCGGCCAGGCCCGCATCTACACACAGGACGGACGGCTCGCCATCTCGGTGATCCAGGAAGGCGTCGTCCGCGCACCCCGGCAGCACTGATCGGCAACACTGAGGGGCATGGCGCAAGCAGCGGACTCAGTGGACTCAGCGGATCAACACGGCGGCGGCGAGTCGACCTTCACGGTCGTCGTCGCCGCCGTCGCCAATCTCGGGATCGCGGTCGCCAAGGCCGCGGCCGGTGTCATCAGCGGATCGAGCGCGATGCTGTCGGAAGCGGCCCACTCGGTCGCCGACACCGTCACCGAGGTACTGCTCCTCACCGCCCTCAAACGGAGCGAGAAACCCGCCGACGAGGAGCATCCGCTGGGCTACGGGCCCGAGCGGTACATCTGGGCGATGCTCGCCGCCGTCGCCACCTTCGTCGGCGGCGCGGTCTTCTCGCTCTACGACGGGATCCACACCCTCGTCGCGGGCGAGGAACTCGGCGACCCGCTGGTGTCGTACGTCGTGCTGGGCGTCGCCTTCCTGCTGGAGGGCTATTCGCTGCGCACGGGACTGAAGCAGGCACGCGGCGAGGCGGCCCGCTTCCGGGCGCCGGTGAAGACCTATCTGCGGCACACCCCCGACACCGCGGTGAAGGCCGTGGTCCTCGAGGACTCCGCCGCGCTCATCGGACTCGTGCTCGCCGCCGGCGGACTGCTCGGCGGCCAGCTCACCGGCTCCGGCGTCTGGGACGGCATCGCCTCGCTGCTCATCGGTCTGCTGCTGCTCTACGTGGCGTGGGTCCTAGGCCGCTCCAACGCCGAGCTCCTCATCGGCCGGCCGCTCCCCGGGCCGATGCGGGAGCGGATCCGGGCCGAGCTGCTGGCCGTGGCGGAGATCGAGGCCGTACTCGAACTGACGACCCTCGTTCAGGGTCCGCGCGAGGCCCTCGTCGCCGCCAAGGTGGACTTCCGGGACGTCTCCACGGCGGCCGAGATCGAGTGGGCCTGCGAGCGGGCCGAGCAGCGGCTGCGGGCGGTGTTCCCGGGAGTGAGCCGGGTGTACCTGGACCCGACGCCTACGCCAGGCCTGCCTCCGCCAGAAGGTATGCCGTCAGCGGGTCGTAGTAGCGAGGACTGAGGACGTGGTCGTCGAGGGGGACCGTCACCTGGACGGTGCCCTCGGCCTCGGCGAGGAAGAGCGCCGGGTCGTTGCAGTCGGCGTAACCGACGGAGTCGACGCCGTGCTGACCCGCGTAACCCGCCCACCCGTGGTCCGCGACCACCAGGTCCGGCAGCGGACGGCCCTCACGCTCGAGTCCGGTGAGGATCGCCTTCATCGGCTCGCCGGAGTGGGTGTGCCACAGCGTGGCGCCGTGCTCCAGGACCGCCACGTCCGCGAACTGCATGACGTAGCCCTCGTCCGTCTGCAGTCCCTCCGGGATGACGACGATCTCGCAGCCGGCGGTCCGCAGCGCGGCGGCGGTGGAGTGGTGCACTTCGAGGAGGCCGCCCGGGTGGCCGGTGGCGAACAGGACGCGCTGCTGGCCGTCGGCGGCCTTGCGCAGCCGTGCCGCCATGCGGTCGAGGCCGTCCACGGTCAGCTCGGGGTCGATGGTGTCCTGGCCGTACCGGTATTCCGGGTCGTCGTTGACACCCACCCGCTCCGCCATCACCGCGAGCACGTCCTGCTCGTCGGTCCAGCGGTCGCCGAGCTCCAGGCCGAGCCAGAAGTTGCGGACGCCGTTCGCCAGCTGGCGGTAGTGGGAGAGGTTGTTCTCGCGGGGCGTCGCGACATCGCCCGCGATGCGGGTCCGTACGAGGTGGTCGACGAGCTCGGCGCGGCTGGGAGTCCCGGGTATCGGCATGGTGTCCATTGTGAGGCAGGCGGCTGCGGGCGTGCCGGATGTACCGGACGCTGGGACGCGGGTCACTGTCGTAGTGCGAACCACAACTCCATGCGTACGTCGGGGTCGTCCAGGTCCGTGTCCAGTAGGGACGCGCAGCGGGCGACGCGCTGGCGGACGGTGTTGCGGTGCACGGCCAGCGCCACGGCGGTGCGGTCCCAACTTCCGTGCAGGGACAGCCAGGTGCGCAGGGTGTCGGTGAGGGCCGGGGTGTCCGCGATGGGCGCGAGGAGGGCACGCGCGTGTGCCTCGGCCTCGTCGTGCGGGACGAGGGCGGAGAGGCCGGGACGGGCGCCGTGGCGGACGAGTCCGCTGCGGGTCGCCCGGGCGCGGGCGAGGGCACGGGCGGCCTGGGTGTCCGCGGCCGGCCACTCGTGCGGGCTCGCCGGCGCGCTGACGCCCAGGGTCCAGCCGGGCTGTGGTGGTGCCTCGCGGTCGGCCGGGACGAGGACGCGTACGACGTCCTGCGCGAGGTCGACGAGCGGTGAGCCGAGCGCGGCGCCCAGCGCGGAGGCGGCGACGGCGTCGGGCGCGTGCGCGTCGGGACGGGCGTGCACGACGACCCACCGCTCGGCCCCCAGCAGCACGGCCACATCCTCCGGCGGGGCGCCCAGCAGCAGCCGTACCAGCGCGGACGACCGCGCCGCCCCCGAACCGCTCTGGTGCTCGCCGGTGAGCAGGGAGAGCAGCACGGCGGCGACGGAGGCGATGGTGTGGTCGCCGGGAACACCCTGGGGCGAGGCGACCCCGAGCACGAACCCCTGGCCGGCACCGAGGGCGTAGGCGGCGAGGTGGGTGTCGGCGACGGTGTCGGTGGCCGTGGCGGAGGAGCGGCTGGTGACGACCTGTGCCAGATGCGCGAGAGCGCTGTTCACGGCGGCTTCGGGGGGCCGTCCCGCCGAGGCGGTCTCCGTTCCCTCCGGTCCGTACAGCACCGCCCGTCCGCTCACCCGCTGGGCCAGCTGCCGCAGCACCGCAGGCACCGGGCCCGGTCGTGAGGCGGCCGCCGCCAGGCTCTGCTGGGCCTCCGTCACGCGGCGCAGCTCGGCGAGGCGGGCCTGGGCCATGAGCTGCCAGACCGCGCGGGCCACGCCGGAGAAGGTGGTCCGGGGCGGGACCTCGATGAGCGGGAGCTCGTAGGCGTCGCAGGCCTCCACCAGCGCCCGCGGCACCGTGTCGTGGACCGGGGCCACGCCGAAACCGAGGGCCGCGCCGCCCGCGGCCACGATCCGGGAGACGTAGTCGTCGAAGTACGCCCCCGAGCCCGCCGCTTCCGGGACATGGACGCCGGCCGTCAGCAGCAGCTCGCCGCCCAGCAGATAGGGGTACGGGTCCGCCATCTCCGAGGTGTGCGCCCAGTGGATCACCGTGGCGGGATCGGAGGGGCCCGCGATCTGCCGCAGGGCGAGGTCCTCACGGGCCAGGAGGGCCGCGAGGGGCACGGGGGGAGTGGGCGGAACGGAGGGATCCGGCATGGTGTGCATTTCCTCCATGCGGCGCGGCTCGAATAGATGAAACCTACACTTCGCGGCCGCTTTCCGGCCACCTAGTGTCAATGCTCGACACCCGCCGGCGAGAACGCGCGAAGGAGGGCCCAGTGGCCGTCGACTACACAGTGATCGTCATCTACCTGGCCGGCATGCTGGCCATGGGCTGGTGGGGCATGCGCCGCGCCAAGTCCAAGAGCGAGTTCCTCGTCGCCGGGCGGCGGCTCGGGCCCGCCATGTACTCCGGGACCATGGCCGCCATCGTCCTCGGCGGCGCGTCCACCATCGGCGGCGTGGGGCTGGGCTACCGGTACGGACTGTCCGGCGCCTGGATGGTCTTCACCATCGGCCTCGGACTCCTCGCCCTCTCCGTCTTCTTCTCCGCGCGCATCGCCCGCCTCAAGGTCTACACCGTCTCCGAGATGCTCGACCTGCGCTACGGCGGCCGGGCCGGCGTCATCTCCGGCGTGGTCATGTGGGCGTACACCCTCATGCTCGCGGTCACCTCGACCATCGCGTACGCCACGATCTTCGATGTCCTCTTCGACGTGAACCGGACCGTCGCGATCGTCCTCGGCGGCTCGATCGTCGTCGCCTACTCGACGCTCGGCGGCATGTGGTCGATCACCCTCACCGACATGGTGCAGTTCGTGGTGAAGACCATCGGCGTGCTGCTCCTGCTGCTGCCCATCGCCGTCGTCAAGGCCGGTGGCTTCAGCGAGATGAAGGCCGAGCTGCCCACCGAGTACTTCGACCCGCTGGGCATCGGCGGCGAGACGATCTTCACCTACGTGCTGATCTACACCTTCGGCATGCTCATCGGGCAGGACATCTGGCAGCGCGTCTTCACCGCCCGCAGCGACAGGACGGCCAAGTGGGGCGGCACGGTCGCGGGCACCTACTGTCTCGTCTACGCCCTCGCCGGCGCCGTCATCGGCACCGCGGCCAAGGTGCTCTACCCGAACCTGGCGAGTGCGGACGACGCCTTCGCGACCATCGTCAAGGACGAACTCCCGGTCGGTGTCCGGGGGCTGGTGCTCGCCGCCGCGCTCGCGGCCGTCATGTCGACGTCCTCCGGCGCGCTGATCGCCTGCGCGACCGTGGCCAACAACGACATCTGGTCCCGGCTGCGGGGAGCCGTACGGCCTGACCGGGACGATCACGACGAGGTCAGGGGCAACCGCGCCTTCATCCTGATCATGGGCATCGCCGTCATCGGTACGGCCATCGCGATCGACAACGTCGTCGAGGCGCTGACGGTGGCGTACAACCTGCTCGTCGGCGGTCTCCTCGTCCCGATCCTCGGCGGACTGCTGTGGCGGCGCGGCACGGTGTACGGCGCCCTCGCCTCCGTCATCGTCGGCGGACTGGCCGTGATCGGGCTGATGGCCGGCTACGGCATCCTCGCCAACGAGCCCGTCTACTACGGACTGCTGTCCTCCCTCGCCGTGTACGTGGTCGTCTCCCTGGCCACCCCCGCGACCGACGAGGCCGTCCTCGCCGCCTGGCGCGAGCGGCTCGCGGGACGGGCGCCCGAACTCGAGGCCGAGCCGGTTCCGGCGCACCAGTAGAGTCGTACAAGAAGTAATGAAGTAGCACAAAACCCTCAGCACATCTCAGTACCCTCCGTGCGCGAGGAAGCGCAGGAAGAAGGCAGTACCTCATGAGCAGCAACGAGACGCCCCGCGGCCCCGTCGACTCCTCCCGCATCCCGCGGTACGCCGGACCCGCGACCTTCGCCCGGCTGCCCCGCCTCGACGAGGTCGGCCGCGCCGATGTCGCCGTCGTGGGCGTGCCGTTCGACTCGGGTGTCTCCTACCGGCCGGGCGCCCGCTTCGGCGGCAACGCGATCCGCGAGGCGTCCCGGCTGCTGCGGCCCTACAACCCGGCGCAGGACGCGTCCCCCTTCGCGCTGGCGCAGGTGGCGGACGGCGGCGACATCGCGGTGAACCCGTTCGACATCCACGAGGCCGTCGAGACGATCGAGGCCGCCGCCGACGATCTCCTCGGCACCGGCGCGCGGCTCATGACCCTGGGCGGCGACCACACCATCGCGCTGCCGCTGCTGCGCTCGGTCGCCAGGAAGCACGGTCCGGTGGCGCTGCTGCACTTCGACGCGCACCTCGACACCTGGGACACCTACTTCGGCGCCGAGTACACGCACGGGACGCCGTTCCGCCGCGCGGTGGAGGAGGGGATCCTCGACACCGAGGCCCTCTCCCACGTCGGTACCCGCGGTCCGCTGTACGGCAAGCAGGACCTCACCGACGACGAGAAGCTCGGCTTCGGCATCGTGACCTCCGCGGACGTCATGAGGCGCGGGGTGGACGAGATCGCCGACCAGCTGCGTCAGCGCATCGGCGACCGTCCCCTCTACATCTCCATCGACATCGACTGCCTGGACCCGGCCCACGCGCCCGGCACCGGCACGCCCGAGGCCGGCGGCATGACCTCCCGCGAGCTCCTGGAGATCCTGCGCGGACTCGCGTCCTGCAACCTGGTCTCGGCGGACGTCGTCGAGGTGGCCCCCGCGTACGATCACGCGGAGATCACGTCGGTGGCCGCGTCCCACACGGCGTACGAACTGACCACGATCATGTCCCGGCAGATCGCAGCGTCCCGGAAGGACTCGGAAGCGAAGTGACTCACGACCACGACCTGGTGCTCCGCCCGACGGAGGCGCAGACGTCCGCTGCTCTCAACCCTCCTCCCGGCCGCAACGGCGGAGACCTGGTCGTGGAGACGCTCGCCGCGCTCGGCACGACGACCGTGTTCGGACTGCCCGGCCAGCACGCGCTGGGCATGTTCGACGCGCTCCGGCGCTCCGACCTGAGGTACATCGGTCTGCGGGTGGAGAACAACGCCGGGTTCGCGGCGGACGCGTACGGCCGGATCACCGGTGAGGCGGCACCGCTGCTGCTGTCGACGGGGCCGGGGGCGCTGACGTCCCTGGCCGCGCTCCAGGAGGCCGCGGCCGCCTCCGCGCCCGTGCTGGCGATCAGCAGCCAGATCCCCTCCGCGGGGCTGGGCGGCGGCCGCCACGGCTACCTCCACGAACTCCCCGACCAGTCCGCCTCGTTCCGGGGTGTGGTCAAGTCGGTCCACACCGTGCGCACCCAGTCCCAGATCCCCTCCGCGATCGAGGCGGCCTGGAAGTCGGCGCTGACCGCCCCGCACGGCCCGGTGTGGGTGGAGATCCCGCAGGACGTGCTGCTGGCCGAGACGTCGATCCCGGTGGTGACGGGCGGCGACGCCTTCCCCGAGGAGCTCCCGCCGCGCCCCGAACTGACGGCTGTGGCGGCCGACCTGCTGTCCCGCGCCGAGCGTCCGGCGATCATCGCGGGCGGTGGAGTCGTACGGGCGGACGCGTCCGGCAAGCTGAAGCGGCTGGCCGAGATGTTGCAGGCGCCCGTGGTCACCACTCCCGGCGGCAAGGGCGCGTTCCCGTGGAAGCACCCGCTGTCGCTCCAGTCCTGGATCGAGGACCGGCACACGACCGACTTCCTGGAGGACGCGGACGTCCTCCTGGTCGTCGGCTCCGGGCTCGGTGAACTCTCCTCGAACTACCACACGTTCAAGCCGCGCGGCCGGGTCGTCCAGATCGAGGCGGACCTCGGCAAGCTGGAGTCCAACCACCCGGCGCTGGGCATCCACGCGGATGCGCGCCTGGCGTTGCAGGCGTTGCTGGAGACGGTGTCCGTGCGGGAGGACGCCAAGGCCCCGGAGCGGGTGCGCGAGGTGCTCGCGAAGGTCGCCGAGCGGATCGGGTGCCAGGAACTCACCCTGGAACAGGACGTGTTGGCCGCCGTCCGCAGGGCGCTGCCCGCCGACTCCCCGTCGTTCTGGGACATGACCATCCTCGCGTACTGGGCCTGGTCGGCCTTCGACGCCAAGGGCCCCAACCACCTGCACTCCGCCCAGGGCGCCGGCGGCCTCGGCTACGGCTTCCCGGCGGCGCTGGGAGGGGCGGTCGCGGATCCGACGCGGCCGGTGCTGGCGGTCTCCGGCGACGGAGGGGCGCTGTACTCGATCGCCGAGCTGGCGACGGCACGGCAGTACGACCTGAACGTGACGTGGCTGATCGTCGACGACGGCGGCTACGGCATCCTGCGCGAGTACATGACGGACGCGTTCGGCGAGGCGACGGCGACCGAGCTGACGCGACCGGACTATGTGGCGCTGGCCGAGTCGTTCGGGGTGCCGGGGGTGCGGACCACGCCGGAGACGCTGGAGGCGGACCTGGCGAAGGCGCTGGGGGAGCCGGGGCCGTCGGTGGTCGTGCTTCCGGCGGTGCTGCGGATGTTCGCGGCGACGCACCTGGAAAGCTGACGCGCCGGAAGAGCTGACGCGCCGGAAGAGCTGACGCGCCGGGGGAGTTGACGTACCACCGCCGCCCCCGCGACCGCCTGGCGGACTAGGTGGGCCACAGGGGCGGCGACCCGTACCGCGGGTGTGGGGCCCCGGCGGTACGGGCGTACGGTCCGGCGACCGAGGTGCTACCAGATCGCCTCGACCCACTCCGGGTGGTCGATGAACGGGTTGCGGTTGTGCTGGTAGGTGTCGTAGATGACCTGGTTGCGCCGTTCCTCGAAGGCGCTCGGCGGGTCCGCCTCGTTCCAGGCCTTCAGGACGGCGAGCTTGCCCATGTACGGGTTGCTGCCGTTGGCCACCTTCTCGTTGGGCTCCAGGTCGGGCCAGCCGTCGTCACCCTCGTAGCGGACGGCCATGTAGAGGATGATGCGGGCCACGTCGCCCCGGTCCGCGGCGCGCGGCGCGAAGGAGTCGGAGTCGACGGTGCTGCCGCCGCCGTTGGTGACGGAGCTGCCGCCGTTGTCGAAGTCCAGGTTGCCGCGGATGCTGTTGACCTGGACGTCGCAGGCGCGCAGGTGGTGCAGGTCGGTGCCGGGGCCGATCGCCTCGCCGAAGTCGCCGTGGGACTTGGCCCAGGTGTGCTCGCGGTTCCAGTCGCCGACGTCACCGCCGTTGAGGGACTTGCTGCGCGAGACGCCGCTGTACAGCAGGAGCACGTTGCTGGTGTTGTTCGGGTCCTGGTCGGTGACCTTGAGCGCGTCCCAGACCGCGGAGTACGAGATCTTCGACTGGCTGCTGATGATCGTGTGCAGCGAGGACTTCAGGCTCGTACCGGTCTTGCCGATCGCGTTCTTGTAGTAGGTCGCGTCGTACGCCGTCGTGGTGGCCGCCGCCGGGGTCGCGGCCAGTGTGGGAGCGGTGAGGCCGACGAGTACGGCTGAGACGGTGAGCGCCATGGACTTCCAGCGGCGCGTGCGTATGGGACTCACGGGCATCGGGGGCTGTCCGTTCTACGCGTGTTGATTGGAGCGGGCAATCGGGAGCGTGACATGGACATGCGTTCCTGTAAATGGCCTGTAGATGTCGATCACGTGACTGGAAACGGCATATCGCCCCTCATCTACGCGAGTTGACATACCAAAACGGCCCCCGACCTTTCGGTCGGGGGCCGTTGAGGGGTCGGGGTGTCAGCCGACGTCAGACGCGTCCAGGCGGTAGATGGTCGCGGTGTTCGACGAGTTCGACGAGTCGGACGAATCCGAAGAGCTGGACGAACCGGTCGTGCCCGACGTCGAATTCGAGCTGTATTCGCTCTCCTTCACCGCCGTGCCGTTCTTCTGCACCCACTCGGTGACCTCGGTGCTGAGGCTGGAACCCCCGCCGGGGCCGCCCCCCATGCCGCCGCTGCCGAGCTGGATGTAGTGCAGCTTGCCCGCCTTCACCAGCTCCTTCAGCCTGGCCAGGGTCATCGCCTGGTCGGAGCCGGACCAGCCCCACATCGAGATGACCGGCTCACCGCTGCTCATGATGAGCTGCGCGGCACTCTGCGAACTGGACACCGCCAGCAGCCAGGTCGCGCCGTCCTGGTGCTTCTTCAGGTACGAGATGAGCTCGCTGCTCGCGCCGCCGCCCATACCGCCGCCGCCCATGCCGCCGCCGGGACCGCTCCGGCCGCTCTGGGTGTCGCCCGAAGTGCCGTTCTCGCCGGTGCCGCCGGGGGGCGTACCCCCGCCCGCCTGGCCGCCGCTCGGGAGCTCGCCGTTGCCGCCGCCGGGCATCATCTGGCCGCCGCCGGGAGCCTCACCGTTCTGGCCACCGCCCGGGAAACCGCCCTCGGCCTGACCGCCGGCCTGGCCGTTCTGGCCGCCCTGCTGGGTGCCGCCAGGCCCACCAGCGGTGCCGCCGCCGGGCATGCCGCCCCGGCCGCCCCCGCCCCCGCCGAAGCCGCCGCTGCCCGTGGAGGGCCCGGCCGTCGGGTTCGTACCGCCCATGCCGCCGCCCGAACCGGACGGCACCGACCAGGCGTACGCGGCCGGACCGGCCACCGAGGCGATGACCGCCGCGGCGAGGGAGGCCGCCAGCAGACGTGCCTTGTTGCCGCTGCCGCCGGACCGGAAGAGCAGCAGGCCCACGATCGCCAGCGCCATGACGACGAGGATCGTCGGCCACAGCCACGTGTTCCAGCCGGAGGCGCGGCGCAGCAGCACCGCCGCCCAGATCGCCGTGACCGCGAGGCCGAGCGGCAGCACCCACGCCCAGCGCCTGTCGGCGCGGAAGGCGCGCAGCAGCATCACACCGCCGCCTCCGCACAGGGCCGCGATGCCCGGGGCGAGCGCGGTCGTGTAGTACGGGTGCATGGTGCCCTCGGCCATGGCGAAGGTCAGGTAGTGCAGGCCGGTCCAGCCGCCCCACATCACCAGCGCGGCACGGGTCATGTCGGTGCGCGGGGCGCGGCCGCACAGGACCAGGCCGCCGATCAGGGCGATCGCCGCGAAGGGGATCAGCCAGGAGATCTGGCCGCCGAGGACGTCGTTGAAGAGCCGGCCGAGTCCCGCCGTACCGGAGAAGCCGCCGCCTCCACCTCCGCCGCCTCCGCCGTTGCCCTCGCCGCCGAAGATCCGGCCCAGGCCGTTGTAGCCCATGATCAGGTTCCAGGCGCTGCCGTCCGTCGAACCGCCGATGTAGGGGCGGTCGTCGGCCGGGACCAGGGAGACCGCGGCCGCCCACCAGAAGCTGGAGACGGCGAGGACCAGGCCCGCGAGCAGCAGGTTGACGATCCGCTTCACCAGCTTCGGCTTGGCGGCGTAGAGATAGACCGCGAAGACGATCGGCAGCGGGATGTAGCCCTGGAGCATCTTGGTGTTGAAGGCGAGGCCGAAGCAGGCCGCCGAGCCGAGCAGGGGCAGCAGCTTGCCGTCACGCGTGGCGCGCAGCGCGAGGGCCGCGCCCGCCGCCATCAGGAACACCAGCAGGGTGTCGGGGTTGTTGTCCCGGTTGATGGCGACCGTGATCGGGGTGAGGGCGAGCACCAGCGCGGCGACCGTCGCCGCGACATGGCCCCACACGCGCTTCACGGACGCGTGCACGATCCAGATCGTCCCGAGGGCGGTCAGGATCATCGGCAGCATCATCTGCCAGGTGCCGAAGCCGAAGAGGCGGCACGACAGTCCCATGACCATCAGCGCGAACGGCGGCTTGTCGACGGTGAGGAAGTTGCCCGCGTCCAGGGATCCGAAGAACCACGCCTTCCAGCTCTGCGTACCGCTCAGCACGGCCGCGCTGTAGAAGCTGTTGAGGCTGGATCCGGACAGGTTCCAGGAGTACAGGACCGCCGCCAGGACCAGGATCGCCAGCAGCGCGGGGAGCGACCAGCGCGGTGCCTTGTCCGGGGTCGCCGCGGGTGGGGCCGGCGGTGGCCGGTCGGCGGATGCGGCTGGCCCGGCGGACGCGCCGGACTCGGTGTCGGTGTGGGGGTGTGGATCGGTGGCAGATGTCACCCGGGCATGGTCCAAACCCCGGGTGAGTGCGCGCTGTGCCATACCTGGCGCTTTCCTGTGAATTCGCAAAGGAGGAAGTAACGACTCGCACATCCCTTCGCCAACCCGTACAACCTTTCCCTCGAACTCATGAGTCAACAGGGCATGACACAGGGGATATCCAGACGCGCGAGATGGGTGGCGGGGGGCGCACTCCTCGCCTGCGTCGCCGCCGCCACGCCTGCCGCGGCGGCCACGCCGACCGTCAGCTGTACGTCCGACACGGCCGGCCTCGCCACCAAGCTGAAGAAGGACATCACTTCGGCGCTCGCCAACCGCAAGGGCACGATCGCGGTGGGCCTCTACGACCGCACCACGAAGACCACCTGCACACTCCGCTCCTCGACGGCCTACGACTCCGCGAGCGTCGTCAAGGTCACCGTCCTGGCCACCCTGCTGTGGGACGCGCAGAAGACCGGCCGGGCCCTCACCAGCCGGGAGAAGTCCCTCGCCACGGCCATGATCACCAAGTCGGACAACACCGCCACGTCCACCCTGTGGAAGCAGCTGGGCCTGACCAAGGTGAAGGGTTTCCTCGCCAAGGCGGGCATGACCCAGACCAAGCCCGGCGCCGACGGCTACTGGGGTCTGACCCAGATCACCGTCACCGACGAGCAGAAGCTGATGAAGCTGCTCACGGCCAAGAACGCGGTCCTCACCGACGACTCGCGCTGGTACGTCCGCAAGCTGATGGGCGACGTGATCTCCTCCCAGCGCTGGGGCACCCCCTACGGCGCTCCCTCCGACGTCCTCGTGCACGTCAAGAACGGCTGGTTGCAGCGTTCCACGCACGGCTGGCGGGTGCACAGCGTCGGCACCTTCAAGGGCGGCGGTCACGACTACGTGATGACGGTGCTCACACACGGCAACAGCACCATGAACTACGGCATCACGACCATCCAGGGTGTCGCGAAGGTCATTCACAAGGACCTCGCCGCGTCCTGACGCCTTCCGGACTCCCGCCCGTCACCCACCGGTCCTACGGTGACGCGCATGCGCATGAGAACCGTACTCGCGACCTTCACCGCCGGCCTGGCGGCGGCCACCTGTGTGTCCGCCGCCGGGCCCGCCGCCGCTCAGCCGGGCAACGCCCTCTCGGACCACGCCTGTTCGCCGTCCGTCTCCCTCGACCGCTTCTCCGACGCGCTCGACAAGACGACGTACCAGGGCACCTTCGTCGGCAACCTCTCCGCCCTCGCGGTGGACCGGGACGGCTCGCTCGCCGCGCTCTCCGACCGGTCGGCGCTGTTCACGCTGGACGCGAAGACCCTCGCGCCGAAGTCGGTCGCCCCGCTCGCCGACGAGAACGGGGCGGCGCTCGACTCCGAGGGCCTGGTGATCGACCGCGACGGCACCCGTCTGATCACCTCGGAGACCGAGCCGTCCATACGCCGGTACAGCGCCGACGGGAAGATTCTGGACCGCCTGCCCGTCCCGGCCGCGCTCCAGGTCGCCCCCGCCGGGCGGGCCGTCTCCAACGGCACCTTCGAGGGGCTGACCCGGACGCGGGGCGGCCGCACGCTGCTCGCGTCGATGGAGTACGCGCTCTCCGGTGACACCTCGGGCGCGGTGCGCTTCCAGACATGGGAACGGCACGCGAAGAGCTGGAAACTCGCGGAACAGTACGCCTACCCGTCCGACACCGGCCTCGGCGTCCCCGAGGTCCAGGCCCTCCCCGACGGTCGCCTCCTCGTCCTGGAACGCGGCTTCACCTCCGGCGTCGGCAACACGGTCCGCCTCTACCTGGCCGACCCCCGGCACGCCACGGACACGAGCGGCGTCGAGAACCTCACGGGTCAGTCCGGCGTACGCCTGATCAAGAAGACCCTGCTCGCCGACATCGCCGCCTGCCCGACCCTGGGCGCCACCGCCAAGCAGCCCCAGCCCAACCCGCTCCTCGACAACATCGAGGGCATGGTGGTGACGGGCCGGAGCAAGGGGGCCTGGAAGGTGCTGCTGGTGAGCGACGACAACCAGAACGCGGTGCAGACGACGCGGTTCTACTACCTGCGGATACGGCTGTAGCGACACCGACACCGACACCGACACCGACACCGACACGGACGGCGGGCTCAGGCCGGCCGTTCGTACTCGTCGACCGTTCCGTCCCCGTTGTCGTCGTACATGTAGTCGTACTCGTCCCGATAGCGCATGCACGAGCCCTCCGTGCGCAGCTCCGGCTCACCGTCGTAGTACCCCAGGTGGAGCGTGACCCGGATGCCGTCGTCGACGGTCGTCGCGATGCCGTTCTCGATCTCCTCGACCGTCCGGCCGTCCTCGCGCCAGGCGGTCCGGAGGGACGCCACCGCCTTCCGGAAGTCCGCGTCGCTCGCGAAGTCCAGGTCCCAGGTGAAGGCCGGCTCGTCCCGGGCGACGCCCGTCTCGTCGAAGCCGAAGTCGTCCACGCAGGACGAGCTGCCCTCCTGCGAGGCCCACGGCCGGCCGGACGGTGCCGGGGACAGTGCGTGGAAGACGTCCTCGCCGGCCCGGGTCGTGGCCCGGACGTGCTCGCGGAACTCGTCGGTGCTGTGGACGGGCCCGCCCTGCATCGTCTCGCACCCCTTGGCGGCCAGCGCGAACAGGGCCACCAAGGCGACAGAGAGGGCGGGGACCACGATCTTCGACTTCATGCCGTTGATCAAAGCGGCCCGGGAGGGGCGTACGGCAGAGCTGTCCTACTCAGAGTCGTACTCAGCCGTTTGTTGCGGAGGGATGAAATCCGGTTCTTTTCGCGTTGGTGCCTTCCGGAAGATCAGGACCGTAGACAGACCGATGGAGGGCACCCGCGTGAGCGTGCAACGGGGCTGGGCACGACGACTGGCCGGATACGCCTGGCGGTATCCGAAGGACGTCGTCCTCGCCCTCGGCTCCTCGCTCGTCGGCATGGCCGTGATGGCGCTGGTCCCGCTGATCACCAAGGTGATCATCGACGACGTCATCGGCGACCACAGCCGGGACATGGCCCCCTGGGCGGGCCTCCTCATCGGCTCCGCCGTCGTCGTCTACGTCCTCACCTACGTCCGCCGCTACTACGGCGGCCGCCTCGCCCTCGACGTCCAGCACGACCTGCGGACCGAGATGTACGGCACGATCACCCGCCTCGACGGCCGCCGCCAGGACGAGCTGTCCACCGGGCAGGTCGTCGGCCGGGCCACCAGCGACCTCCAGCTGATCCAGGGCCTGCTCTTCATGCTCCCGATGACCATCGGGAACTTCGCCCTCTTCCTGGTCTCCCTGATCGTCATGGCCTGGCTGTCCCTGCCGCTCACCCTGGTCGCGCTCGCCGTGGCCCCCGCGCTCGCCTGGATCGCGAGGCGTTCCCGCAGCAAGCTGCACCCCGCCACCTGGTACGCCCAGGCCCAGGCCGCCGCCGTCGCGGGCGTGGTCGACGGGGCCGTGGGCGGTGTGCGCGTGGTGAAGGGGTTCGGGCAGGAGGATCAGGAGACCGGGAAGCTCCGGGAGGTCAGCCGCCGGCTCTTCGCGGGGCGGCTGCGCACCATCCGCTTCAACTCCCGCTACACCCCGGCCCTCCAGGCCGTCCCCGCCCTCGGCCAGGTCGCGATGCTCGCCCTCGGCGGCTGGCTGGCCGTGCGCGGACACATCACCCTCGGCACCTTCGTCGCCTTCTCCACCTACCTGGCCCAGCTGGTCGGCCCGGTCCGCATGCTCGCCATGGTCCTCACGGTCGCCCAGCAGGCCCGCGCGGGCACCGAGCGGGTGCTGGAGCTGATCGACACCGAGCCGTCGATGAAGGACGGGGGCAAGGAGCTGCCCGCCGACGCCCCAGCGACGGTCGAGTTCGACGACGTCTCCTTCGGATACGAGGACGGCCGCCCGGTCCTCAGCGGCCTCAGCTTCGAGATCCGGCCCGGCGAGACCCTCGCCGTCGTCGGCTCCTCCGGCTCCGGCAAGTCGACGGTCTCCCTCCTCCTGCCGCGCTTCTACGACGTCACCCACGGAGCCGTCCTCGTCGGCGGCCACGACGTCCGCGAGCTGAGCCTGGAATCCCTGCGGGCCGCGATCGGACTGGTCCCCGAGGACTCGTTCCTCTTCTCGGACACGGTCCGCAACAACATCGCGTACGGCCGTCCCGAGGCGACCCAGGAGCAGATCGAGCAGGCCGCGCGCGCCGCCCAGGCGGACCGTTTCATCGCCGAGCTCCCCGAGGGCTACGACACCACGGTCGGTGAGCACGGCCTCACCCTCTCCGGCGGCCAGCGCCAGCGCGTCGCGCTCGCGCGGGCGATCCTCACCGACCCGAGGCTCCTCGTCCTGGACGACGCCACCTCCGCCGTGGACGCCCGGGTCGAGCACGAGATCCACGAGGCGCTGAAGCAGGTCATGGAGGGCCGCACCACCCTCCTCATCGCCCATCGCCGCTCCACCCTGAACCTCGCCGACCGCATCGCCGTCCTCGATGACGGCCGCCTCGCCGACCTCGGCACCCACGAGGAGCTCCAGAAGCGGTCCGCGCTCTACCGGCGCCTGCTCACCGACCCCGACGAGCTCGGCGGCGTCTCGCCCGGTCACGCGCAGCCCGCCGCGCCCTGCGAGGACACCTCCCTGCGGGAGGAGCTGGACGCCGAGTTCGACGCCGAGCGCGGCATCACGCCCCGGCTGTGGGCGGGGGAGCGCGGCCCCCGGGACACCGCCCTCGACGGCATGCCCGCCACCCCGGAACTCCTCGCCCAGGTCGAGGCGCTGCCCCCGGCCCATGACACCCCCGCCATCGACGAGGCCCGCGCGGTCACGCCGGAGGAGTCCTACGGTCTGCGCAGACTGCTGCGCGGCTTCGGACTGCCGCTGCTCATCAGCCTCGGACTGGTCGCCGTGGACGCCGGGATGGGGCTCACACTCCCGATCCTGATCCGGCACGGCATCGACTCGGGCGTCGGTGAACTCGCCCTCGGCGCGGTGTGGGTGGCGGCGCTGCTCGGTCTGCTCACCGTGGGCGTGCAGTGGGTCGCGCAGGTCGGTGAGACGCGGATGACGGGACGTACCGGTGAGCGGGTCCTGTACTCCCTCCGCCTGAAGATCTTCGCGCAGCTCCAGCGGCTCGGACTCGACTACTACGAGCGGGAGTTGACCGGCCGGATCATGACCCGCATGACCACCGACGTCGACGCGCTCTCGACCTTCCTGCAGACCGGCCTGGTCACGGCGTTCGTCTCGGTCGTCACGTTCTTCGGCATCATGGGCACCCTGCTGGTGCTCGATGTGGAGCTCGCGCTGGTCGTGTTCGCGACGCTGCCGCCGCTCATCGTCGCGACGTACTTCTTCCGCCGGGCGAGCGTGAAGGCGTACGAACTGGCCCGGGAGCGGGTGTCGGTGGTCAACGCCGACCTCCAGGAGTCGGTGTCCGGGCTGCGGATCGTGCAGGCCTTCCGGCGTGAGCGGGACGGCGGGGCGCGGTTCGCGGAGCGCAGCGACAGCTACCGGCAGGCGCGCATCCGGGGTCAGTGGCTGATCTCGATCTACTTCCCCTTCGTGCAGCTGCTGGCGTCGGTGGCCGCGGCGGGCGTGCTGGTCGCGGGCGCCGGGCGGATCGACGACGCGACGCTGACGACCGGTGCGCTGGTGGCGTATCTGCTCTACATCGACCTGTTCTTCGCGCCGGTGCAGCAGCTCTCGCAGGTCTTCGACGGCTACCAGCAGGCGACCGTCTCGCTGGGCCGTATCCAGGAGCTGCTCCAGGAGCCGACGTCCACGAAGGCGGCCGACGAACCCCTCGAAGTCCTGTCCCTGCGGGGCGAGATCGCCTTCGAGGACGTGCGGTTCGCCTACGGGTCCTCCGACGGACCCGAAGCGGCCCTCACCGGCATCGAGTTGACCATCCCCGCCGGACAGACCGTCGCCTTCGTCGGTGAGACCGGCGCCGGCAAGTCGACCCTCGTCAAGCTGGTGGCGCGGTTCTACGACCCGACGGGCGGCCGTGTGACGGTCGACGGCTCGGATCTGCGGACGCTGGACCTCACGTCGTACCGCCACCGCCTCGGTGTCGTCCCGCAGGAGGCGTACCTCTTCCAGGGCACCGTGCGGGACGCCATCGCCTACGGCCGCCCGGACGCCACCGACGCCGAGGTGGAGGCGGCGGCCCGTGCGGTCGGCGCCCACGAGATGATCGCCACCCTCGACGGCGGCTATCTCCACGAGGTCGCCGAACGCGGCCGCAACCTCTCCGCCGGCCAGCGCCAGCTGATCGCCCTGGCCCGCGCCGAACTGGTCGACCCCGACATCCTGCTCCTCGACGAGGCCACAGCCGCCCTGGACCTGGCCACGGAGGCCCAGGTCAACCAGGCCACGGACCGCCTCGCGGGCCGCCGCACCACCCTCGTGGTGGCCCACCGTCTGACCACGGCGGCCCGCGCGGACCGGGTCGTCCTGATGGACCACGGCCGGATCGCCGAGGACGGCACGCACGAGGAACTGCTGGCCAGGGGCGGGCGGTACGCGGAGTTGTGGCGGACGTTCGTGGGGGAGGACGCGCCCGCGGTGGCCTGAGCCCCCGGCGGCGGTGCGTGGCCTGAACTCGTGACGGTCGTGCAACCATCCGACATACGTCATGCGTCCGTACACCAGTACGCTCATCGCCGGGGTACGGGAGGGACGAGAGTGGCCATGGGTGCGATACGGCGGCGGGTCGCCGTCGGTCTGGCCGTGCTGACCGCTTCGGGGATGCTCGCTGTCGCGGTGCCGGCGGAGGCCGTCGCGGCCACGCACTGCGAGGGCCGCAAGATCCGGACGTACACCTTCTCCACGGGGCATGTGAAGGTCTACAAGAGCGGCACCTCGCTCTGCGCCGTCACCGTCCCCAAGCGGGTCGGCTCCCCGCGCACGATGATGGTCAGCCTCCAGGCGCGCGGCTTCGAGGCCGTCGTCGACGAGGGGGTCTACACCAAGCGCGCCGGGCCGGTGAAGTCGTACGTCGGCGGCCGCAAGGTGTGGATCAAGGGGCGGGTCGGCAACGGGTCGTACTCGACCGGTGGCTGGGTTCGTCTGTAGACCTCCGACAAATCCCCCTCCGAACCCGCCAATATCCGAGGGTTTTCCCTATCTCCCCTGGTGCGCAAGTGAGTTGCTCCGATAGCTTCCGCTCGCACATCTGTCTCACAGGGGAGGGTGCATGCGCAAGGCGCTCAGATGGCTGCTGGCGCTCACAGTGCTCATAGGCACGTTGAGCACGGCAGGGGCGGCCACCGCCGCCGAGCCGGCCACCGGCACCACCGACATCAAGGAGAGACTGCTCTCCATACCGGGCGTGAGCCTGATCGAGGAGAAGCCGTACACGGGGTACCGCTTCTTCGTCCTCAACTTCACGCAGCCGGTCGACCACCGGCACCCGTCCAAGGGCACGTTCCAGCAGCGCATCACCGTGCTGCACAAGGACGTCTCCCGCCCGACGGTCTTCTACACCGGCGGCTACAACGTCTCCACGACGCCCAGCCGCCGCGAGCCGACCCAGATCGTGGACGGCAACCAGGTCTCCCTCGAGTACCGCTTCTTCACCCCGTCCCGGCCCGACCCGGCCGACTGGACCAAGCTGGACATCTGGCAGGCCGCCAGTGACCAGCACCGTGTCTTCAAGGCGCTCAAGAAGATCTACGACAAGAAGTGGATCTCCACGGGCGGCTCGAAGGGCGGCATGACCGCCACGTACTACGAGCGCTTCTACCCGAAGGACATGGACGGCGTCGTCGCCTACGTCGCCCCCAACGACGTGGTGAACAACGAGGACTCGGCCTACGACCGCTTCTTCGCGAACGTCGACACCAAGCAGTGCCGCGACCGTCTGAACGCGGTGCAGCGCGAGGCGCTCGTGCGCCGCGAGCCGCTGGAGAAGAAGTACGCGGAGTACGCCGCCGCCGAGGGCTTCACCTTCAGCACCGTCGGCAGCCTCGACAAGGCGTACGAGGCGGTCGTCCTCGACTACGTCTGGGGCTTCTGGCAGTACGCCCAGGCGGCCGACTGCGCCGAGGACGAGCTGATCCCGCCGGACGCGAAGACCGCGACCGACGACCAGATCTGGAACTCGATCGACACGATCTCCGGGTTCTCGTTCTACACGGACCAGGGCCTGGAGCCGTACACGCCGTACTTCTACCAGGCGGCCACGCAGCTCGGTGCGCCGAACATCCACTTCCCGCACATCGAGAAGAAGTACATCCGCTACGGCTACCAGCCGCCGCGCAACTTCGTCCCGCGCGAGATCCCGACGAAGTTCCAGCCGTACGCGATGCGTGACGTGGACAACTGGGTGCGCCACAACGCCCGCCACATGCTCTATGTCTACGGCCAGAACGACCCGTGGGGCTCGGAGCGCTTCCGGGTCGACAAGGGCGCGAAGGACGCGTACGTCCTCACCGCCCCCGGCATGAACCACGGCGCCAACGTGGCAGGCCTGGTCGCCGACCAGAAGGCCTTCGCCACCGCCCGCATCCTCGACTGGGCCGGCGTCCCGGCCTCGGCCGTCGCGCAGGCGAAGCCACTGGCGAAGTTCGACAAGAAGCTGGACGTCCGCGACGTGGAGCGCGAGCCCACGCTGCGGCCGTAAGGCAGGTGCTGCGCCCGGCCACCGGTCACACCGGCCGGGCGCAGCCCACCGGCTTCTCGCCCTGGAGCTGTACGTACAGCGCCGTCGACACCGGGCACTTCGCGCGGCTCGCGGCCGCCTTCGTCACCTCGTACTCCGGCTTCTTCCCGCTCTTGCCGTCGCAGGGCGTCTCGCGGACCTGGCCGTCGCCGGAGCTGTAGACGCAGTCGCCGACGATGGTGCGCGGACCGCCTCCGCCGCCCGGGTCGCCGGGGTGCGGTGGGGTGAGGTTGCGCATACAGGCGTAGCCCTGCGGGACCGCGCCGTCGCCGTCCTCGTCGGAGGACGGGCTCTGTTCGCTGATGTGGAGCACGAAGTCCGTGGTGCCCGGGCACAGCGGACCGTCGCCGACCGTGCCGTCGAAGCGCGCCACGACGCGTGCCGCCGCCCGCTCGCTGGTGCACGAGACCTCGGTGAAGCTGGTCTTCCCGAAGGAACTGCACTCGTCGACCGCGAGGAAGACCGCCCCGTAGCCCGACGGCCGGGTGGGTGCGACCTCGTTGCTGAGTCGGCTGTCACCGTCGGTGGTGGCGCCGTCCGACGCGCTCTGGCACCCCGTCAACAGGGCGGCGAGCAGTGCCAGCAGTGCGCACACCACCCCCACGGAACATCTCTCACGCATCGCAGTCCCCCCGGATACCTCCGCCCAGCGTGACCCGCCGCAGCGGGCACACGCCAGACGTGCGGGGTGCTTTGCGCCCTTTGGTGGGCGTACGCCGGGTGTGTGGCGTACGCCCACTACGTCTAATACGACAAGCCGTACCCGATCGGATACAGCACCACGGTCGGATCGTCGGCCTTCTGCACCGGCACCGGCAGCCTCCCGCGCGGTGCCGCCTTCCCCGCGATCACCCGCGCGGCGGCCCGCAGTTCGACGTCGGTCCAGGAGTACGAGGCCACGACGGCCGGTACGGAGGGCAGCTGGGCCACGTCGTACGGGTTGCGGACCGCGATCGCGACCACCGGCCTGCCCGTCGCGACGAGCTGTTCCACCAGCGTCTTCTGGCTGCTGGTCGCCGAGACGTTGTACGTCCCCACGACCACCGCGTCCACATCCTGCGCCGCCGCGACCGCCTTGGCGATGGTGGCCGCCGAGGGCGCCGTACCGGTCGACAGGGCCGTGGCCGTGAAGCCGAGCTCGGTGAACGCGGCCGCGAGCACGCCGGTCGGCGGGCCCGTCGTACCCGACGGGGAGGCCGGGTCGGCGCCGACGACGAGGAGCTTGCGCGGCGACAGGGGCAGCAGCCTGCCCTTGTTGACCAGCAGGGTCGTCGTCCGCTGGGCGATCCGGTCGGCCTCCGCGAGGTGCGCGGGGATGCCGACGGTCCGGGTGACGCCGGTCTGGCTGACGTACGGAGCCTCGAACAGCCGCAGCTTCGCCTTCAGCCGCAGCACCCGCAGGATCGACTCGTCGAGCCGCGCCTCGGTCAGCTCCCCGTCCCGTACGGCCTTCAGGACGGCGTTCCAGGCGACGTCCAGGTTCGGCGGGTTGAGGAGCTGGTCCACCCCCGCCTTCAGCGCGAGCACGGGCACGCGGTCGTCGCCGTACTTGGTGCGGACGCCCTCCATGCCGAGGGAGTCGGTGACGATCACGCCGTCGTAGCCGAGCTCCTCGCGCAGGATGCCGTTCAGGATGGGCCGGGAGAGGGTGGCCGGATCGCCGGAGTCGTCGAGGGCCGGGACCATGATGTGCGCGGTCATGATCGAGTCGATGCCGGCGGCGATCGCGGCGCGGAACGGGGGAGCGTCGAGCTTGTCCCACTGGGCGCGGGTGTGGGTGATGACAGGGAAGCCGTAGTGGCTGTCGACGGCGGTGTCCCCGTGCCCGGGGAAGTGCTTGGCGGTGGCGGCGACCTGCCGCGACCGCTGGTACCCGTCGACCTCGGCGGCCACCATCCCGGCCACCGCGCCCGGGTCGGCGCCGAAGGAGCGGACGCCGATGACGGGGTTGGCCGCGTTGACGTTGACGTCGGCGACGGGGGAGTAGTTCTGCCGGATGCCCAGGGCTTTCAGCTCCCGCCCCGCGATACGGCCGAGGGTGCGGGCGTCCTTGTGGGAGCGACCGGCACCGATGGCCATCGCGCCCGGGAAGAGGGTGGCGGGCTCGCCCACCCGGCAGACGATGCCGTGCTCCTGGTCGGTGGAGACGAGGACGGGCAGGCCCCGGGGGAGGGTGAGGGAGGCCTTCTGGATCCCGTTGGACAGGTCGGCGATCTGGTGCGGATCCCGGGTGTTGTGCGCCCAGGTGAAGTAGATGATGCCGCCGACGCGGTACTTGGCGATCAGTTCGGCGGCCGTGCGGACGCCGATCTCCTTGAGGTTGGCGTCGATGTCGGCCTGGTCGGGGGCGGTGGCGGAGTGGCCGTAGACCCGCATCACGAAGAGCTGGCCGACCTTCTCTTCCAGGGTCATACGGGAGACGAGGGAGCGGAGCTTCTTGTCGTCCGCGTATGCGGTCCCGCCGACAGCGAGGGTGGCGGCGACTCCCGCGGTGGCGGCGAGGACGGTACGTCTGGAGGGCACGTGCGCTCCTTCCGGAGGTGATCCGCTGAAGGAAACTTCCGAGGAGTCACCAATATCCGGGAAGTTTCTGCCAGTCAAGGGAGTGCACACTAACCCGGGGTGGGCCCGGGGCCCGGCAATGAGGGGCCGCCATCGGCGCTGTTGGAGGGGGGCGCGCCGATGGCGGCGTGCTGCCGGCCGCAGTACGGCGGAGAGGGTAAGTCAGCGTTCGCAGCCAGCAGCGAGGCCGACACCGCACCGCGGTGACTCTCCGACAGCTTGCGGGTTGGACGAGCGGGGGTGGGGCGGGGTTCCCGGGTTGGCCCCGAATCCCGGAAGTTGGTGAGCCCGGGGTCAACGGGACGGATGAGCCGCCACTTCGGGCCAGTGCTCCTGCAGAGTGCGTACGGTCTCGGTGATCGACGGCCGACCCGCGGCACCGGCCCGCCACAGCGCGTACAGCCGCCGCACCGGCGTCGGATCGAGCTCCACCTCCACCACCCCGCCCGGCAGCGGCCCCCGCCCGAGCCGGGGGATGAGGCAGATGCCGAGCCCGGCGGCGACGAGGGCGACCAGGGTCGGGTTCTCGTCGGCCTGGTGGATGATCTCCGGCTCGTGCCCGGCGGTGCGCAGGGTCCGTACGAGCCACTCGTGACAGACCCGCCCCGGCGGCTGGCACACCCACCGCTCCCCGCCGAGATCCTCACGCCGGACGGCCTTCCGTTCGGCGAAGGGGTGCCCCTCGGGGACCAGCAGGGTGCACCGGTCCTCCCCGATGGCCGCCTGCTCGACCCCCGGCGGCACGGGCAGCGGCGAGATGTCCCAGTCGTGCACGACGGCCATGTCCAGCGCCCCCTTGGCGACCAGTCCGACGGACAGATGCGGGTCGATCTCGGAGAGCCGGAGGTCGAGGGCGGGGTGCCGGGCGGCGAGGTCGGCGAGCACGGCGGGCATCAGGCCACGGGCCGCGGAGGCGAAGGCGGCCACGGTCAGCCGCCCCGCCGGGATGCTCCGGCGCTGTTCGATACCCGTCTCGGCCCGCTCCACGATCGCCAGCAACTCCTGTGCCGTGTCGACGAGTTGCAGCGCCTCGGCGGTGAGCCGCACCCCCCGCCCCTCCCGTTCGAGCAGTACGGTCCTGGTCTCCCGCTCCAGCTTGGCGATCTGCTGGGACACGGCGGAGGGCGTGTACCCGAGCGCGGCGGCGGCCGCACCGACCGTGCCGTGGACGGAGACGGCGTGCAGGGCGCGGAGACGCTGGAGATCGAGCACGGGACGCTCCATTGATCAGGGGTGCCATTGATTAGGGTTGCTACATCCGACCGTGCAGCAATCATCGCTGGTGCTTCACGGTCCCGGGAAGTGATGCTCGACGCATGCGTCCCGCACACATCGCCCTCGCCGTCCTCGTCGCCGCCGTATGGGGTGTCAACTTCACCGTCATCGAGATCGGCCTCGACCACTTCCCGCCGCTGCTCTTCTCGGCTCTGCGCTTCCTGGTGGCGGCGCTGCCGGCGGTGTTCCTCGTGGGCCCGCCGAAGGTGGCGTGGAAGTGGATCGTGGCGGTGGGGCTGGTGCTGGGGGTGGCGAAGTTCGGGCTGCTGTTCGTGGGGATGGACGCGGGGATGCCGGCGGGGCTGTCCTCGCTGGTGCTCCAGATCCAGGCGGTGTTCACGGCGGCCATCGCCTTCGCAGTGCTGGGCGAACGGCCCACTCGGCTGCGGCTGGCGGGCATGCTGGTGGCGTTGGCCGGCATCGGGGTGGCAGCCGTGGACGAGGGCACCTCCGGCCCGCTCGGCGCGTTCGCGCTCTGCATCGCGGCGGCGGCGTGCTGGGGCGTCTCGAACGTCCTGACCCGTAAGGCGGCACCACCGGACGCGCTGAACTTCATGGTGTGGGTGAGCACGGTGCCGGTACTGCCGCTGCTGCTCCTCTCGCTGCTGCTGGAGGGGCCGCGCGCGGACTACGACGCCCTGCGCGCCCTGGACTGGCAGGGCGCCGGCACGGTCGTCTACGTCGCGTGGATCACGACGGTCTTCGGCTTCGGCGCATGGGGCTGGCTGC
Source organism: Streptomyces sp. NPDC002817 (assembly GCF_053592055.1). Classification (NCBI taxonomy): domain Bacteria; kingdom Bacillati; phylum Actinomycetota; class Actinomycetes; order Kitasatosporales; family Streptomycetaceae; genus Streptomyces; species Streptomyces sp. NPDC002817. The sequence continues at coordinate 326,126 of NZ_JBSFUY010000001.1, forward strand.
TCCGCCGCCACCCGGCGTCTACGGTCGCGCCCTTCTCGCTGCTGGTCCCTGTGTTCGGCATGTCGTCGGCGGCGGTGTTCCTCGGGGAGGGGGTGAGCGGGCTGCGCTGGTGTGCGGCGGCGCTGTTGGTGGGTGGGGTGGCGTTGGCGTCTGTGACGTTCCGGGGGTCGCGGGTGGTTGGGGGGTCGGGGGCGGCTGGGGGGCCTCCGGCGGCCGAGGTGTTGCGAGTGGGTGGGGGGTCGTAGGGGGCTGCTGGCGGTCCATGGCTGCGGGGTGCGTGGGGGGTCGCAGGGGGGCTGCGGGCGGTCCGTGGCTTTGGGGTGCCTGGGGGGATGCCTGCGGCGGCCCGTCGCGGTCCGGTGGGGGTTCGCGTTGCGCACTATTCGCCGTCGGGGGTCGGTGCCGCACCGGGGGGTGTCCGTCCTCGGTCGGGCGGTGCTGTTCTCTGGGGCTATGCCGTTGGTCGGTCGCCCGACGCTGCGGGCGGACACCCCCCGGTACGTCCCCTGCTCGCCGTTGCGCGAGCGCGGGCGGTGCCCCGCCTGGGGGCGCGGTGTGCCGGTGTGGGTGCGTCCCGCCTGGGGGCGCGGTGTGCCGGTGTGGGTGCGTCCCGCCTGGGGGCGGTGCGCCGAGCGGGTGCGTCTCCTGCCCGGATGCCGTGCGCCGGTGTGGGCGCGTCCCGTCCGGGGGTGGTGCGCCGGTGTGGGTGCGGCCCGTCCAGGGGCGGTGCGCCGGTGTGGGTGCGGCCCGTCCAGGGGCGGTGGCGTCGGTGCGGTGCCATTCCGCCTGGCGGCGCGTCGGTGTGGGTGCGTTGCGTCTGGGGGCGGTGCGCCGAGCGGGTGCGTCTCCTGCCCGGATGCCGTGCGCCGGTGTGGGCGCGTCCCGTCTGGAGGCGTTGCGTCGGTGTGGTGCGTCCGGCTCGGGGGCGTTGCGTCGGTGTGGTGCGTCCGGCTCGGGGGCGTTGCGTCGGTGTGGTGCGTCCGGCTCGGGGGCGTTGCGTCGGTGTGGTGCGTCTCGTCCGGAGGCGGCGGGCGTCGTGGGTGGTCCATCTTGTGGACGGCCCGGCGTCGGTGGGGGGTGTCGGTCGATCATGAGGGTATGCCCGTAGTCGACATTCCCGGTTCGAAGTCCATCACCGCCCGCGCGCTCTTTCTGGCGGCGGCGGCCGACGGAGTCACCACGCTCGTGCGGCCGCTGAGGTCGGATGACACGGAGGGCTTCGTGGAGGGGCTGACGGGGCTCGGGTACCGGGTGGGGCGGGCGCCGGACGCGTGGCGGGTCGACGGGCGGCCGCAGGGGCCCGCGGTGCCGGAGGCGGACGTGTACTGCCGGGACGGCGCGACGACGGCACGCTTCCTGCCGACACTGGCGGCGGCGGGGCACGGGACGTACCGCTTCGACGCCTCGGAGCAGATGCGGCGCAGGCCACTGCTGCCCCTGACCCGTGCCCTGCGCGACCTGGGCGTGGACCTGCGGCACGAGCAGGCCGAGGGGCACCACCCGCTGACGGTACGGGCGGCCGGGGTCGAGGGCGGCGAGGTGGTGCTGGACGCGGGTCAGTCCTCGCAGTACCTGACCGCACTGCTGCTCCTCGGCCCGCTGACCCGCAAGGGCCTGCGGATCCGGGTGACGGACCTGGTCTCGGTGCCGTACGTGGAGATCACGATCGCGATGATGCGGGCCTTCGGGGTGCGGGTGGACCGAGAGGGGGACGTCTTCGTGGTCCCGCCGGGCGGCTACCGCGCGACGACGTACGCGATCGAACCGGACGCCTCCACGGCCGGCTACTTCTTCGCAGCGGCGGCGGTGACCCCGGGCGCCGAGGTGACGGTCCCGGGCCTGGGGACCGGCGCGCTCCAGGGCGACCTGGGTTTCGTCGACGTACTGCGGCGGATGGGCGCGCAGGTGTCGGTCGGCGCGTCGGGCACGACGGTCCGGGGGACGGGCGTACTGCGCGGCCTGACCGTCAACATGCGGGACATCTCGGACACGATGCCGACGCTTGCGGCGATCGCGCCCTTCGCGGACGGCCCGGTCCGTATCGAGGACGTGGCGAACACCCGGGTCAAGGAGTGCGACCGCCTGGAGGCGTGCGCGCAGAACCTGCGACAGCTCGGGGTGGCGGTGACGACGGGTCCGGACTGGATCGAAGTGCAGCCGGGTGTGCGCGGTGAGGGCGCGGAGATCACTTCGTACGGCGACCACCGCATCGTCATGTCCTTCGCGGTCACGGGGTTGCGCGTGCCGGGTATTTCGTTCGACGACCCGGGGTGCGTACGCAAGACTTTCCCCGGTTTCCACGAGGTGTTCGCGGAGTTGAAGGGTCGGCTGGGGGATGGCGTTCAAGCTTGAAGGGCCGGTGCTGGAGGGTGACCTGGTGCGCCTGGAGCCGCTCTCGCACACGCATGTGACCGGGTTGGCGGTGGCGGCGGAGGAGGACCGGGGCACGTACGAGTTCACCTGGGTGCCGAGGGCCGACGAGGTGGCGGACTACGTCGACGCGCAACTCGCCCGGGCCGCGACCGGCCGTCTGGCACCGTACGCCCAGATCTCCAGGGCGACGGGGCGGGTGGTGGGCGCGACGTCCTACTGGGAGCCCCGCGGCTGGCTCTCGGACGACACCCTGGACGCGATCGAGATCGGCTTCACCTGGCTGGCCCGCTCCGCCCAGGGCACCGGCGTCAACGCCGAGGCCAAGCTCCTCCTCTTCCGCCACGCCTTCGAGGTGTGGAACGTCTCGAGAGTGGACCTGAAGACGGACGCCCGGAACGCCCGGTCCCGAGCGGCGATCGAAAGCGTCGGCGCCCACTTCGAGGGCGTCCTGCGCAACTGGTCCCGCTCCTGGGCCCCGGGCGAGGACAACCAGCTGAGGGACTCGGCGATCTTCTCGATCACGGCGGACGAATGGCCGGAGCGCCGGAAGCGCCTGGAGCGGCGAGTGGCGAGGTTCGCTCCCGGGGTCGGGTGATCGGCAGAGCTGTTCTACGCCGGGCCCTGGCCACCTGCGCTTCTACCGCTGGAGCCGGGACACGTCCGCCAATCGCCGCGCCTCCCGGACCAGGTGCCCCCTCACCGTCTCCAGGACCGGGTCCGCGTCCGCGCCCGTGCGGACCGCCGCGAAGATGTTCCGCGAGGGAGGCGTGCCCTCCGGGGTCAGTACCGCCAGTGCGCGGTTCGCGTACAGGGGGTGGACCAGGCGGGGGATCAGGGCCACGCCCGCTCCCGCCTCCACCAGGGCCGCCAGCGCGCCCCAGTCGTTCACGGCGTGCCGGATGTCCGGGGTGAAGCCCGACGTCGCGCAGACGGCGCGGGCGATCGCGCCCACGCAGCTGCGGGCGTCCCCCGCGATCCAGGTCTCGCCGGCCAGCTCCCGCAGCGGAACCCGCCCGCGTCCCGCCAGCCGGTGATCCGCCGGGACCACGATGTCCATCACGTCCGTCAGCAGGTCCGACCGGCTGTAGCGGCGGTCCGTGTGGGGCGGGGTCGCCGCGAAGTCCACCGCGACGGCCACGTCCACCTGGCCGGCGTCCAGGGCCGTGAACAGGTCCGGCGGTTCCGCCTCCACGACGTCGACGCGGACGTGGGGGAGGTGTTCGGCCAGTCCTCGGAGCACTCCCGGCAGCAGGCCCAGGATGCCGCTGGAGAAGCAGCCGATGGTCACCGAGCCGCGGCCGCCGCTCCCGTACGCCGCCAAGTCGGCCCGGGCCCGCTCCAGTTGGGCGGCGATCTCGTCGGCGTGGGCCAGCAGGACGCGGGCCTGTCCGGTGAGCCGTACCCCTCGGCCGTCCCGTTCCGTCAGGGGTGCCCCGACCTCGCGGGCCAGCGCCGAGAGCTGCTGCGAGACCGCCGACGGGGTCAGGTGCAGGGCCTCCGCCGTTCTCGCCAGACTGCCCCGGCGCTGGAGTTCACGCAGGACGGTCAGACGGCGCAGGTCGACTGTGAAGGTCTCGCTTACCTGTTCCATCGAGAAAGGTTAACTGGACCCTTGGGGCGGGTTCGGAAACCATCGATGCCATGACCGCCTACCTCATCCTCCACGGCTGGCAGAACCACCGGCCCAAGGACCACTGGCAGCACTGGCTCGCCGACCGTCTCGGCGAGCTCGGTCACCAGGTGGCGTATCCGCAGCTGCCCGACCCGGACGACCCGGACCTGGAGGTGTGGCTCGGCGAACTCGCCCGCCACCTCGCTGAGGACGCCCCGGACGTCGTCGTCGCCCACAGCGCCTCCGTCCTGCTGTGGCTGCACGCCGTCGCCCGCGGGATCGCGAAGCCGGGCGACGTGGACCGCGTCCTGCTCGTCGGCCCGCCCTCCCCCTCCGTCCTCGCGCGGTACCCCGAGGTCGCCGGGTTCGCCCCGCCCTCGCTGGACCTCACCCTCCCCGGTCCGACCGTCCTCGTCGCCGGCGACGACGACCCGTACTGCGAGGGAGGCGCGCAGGCGGTCTACGGCGCCCCTCTCGCCATCCCCACCACCCTCCTCCCCGGCGCCGGCCACCTCGACCTGGACGCCGGTTACGGTCCCTGGCCCTCCGTACTGGAGTGGTGCCTGGACCCGGGAGCCGAGTTCACGGTCCGGCCGGAGCGGTAGCCGTACCGGCCGCGCCCGTCCGCCGCAGTTCCGGCGTCGTGACGCCCACCGCCGTCACCGCCGCCAGACACATCAGCCCGCCGGAGATCAGCGCCGTCGCGCCCGAGGACCAGCCCGCGACCAGGCCGCCGCGCAGATTGCCCAGGTGGGGTCCCGCCTGGCCGACGATCGTCTCGGCGGCGGTGACACGGCCGAGGAGGGCGTCGGGGGTGAGGGTCTGGACGATGGTCGTACGGGAGAGGACGGCGAGGGCGTCCGCCGCGCCTGCCAGGGCCAGCAGCCCCAGGCCCACCCAGGCGCTGGTCGTCAGGCCGAAGAGGAAGAGGGCCGCGCCCCACCCCGCGGACGCGCACAGCATCACCGGGCCGGGGCGGGCCAGCCGGGTCACCGGGCCGGAGAAGGCCGTCGCGGTGACCCCGCCCACGGCCAGCGCCGACAGGAACAGGCCGAGGGTGCGTGGGTCACCGCCGAAGCGTTCCTCGTTGACCAGGGGGAACAACGACGTGGGCATCGCCAGGAGACAGGCGGCGAGGTCCGTCAGCAGCGCGCCGCGCACCGCGCGGTGGCCGGTCAGAAAGCGCAGCCCGTCCAGGACGCCGTGGACGCCGGGCCGGGACCTGTCGCCCTCGGGTGGCAGCGCGGGCAGGCCGTAGGCGCCGTAGAACGACAGGGCGAAGCTCAGGGTGTCCAGCAGGTAGCAGACGCCGATGCCCCACCAGCCGAGGACGACACCGGCGACGGCGGGGCCGACCAGCATCATCGCCTGGCCGGTGACCTGCTGGAGGGCGAGACCGGCGGCCACCTGCTCCTTGGGCAGCAGCCGGGGCACGAACACACCCGCCGCGGGGGCGCCGAGCGCGGCGAAGGACGTCTGGGCCGCCACCAGCACGAGCACCACGGGTACCGGCGCGTGTCCGGCGAAGCCCTGCACGGTCAGCAGCAGGGAGCAGACCGCCGAGCCGACGGTGCCGGTGAGATACATACGGCGGCGGTCGACGCGGTCGGCCCAGGCGCCCGCGAACAGACTGACGGCGACCATCGGCACCGCCTGCGCGATGCCGACCGCGCCGCTCCAGAACGCGCTGTGCGTCGTGTCCCAGACCTGGTACATGACGGTGACCATGGTCATGAAGGTGCCGAGTGTGGACACCGTGCGCCCGAACAGCAGCCGCCGGAAGACGGGGGAGGTGCGCAGCGGCCGGACGTCGAGGAGCACGTCGGACAGGCTCATGAGAGGGGGACCGGGAGCGGAGTGGGCTGATGCACCCGGGGACGCTAACCGGCTCCCGGTCCCTGAGCCACCGAATTAGTCACGCACTCTCGTTCAGGAGCCGGGCCAGGTGCTCGCGGCCCGCGCCCAGCAGCTCGGGAAGCGGTGCGGCCCCCTCGTACCAGCGCTTCTCGTACTCCCAGCACAGCCAGCCGTCCCAGCCGTGGCGGGAGAGGACCTCGACGCACTCGGCGAGGGGCAGTACGCCCGCGCCGAGCGGGAGCGGGGTGGTGTCGTCGGGCGAGGCGATGTCCTTGACCTGGACGTATCCGAGGAACGGGGAGAGCGCCGCGTAGGTCTCCGAGGGCTGCTCGCCGCCCAGCCAGGTGTGCATGACGTCCCAGAGCGAGCCGACATTGCGATGGCCGACCGGGCCGAGGACGCGGATCGCGTCGGCTCCGGTGCGGTGCGAATCGTGGGTCTCCAGGAGGACGCGTACGTCGGCGTCCGCCGCGTACTCCGCCGCCGTGCCCAGGCGCCGCGCCGCCATCGCGTCGGCCTCGGCGGTCGACTGCTCGGGGCTCGCGCCGGGGAAGACGCGGATGAACGGGGCGCCCAGGTCGCGGGCGAGGTCCAGGAGACCGCGGATCTCCGCCAGCACCGGCTCGTCGTCGCCCGGCGCGGCCACGCGCGCGTACCCGGCGAGACCCAGGACCTCCACCCCGGCCGCCTTGAACTCGGCCACCACGTCGGCCCGTCGGGCGGCGTCGATGCCGGGATGTACCGCCTCCTCAGGGTGCGCGCGCAGCTCTACGCCGTGATAGCCGTGCGCGGTCGCGAGGCGGAGCACCTCGGGGACGGGGAGACCGGGGACGCCGAGAGTGGAGAACGCCAGCTTCATGCTCCGGACTCTACGCGTCACTCCTGCGTGGCGTGCAGATCCAGGCGCCAGTCCTGGCCGACCAGGTCCTTGCCGAAGGAGCGGTGCGGTTTCTCGGCGAGGAGGACGAAGCCGTGGCGCTGGTAGATGCGGCGGGCGGAGGCGAGGATGTCGTTGGTCCACAGGACCATGTCGCGGTAGCCGACGCCGCGCGCGAAGTCGACGACGGCCGAGACGAGCCGGTCGCCGATGCCGAGGCCGCGCGCGTCGGGCTCGACCAGCAGCAGGCGCAGCCTGGCCGTGCCGGGTGCCTCGTCCCGTACGCACATCACACAGCCCACCGGCCTGCCGTCGAGCTCCGCGATCGACACCCGCTCCAGGTGCGGGTCGTGGTCCTCCGCGAAGTCGGCGACGATCCGGGCCACCAGCCCCTCGTAGTCGGCGTTGAAGCCGTGCTCCGCGGTGTAGAGCGCGGCGTTGCGCTGCACGATCCAGCCCAGGTCGCCCGGGCCCGGGTCGCGCAGCAGGACGTCCTCGCGGCGGGGCGGGCGGCCGTCGGAGAGGAGCTTGCGGACGGTCCGCATGGCCTCGGCGAGACGGGGACGGTCGGCGGACGGGACCGTGGCGAGCAGCGCGCCCACGGATTCGTCCGCGCGCTCGGCGAGGAGGGCGGCGGTCTCCCGCCCCCGCGCCGTGAGGGTGACGCGCCTGCGACGCGGGTCGCGGCGCGACGGGGTGCGTTCGATCAGCCCGTCCTGCTCGAACTTGTTGAGGATCCGGCTCAAGTAGCCCGCGTCCAGGGAGAGTTCACCCCGCAGGTCCGCCGCGTCCGTACGCGGGGAATGCGCGAGCTCGTACAGGACGCGGGACTCGGTGAGGGTGTACGGGGCGTACAGCTGACGGCTGTAGTCGAGGGCGCCGATGACGTTGGTGTAGAAGCGGTTGAAGGCGCGGATGTCCTGCACGGTCATGATCGTCGGTACCCTCCTCGACCCCTTCGTCAACCCCCAAATGGTTGACTCAGTCAGGGATACCGTAGGACGGCCCCGTACCTCCGTCCAGAGTCACGCCCGGCGGTACACGCTGACCTGCGCCCCCGTCGGCGCGGTGGCCGTCGAGACCAGTTCGAAGGCGTGCTTGGCCCCCTCGGTCGGGAAGACCGACTTGCCGCCGCCCAGGAGAACCGGCATCACGATGAGCCGCAGCTCGTCGACGAGCCCCTCGTGCAGCAGGGTGCGGGCGAGGGAGGGGCTGCCCATGACCAGCAGGTTGCCGCCCTCGTTCTCGCTCAGCTTGCGGAGGTGGGCGACGGCCTCGGTGCCGGGGACGCGGGTGGTGTTGTCCCAGGTCAGGTCGGAGTCGGCGAGGGTGTCGGTCACCACGTACTTCTTGATGGAGTTCATCCGGTCCGCGAAGGGGTCCCCGGCCCGCTCCGGCCACGCCCCCGCCATCGCCTGCCAGGTGCGCCGCCCGAACAGCAGCGCGTCCGCCGTCCGCAGCGCCGAGTCGAAGGCGCCGCCGACGACCTCCGGGTCGAAGTAGTCGTGCGTCCAGCCACCGTGCGCGAAGCCGCCGTCGGTGTCCTCCTCGGGGCCGCCGGGGGCCTGGACGACACCGTCGAGGCTGATGAAGGAGGTGATGACGATCGGCATGGGAGTCGCTCCTGTCGCTGGCGCGGTCGGTTACGGCAGGGGAGACCGGGGCGGGGCGCGGAACTCATCGGTGCGCCCCGGGAGATTCCCTGCGGGGCTCGCGGTCGACCGGGGCTCGCGGTCGACGCCGTGAGCGAACGGGAGTTTGTGGCAGGGGAGTTGTTCCCAGCCTCTAGAGCATGACGACGACCACACCGGCGTACGACGCCCACGCGGACTGGTACAACCACTACATGTCGCCGACCTCGGGCGGAGAGTACTTCGCCCGGGTGCACGCGACGCTGAGGGAGCTGCTGGGCCCCGGCGAGGGGATCTGTCTGGACGTCTGCTGCGGCACCGGCGCCCATGCGTCCGTGGCGGCTGACCTCGGCCGGACCCCGTTCGGCGTCGACCTCTCCGGCGGCCAGCTCCGCCACGCGGCCGGCCGGCTGCCGGTCGCGGTCGCCGACGCGACGGCACTGCCGCTGGCCGACGCCTCGGTGCCCGCCGCGATGTGTGTGCTGGCGAGCACGGACGTCCCCGACTACGCGGCCGTCCTGCGGGAGATCGCCCGGGTGCTGGCGCCCGGCGGACGGTTCGTGCACCTGGGCGTGCACCCCTGCTTCGTCGGCGCGTTCGCCGACTGGCGGGAGCGGGGGCGGGTGGTGCTGGACGAGCGGTACGCCGACCGGAACCGCACCCTCGACTCCTGGAACCCCGCCGGTGTACGGGCCCGGGTGGGGGCCTGGCACATCCCGCTGGCCGATCTCCTGAACGCCGTGGTGTCGGCGGGGCTGCGACTGGAGCGGACCGTCGAGATCGGGCCGGGTGGGGTCCCGGAGCTGTTCGGATTCGTCGCGATGCGATGAGGTTCGTGTCGGAAATCCGGTGCAACTAGAGAAACGCTTGCGTTTCGTTAAGCCCTCTCGTAATCTGTCGGTACGAAACCGTTTCGTATCGACGTCGACAGATGGGGAGGTGGACCGCGATGACAGGTTCTCCGGTGTTCCTGGCCGTGGTCCTCTCCCTGGTCTCGGCGATCTGCTACGCGGCGGCCGCGGTCGTCCAGGCGCGGACCGCCGCCGGGACCACGAGCGTGCGCGGGGCGCTGGCCCGCGGCGCGTGGTGGGGGTCCGTGCTCCTCAACGCCTCCGGTGCGCTGCTGCACGTGGTCGCCCTGCGCTACGGACCGCTGACCCTGGTGCAGCCGCTCGGCGCGCTGAGCCTCGTGCTCGCGGTACCGCTGGGCTCACTGGTCTCGGGCCGCCGGACCTCGGGCACGCAGTGGAACGGCATGGCCTTCACCCTCGTAGGACTGACGACCCTGCTGGCCGTCACGGCCTCGGGACACGGGGACACCCTGAGCACCACCGAGGTCCTCCTGGTGGCACTCGTCGCCGCCCCGGTCGTCGCGATGCTCTCGGCCCGCGGCGGCCTCGCGGTCGCCGCCGCGTCCGGCATCGCCTCCGGGGTCGGCTCCACGCTGGCGCAGAAGCTGGCGGTCGGCCCGACGCTCTCCTGGAGCACGGCGCTGGTGGCGCTCCTGACGGTCGCCTTCGCGGTGGGCGGCCTGCTGCTCTCCCAGAAGGCCTACCGCCACGGACTCGGCGGCCCCCTCGCCCTGCTCACCCTCGTCAATCCCGTCACCGCGGCCGCCATCGGCATCACCCTGCTCGGCGAGGGCTTCCGCTACGGCACCACAGGCACCCTCCTCGCCCTCACCGCCGCCGCGGCCGCCGTGCACGGCGTGACACTCCTCAGCCGCCCGGAGACCACACCGGCCGCCGACCGGGCGAACCCGACGCGCCGCCCGGTCCCGACCGGCGCCCCCGAGGCGGAACAGGACACCGACCGGGTACGGCCGGCTCGCCTCGCCCTGGTCGGTCGGTCTGCGGCCGGGCAGGGTGTCGGTCGGGTGCGGCGGGCTCGGCCCGTCCTGGTCGGCGGGTCTGGGGCCGCTGGTCAGGGCGTCGGCCGGGTGCGGCGGGCGCGGTCCGTCCTGGTCGGTGGATCTGGGGTTGGTCAGGGCGTCGGCCGGGTGGGGCGGTTGCCCGCTGCCTCGGCCGGTCGGTCTGTGGCTCGGCAGGGCGTCGACCGGGTGGGGTCGGTGCGGCCCGTGTTGGTCGGTGGGTCGGAGGCTGCCGGGCAGGGCGTCGACCGGGTGGGGTCGGTGCGACCCGTCCTGATCGGTGGGCCTGAGGCCGCCGGGCTAGACGTCGACCGGGCGCGGCGGGCTCGCCCCGTCTTGGCCGGTGGATCTGAGGCCGGTGGGTCTGGGGCCGCCGCACTGGACGACGACCGGGTGGGGCCGCCCCGCCCGGTGCTGCTCGGCAGCCCGCACCCCGAACAGGACTCCGGCCAGGCGCGGCCGACGCTCCCCGTCCCCGCCCCGCCGGTGCGCACCGGACCCCCGCGCCCCCTCCCCGTGTCCGTCGAACTGACCGGCGCGAGCCGGGCCATGTGAGAGGCAGAACCCGAAGATGACGATCCTGCAGATGCCCCCTCGGACCGCCGTACGCAGGGCGGGACTCGTGGACGTGCCCGCCGTGGTGCGCCTGTTCGCGGTGCCCGAACACTCCGCCGTGGACTGGGACCAGGCACAGCGCGCCATGCGGCTGATGCTGGCCCACTACGCGCTCGAGGAGGGCCAGGTCTGGGTGGCCGAGCGCGCGGACGGCACCCTTCTCGCGGCCGCCGTGTGGCTGCCGCCCGGCACCGAGTCCCCGCACACCCGCTTCAGCGGCCTCTTCGCCCGCGAACTCACCGCCCCGCTGCCGCAGGAACCGGTCCTGCCGACCGCACTGAAGCGAGCCAAGCCCGACGCGCCGCACTGGACCGTGGTCACCGTCTGCACACCGGACGACTCGGAGGCCTGGGACCGCCGGGTGGTGTCCGACCTGCTGTCCCCGGGCCTGCACACCGTCGACGAGGAGGCCGCCGACGCGGTCGCGGTCACCCTCTCGCCCCGCCACATGGACCCACTGCGCCCGCTGGGCTTCCGCACCCCGCACCAGGTCCCGTTCGCCGAGGGCGCCGGGGTATGGCTGGCGACCCGCCGTCCCGTGCCCCGCCTGGCCGCGTGACGCTCGCCGTTCCTACGGGGTCACGGAGGCAACCGCATCGACCCCGGCCTCCCGCAGCCTGCGTGCGAGAAGCTCCACCTCGGGCTGAGTCCCCACGTACGCCCCGCCCCAGACCTGCTCCAACGCGCCCTTGGCATCCACGAGTTCGAGCCCGAGCGCGGCACGCAGAACACGCAGCACGGTGCCCCGATGCGCGGGCGCCCGCAGCCGCAGCACGGCGGCCCCGTGCTCGGCGAGAAGCTGTTCCCGTACGTCGTCCGACAGGTCGCCCCCACAGTCGGCGACGGCAAACAGGCAGGCGGGGCAGGTCACTTCGACGTCCCACCGCAAGGAGTCACCGACGAGGGCCTGCACTCCGACCCAGTCGGCGGGGGAGCGGCATTCGGGGCAGGGTGTGGTGCGGCGGAGGATCGCGTACGCGTACACAGACACGGAATGCCTCACCCCTCACAGGTAGGAGAAGAACCGGGTCTCCCATGTGACCGGATCGTTCGGGCTCCCGTCCCAGTCGACTTCGGGATACCAGCCGGCCAGGTCGCTCACCCCGTCGTACGGCCGCAGCAACAGCCGCCGCGGAACACACACATACCCGAGATCGGACAGCGCCGACTCGATGATCCGCCGCTCGGCCTCGGTGAGCGCGCATTCCGTCACGCCGTCGGCGGCGGTGACAAGGGCCAGGTCTCCGAAGTTGCTGAGATCGACACTGAGGGCCACACCGGCCCCGGTCGCCGCGGCGGGGACGTGGATGCCGAAGTACGCACTGGCATCCTGCCGCGCCACACCACCGCACGGCTGCCCGAACTCCCGACTCAGCCGATCAAGCAGCACGCTCCTCATGAACCCGGCCCGCTCATGGTCGTACCCATCGGGAAACTCAAGGTGCGCTGGCCCCGGCAAACGGTCCAGAGCATCCAACAAGTCGAGAATCCGCCGATCGTCTTCCACGCCCAAGTCATACAACAGGACGCCGAATACGGCCGGGGCTCGGCCCGCAGGCACAGGACGAGGACGTACCGTCCTGATCCCCGACGACCACACCCCTCAGCCCGCGCTGCGTTCGAGGACGAGGGTCTGCCGTCCCGATTCCCCACCCGCATCGTTCAGCCCGTCCGGCGTTTGAGGTCGAGGCCCTTCGGGCCGACGGGGGTCCAGGGGGCGGAGCCCCCTGGGAGCGGGGTCGAAGGGGCGGCAGTCCCTGGAGGACGGGAATGGGTAAGGGCGGCGGGGGCGAAAACAGTCGAGGGCACCGCCAGCGCCGTACCCCCAGCGCCGAGCCCCCCAAAGACCTCAGCCCCGCGGCCCCCCAGTAGACCCCCGCACCATCAACTCCCCCCGAATCACAGCGATCCCCCCGGGCGGCGCCTCCTCCCGCCCCATGGCGATCCGCCCCGCCCGAGCCCCCGCCTCCGCCAACGGCAACCGCACCGTCGTCAACGCAGGCACCGCATCGATACTGAACGGCAGATCATCGAACCCGGCGACGGACACATCATCCGGAATCCGCAGCCCGGAGTCCCGCAGGGCAGCGCACGCCCCCAGCGCGACGGAGTCGTTCGCCGCCACCACCGCCGTGAGAGACGGATCCCGCCGCAACAACTCCAGCGTCGCCTCGTACCCGGACCGCCGGTCGTACCGCCCGTGCACGGTCCACCGCGGATCCTCGGAGATCCCCGCGTCCGCGAGCGCGACCCGGTGCCCCTCCAGCCGATCCCGGGTGGTCGTCCGCTCCTCCGGCCCCGCGATGTACCCGAGCCGCCGATGCCCGAGCCCGAGCAGATGCTCCGTCAGCTCCCGCCCGCCCCCACGGTTGTCGAAGGTCAGCGCGATCGCCCCGGTCTCCGGCGCCGGCGGCCGCCCGCACAGCACCACCCGCGTCCCGGCGTCCTCCAGCCTCCGCAACTTCGCGGCGACCGCCGCCGCGTGCGGCTTGTCCTCCACCGCACCGCCCGTCAGCACCACGGCCGCCGCCCGCTGTCTCTGCAGCAGGGTCAGATACGTCAGCTCACGCTCCGGAGAACCCCCGGTGTTGCAGGTCACCGCCAGCCGTTCGCCGCCCGCGCGTCCGCCCGGACCGCCGATCTCGGACTGGATCGCGCTCGCCATGATCCCGAAGAAGGGGTCCGCGATGTCGTTGACGAGAATCCCGACGAGGTCGGACGTCGCCGCGGCCAGCGCACTCGCGGGCCCGTTCAGTACGTAGTCCAGTTCGTCCACGGCCCGCAGCACCCGCTCACGGGTGGTCGCGGCCACGGGATAGTTCCCGTTCAGCACGCGCGACACCGTCGCGGGCGAGACCTGCGCGCGCGCCGCCACGTCCGCCAGGGTCACCGTCATCTCGTCGTCCTCCGGTCGCGCATCGTCGTACCTCGTCGTACTCGGGCTCCGCGCCCGTCCCCGCACAGTCAGCCACGCAGGACTGTGCGGCTGCACAGACGCCGCACAGTCAGTCATGGTTCCGAGCAGACCCTAAGGCCCCCACGCCCCGTTGTTCGTCCCCTCGAACAACTCGAAGCGGTCACGGTCTTGTCCGAACCGCTGCTCAGAGGCTAGCTTCTCATCAGATAGAAAGCGCTTGCTGTGACGCTCATCAGTGGAGGCGTACGCGGCGCGCACAACCGCGTACGGAATGCGCAGGGAATGCTGCGCACGACGCCTACGAAGGGATCGACGTGACACGCAAGACGGTGCGTATCGCCATGAACGGTGTGACCGGGCGCATGGGCTACCGCCAGCACCTGGTCCGCTCCATCCTCGCGCTCCGCGAGCAGGGTGGCCTCGACCTCGGCGACGGCACCGTGCTGTGGCCGGAGCCGATCCTGGTCGGCCGCCGCGAGCACGCGCTGAAGGCGATGGCCGAGCAGCACGGCCTGGAGCACTGGGCCACGGACGTCGACGAGGTCCTCGCCGACGAGACCGTGGACATCTACTTCGACGCCCAGGTGACCTCGGCCCGCGAGGAGGCGCTCAAGAAGGCGATCGCGGCGGGCAAGCACATCTACACCGAGAAGCCGACCGCCACCGGCCTGGACGGCGCCCTGGAGCTGGCCAGGCTCGCCAACGCCGCCGGCATCAAGCACGGCGTCGTCCAGGACAAGCTCTTCCTCCCGGGCCTGCTCAAGCTGAAGCGCCTCATCGACGGCGGCTTCTTCGGCCGGATCCTCTCGATCCGCGGCGAGTTCGGCTACTGGGTCTTCGAGGGCGACTGGCAGGCCGCCCAGCGCCCCTCGTGGAACTACCGCGCCGAGGACGGCGGTGGCATCGTTGTCGACATGTTCCCGCACTGGGAGTATGTCCTCCACGAGCTGTTCGGCCGGGTGAAGTCCGTCCAGGCCCTCACCGCCACCCACATCCCGCAGCGCTGGGACGAGAACGACAAGCCGTACGACGCGACGGCCGACGACGCCGCCTACGGCATCTTCGAGCTCGACGGCGGCGCGATCGCCCAGATCAACTCCTCCTGGACCGTCCGCGTCAACCGCGACGAGCTCGTGGAGTTCCAGGTGGACGGCACCGAGGGCTCGGCCGTCGCCGGTCTGCGCAACTGCCGCGCCCAGCACCGCTCGGCCACCCCGAAGCCGGTCTGGAACCCGGACATCCCCGCCACCGAGGTCTTCCGCGACCAGTGGCAGGAGGTCCCGGACAACGCCGAGTTCGACAACGGCTTCAAGGCCCAGTGGGAGCTGTTCCTCCGGCACGTCTACGCCGACGCCCCCTACCACTGGGACCTCCTCGCCGGCGCCCGTGGCGTCCAGCTCGCCGAGCTGGGTCTGAAGTCCTCGGCCGAGGGCCGCCGCCTCGATGTCCCGGAGATCGCGCTGTGACCATCCGACTCCCCGACACCAGTGGGAACTTGAGGGCGTACGAGCCCCGCCAGGAGCCACTCGCCCTCACCACGGGTTCCCCCCTCACCTCTCGTACGGTGTTCTCGGCGGCCCATGTCGTCGCCGACCCGTTCGCCGACACCACCCCCGACTCGCCCGCCGCGATCGACTGGGACGCCACCCTCGCCTTCCGCCGCCACCTGTGGTCCCACGGGCTCGGCGTCGCCGAGGCGATGGACACCGCCCAGCGCGGGATGGGCCTGGACTGGGCGGGCGCGGCCGAGCTGATCCGCCGCAGCGCCGCCGAGGCCAAGACGGTCGGCGGCCGGATCGCGTGCGGCGTCGGCACCGACCAGATCGCGGCCGGTTCACTGGCCGAGGTCCGTGCGGCCTACGAGGAGCAGCTCGCCCTCGTCGAGGCGTCCGGCGCGCAGTCGATCCTGATGGCCTCCCGCGCCCTCGCCGCCGCGGCCCAGGGTCCCGAGGACTACCTCGAGGTCTACGGCCATCTGCTCCGCCAGGCCTCCGAGCCGGTCGTCCTGCACTGGCTGGGCCCGATGTTCGACCCGGCCCTCGAGGGCTACTGGGGCTCGTCCGACCTGGACGCGGCGACCGACACCTTCCTGGAGGTCATCGCGGCCCACCCGGACAAGGTCGACGGCATCAAGGTCTCGCTCCTCGACGCCCAGCGCGAGATCGACATCCGCCGGCGCCTGCCGCAGGGCGTCCGCTGCTACACCGGCGACGACTTCAACTACCCCGAGCTGATCGCGGGCGACGAGAAGGGCTTCAGTCACGCCCTGCTCGGCATCTTCGACCCGCTGGGCCCGCTGGCGGCCGAGGCGGTACGCGTCCTGGACACGGGCAACGCGGCAGGCTTCCGCGAACTCCTCGACCCCACCGTCGAGTTGTCCCGCCACCTCTTCCAGACGCCGACCCGCTTCTACAAGACGGGCGTGGTGTTCCTGGCCTGGCTCGCGGGCCACCAGAGCCACTTCACCATGGTCGGCGGCCTCCAGTCGGCCCGCTCGCTGCCGCACTTCGCCCGCGCCTACGAACTCGCCGACGGACTGGGCCTGTTCCCGGACCCGAAGCTGGCGGAGGAGCGGATGAAGAACCTGCTGTCCCTGTACGGAGTGAACCAGTGACCGGCGACCTCTCCCGCTTCTCCATCAACCAGATGACGGTCAAGCAGCTGTCGATGCCGGAACTGGCCGACGCCTGCGGCCGGTTGGGCATCGTCAACGTCGGTCTGTGGCGGGAGCCCGTCCAGACGTACGGCCTGGAGGCGACGGCCAAGCTGGTCCGCGACGCGGGTCTGACCGTCACCACGCTGTGCCGTGGCGGCTTCTTCACGGCCATCGACGCGGGGGAGCGCGCCGCGGCCCTGGACGACAACCGCCGTGCCGTCGACGAGGCGGCGACGCTCGGCACGGACACCCTGGTCCTGGTCTCCGGCGGCCTGCCGGCCGGCTCCAAGGACCTGCACGGCGCCCGTGAACGCATCGCGGACGCCCTCGCGGTCCTGGGCCCGTACGCGGAGGAGCGCGGCGTGAAGCTGGCCATCGAGCCGCTCCACCCGATGTACGCCTCCGACCGCTGCGTGGTCTCCACGCTCACGCAGGCGCTGGACCTCGCGGAACGCTTCCCCGCGCACCAGGTCGGCGTCACGGTCGACACGTACCACATCTGGTGGGACGACAACGCTCCCGCGCAGATCGCCCGCGCGGGCGCCTCCGGCCGTATCCACACCTTCCAGCTCGCCGACTGGACCACCCCGCTGCCCGAGGGTGTCCTCAACGGCCGCGGCCAGATCGGCGACGGCGCGATCGACATGCGCGAGTGGCAGGGCTACGTCGAGGCGGCCGGCTACACCGGTGCCATCGAGGTGGAGCTCTTCAACGACGGGCTGTGGGCGCGGGACGGACGCGAGGTGCTGGCGGAGACGGCGGAGCGGTTCGTGGCGCACACGGCCTGACGGCCGCGGTTTGCTCAGGAGGCCCTGGGCGTGGGTGGTTCCTTGCCTGCGCCCAGGGCCCCTGGTGTGTGCCCGCCCGAGGTCTCCGGTCTGGCGGTGCCTGTCCTGTCTGCCCGCGGGTCCGCCCACGCGCAACAGCCGGATTCGGGCCGGCACCGCGTTGGACCCCAGATGCAGACAGGTTCACGACGAGGATCGCCGGGGCGACGATGGCGACCGCCTCCGGTAGAGCGGGTTCCAGGAGCAGCGCGAGAGTGACAGCCGTGATGCCGTTCTGCTGGCTCAGGGACAAGGCCAGCCAGAGCCCCCTGCGATGATCGCCGCCTTGAGGCCCACCCCGAAGGTGATGGCGACGACGGTCCGGTACACGTGCCCGCGGCTTTCGGGACGGCCTACGCCGCCGGCGCTGCCGTAGAGCCCCACTCGAGCAGTCCGGCGGTCAGATAGCCGTAGAACCCGTTTCCGGCCTCGGTGTCCATCCACAGCCACTGGCCCGTCAGACAGCCGGTACCCGCGATGAGGACCGGGAGCAGCCGGACGTCCTGGTGCGCTACCTGAAACGCGGCCCTGCGGCGTCTTGACCCCTCCGCGAGATGCGCCGGAAAAAAACTTCAGATGCCGTGCAACCCTTCCCCCACCTCGCGGGTCGTACTTGGCATCAGGACTTCTGGGGAGGGGATCTGGGGGGATCGCGGGGGTTCTGATACGGAGGGGAAAACCCGAGGGGGCCTGGTCGACGGACCAGGCCCCCTCGAAGTTTGTACGGCTGCAACGAAGCTCGTACGGCTAGAAGAACACCCCGCAGCGCAGCAGCACGTTCGCGTACGGCCGTGCTTCGCCGGTCCGCACGACCAGCCGGGCACCCGCCGACAGCTCCTTCAGCCGCTCGTGCGAGACGAACTCCAGACCACCTTCGCCGAAGTGCCCGTCCAGCAGCTTCGCCGCCGCCGGATTCGCGTCCCGCACCTCCGTCGCCACCGTGGCCACCTCCACCACCAGCTCGGCCAGCAGCCCGTCCACCACCTCGGCGAACGACGGCACCCCGGCCCGGAAGGCGAGGTCGACGACTCGGGGGCCGTCCGGTATCGGCATACCGGCATCACAGACCAGCACCCCGTCACCGTGCCCCAGCTCGGCGAGCGCGCCGGAGAGATGACGGTTCAGGATTCCCGCCTTCTTCACAGGGCGTCGACCTCCGCCGCGGTCGGGAAGGATGCCTGAGCGCCTTCCTTCGTGACGGCGGCCGCTCCGACCCGCGCCGCGTACGCCGCGGCCTCGGCCAGGGAGGCACCGGCACCGAGCCGGTACGCCAGCGCCGCCGTGAACGCGTCGCCCGCACCGGTCGTGTCCACCGCGTCCACCTTGACCGGCGCCACCCGGGTCACCCCTTCCCTGGAGGCCACCAGCGCACCCTGCGACCCCAGCGTCACCACCACCGACCGCGGCCCCTTCGCCAGCAGGATCCGCGCCCAGTCCTCCGGCTCCTCCCCGACCCGGGAGTCACCGAGGATGACCTTCGCCTCGTGCTCGTTGACGATCAGCGGATCGCAGGCGGCCAGCACCTCCGTCGGCAGCGGCCGCGGCGGCGACGGGTTCAGCACGAAACGGCTGTCCGGCGCCAGATTCCGTACCACCTCCACGACCGTCTCCAGCGGGATCTCCAACTGCACGGAGATCACCCGCGAGGCGTGGAAGAGGCTGCCCGCGGCCCGTACGTCCTGAGGCGTCAGCCGCCCGTTGGCACCCGGCGAGACCACGATGCTGTTGTCCCCCGACGGGTCCACCGTGATGAGCGCGACCCCGGTCGGCGCACCGCCGACCAGGACACCCACCGTGTCGACCCCGGACGAACGCTGCGAGTCCAGCAGCAGCCGGCCGTACGCGTCGTCGCCGACCCGGGCCAGCAGGGCCGTACGGGCGCCGAGACGGGCGGCCGCGACCGCCTGGTTCGCGCCCTTGCCGCCCGGATGGACGGCCAGGTCGGAGCCGAGCACGGTCTCACCGGCGCCCGGCCGGCGCTCGACCCCGATCACCAGGTCGGCGTTGGCCGACCCTACGACCAGGAGGTCGTAGTCGTACATGAAATTGCTCCCCTGGTAAGTGACTTCGGGCGAGCGGTCCCGTAGGAGAACCGCCCGCCCTGTGGTCTCAGCCCGTGAACCCGGCCACGTTCTCCTTCGTGACCACCTTCACCGGCACCATCACCGACTTCGCGACCTTCTCACCCTCGGCGGCCTTCACCGCGTTCTGCACGGCGATCCTGCCGAGTTCGGACGGCTGCTGCGCCACGGATGCGTACAGCGTGCCTGCCTTGACGGCCTTGAGACCGTCGTCGGTTCCGTCGAAGCCGATGACCTGGACGGACTTTCCTGCCTTGGAACCCAGTGCCTTGATCGCGCCGAGCGCCATCTCGTCGTTCTCCGCGAAGACACCGGAGACGTCCGGGTTGGCCTGCAGCAGGTTGGTCATGACGTCCAGGCCCTTGGTGCGGTCCCAGTCGGCCGGCTGCTTGGCGACGACCTCGATACCCGGGTAGGCCTTCAGCCCCTCGGCGAAACCGGCGCCGCGCTCCCGGCTGGCGGAGGTGCCGGCCTGGCCCTGGAGGATCACGATCTTTCCCTTGCCGCCCAGCTTCTCGGCGAGCGACTTGGCGGCGAGCTTGCCGCCGGTGGTGTTGTCGGAGGCGACGAGCGCGGCGGTGGTCGCGTTGTTGACCGCGCGGTCGACGGCCACCAGCGGGATGTCCGCCTTGTTCACGGCCTTCGCCGCCGGGGTCACCGCGTCCGAGTCCACCGGGTTGACGATGATCGTGCCGAGCCCCGAACTGGTGAAGTTCTCCAGCTGGTTGGCCTGCTGCGAGGCGTCGTTCTGCGCGTCCGTGACGGTCAGGTCCACGCCCAGCTTCTTGGCCTCGGCCTGCGCACCGGCACGGATCGACACGAAGAACGGGTTGTTGAGCGTCGAGAGGGAGAGCCCGATCCTCTGCGACTTCCCCGCGTCCGAGGAGCCGCTGTGCAGGAAGGACGTGGCACCGACGATCGCCGCCGCGACCACGGCGGCGAGCAGGTAGGTCGCCGCCTGCCTGCCCTTGCTGCCGGCCCCGCTCGCCGTCACCGGGGTCGCCCCGGCCTTGCGGCGCACGGTGTCGAGGAGCACGGCGAGCGCGATCACGACACCGATGACGACCTGCTGCCAGAACGCCGAGACGGACAGCAGGTTGAGCCCGTTGCGCAGCACCGCCAGGATCAGCGCACCGATCAGCGTGCCGGACGCCTTGCCCGTACCACCGGCGAGTGAGGCACCGCCGATGACGACCGCGGCGATCGCGTCGAGCTCGTAGCCCTGTGCGGCCTGCGGCTGCGCGGAGGAGAGCCGGGAGGCGAGCACGATGCCCGCGGCGGCGGCGAACAGACCGGAGAAGGCGTAGATGGCGAGCTTCTGCTTCTTCACCCGCAGACCGGAGAGCCGGGCCGCCTCCTCGTTGCCGCCGATCGCGTACATCGAGCGGCCGATGTACGTCCGGCCCAGCACGAACGCGGTGATGAGCCCCATCAGGATCATCACGAGCACCGGCACCGGCAGCCAGCCGCCGAGCGTGTCACCGAGGTGCGAGACCGAGTCGGGGAAGGCGATGGGGGAGCCCTGCGAGATCACCAGGGACAGACCGCGGGCCACCGACAGCATGGCGAGCGTCGCGATGAACGGCGGCAGCTTCCCGTACGAGATGAGGAAGCCGTTGACCAGGCCGCACGCTATGCCGGTCGCGACGGCGAGCAGCACCGCCAGGAAGACCGGCACGCCCTCCGACGTCGCGCTCCAGGCGAGGACGGTGGCGGAGAGGGCGGCGACCGAGCCGACCGACAGGTCGATGCCCGCCGAGACGATCACGAAGGTCACACCGAAGGCGAGGATGGCGGTCACGGCCGCCTGGACGCCGACGTTGAGCAGGTTGTCCGTCGTCAGGAAGTCGCCGGACAGCGCCGACATCGCGATGACGAGGACGATCAGCGCGGTGAGCGCGCCGTTGTCGAGGAGCAGGCGGCGAAGCCCCGAGGCGCCACCCGCGCCCGTCGTGCTCTTGAGCGTGTCAGTGGCCACGGGTGGCCTCCGTTTCGGTCTTCTCGTTCGTGGGGTTGCTGACGGCGAGGGCCATCACGGCGTCCTGCGAGGCCTCGTCGGCGGAGAGTTCGCCCGCGATCCGGCCCTGGGCCATGACCAGGACCCGGTCGCTCATGCCGAGCACCTCGGGCAGATCGCTGGAGATCATGAGGACGGCGGCACCCGCGGCCGTCAGTTCGTTGATGAGCTGGTAGATCTCGACCTTGGCGCCGACGTCGATCCCGCGCGTCGGCTCGTCGAGGATCAGCACCTTGGTGTCGGCGAGCAGCCACTTGCCGATGACGACCTTCTGCTGGTTGCCGCCGGAGAGCGTGCGCACATGCTGCTGGAGTCCGGCCATCCGGACGCCCAGCTGCTCGGCGATCCGGGCGGCGGCCGCCCGTTGGCCCTTGAGATCGACGAGCCCCGCGCGTGTGGCCGAACGCAGCGTCACCAGCCCGAGGTTCTCCTCCACGGACGCGTCCAGGACGAGCCCCTGGCCCTTGCGGTCCTCGGGGATCAGCCCGATGCCGGCCGCCATGGCGGAGTTGACGTCGTGCCCCTTCAGGGGCGCTCCGGAGACCTTCACGGTGCCCTTGTCGTACGGGTCCGCGCCGAACACGGCCCGCACGACCTCGGTACGACCGGCGCCGACGAGCCCGGCGATGCCGACGACCTCACCGGCGTGCACCTCGAAGGTGACGTCGCGGAAGGCCCCGTCGCGGGTGAGCCCCTCGACGGTGAGCAGCGCGGCGCCCTTCTGCGGCTGTTCGCGCGGGTACTGCTGCTCGATCGAGCGCCCCACCATGAGGCGTACGAGCTCGTCCTCGGGGGTGGAGGCGGGGACCTGCCCGACGGACCTGCCGTCGCGGATGACGGTGACACGGTCGCCGAGGGCGGCGATCTCCTCGAGATGGTGGGTGATGAACACGATGCCCACGCCGTCCTCGCGCAGCTTCCGCACGATGGCGAAGAGCTTCTCGACCTCCTCGGAGGTGAGCACGGCGGTCGGCTCGTCCATGATCAGCACGCGCGTGTCCAGACTCAGCGCCTTGGCGATCTCGACCATCTGGAGGCGGGCGATGCCGAGTTCACGCACACGTGCGCGTGGCGAGACATTGACGCCCACGCGCGCGAGGAGGACCTCGGCGTCGGCCTCCATCCTCTTCCGGTCGATCATGCCGAGGCGGCGCGGCTGGCGGCCCAGGAAGATGTTCTCGGCGACCGTGAGGTCGGGCACGAGGTTGAACTCCTGGTAGATGGTGGCGATCCCGAGGCGCTCGGAGTCCTGCGCACCATGGATGCGCACCTCCTTGCCACCGGCCAGGATCCGACCGCCATCGGGGGTGTAGGCGCCGGAGAGCATCTTGATGAGGGTGCTCTTGCCCGCGCCGTTCTCACCGAGGAGGACGTGCACCTCGCCGCGGCGCAGATCGAAGTCGACGCCGTCCAGCGCGACCACGCCGGGGAAGGTCTTCCTGATGCCCTCGATGCGCAGCAACTCGTCCTGGTTGCTCACGACTGGCTCCTGTTCTGTGCGGGTGCCGACTCGGGGGAAGCCGGCTGCTCGCCGCACGAGCGGCGTACGACGAGACGGGCGGGAAGGGTGACGGACTGCGGGGGCCGTCCCTCGATGCGGTCGACGAGTGCGCGCACGGCGGCGCGGCCCAGCTCGCCCGTGGGCTGGGCGACCGCGGTGATCGGCGGATCGGTGTGCACGAACCAGGGGATGTCGTCGAACGCGGCGAGCGCCATGTCCTGCGGAACCCGCAGCCCACGCGCGCGTACGGCGTCCAGGGCGCCCAGCGCCATCAGGTTGTCGGCCGCGAACACGACCTCGGGCGGCTCGGGCAGATCGAGGAAGCCCTCGGTGACCCGGCGCCCGCTCTCGGCCTGGAAGTCGCCCTGCCCTATGTAGGCGCCGGGGAGTTCGAGACCGTGGGCCTGGAGCGCCTCTCTGAAGGCCTCCACACGTTCGCGACCGGTGGTGGTGGCGGCGGGCCCCGCGATGATGGCGAGCCGTCGGTGCCCGAGCGCGTGCAGATGCGCGACGAGATCGCGCACGGCGTCCCGCCCGTCGGAGCGGACGACGGGCACATCGAGGCCGGGGATCCACCGGTCCACGAAGACCATCGGTGTCCCCCCGCGCGCGGTGTCCAGCATCAGCGGGGAGCCGCCGTCGGTGGGGGAGACGAGGAGGCCGTCGATACGGCGGTCCAGCAGGGTCCGTACGTGGTGATCCTGGAGGTCGGGCCGCTCGTCGGCGTTGCCGATGATGACGCTGTACCCCAGCGCGCGGGCCGCTTCCTCGACGGAGCGGGCCAGCTCGGTGAAGTACGGGTTCATCACGTCGCTGATGACCAGGCCGAGGGTGCGGGTCTGGTCGGTGCGCAGCGAACGGGCGACGGCGTTCGGGCGGTAGCCCAGCGCCTCGACAGCGGCCAGCACACGGGTGCGTGCGTCCTCGCTGACCGACGGATGGTCGTTCAGGACGCGCGACACCGTGGCGACGGAGACCCCCGCCTCGGCAGCGACGTCCTTGATGCTCGCCATCGCCGCTCCACCTCCTCGTGGAATCGATTACATCGACGTATGCAGAGGATTGGAATCGATTACACGCGGGTTAATCAAGACCCTGCGGGCATCCCGAGATCCGATCGTGATGATCGGCGCTCAGATGTTGTGCCGGCCGCGGTGGTGTCACGCTGGAGGTACGGAGTGATCTCACCGAGGCCCTCGCGAGGGCCGGAGACGGAGGAGTCATGACGTCGGCGACACGCAACGACGTCCCTGTGGCCATGGAGGGCAACGGGGTCGAACTGCGCACGATGCCCATCGGCGGCGGCATGTCCGTCGGCTACATCCACCTTCCCCAGGGCACGGACATGGGCCCCGCCTTCAAGGGTCTGACCGACGACGCCTGCCAGTGCCCCCACTGGGGCTACCTCCTCAAGGGCAAACTCCGGATGCGCACGGCCACGGGCTCGGAGACCTACGAGGCGGGCCAGGCGTACTACTGGGCGCCCGGCCATGTCCCGGAGGCGCTGGAGGACTGCGACTTCGTGGAGTTCTCCCCGACGGAGGACTTCGAGACGGTGCTCACCCACGTGAAGTCCCAGTCGGCCTGACCGCTGACGCACGCCCCACTGTCACAGGCCCCCGGTACCGTCGGATCATGGCTCAGGGGCTCGCCGTACTCGAAGGCGTACTGGAACGGATCACGTACGCCAACGAGGAGAACGGCTACACGGTCGCCCGTGTCGACACCGGCAGGGGCGGCGGCGACCTCCTCACCGTCGTCGGCGCGCTGCTCGGCGCCCAGGTCGGTGAGTCCCTCCGGATGGAGGGGCGTTGGGGCTCGCACCCCCAGTACGGCAAGCAGTTCACCGTGGAGAACTACACGACCGTCCTGCCGGCCACCGTCCAGGGCATCCGCCGCTACCTGGGCTCGGGCCTCGTCAAGGGCATCGGGCCTGTCTTCGCCGACCGCATCACCCAGCACTTCGGCCTGGACACCCTGCAGATCATCGAGGAGGAGCCCAAGCGGCTCATCGAGGTCCCCGGGCTCGGCCCGAAGCGGACCAAGAAGATCGCCGACGCCTGGGAGGAGCAGAAGGCGATCAAGGAGGTGATGCTCTTCCTCCAGACCGTGGAAGTCTCCACGTCCATCGCCGTGCGGATCTACAAAAAGTACGGCGACGCCTCCATCTCCGTCGTCAAGAACCAGCCCTACCGCCTCGCCTCCGACGTCTGGGGCATCGGCTTCCTCACCGCCGACAAGATCGCCCAGTCCGTCGGCATCCCGCACGACAGCCCGGAGCGCGTCAAGGCGGGCCTGCAGTACGCCCTTTCGCAGGCCACGGACCAGGGCAACTGCTACCTCCCCGAGGAGAAGCTGATCGCCGACGCGGTCAAGCTCCTCCAGGTCGACACCGGTCTCGTCATCGAGTGCCTCGCCGAACTGGCCGAGCCTTCCGAGGAAGGCGAGGACCCCGGTGTCGTACGGGAGAAGGTGCCCGGCGAACACGGCGAGCCGGTCACCGCGATCTACCTGGTCCCCTTCCACCGAGCCGAACTCTCCCTCTCCGCCCAGCTCTTGCGCCTCCTGCGCACGGCCGAGGACCGCATGCCGGGCTTCCACGACGTGGCCTGGGACAAGGCGCTCGGCTGGCTGAAGGGCCGTACGGGCGCCGACCTCGCCCCCGAGCAGGAGGCCGCCGTCAAGCTCGCGCTCACCAAGAAGGTCGCCGTCCTCACCGGCGGCCCCGGCTGCGGCAAGTCCTTCACGGTCCGTTCGATCGTGGAGCTGGCCCGCGCCAGGAAGGCCAGGGTCGTCCTCGCCGCCCCCACGGGGCGTGCCGCCAAGCGCCTCGCCGAACTCACCGGCGCCGAGGCCTCCACCGTCCACCGCCTCCTGGAGCTGAAGCCGGGCGGGGACGCGGCGTACGACAAGGACCGTCCCCTCCAGGCGGACCTGGTGGTGGTGGACGAGGCGTCGATGCTGGACCTGCTCCTCGCCAACAAGCTGGTGAAGGCGGTACCCCCGGGCGCGCACCTGCTCTTCGTCGGGGACGTCGACCAACTCCCCAGCGTCGGAGCGGGGGAGGTCCTGCGCGACC
Source organism: Streptomyces sp. NPDC002817 (assembly GCF_053592055.1). Lineage (NCBI taxonomy): Bacteria > Bacillati > Actinomycetota > Actinomycetes > Kitasatosporales > Streptomycetaceae > Streptomyces > Streptomyces sp. NPDC002817. The sequence continues at coordinate 352,039 of NZ_JBSFUY010000001.1, forward strand.
TGCTCGCCGACGGCAGCCCCATCCCCGCCGTACGCCTCACGCGCGTGTTCAGGCAGGCCCAGCAGTCCGGTGTGGTCACCAACGCCCACCGGATCAACTCCGGGCAGCACCCCGTCACCGACGGCATGAAGGACTTCTTCCTCTTCGTCGAGGACGACACGGAGGAGGCGGGCCGGCTCACGGTCGACGTCGCGGCCCGGCGAATTCCGGCCAAGTTCGGACTCGACCCGCGCCGCGACGTCCAGGTCCTCGCCCCCATGCACCGGGGCCCCGCCGGCGCCGGAAACCTCAACGGCCTGTTGCAGCAGGCCATCACGCCAGGCCGACCTGACGTGCCGGAGAAGCGGTTCGGCGGGAGGGTCTTCCGCGTCGGCGACAAGGTCACCCAGATTCGCAACAACTACGAGAAGGGCAAGAACGGTGTCTTCAACGGCACCGTGGGCGTCGTCACCTCGCTCGACCCGGTCGAGCAGCGCCTCACGGTGCTGACGGACGAGGATGAGGAGATTCCGTACGAATTCGATGAACTGGACGAACTGGCCCATGCCTACGCGGTGACCATTCACCGTTCCCAGGGCAGTGAATATCCCGCCGTGGTGATCCCCGTCACCACAGGAGCATGGATGATGCTTCAACGGAATCTGCTCTACACGGCGGTCACCCGGGCCAAGAAGCTGGTCGTCCTCGTCGGTTCGCGCAAGGCGATCGGTCAGGCGGTGCGCACGGTGTCGGCGGGGCGGCGCTGTACGGCCCTCGACTTCCGCCTCTCACCGGGCCCCCTCCGGGAGTGAGGTGGGACGCCGGGTCACGCATCGCGAAAAATGATCGATCAAATGAGTCATGAAGGTCACAGAGCCCTTCCGGAACCGGGCGAGGAGGGGCAGGATGGGCAAGCTGGCGGCACTGAGTGCCGCCAATTAGCCCAATGGCCGACCCCGAGTGCACTCTCCTGCGCCAAATGGGGGATGGTAGAGACAGTCAGGGCAACCTCGAAGATGAGGCACAACGTCGGGTGAGGGAAGACGTGAGCGACAACTCTGTAGTACTGCGGTACGGCGACGGCGAGTACACCTACCCGGTGATCGACAGCACCGTCGGCGACAAGGGCTTCGACATCGGCAAGCTCCGCGCCCAGACCGGTCTGGTGACACTGGACAGCGGCTACGGGAACACCGCGGCCTATAAATCCGCCGTCACCTACCTCGACGGCGAGGCGGGCATCCTCCGCTACCGCGGCTACCCGATCGAACAGCTGGCCGAGCGCTCCACCTTCCTGGAGGTCGCCTACCTGCTGATCAACGGCGAGCTGCCGACCGTCGACGAACTCACCTCGTTCAAGAACGAGATCACGCAGCACACCCTGCTGCACGAGGACGTCAAGAACTTCTACCGTGGCTTCCCGCGCGACGCCCACCCGATGGCGATGCTGTCCTCGGTCGTCTCCGCGCTGTCCACCTTCTACCAGGACAGCCACAACCCCTTCGACGAGAACCAGCGCAACCTCTCGACGATCCGCCTCCTCGCCAAGCTTCCGACGATCGCGGCGTACGCGTACAAGAAGTCGATCGGCCACCCGTTCGTCTACCCGCGCAACGACCTCGGTTACGTCGAGAACTTCCTTCGCATGACCTTCTCGGTCCCCGCGCAGGAGTACGACCTGGACCCGGTCGTGGTCGCCGCCCTGGACAAGCTGCTCATCCTGCACGCGGACCACGAGCAGAACTGTTCGACGTCGACGGTCCGCCTGGTCGGTTCCTCGCAGGCGAACATGTTCGCCTCGATCTCCGCCGGCATCTCCGCGCTCTGGGGCCCGCTGCACGGCGGCGCCAACCAGTCCGTCCTGGAGATGCTCGAGGGTATCCAGGCCTCCGGCGGCGATGTCGACTCCTTCATCCGCAAGGTGAAGAACAAGGAGGACGGCGTCCGCCTGATGGGCTTCGGCCACCGGGTGTACAAGAACTTCGACCCGCGCGCCAAGATCATCAAGGCCGCGGCCCACGACGTTCTCTCGGCGCTGGGCAAGTCCGACGAGCTGCTGGACATCGCCCTGAAGCTGGAGGAGCACGCGCTCTCCGACGACTACTTCGTCTCGCGCAGCCTCTACCCGAACGTCGACTTCTACACCGGCCTCATCTACCGCGCCATGGGCTTCCCGACCGAGATGTTCACGGTCCTCTTCGCCCTCGGCCGCCTCCCCGGCTGGATCGCCCAGTGGCACGAAATGATCAAGGAGCCCGGCTCCCGCATCGGCCGCCCCCGCCAGATCTACACGGGCGTCGTCGAGCGCGACTTCGTCCCGGTCGAGGAGCGCTGACACCTGCCGGCGGGGGGCACCGCTTCGGTGGGTGCCTCCGTCGGTTTGCGCTCACGCGTCTGGGCCCGTTGACATACAGGGCCCGGCGGGTGCGGCCGGGGATTGCCCCCGGGCAGACGCTGCCGCGGGCGTCGTCGAGCGCGACTTCGTCTTGATCGAGGAGCGCTGACACCTGCCGGTGGGGGCGCCGCTTCGGTGAGGGCCTCCGTCGTGGGGGCCTCCGTCGGTGGAGGCGTGTCCGTCGGTCTGCGGTCACGAGCCGGTGGTGCCCCGCTGTGCTGAGACGTGACGTCGCAGGGCCCCGTACACCTGAGGGTGTGCGGGGCCTTCGTGTGTCCGGTGTCCGTACATGAGCGCACATAGGAGAAGGCGCCCCAGCGCCAGTCCCCCCACGGGCCGACGACCAGGGCGCCTTCCCATGTCCCGGTGCGGATTCCCCCCACGGGATCCGGCCGGGCGTCTGAGAGACCAGCGCCTGAATTCGCTGTCTTTCGGTATTGCCAGGTACTGCCGTTGAGCAGAACGAGCAAAACTCGCCGTACTACTCCTGTGTGCGATCTGCCGGGACAGCGCACGGTCGGGAGGGCCGCTCAAAGCTTCCCGAAGTGCGTGCCCCGGCAACGCATCTCTGAGGAAGTCCCCCAAGACATCCTCAGATGCCAGGATGCGCCCCCCAAGACGCGGCCTGACATCGTCAACTTAGACCTTCGAACCCCTTCGATGGTTACCTTCACATCACTGTGATCTGCGTCTCTTGCATATGTCCGTTAGGTACGCAAGAGGGCTGATACGTCGATCGAGGCCCAAGCGTAAGGATGATGCGCGAGCCTTGTGAAGAGCTTATGTGAGTGACGCGCCGGACTCCAGAGGGGTCCCTCAACGGAATGCGCGCAGACGCAGGCTGTTCGTCACCACGAAGACCGAGGAGAACGCCATGGCGGCACCCGCGATCATCGGGTTCAGAAGCCCCGCGGCGGCCAGCGGCAGCGCCGCCACGTTGTAGCCGAACGCCCACACGAGATTGCCCTTGATCGTGGCCAGCGTCCGCCGCGACAGCCTGATCGCGTCGACGGCCACCCGAAGATCCCCGCGCACCAGCGTCAGATCGCTCGCCTCGATCGCCGCGTCGGTCCCCGTCCCCATGGCGAGCCCCAGGTCCGCGGTGGCGAGCGCGGCCGCGTCGTTGACCCCGTCCCCGACCATGGCCACGACCCGTCCCTCGGCCTGCAACCGCCGTACGACGTCGACCTTGTCCTCGGGCAGCACCTCGGCGACGACCCGCTCGATCCCGACCTGCCCGGCCACCGCCTCCGCCACCGTCCGGTTGTCCCCGGTCAGCAGCACCGGCGTCAGCCCCAGCGCGCGCAGCTCCCGCACCGCCTCGGCGCTGGTCTCCTTCACCGCGTCCGCGACGGCCACGACACCCCGTGCCGCCCCGTCCCAACCGACCACCACGGCCGTACGCCCGCCGCTCTCGGCCGCTTCCTTGATCCGGGCCAACTCCTGCGGCAGGACGTCGTGGAGGCGCCCCACGGCCACGTCACGGCCCTCCACGCGCCCACGCACGCCCCGCCCGGGCACGTTCTCGAACCCCTCGACCTCCGGCAGCGGCCCGACCCGCTCCTCGGCACCGGCCGCGACCGCCCGGGCGACGGGGTGCTCGGAGGCGTGCTCCAGGGCGCCCGCGAGCCGCAGCACCTGCTTCTCGTCGGTGCCCTCGACGGCGTGGACCTCCTGGAAGGTCATGCGTCCGGTGGTCACCGTGCCGGTCTTGTCGAGTACGACGGTGTCGACCCGGCGCGTGGACTCCAGCACCTCGGGTCCCTTGATGAGGATGCCCAGCTGTGCCCCGCGCCCGGTCCCGACCATCAGCGCGGTCGGCGTGGCCAGTCCCAGTGCGCACGGACAGGCGATGATCAGCACGGCGACGGCCGCGGTGAACGCGGCGACGGTGTCCCCGGTGAGGCCCAGCCAGGCCCCGAAGGTGGCGACGGCGATCAGGATGACGGCCGGTACGAACACGGCGGAGATCCGGTCGGCGAGCCGCTGCACCTCGGCCTTGCCGTTCTGCGCGTCCTCGACGAGCTTCGCCATCCGCGCGAGCTGGGTGTCGGCGCCCACGCGCGTGGCCGCCACGACGAGCCGCCCGCCGACGTTCACGGTCGCGCCCGCGACGGCGGACCCCACCGCCGCGTCCACCGGCACCGACTCCCCGGTCAGCATCGACGCGTCCACCGCGGAAGCCCCCTCGACGACGGTGCCGTCGGTGGCGATCTTCTCCCCGGGTCGTACGACGAACCGGTCCCCGACCGCCAGCCGGCCCACCGGAATCCGCACCTCGCGCCCGTCCCGCAGCACGGCCACGTCCTTGGCGCCCAGCTCCATCAGCGCCCGCAGCGCCGCCCCCGCGCGCCGCTTGGAACGGGCCTCCAGATAGCGCCCGAGCAGGATGAACACGGTGACCCCGGCGGCCACTTCGAGATAGATGGTCGAGGCGCCCTGCGCGCGGGAGACGGTGAACGCGAACTCGTCCTTCATGCCCGCCATGCCCGCGTCCCCGAAGAACAGCGCCCACAGCGACCAGCCGAACGCGGCGAGCGTGCCCAGCGAGACCAGTGTGTCCATGGTGGCCGCGGCGTGCCGCGCGTTGGTCCAGGCGGCCTTGTGGAAGGGCAGCCCGCCCCAGACGACGACGGGGGAGGCGAGGGTGAGCGCGAGCCACTGCCAATTGTCGAACTGCAGGGCCGGGACCATCGAGAGCAGGACTACGGGGACGGCGAGCACGGCGGTGACGACGAGACGCTGCCGTAGCGAAGTCAACTCCGGGTCCTCGTCCGCCGCTTCCTCCCGGGGTGGCGCCGGCTCCTCCGCCGTGTACCCGGTCTTCACCACCGTGGCGATCAGATCGGCGACCCCGACGCCCTCGGCGAAGGTGACCTTCGCCTTCTCGGTGGCGTAGTTCACCGTGGCGGTGACCCCGTCCATCCGGTTGAGCTTCTTCTCCACGCGAGCCGCGCAGGAGGCACAGGTCATCCCGCCGATGAGGAGCTCGACTTCGGAGCCGGTCGGCGTTATCGGGGTCTCGGTGGCGGTCATGCCGTACTCCAGGAAACGGGCCGGGCCGTGCGGGACCAGTCTCGACCGGTCGGCACGGCCCGTGGTGAGGGGGGTGGGGTCAGGCCTTGCCGACGAGCTCGAACCCGGCCTCGTCCACGGCCGCGCGCACCGCCTCCTCGTCGAGCGAGGCCTCCGACACGACCGTGACCTCACCGGTCGACGCGACGGCCTTCACCGAGGTCACCCCCGCGAGCTCGGAGATCTCGCCGGACACGGAGCCCTCGCAGTGTCCACAGCTCATCCCGCTCACCTTGTAGACGGTGGTGACGGAACCCTGGGTGTCGGTCTGGGCGCTCATGTCGTTCTCCTCGTCGAGGGATGTGGTCCGTTACCCACACTATACCCCTAGGGGGTATTTCTCCAAGAAGGATCCCGCCGCGCCAGCGCCCGCACCCACGCGACGCCGAAAAGCGACACCAGCACCATGAGCCCGACCGAGAGCACCGTGAACAGATGTTGTTGCTGGTCGGTGGGGTGCGGCAGATATCCCTGGGCGAACAGGTCCCCGTCCGGACGAGTGCTCGCCAGCCGCGCCACCAACCACAGCGCGATGCCGTGTGTCGAGTCCCACAGGGCGTGCAGCAGCGAGACGCCGACGAACGTGCCGATCGCGGGCCCGGCGAAGTGGAAGCGCCCGTTCGGCCGGCGGTACGACAGCAGCACGCCGCCGGCGATCGCCGTCCACAGCCCGTGCCCGAAGGGGGCGAGCACCCCGCGCAGGATCTCGGTCTGCAACAGCGCCCGGAGGTCGATCCCCTTCGTGGAGACCGCGGCGTTGAAGGCGTATCCCGCGCTCTCCAGGGCCGCGAAGCCGAATCCGACGGTCGCGCCGAGGACGAGTCCCGCCCGTATGCCGCGCAGCCGTGGCTGTCGCCGCAATACGAACATCAGCGCGCCCAGCTTCACCGCCTCCTCGATGAGGCCGACGCCGACGAACATCCACAGGGACGGGTGCAGCAGGTAGTACTCCATCAGCGACGCGCCGAGCACCCCCAGCGTGCCGCCCGTCAGGAAGCAGCCGAGGATCACGCTGACGCCGAGGTCCCGGCCGTGCCGCTCGTACGCCCACAGCACGAAGGTCACCGGCACCAGAAAGCTGCCGAGCAGGATCAGCGTCGGCAACAGGGTCGTGTTCTTGGTGGCGTACGTGGCGAGCGCGGTCAGCGTCCACAGTGCGAGCCCGCCCCACAGGCAGCGGCTCCACAGGCCCGGCCGGATCTGGGGGTACGTCGGCGGGGGCTGCTGCGGGCCGGGGATGCGGGCCTGGGGTGCGCCGGGCGGCGGGGAGTAGGTCACGGCAAATCCCTCTGACTGGACGGATTTGTCCGAACTTTATGGTAAGTACGCCCTATGTCGCAGGCCGGGACGCTCGTGCTGATCATGTCCATCGCGGTGCTCGCGCCCCTGCTGGCGTACGGGATCAGCCGGTGGCTCCCGGTACCGCTCGTCATCTTCGAGATCGTGCTGGGCATCCTGGTCGGCCCCGACGTACTGGGCTGGGCGGGGGACGGAGAGGTCATCGACACCCTGTCCAACCTCGGGCTGACGATGCTGATCTTCCTTGCCGGGTACGAGATCGAGTTCGACAAGGTCCGCGGGGACACTCTCAAACGCTCACTGTGGGCGTGGGGGATCTCGCTCGCGGTCGGGCTCGGCGTGGCCTCGGCACTGTCCGGCTGGTCGAAGGGCGTCTACATCGGTACGGCCCTCACCAGCACCGCCCTCGGCACGATCCTGCCGGTCCTGCGCGACGCCGGCGATCTGCACTCGCGGTTCGGTTCGGTGATGATGGCGGTCGGCGCGGTGGGGGAGTTCGGGCCGGTCATCGCCATGGCGCTGCTGCTGAGCGGGCGGTCGCCGGGGGAGTCGGCGGCGGTGCTCGCGGTGTTCGCGCTGCTGACGGCCGGCGCGGTGTGGTGGGCGCTGCGGCCGCGTCCGCCGTGGTTCTCCCGGGTCGTCGCCAGGACCCTGCACAGCAGCGGCCAGTTCGCCGTACGCCTGGTCGTCCTGCTGCTCATGGTGATGCTCGGCATCTCCCAGGCCCTCGGTCTCGACACCCTGCTCGGCGCCTTCGCCGCCGGGTTGATCACGCGCCTGGTGCTGCACGGGGCGGCGCCGGAGAGCGCCGGGCCCGTGCTGGAGAAGGTCGAGGCGATGGGGTTCGGATTCCTGGTGCCGGTGTTCTTCGTGGTCACCGGCATCGAGTTCGACCTGGCCGCCCTGCTCTCCGGCGGCCGCGCGCTGCTGCTCCTGCCGGTCTTCCTGCTGCTGTTCGTCGCCGTCCGCGGTCTTCCGGTGTACGTCCTGGCGCCGCGCGATCTTCTGCGACGCGACCGGCGCGCTCTCACCCTCTTCGCCTCCACCGCGCTGCCGCTGGTCGTCGCCATCACCACGATCGGCGTCGAGGACAAGGTCCTGAAGTCGGAGGAGGCGGCGGCGCTGGTGGGTGCGGGCATGCTGTCGGTGCTGCTGTTCCCGCTGGCGGGGCTGCGGTTGCGGGGGATGGGGGTCCCCCCGATCGAGCGCGGTCGAGAGGGGGGAAGGGTGGGGTCGGAGGAGGCGGTCAGGGGGTCGGAGTCGTGGTGAGTCCTTCCGGCAGGCCGAGCCCGGCTCCCACGAGCGGGTCGAGGTAGCGGACCAGGGCGTTCTTCAACTCCTGGATGTATGCGTCGCGTTCGGCGCCCTCGTGGGCGAGGACGAGCTCCAGGCCGGCCATGTACATCCCCAGCCCCATGTGCGCGACGCGGGTGATCGCGGCCTGGGGTGCCTCGGGCATGAGCGAGCGGAGCAGGTTCTCGACGCGGGCGACGAGGGTCGTGTGCAGGGCGTCGTGCTGCTCGGCGATCCGGCCGGGGATGTCGGGGCCGTGCATCAGCGCGAAGAACACCGGGTGCTGGCAGTTGAAGTCGATGAACCGGTCGACGATGGTTCCGACCGCCTGCTCGAGCGGGGTCGCCGGGTCGACGGGCGCGAGCGCCTCGCCGTAGGTCTCCTGCATCTCGTGCATGAGCCGGCCGCCGAGCTCGACTGCGATCGCTTCCTTGTTCGGGAAGAACTGGTAGAGCGTGCCCGGTGAGACGCCTGCCTCGCGGGCGATGGCATTGGTGCTGGCAGCCGTGTAGCCGGTCGTGCAGAAGACGGAGGCCGCAGCTTCGAGCAGCTGTGCGATACGGCGTTCGCCGCGGGCCTGGCGGCGGCGCGGCTGGTCCTTCTCCTCGTTCGCGGGCACGCGTTATCCCCAACTCTCCGAACAGGATTGACAACACGAGCGGTCGCTCGCATTCTGGAGAAACGCGAGCGATGTCTCGTGTTTGCCAGTCTATGGCAAGGCAATGGCAGATCCATGCTGCCCGGTGAAGGGGACACCGCACGATGACCGAAGTCAACGAGCCACCGTCCGTCGGAGGCTGGACCCGCCTGGTGACCGCCCGTCCGAGGCTGGCCCTGCTCGCGGCCCTCGTGCTCACCGTGCTCGCCGTGCTGGCAGGCAGCGGGGTCGCCGATCGTATGGGCGCCGGCGGCTGGGAGGACCCGGACGCCGAGTCCACGTACGCGACCAAGGCGCTGGAGCGCGAGTTCCCGGACTCCCAGCCCAACCTCCTGCTCCTGGTCGACGCGGGAAGCGCCTCGGTGGACGCCCCGGCGGTCGCGGCCGAGGCCGAGCGCCTGACGGAGCGGCTGACGGGCGAGCAGGGCGTGACAGGCGTCGGCTCCTACTGGGCCACCGGCGCCCCGGCCCTGCGCGCGGAGGACGGGCACGAGGCGCTGATCGCCGCCCGCATCACGGGCGACGAGAAGGCGATGGGGGAGACCCTGGACCGCCTCGCCCCCTCGTTCCGGGGTGCGCACGGCCCGGTGGAGGTGACGATCGGCGGCCCGGTCGCCGTGCGGCACGAGATGCAGACGATCATCCAGGAGGACCTCACCCGGGCCGAGCTGATCGCCCTGCCGGTGACGCTCGTCCTGCTGGTGATGGTCTTCGGCAGCGCGGTCGCCGCCCTGCTGCCCCTCGGCATCGGCATCGTGGCGATCCTGGGGACCAACGCGGTGCTGCGCGGCCTGACCGGGTTCACCGACGTCTCGGTCTTCGCGATGAACCTCACCACGGCCCTCGGCCTGGGCCTGGCCATCGACTACGCCCTGTTCATCGTCCGCCGCTTCCGCGAGGAACTGTCCGTCGGCGCCGACCCGTTGACCGCGGTCGGCACCACCCTGCGCACGGCCGGCCGCACGGTCCTCTTCTCGGCCCTCACGGTCGCGGTCTCCCTGGCGGCGATGCTGCTCTTCCCGCAGTACTTCCTGCGCTCCTTCGCCTACGCCGGCATCGCGGTCGTCCTGCTGGCCGCGGCGGCCGCGCTGATCCTGCTCCCGGCGGCGCTGGTCCTGCTGGGAGAGCGGGTCGACTCCTGGGATCTGCGGCGCCTGTTCCGCCGCGAGCGGCCCGCCCGGGAAGGCGCGGCCTGGGCCCGCGCGGCGACGCTCGTGATGCGCCGGGCCCCCTTCTTCGCCCTCGGCACCACCGCGGTCCTCGTCCTGCTCGGACTCCCTTTCCTGGGCGTGAAGTTCGGCACCGCCGACGACCGCCAGCTGCCCTCGACCGCCGAGTCCCATGTCGTGCAGCAGCACATCAGGGACGGCTTCCCGGGCAGCCCCGGCGGCGGCCTGGAAGTCCTGGCGGAGGGCCGGGCGAGCCAAGCCCAGTACGCCGCGTACAAGGAGCGGATCGCCGAACTCCCCGACGTACTGAGGGTCGACGGCCCCCTGGTGAAGGGCGAGGCGGCGTACTTCACGGTGCAGCCGAAGGGCGAGGCGGTCGACGACGCGGCTCAGCGTCTCGTGGGCGAACTGCGCTCCATGGACGCCCCCTTCGCCACCGGCGTGACCGGTACCGCGGCCGTCCTGGTCGACTCCAAGGACGCGATCGCCGGGCAACTGCCCTGGGCGGCCGCCTTCATAGTGATCGTCACCCTGCTCCTGGTCTTCCTCCTGACCGGCAGCGTGCTGATACCGATCCAGGCGGTGGTGCTCAACGCGCTCAGCCTGACGGCCATGTTCGGCGCGGTGGTCTGGGTCTTCCAGGACGGCCACCTCTCCGGCCCACTGGGCTTCACCAGCCCCGGCTCGATCGAGACGACCCTCCCGGTCCTGATGTTCTGCGTGGCCTTCGGCCTCTCCATGGACTACGGCGTCTTCCTCCTCTCCCGCATCAAGGAGGAGTACGACACGACAGGCGACCACAACGAGGCGGTCCGCCACGGCCTCCAGCGCACGGGCGGTCTGATCACGGCGGCGGCGGTGATCCTGGCGGTGGTCATGGTGGCGATCGGCACGTCACGGGTGACGAACACCAAGATGCTGGGCCTGGGCATCGCCCTGGCGGTCGTGATGGACGCGATGATCGTACGGAGCCTGCTGGTACCGGCGGTGATGAGGCTGACGGGACGGGCGACATGGTGGGCGCCAGGACCGCTGCGGAGGTTCCACGAACGGTTCGGCTTGAGCGAAGGGGGCGAGAACCCACCTAGGGGCGCGGGGAACTGCGCGACCAGCCACGATGTACCCGCAGACGAAAACGGCGATGGGATGGCAGATGCGAGCGGTGGTATTCGAGCAATACGGTGAATCCGCCGAGGTACGGGATCTGCCCGACCCCCGACCAGCACCCCACGGCGTCGTCGTACGCGTAGAAGCCACCGGCCTCTGCAGAAGCGACTGGCACGGCTGGCAGGGCCACGACCCGGACATCACCCTCCCCCACGTACCCGGCCACGAACTCGCCGGCGTCGTGGAAGCGGTCGGCACCGGGGTCACCGCCTGGCGCCCCGGCGACAGAGTGACCGTCCCCTTCGTCTGCGCCTGCGGCACCTGCGCGACCTGCGCCGCCGGCGACCACCAGATCTGCCCGCACCAGACCCAGCCCGGCTTCACCCACTGGGGTTCGTTCGCCCAGTACGTAGCCCTGGACCACGCCGACGTGAACCTCGTGGCGATCCCCGACGACCTCTCCTACGCCACCGCCGCGGCGCTCGGCTGCCGTTTCGCCACGGCGTTCCGCGCGGTCGTGCAACAGGGAAGGGTCGCCGCGGGGGAGTGGGTCGCGGTGCACGGCTGTGGCGGGGTGGGCCTGTCGGCGGTGATGATCGCGGCGGCGTCCGGGGCGAGGGTCGTGGCGGTGGACGTGTCCCCGCCGGCGCTCGACCTGGCACGGAAGTTCGGCGCGGCGGAGTGCGTGGACGCGTCGAAGGCCGGGGACACCGGGGCGGCGATCCGCGAGCTGACCGGCGGCGGCGCCCATCTGTCGCTGGACGCCCTCGGCTCGCCCGTCACCTGCGCGGCCTCGGTCGACTCGCTGCGCCGCCGGGGCCGGCACGTCCAGGTAGGCCTGCTCCCCTCACCCACCGGCACGACCCCGGTTCCGATGGCCCGCGCGATCGCCCTGGAGCTCGAACTCCTCGGCAGCCACGGCATGGCCGCGCACACCTACCCGCCGATGCTGGAGCTGGTCCGGGCGGGCGTGCTGCGGCCCGATCTGCTGGTGACGTCCTCGATCGACCTGGACGCGACACCCGCCGCGCTGGCCGCGATGGGCACGGCACCGGGGGCGGGGGTGACGGTCATCGAGCCGTGGCGGTGAGGGCGGCCCAGTCGCGGTCGAGGATGCCCATGACGACTTCGTCGACCCATGCGCCGTGCTTGAACTCGGTCTCCCGCCGGAGACCCTCCCGTACGAATCCGGCCTTCTCGTACACGCGCAGGGCCCGGTGGTTGAAGGCGTATGCCTCCAACTGGATCCGGTGCAGCCCGAGTCGCCCGAAGCCGTACCCGACGATGAGCCGGGTCGCCTCCGTGCCGATGCCCCGGCCGCGTCCCCGCGGGCCGATCAGCGTGCGGAAGGTGCAGCTGCGGGCCGCGGGGTCCCACTCGTAGAGCACGACCTCGCCGACGAGTTCACCGGTGGCGGGGTCGGTGACGGCGAGGTCGAGGCGGTCGGGCTGGGCACTGCGGGAGCCGTACCAGTCCCGCAGCCGCTCCGGGGTGACTTCGTCGGGCGGATCGCCCGTGAAGTGGGCGACCTCCGCGTCGCCGATGATCTCCCACATGCCCTCCGCGTCCGCCTCCGTGAACGGACGCAGCACGGTCTTCTCGCCGGTGAGGACAGGTTTGACAGACAAGTCGCTCATGGGGCGACTGTGCCAGAGGCGACCTTCTTCCGGCCCGCGATTTTCGAGGCCGCCGACGCCACGAAAAAGGGGTGCCTGCGAGTCGTACGCAGGCACCCTTCGACACGACGGGAGGTGTCAGTCCTCTCTGCGCCCGCGGTTGCCCGGGCGCGCGGCGACCCACTTCCGGACGGTGTCCGCGTACCAGAACGGCTTGCCGCCCTCGACATGGTCGGGCGGCGGCAGCAGCCCGTGCTTGCGGTACGACCGCACGGTGTCCGGCTGCACCCGGATGTGCGCCGCGATCTCCTTGTACGACCAGAGCCTTCGGTCGGTCATGAGTGGCACCTCCTCGCGCGCACCGCGGCGGCGGCCGGGAACGGCCGTCGGGGGTACCGGGCGCTGCGCTGGCGATCACAAAGCCTGTGCCCCGTGAACGACGCTGAGTGACTGCAAGTCAGGGGCTGTGTACCGCGTGTGACGCAAGACCCGCGTACACGCGACATGTGTGACACGAAGGGGGCGTTTGTGACGTGAGTGCAGCAAAGGCGTACGCGGGCCTATGGGCGGGGCGCGTTGACATCGGCACGCGGAACGCCCTTCACGGCGTGCGGCCGGAGGCGGGCGCCCAGGGCGGGCCGGACCCGCTGCGCCGGGCCCGGCCCGCCGGCTCCCCCGTCCCCCGTGGCCGGAGCGGCTCAACACCGGAGGTCACAGACTGCATTCAGCCAACACCGCCGGTCTTGGAAAAATCCGCACCGCCACCCGGCATGAGCACCAGACTCGTCGCCTCGCCCGTCATCCGGTCACCGTCGGGCACCCCGCCCGGCCCGCGCCGCGCCAGCGTGAACTCCCGCGGTGTGCACCCGGTCATCGCCTTGAACTCGCCGCTGAGATGGGCCTGGTCGTAGTACCCGCACACCGCCGCGGTCTCCGCCTGCCCCCGCCCCGCCGCCAGCAGCCGCCGAGCCCGCTGCAACCGCAGCACCCGAGCCGCCGCCTTGGGCCCGAGCCCGATCTGCTCCCGGAACCGGCTCTCCAGCTGTCGCACACTCCACCCGACCTCCTCGGCGAGCCGCGGCACCGGCATCGCACCCCCGCTCCGCACCAACTCCGCCCACGCCCGCACGACGCGGTCCGAGCAGGGCGTACCGGCCGCGGACCACCGCGCGAACACCTCGTCCAGCAGCCCGAACCGGCTTTCCCAGGACGGCAACGCGGCCAACGCGGAGGCGAGTTCCCCGACCCGCTGGGGCAAAGCGTGCGGCAACTCGTCCGGGTCGACGGTCCGATTGGCGAGCTCGTACTGCGGCGTCCCGAAGAGAGTGAAGGCCGCCCAGGGCGTCAACAGCACCTCGATGCCGGAGAGCCGTCCCTTGTGCTCTCCGACGGCAGGGGTCGTCGTGGGCCCGCAGAACACGGACACGAGGGTGTCAGGGGCGCGTCCCGCCCGGGAGATCCGTACGGGCTCCTCGAACCCGAGGAGCAGCGTGGCCGCCCCGATGGGGGCCTCCAGCCGTCGCCGGGGCCCATTCATGGCGACCCGGACCCCGCGATAGCTGATGATCGCGGGCCGCACCCGGGGATGAGGCGCGGCAACGGCGAACTCCCAGGCCCCCGAGGGCCCATATCCGTTCAGGACGCGCACGGCACGACTCATCGCCCCATGCTGCAACACCCTCAGGGGCGCGGGGAACTGCGCGACAGGCCACGAATCATCTGCACTCGCCCACGCACAGCACCCGGCACCCCTTCAGGCGCCCGTCACGCCCCGCAACTCCGAAGAAACGCACGAGTCCGCTGAGCAATGGGCAACGGCTTGTCCGGCTCACAGGGGTACATGTCCTGTTCGACAATCGCGAACAGATCCACATCCAGCTTCCCCGCAGCCTCCAGCACCGGCCCGAGCGCGGGCACACCCGTCGGCGGCTCACACATCACACCCTGCGCCACCGCGGGCCCGAACGGCGTGCCCTTGGCCCGCACGTCCGCGAGGATCTCCGGGTCCACCTGCTTGAGGTGCAGATACCCGATCCGCGACCCGTACGTCTCGATCAGCTTGACGCTGTCCCCGCCGCAGTACGCGTAGTGCCCGGTGTCCAGGCACAACGACACGAGCGAGGAGTCGGTCCCGTCCAGGAACCGGACGACATTCGACTCACTGTCGATGTGGGTGTCGGCATGCGGATGGACGACGATCCGGAGCCCGTACTCCTCCCGCACCCGCTGCCCCAGCCGCTCGGTCAGCGAGGTGAGATTCCGCCACTGCTCCGGCGTCAGGGTGTCGGACTCCAGCACCTCACCGGTTTTGTCGTCCCGCCAGAAGGACGGAATGACCACGAGGTGCTTCGCTCCCATCGCCTGCGCCAGCACCGCGTTGTCCGCGACATGCGCCCAGGTCTTCTCCCACACGGCCTCGCCATGATGCAGGCCGGTGAAGACGGTGCCGGCGGACACCTTCAGGCCCCGACGGTCCACCTCCTCGGTGAGGACCGCGGGATCGGTCGGCAGATACCCGTACGGGCCCAGCTCGATCCACTCGTAACCGGAGCCGGCGACCTCGTCGAGGAAGCGCTGCCAGGGGACCTGCTGGGGGTCGTCGGGGAACCACACACCCCAGGAGTCGGGAGCCGACCCGATCCGGATGCGCGACAGTGAGGGCTGAGGTGACAACGACGTCATGCCGGCCAGCTTCCGTTCGGACGGTAAGCGCTGTCAAGGTCTCGTCCGAATGTCTGGACAAAACATTGACAGGGCTCGGGATCCGGGACTAGAAATCCGGGGGAGAGTCGATACGAAGGGAACTCGATGGCGTACGACCTGATCACCATGGGGCGGATCGGAGTAGACATCTATCCGCTGCAGACGGGCGTCCCACTGCCGGAGGTGGAGACCTTCGGCAAGTTCCTCGGCGGCTCGGCCACCAACGTAGCGGTCGCCGCCGCCCGCCTGGGACGCCGCGCCGCGGTGATCACACGCACCGGCGACGACCCTTTCGGCGCCTATCTCCACCAGGCGCTGAAGGACTTCGGCGTCGACGACCGCTGGGTCACCCCGGTCCCGGGCCTGCCCACCCCGGTCGTCTTCTGCGAGATCTTCCCGCCGGACGACTTCCCGCTCTACTTCTACCGGGAGCCCAAGGCCCCGGACCTGGAGATCGACGCCCACGAGCTCGACCTCGACGCCATCCGTGACGCCCGCATCTTCTGGGTCACCGGCACCGGCCTGAGCGAGGAGCCCAGCCGTACGGCGACGCTGGCGGCCCTCGCCCACCGGGCCAAGGCGGGACTCACGGTCTTCGACCTCGACTGGCGCCCGATGTTCTGGAAGGACCCCGCGCAGGCCCGCCCCTTCTACGAGGAGGCCCTGCGCCACACCACCGTCGCGGTCGGCAATCTCGACGAGGTGGAGGTCGCGACAGGCGTCCGCGAACCCCGCGCGGCGGCCCAGGCACTGCTGGACGCCGGTGTCGAGATCGCCGTGGTCAAGCAGGGCCCCAAGGGTGTCCTGGCGGTCGACCGAAACGGAAACACCGCCGAGGTCCCGCCCCTGCCCGTCACCGTCCTCAACGGACTCGGCGCCGGCGACGCCTTCGGCGGCTCCCTCTGCCACGGCCTCCTCGAAGGCTGGAACCTGGAGAAGATCATGCGGCACGCCAACGCGGCCGGCGCCATCGTCGCCTCCCGCCTGGAGTGCAGCTCGGCGATGCCCACACCGGACGAGGTCGAGGCCGCGATCAGCGCGGGGGCCGTCAAGTGACCGTCGACGTCTCCGAACTCGTCCGTCTGCGCACCCGCCACCCCGAGGCGATCGCGGAGGCCGCCGCCCGCCGGGTCCGCAGGCCGCTGCTCGGCTCGAACGACCGCCTGATGATCGTCGCCGCCGACCACCCGGCCCGCGGCGCCCTCGGCGTCGGCGACCGCAAGTTCGCCATGGCCAACCGCGCCGACCTGCTCGAACGCCTGGTCCTGGCGCTGTCCCGCCCCGGCGTCGACGGCGTCCTCGCCACCGCCGACATCCTCGACGACCTGCTCCTCCTCGGTGCCCTCGACGGCAAGGTCGTCATGGGCTCGATGAACCGCGGCGGCCTCCAGGGCGCCAGCTTCGAACTCGACGACCGCTTCACCGGCCACCGCGCCGAGGACATACAGCGGCTCGGCTTCGACGCCGGCAAGCTGCTCCTGCGGATCGACTACGCCGACGCGGGCTCCCTCACCACCATGGAGTCCACCGCCCGCGCGATCGACGACATGGCCGCACGGCAACTCCCGGTCTTCGTCGAGCCGTTCATCAGCAGCCGCACGGACGAGGGCAAGGTCAGGAACGACCTCTCCGCCGAGGCCGTCACCAAGTCCATCGCCATCGCCTCGGGCCTGGGCGGCAGTTCGGCCTACACCTGGCTGAAGGTCCCCGTCACCGACAACCCCGACGACATGGCCGAGGTCATGGCCACCTCCACGCTGCCCGCCGTCCTCCTGGGCGGCGAGGTGGGCGACGACCAGGACGGCGCGTACGAGAAGTGGCGCGGGGCGCTGCAACTCCCCACCGTCCGGGGACTGGTGGTCGGCCGTTCGCTGCTCTACCCGGCGGACGGGGACGTGGCCGCCGCCGTGGACACCGCCGTAGGACTGCTGTGAGGGCCGCATGAGCAACGAGTTGTACGTTCCCGAGGGATCCTCGACCAACGCCCTGTACACCGTGGACATCGACCCCAAGCGGGCCGGCTGGACCTACTGCAGTCTGCGGATCGTCACGCTGGAACCGGGTGGCACGCACACCTTCACCACCGGCGACAGCGAGTGGATCGTCCTTCCGCTGGAAGGCGGATGTACCGTACAAACAGAAGAGAACGAGTTCCAACTCCTGGGCAGGGAAAGCGTGTTCGCGTCGGTCTCCGACTTCGCGTACGTTCCCCGCGACGCCCGGGCAACGATCGCCTCCGGCGCGGGAGGCCGCTTCGCCCTGGCAGGAGCGAAGTGCGAGCGACGACTCCCCGCCCGCTACGGCCCCGCGCCGGAGGTCCCCACCGAAGAACGCGGCAGCGGCAACCGCCTGCGCCACGTCCGCAACTTCGCCTCCGCCGACGCCTTCGACTGCGACAAGCTCATCGCCGTCGAGGTCATCACCCCCGGCGGCAACTGGTCCTCGTACCCGCCCCACAAGCACGACGAGAACCGGCCCGGCGAGGAAGCGGAGCTGGAGGAGATCTACTACTTCGAGATCGACGGCCCGAACGGTTTCGGCTATCAGCGCGTATCTCCCTCCCGTGAGGGCGGATCGGACGTCCTCACGGAGGTCCGCTCCGGCGACGCCGTCCTCGTCCCCGACGGATGGCACGGCCCGTCCATCGCCCAGCCCGACCACGACATGTACTACCTGAACGTCATGGCGGGACCGGGTCAGACGCGGGAGTGGCGGATCTGCTTCCACCCGGACCACACGGAGGGTTACCGATGACCTCAACGACGAGGCTCACGGTCGCGCAGGCACTCGTACGCTTCCTCGCCGCCCAGTACACGGAGCGCGACGGCGTACGGCAGCGGCTGATCGGCGCCACCTGGGGCATCTTCGGCCACGGCAACGTGGCCGGACTCGGCCAGGCGCTCATCGAGTTCGGCGACGACATGCCGTACCACCAGGGCCGCAACGAGCAGTCGATGGTCCACGCGGCCATCGGCTACGCCCGCCAGTCCAACCGCCTGTCCACGCACGCCGTGACGACGTCGATCGGCCCCGGCGCGACCAACCTGGTCACCGGCGCCGCGCTCGCCACGATCAACCGCCTCCCGGTCCTGCTCCTCCCCGGCGACATCTTCGCCACCCGCGTCGCGGACCCGGTCCTCCAGCAGCTCGAAGTCCCCTACGCGGGAGACATCAGCGTCAACGACAGCCTGCGCCCGGTGTCGAGGTACTTCGACCGCGTCACGCGGCCGGAGGCCCTGATCCCGGCGGCCCTCCAGGCGATGCGCGTCCTCACCGACCCGGTGGAGACGGGCGCGGTGACCCTCGCGCTCCCGCAGGACGTCCAGGCCGAGGCCTACGACTGGCCCGACGACTTCTTCGCCGAGCGCACCTGGGTCGTACGACGGCCGGGCGCGGACCCGACCGAACTCGCCGAGGCGGTACGGGCGATCCGCGCGGCCCAGCGCCCGCTGATCGTCGCCGGCGGCGGCGTCCACCACAGCCGCGCGGAGGAGGCCCTCGCCGAGTTCGCGGAGACCACGGGCATCCCCGTCGCCTCCACCCAGGCCGGCAAGGGCTCCCTGCGCTGGGACCACCCCCAGGACGTCGGCGGCATCGGCCACACCGGCACCGCCACCGCCAACGAACTCGCCCGCCAGGCCGACCTGGTGATAGGCGTCGGCACCCGCTACACCGACTTCACGACGGCCTCCCACACCCTGTTCTCGGGTGACGGGGTGCGCTTCCTCAACCTCAACATCGCCCCGTTCGACGGCCACAAGCTCGCCGGGCAGCCGCTCGTCGCGGACGCGAGCAGCGGCCTGGCCGAACTGACCGCGGCCCTGCGGACGCACGACCACCGGGTCACGGAGTCGTACGTCGGCGAGTACACGCTCGACAAGGACCGCTGGGAGTACCGCGTCGACGCCGCCTACGAGGCCGACGAACCGGACGTACGCCCGACCCAGCCGCAGGTCCTCGGCGCGCTGGACGCGATCGTCGACGAGTCGGACGTGATCATCAACGCGGCCGGCTCGCTCCCCGGCGATCTGCACAAGCTGTGGCGGGCACGCTCCCGGGACCAGTACCACCTGGAGTACGGCTATTCCTGCATGGGCTACGAGATCCCGGCGGCGATCGGCGTGAAGATGGCCGACCCCGAGCGCAACGTCTGGGCGCTGGTCGGCGACGGCACGTACCTGATGATGCCGACCGAGATCGTGACCGCCGTCCAGGAGGGCGTCGCGATCAAGATGCTGCTCATCCAGAACCACGGGTACGCCTCGATCGGCGGGCTCTCCGAGTCGGTGGGCGGTGAGCGGTTCGGCACCGCGTACCGGTACCGGTCCGAGGACGGTACCTACACCGGGGCGCCGCTCCCGGTGGATCTGGCCGCCAACGCGGCCAGCCTGGGCATGCGCGTGCTGCGCGCGAAGACCGTGGGTGACCTGCGCGAGGCCCTCGCTCAGGCACGTGCGGCGGACACTCCCACATGTGTCTACGTCGAGACCGAAACGGCAGACACAGTGTCGGGCGCGCCTCCGGCGCAAGCCTGGTGGGATGTACCTGTGGCCGAGACCGCGACCCGACCGTCGGCGGTCAAGGCACGAGAGCTGTACGACCGGCACGTCTCTACCCGACGCCGCCATCTGTGAAGGAGCAACTGGGCATGACGAAGATCGTCAACCACTGGATCGGCGGCAAGACCGTCGAAGGCGCGTCGGGCAACTACGGGCCGGTCACCGACCCTGCGACCGGCGCGGTCACCACCAAGGTCGCGTTCGCCTCCGTGGAGGAGGTGGACTCCGCCGTCGCCGCCGCCAAGGACGCGTTCCAGACCTGGGGCACGTCGTCGCTGGCCAAGCGGACGACCATCCTGTTCAGGTTCCGGGCGCTGCTCGAGGCGAACCGGGACGCGATCGCGGAGCTGATCACCGCCGAGCACGGCAAGGTGCACAGCGACGCGCTGGGCGAGGTCGCGCGCGGTCTGGAGATCGTGGACCTGGCGTGCGGGATCACCGTGCAGCTGAAGGGTGAGCTGTCGACCGAGGTCGCCAGCCGCGTGGACGTGGCCTCGATCCGGCAGCCGCTGGGTGTCGTGGCCGGCATCACGCCGTTCAACTTCCCGGCGATGGTCCCGATGTGGATGTTCCCGATCGCCATCGCGACCGGCAACACCTTCGTGCTGAAGCCGTCGGAGAAGGACCCGTCGGCCTCCCTGAAGATCGCCGAGCTGCTGGCCGAGGCCGGACTGCCCGACGGTGTCTTCAACGTCGTGCACGGCGACAAGGTGGCCGTGGACCGTCTCCTGGAGCACCCGGACGTCAAGGCCGTCTCCTTCGTCGGCTCGACCCCGATCGCCCGCTACATCCACACCACGGCCTCCGCCAACGGCAAGCGCGTCCAGGCCCTGGGCGGCGCCAAGAACCACATGCTGGTCCTCCCGGACGCCGACCTCGACGCGGCGGCGGACGCGGCTGTGTCGGCCGCCTACGGTTCGGCGGGCGAGCGCTGCATGGCCATCTCGGCCGTGGTCGCGGTCGGTGCGATCGGCGACGAGCTGGTGGAGAAGATCCGCGAGCGCGCCGAGAAGATCAAGATCGGTCCCGGCAACGACCCGGCCTCCGAGATGGGCCCGCTCATCACGAAGGTCCACCGCGACAAGGTGGCGTCGTACGTCACGGGCGCGGCGGCCGAGGGCTGCGAGGTCGTCCTGGACGGCTCCGGCTACACGGTCGAGGGCTTCGAGGACGGCCACTGGATCGGCATCTCGCTCCTCGACAAGGTGCCGACCACGGCGAAGGCGTACCAGGACGAGATCTTCGGCCCGGTGCTGACCGTGCTGCGCGTCGACACCTACGACGACGGCATCGCCCTGATCAACGCCTCCCCGTTCGGCAACGGCACCGCGATCTTCACCCGGGACGGCGGCGCCGCCCGCCGCTTCCAGCTGGAGGTCGAGGCCGGCATGGTCGGCGTGAACGTCCCGATCCCGGTCCCCGTCGGCTATCACAGCTTCGGTGGCTGGAAGGACTCGCTCTTCGGCGACCACCACATCTACGGCAACGACGGCACGCACTTCTACACCCGCGGCAAGGTCGTCACCACCCGCTGGCCCGACCCGGCCGACGGCCCCTCGGGCGTCGACCTCGGGTTCCCGCGCAACCACTGAGTGACCTCTGAGCCCGGGCACCCCCCCAGGTGTTCGGGCTCAGTCGTGCCTACTGCCCCTGCGCGTCCTTGAGCGCCTGGGTCATGTCGGCGGTCTCCGCGGCCGGCGGAGCCTTGACCTCGGCCGCGGCACCGAACTCGGAGAAGTCCATGGTGGCCGTGACCTTGCCCATCACCTGCTTCAGACGGACGGGCAGGTCCTTGTCGTTCACCCAGATCTCCATGGTGATGGAGTCCGCGCCGCCGGTCACCGAGCCCAGCAGGTTGTCCTTGTCGGTGTAGGCGTCCTTGAACTTGCCCATCTTCGACTGGTCGATCACGGCCCGGTAGTGGGTCGTCTTCTGCCCGTCGACGGTCTCCGAACCGAGGTCCTCGACGTCATCGGCGTACTTGAGGCCCTTCATCGAGGCCGTCGGGTTGCCACCGCCGCCCCCGCTCATCGCCGCGGCGCCGTTCTCGCCGAACACCGCGGAGGCGTCGACCTTCATCCACTCCTTGCCCTTGAGCGGGCCCGAGGCCTGCGGGTCGACGTCGTAGTAGTACACGCCGTCGACGAGCAGACAGTGGATCGTCGGGTCGTCCTGCACGGTCTGCATCTGCGCGGCCGCGGTGTCCATCTGGACGTCGTAGGCGATGCCGTCGCCCCACGAGTACGTGCCGTCCATGGCTATCGGCGTGCCGGTGCCCAGGTCGGTCGTCATCTTGATCTCGGCCGAGCCGGTCTGTTCGGTGCGGTCGGTGGCCCGCGTGAGCGCCGCCATGATCGTGTCCGTCTTGTCGACCGCGTCGGCCGTCTGCTTCACGGACTCCGCGCTGCACGCTGACGTCGCGACGAGCGCCGCCGCCGTGAACCCCACCCAGGCAGCGGTGTGCCTCAGCTTCATGTTCCCCACCCGTAGCTGTGATTCGTATGTGAGTTCTGCGAGAAATGACTTTAGCGGGCCGCACCGACATCCCCGCGACGGGATTTTTTCGCCGCCGACGCTGCGGTTCCCGCACACCTCAAGGGCGGGGAGGGGACAGCGTTTGACTGCCGTATACGAATGTGAAAGGGCAGTTGATCTACTGATTCCGTAGCAAGCAAGCCATTGACGCAATGGTTTTCGTCGGGGTTCCATCAGCGCCATCTGCTGCACGAGTCGATCGGAACCGTCGTATGACCGACACGCTCCGCCCTGCCGAGGCCGCTCTCCCCGAGGCGCCCGACAGCCCCCAGAAGCTCAAGCGCTCCATCGGAGTCGTCGGCGGCACCCTCCTCACCCTCTCCTGTGTGACCCCCGCGTCCACGCTCTTCGTGGTGGTCCCGGACCTGTTCGGCTCGCTCGGCACCGCGACCGCCCTGACCATCGCCATCGGCTCCCTCCTCTGTATCGCCGTGGCGTTCTGCTACTCCGAGCTGGGCACGCTCATTCCCAGCGCGGGCGGCGAGTACGCGATGGTCTCGACGATGGCGGGCCGGCTGGCGGGCTGGCTCGTCTTCGTGCTGTCCCTCCTGGTCGTGATGATCGTCCCGCCGGTGATCGCGATGGGCACGGCGGACTACCTGGCCCCGATCGTCCACCTCGACCCGTCGACGGCGGGCGCCGGCGTCATGCTCCTGGCGACCCTCGCCGGCCTGCTCGACCTGCGTGCCAACGCGTGGATCACCGGTGTCTTCCTGGTCCTCGAGGTGATCGCGGCGGCCGTGGTCGCGGTCCTGGGCTTCGCGCACGGCGAGCGAGGCGCGGACAGCCTGGTGTCCTTCCAGGTGGCAGGCGCGGACGGCCACGCGGACACGGTGACGGCGATGCTGATCGTGTCCGGCCTGGCCATCGCCCTCTTCATCACCCAGGGCTTCTCCACCGCCGTCTACCTCTCCGAGGAGATGGAGAACCCGCGCCGCAACGTGGCCCGCACGGTCCTCGCCACCCTCGCGATCTCCTCCGTGATCATCCTGGTCCCGGTGATCGCGATCACGATGGGCGCCAAGGACCTCTCCGCGCTCACGGGCGGCGACATCGGCACGATGGTCACCACCTGGTCCAACTCCGCCGTCGGCACCTTCGTCAGCCTCTGCGTGGCCCTCGCGATCATCAACGCGGGCATCGTCATGGTCATCCAGAACTCCCGCGTCCTCTTCGCCTCGGCCCGCGACAAGGCCTGGCCCACCCCGGTCAACAACGTCTTCGCCAGACTGGGCCGCTTCGGCTCCCCGTGGGTCGCCACCCTCGCGGTCGGCGTCCCCGGCGCGATCCTCTGCTTCGTGAACCTGGACACCCTGTACGGCATCACCGGCGTCTCGGTGACCGCCATGTACCTGCTGGTGGCGGTGGCGGCACTGCTCTCCCGCAAGGGCCCCCACAAACACACCCCGGCCTGGCGCATGCCCCTGTGGCCGGCGATCCCGGTGCTGCTGATAGCCGTACTGACGTACATCCTGAGCCGACAGGAGACGACGTACCTGCTCTGGACGGGCGGCATCACGGCGGCGGCGACCCTGTACTGGGCGATGTACCTCCGCCCGCGGAGGGGCACGAGGTGGCTGGTCTCGATCCCGACGGAGGACTGACACCCCGATCGCCCCGCAGGGGCGAAAAGGGGCGGGGGGCTGTATCGATTCGCGGCTCCGCCGCGTGGGCGCGACCAGCCACGAACAACCCGCACCCGGCAAATTCCAGACCGGACCGAGCTCTTGGCCATACAGCGAACGCGGTACACGACAACGCTCCCGTACCCCTACGGGATGTCGAAGGTTCAGCCCTCGGTCGATAACTCCCCGACAGTTTCACCCCGTACCGTTGAACCATGGATCTTCGACCCCCCGGACTGCGAGGGCGCCTTCGGAGGCCGCGACGGTGGATCGCCGCCGCGGCCTCCGTCGTCGTACTCGCCGGTGCCGGTACATGGACGGCCGTCGCCGCCGACGACGCGCCCCCGGTGCACCAGGCCGACCGGGTCATGGCGGTGAACGGCGTACGCATAGACACCTCGTACTTCACCCCCGAAGCCGCCGGCAGGCACCCCGCCGTCCTCCTCGGCCACGGCTTCGGCGGCAGCAAGAACGACGTACGCGAGCAGGCCGAAGCCCTCGCCCGGGACGGCTACGCGGTCCTCACCTGGTCCGCCCGCGGTTTCGGCAAGTCGACGGGCAAGGTCGGCCTCAACGCCCCGAACGCCGAGGTGGCCGACGTCGAGAAACTGATCGACTGGCTCGCCGAGCAGCCGACGGTCCAGCTCGACAAGAAGGGCGACCCCCGCGTAGGCATGGCGGGCGGCTCGTACGGCGGCGCGATCGCCCTCCTCACCGCCGGCCACGACGACCGTGTCGACGCCATCGCCCCGGCGATCACCTACTGGAACCTCTCGGACGCCCTCTTCCCGAACGGCGTCTTCAAGAAGCTCTGGGCCGGCATCTTCGTCAACACCGGGGGCGGCTGCGACAAGTTCGAACCGCAGATCTGCGAGATGTACCAGCGCGTCGCCGAGTCCGGCACCCCGGACGCCGCGGCCGAGAAGATGCTGGAGGAGCGCTCGCCCTCCGCGGTCGGCGACAGGATCAAGGTCCCGACCCTGCTCATCCAGGGCCAGACCGACTCCCTCTTCCCGCTGGACCAGGCCGACGCCGCCGAGAAGGCGATCAAGGCCAACGGCGCCCCCGTGGACGTCGACTGGATCGCCGGCGGCCATGACGGCGGAGACATGGAGACGAGCCGCGTCCAGTCCCGCGTGCAGTCCTGGTTCGACCGCTATCTCAAGGACGAGAAGACCACCGACACCGGGCCGGCCTTCCGCGTCACCCGCACCGGCGGCGTCGACTCCACCGACGGCGCGGCGCAGCTCCGGGGCGCCAGTGACGACACCTACCCCGGCCTGGAGAGCGGTCGGAAGTCCATCGCCCTGACCGGCCGCGAGCAGGACTTCGACAACCCGGCCGGCGCCAACCCGCCCGCCGTCTCCGCCCTCCCGGGCCTCGGCGGCTCCGGCCTCTCCCAGCTCTCCTCGCTGGGCGTCGGGGTCTCCCTGGACTTCCCGGGCCAGTTCGCCCGGTTCGACTCGAAGCCGGTCACCGACGACCTCCGCATCACCGGCGCCCCGACGGCCACCGTCCACGTGAAGTCCACGTCCGACGACGCCGTCCTCTTCGCCAAGGTCTACGACGTGAGCCCGAACGGCACTCAGCAGGTACTGCCGTCCCAGCTGGTCTCACCCGTCCGCGTCGAGGGCGCCAAGTCCGGCAAGGACGTGACGATCACCCTCCCGGCGATCGACCACAAGATCGACACGGGCCACCGCCTCCGCCTGGTCCTCGCCTCCACCGACCTCGGCTACGCCTCCCCGGCCGCCCCGGCGACGTACACCGTCTCCCTGAAGGGCGACCTCGAGGTCCCGACGGCCCCCGGCGTCTCCACCGCGGCCGCCCCGCTGCCCTCCTGGGTCTGGTGGCTGCCCCTCGCGGGCGCCGTGCTCGCGCTGCTCCTGCTCCTGACGGGCCGCCGCCGCACGGCCATGCCCGCCCCGGACCCGGAGCTGGCCGAAGTCCCGCTCCAGATCACCGACTTGAGCAAGAAGTACGCGGGCGGCGACCGCTACAGCGTCCGTGACCTGTCCTTCCGCGTCGAGAAGGGCCAGGTGCTGGGCCTCCTCGGCCCCAACGGCGCCGGCAAGACGACCAGCCTGCGCATGCTGATGGGCCTGATCAAGCCGGACGGCGGCGAGATCCGGGTCTTCGGTCACGCGATCCGCCCCGGCGCCCCGGTCCTGTCCCGGGTCGGCTCGTTCGTCGAGGGCGCGGGCTTCCTGCCGCACCTCTCGGGCCGCGAGAACCTGGAGCTGTACTGGCGGGCGACGGGCCGCCCGGCCGAGGACTCCCACCTGGACGAGGCGTTGGAGATCGCCGGCCTCGGTGACGCACTGGCCCGCGCGGTCCGCACGTACTCCCAGGGCATGCGCCAGCGCCTGGCCATCGCCCAGGCCATGCTCGGCCTGCCGGACCTGCTCATCCTCGACGAGCCGACCAACGGCCTCGACCCGCCACAGATCCGCGAGATGCGCGAGGTGATGATCCGCTACGCGGCGGCCGGCCGCACGGTCATCGTCTCCAGCCATCTGCTGGCGGAGGTCGAGCAGACCTGCACCCACCTGGTGGTCATGGACCGCGGCCGCCTCGTCCAGGCCGGCCCGGTCGCCGAGATCGTCGGCTCCGGCGACACCCTGCTGGTCGGCACGGCCTCGCCCGTCGAGGAGCCGATCGTCGAGAAGGTGGCGGCGCTGCCCGGCATCGTCTCGGCGCTCCGCACCGACGAGGGCATCCTGATCCGCCTCGACGCCGACGGCAGCGCCGAGCGTCTGGTCGCCGAACTCGTCCGGCTCGAGGTGCCCGTCCAGTCGGTGGGCCCGCACCGTCGCCTGGAGGACGCCTTCCTCACCCTGATCGGAGGTGCCGCATGAGCACGCTGACCGAGACGGCCTCCGGCTACAAAGCGGGCCGTACGCTCCCCCTGCGCGTGGAGCTGATCCGCCAGCTCAAGCGCCGCCGCACGATCGTCATGGGCGGCATCCTCGCCGCCCTGCCGTTCGTCCTGCTCGTCGCCTTCGCCATCGGGGGCGAGCCGGGCGGCCGCAACAACACGGTCTCCCTGATGGACACGGCGACCGCGTCCGGCGCCAACTTCGCCGCGGTCAACCTGTTCGTGTCGGCGGGCTTCCTGCTGGTCATCCCGGTCGCCCTGTTCTGCGGGGACACGGTGGCCTCGGAGGCCGGCTGGTCCTCCCTGCGCTATCTCCTCGCGGCCCCCGTGCCCCGGGCCCGCCTTCTGTGGTCCAAGCTCGTCGTCGGCCTCGGCCTCAGCCTGGCCGCGATGATCCTGCTGCCCATCGTCGCGCTGGCCGTCGGCACGGCGGCCTACGGCTGGGGCTCGCTGGAACTGCCCACGGGAGGTTCACTCGACCCGGGAACGGCGGCACAGAGGCTCGTCGTCGTCGTGGGATTCATCTTCGTCTCCCAACTGGTCACCGCGGGGCTCGCGTTCTGGCTCTCGACCAAGACCGACGCCCCCCTCGGCGCGGTCGGCGGCGCCGTCGGCCTGACCATCGTCGGCAACGTCCTGGACGCCGTGACCGCGCTCGGCGACTGGCGCCACTTCCTGCCCGCGCACTGGCAGTTCGCCTGGGCGGACGCCGTACAGCCCACTCCCGAGTGGTCCGGCATGATCCAGGGCACCGCGGTCTCGATAACGTACGCCCTCGTGCTGTTCGCGCTGGCCTTCCGCGGTTTCGCCCGCAAGGACGTGGTGTCCTAGGTCACCGGAGGATCACCTACCGGTCTCAACGGCCCTGCTCCGTGGCCTCTTCGAGACGCTTCCGCAACGCTCCGTAGCGCACGTTCCGGCCCCCTGGCCCGTCACAGTCACAAAGGTCGACGTCAACGGACCAAGGGGGCACGGAAGATGGAGCAGTATCGAATACGACGTGTGCGCGCCGCGTTGCTCGCGCTCACCGCGGCGGGCGGCCTGCTGCTGACGGGCTGCAGCGCGAGCGGCGACGGCGCGAACGGATCCTCGTACGACGGTGGCAACAAGGGCGGCGGCTACGCACCCGCGCCGGAGGGGGAGCAGCAGGGCAGCAGCCCGGACAGCTCGGACAGCGACTCCCGTGACGTCGCCCCCGAGCCCGACTACCTCTCCACCTTCGCCCTCGACGTCGACACCGCCTCCTACGGCTACGCCCGCCGCACCCTCGCCGAGGGCCGCATGCCCGACCCCTCGACGGTCCGCCCGGAGGAGTTCGTCAACAGCTTCCGCCAGGACTACGACCGTCCCGACGGCAACGGCTTCACGGTGACCGTCGACGGTGCCCGCACCGACGAGGACGACTGGTCCCTGGTCCGCGTCGGCCTCGCCACCCGCGCCGCCGAGGACAGCGAGGAACGCCCGCCGGCCGCCCTGACCTTCGTCATCGACATCTCCGGCTCCATGGCCGAGCCGGGCCGCCTCGACCTCGCCAAGGACTCCCTGGGCACGATGACGGACCAGCTCCGCGACGACGACTCGGTCGCCATCGTCACCTTCAGCGACGAGGCCGAGCGGGTCCTGCCGATGACCCGCCTGGACGGCAACCGCGACGAGGTCCACGACGCGATCGACGGCCTGGAACCCACCGACTCCACCAATCTCGGCGCCGGCGTCGACACCGGCTACGAGACCGCCGAGGACGGCCTGCGCGAAGGCGCCACCAACCGCGTCGTCCTCATCTCGGACGCCCTCGCCAACACCGGCGACACCGACGCCGACACCATCCTCGAACGCATCGCGAGCGAACGCCGCGAGCACGGCATCACCCTCTTCGGCGTCGGAGTCGGCAGCGACTACGGCGACCAGCTGATGGAACAGCTCGCCGACAAGGGCGACGGCCACACCGCCTACGTCTCCGACGAGGACGACGCCCGCAAGGTCTTCGTCGAGCAACTCCCGCGGAACATCGACCTGACCGCCCGCGACGCCAAGGCCCAGGTCGCCTTCGACCCCGAGACGGTCCTGGAGTTCCGCCTCGTCGGCTACGACAACCGCCGGGTCGACGACGAGGACTTCCGCGACGACAGCGTCGACGGCGGCGAGATCGGCCCCGGCCACACCGTCACCGCCCTCTACGCCGTCCGCCACAAGCCCGGCTCCGACGGCCACCTCGCCACCGCGAGCGTCCGCTGGCTCGACCCCGAGTCCCGCACCCCGCACGAGGAGTCCGGCCAGTTGGAGAGCGAGGACCTCGACGGCGACCTCTGGGAAGCGGGCTCCCGCCTCCAGGTCACCGCCGTCGCCGCCTACTTCGCCGACACCCTGCGCTCCTACGGCGCCGAGTTCAGCCCCCTGCCCGGCACCCCGTCCCTCGGTGAACTGAGCGAGCGCGCCCACGACTTGGCCAAGAGCACCGAGGACGAGGACGTACGACAGCTCGCCGAGGCGATCGACCAGGCGAGGCGCTACGGCGGCTGACACGAGCTCCTGCCGGACCCTCTTGACCTTTTGTTACGCACGAGTAAGTTGACCCCTCAGTCAGAGCAGACTGGGGGCCGTCATGGGCGTACGCAAGGACTTGAAGCGGGCGAAGCAGCGCACCGACCTGGCAAGCCGTACCGAGGTCGAGATCACCAGGGACGCGAAGGGCGTGGTGCGAGAGGCCCGCACCGCACCCCTCGCCCCCCTGCCACCGACCGGCAGCACCGCGGACCTGCCCTTCAGCAACGCGGCCGAGGCCCCCGACGCGGTGGTCCTGCGCCGCAGGCGGGGGGAGACCTGGCACCCCGTCACGGCCGCTGCCTTCGCCGGCGAAGTGACCGCCACCGCCAAGGGGTTGATCGCGGCAGGCCTCGAACCGGGCGGCCGCGTCGCGGTGATGTCCCGCACCCGCTACGAGTGGACGGTCCTGGACTTCGCTATCTGGGCGGCGGGCGGCCAGACCGTCCCGATCTACGCCACCTCCTCCGCCGAGCAGGTGGAGTGGATCATCCGGGACTCCGGCGCCCGCTTCGTCGTCACCGAGACCGCGGAGAACGCCGACACGGTGACGACGGGCACGGCCGGCCACCAAGACCGGCCGCGCATATGGCAGTTGGACGCGAACGCGCTCACCGAACTCGAGACCCTCGGCGCCGACATCCCCGACGAGGAGGTCACCAAGCGCCGCACGAGCCTGACCCCCGACACCGTCGCGACGATCTGCTACACCTCCGGCACCACCGGGAAACCCAAGGGCTGCGTCCTCACCCACGCCAACCTCCACGCCGAGGCCGCCAACACGGTCGAGCTGCTCCACCCGATCTTCAAGGAGGTCACCCGCCAGGTCGCCTCCACCCTCCTTTTCCTCCCCCTCGCCCACATCCTCGGCCGCACCCTCCAGATCGCCTGTCTGATGGCCCGAATCGAGATCGGCCACTGTCCGAGCATCAAGCCCGACGAACTCCGCCCGGCGCTCAAGGAGTTCCGCCCGACCTTCCTCGTCGGCGTGCCGTACCTCTTCGAGAAGATCCACGACACCGGGCGCGCCACCGCCGAGAAGATCGGCCGCGGCGCCTCCTTCGACCGCGCCGACCGCATCGCGGTCCGCTTCGGCGAGCAGTACCTGGACAAGTTCCTCGACCGCGGCAAGGGCCCGGGCCCGGGTCTCTACGCCGCCTGGGCCCTGTACGACCTGCTGGTCTACCGCCGGGTCCGCAAGGAACTCGGCGGCCGGATGCGCTACGCCATCAGCGGCGGCTCCCCGCTCGACCGGAACCTCAACCTGTTCTTCTACGCGGCCGGGATCATCGTCTAC
Source organism: Streptomyces sp. NPDC002817 (assembly GCF_053592055.1). Lineage (NCBI taxonomy): Bacteria > Bacillati > Actinomycetota > Actinomycetes > Kitasatosporales > Streptomycetaceae > Streptomyces > Streptomyces sp. NPDC002817. Next base: position 382,768 of record NZ_JBSFUY010000001.1, read on the forward strand.
GAGGGCTACGGACTGACCGAGACCACGGCCGCCGCCACCATCGTCCCGCCCCTGAAACCCCGCCCCGGCACGGTCGGCCCGCCCGTCCCCGGCACCGCCGTCCGCATCGCCGACGACGGGGAGGTCCTCATCAAGGGCGGCATCGTCTTCGGCGCCTACTGGAACAACCCGGCCGCCACCGACGCCGTACTCACCGACGACTGGTTCGCCACCGGCGACCTCGGCTCCCTGGACGAGGACGGCTATCTCACCATCACCGGCCGCAAGAAGGACATCATCGTCACCTCAGGCGGCAAGAACGTCTCCCCGGCCGTCCTGGAGGACCGGCTGCGCAGCCGCCCCCCGGTCGGCCAGTGCCTCGTGGTCGGCGACAGCCGCCCCTTCGTCGCCGCCCTCATCACCCTCGAACCCGAGGCGATCACCCACTGGCTGTCGGTCCGCAAAATGCCGGCCGACACCCCGCTGTCCGAGCTCGTCCAGGACCCGAGGCTGCGCGCCGACGTACAGAAGGCCGTGGACTACGCCAACGAGGCCGTCTCCCGCGCCGAGTCGATCCGTTCCTTCACCCTGGTCGAGGGCGAGTTCACCGAGGACAACGGCATGCTCACGCCGTCCCTGAAGGTCAAACGGCACGCGGTGCTGTCGGCGTACGCGCAGGACATCGAGGCGATCTACCGCAAGTGAAACGCCGAACGGCGGGCCACCGGGGGAACCGGTGGCCCGCCGTGGCGGGGATCCGAGGATCAGCCGTTGCCCTGGCCGTTGCCGGAGAGGGCGGAGATGTCGTCCAGGATGTGCGACAGGGGCTCGTCGCCCTTGGCCTGGGTGGAGTTCTCGACACACTGCTGGTTCTGCGGGGCCGACAGGATCGGCACGTCCTGCAGGACACCGACGGCGGCGGCGCCGACGATTCCCTGGAGGTTCAGCTTCGCCGGCAGGCCGACACAGGGCTTGTTCAGCGAGCCCTGGACCAGCGAGAGCTGCGGGCTCATGTCGCCGAACGTGGCCGAGTTGCCGAACTCCTGCGAGGCGTGGTTGCCGCTGGCGGAGCTGGTGCCGTCGCCGTCACCGATAGCAAGAGCCTGGGGGGCGGCCGCAGCCGAGACACCGGCGACGGAGGCGGCGATAGCCGCGGTAGCCCACAGCTTCTTCATGTTCATTCCCTTTCGAAATGCGGACTCCGGTGAGGAGCTGCATGATCGACAACGGCCGCACCCCGTCCGGGGTTGCGTTCTTTGCCCCGATTGGCCCAGCGCACTCGCGAACCGCGCGGGCGCCCCGGTCGTACGAGCTCATTTGCAGGTCAGCGAGCTGCCCCGCACCGGTCCGTAGCCCTTCAGGCCCGGTGGGTCCTTGGGCATGGGGTTCGCGTCGGCCTTCAGCAGCGGCCGGTCCGCGCGCAGCTTGGCGAACATCGCGTCCGCCCGCTCCATGTCCCAGGCCAGCGTCGAACCGATGTCCGGCCGGGTCTCGTTGAAGCCGGCGATCGGCACCGTCGTGAACTCGATCGCCTTGGTCGGCACCTTCTGCAGCGCCGCAGCCAGCTGCACCATTTCCTTGGCGTCGAAGCCCTGCTCGACCTGCCCCTTGCCGAGCAGCGTGCCCGTCACGCGCGCCATGCCCACCGGATCGGTGAGCGCCTTCTCGGCCCGGAGCCCGCGCAGCGCGTTCACGAGGAAGCGGTGCTGGCGTTGGATCCGCCCGAGATCGGCGCTGGTGTCGACATGCCGGGAGCGGACGTACTGCAGCGACGGACCCCCGTCCAGCCGATGCTTGCCGGGCTTGAGGTTCAGTTTGGTGGCCGAGTCCTTCAAGGTCCGCGAGGTGCACACCTCGACCCCGCCGACGTCGTTCACGGCGTCGATGAAACGCCGGAAGTCCACCTGGAGATACCGGTCGATCCGCATTCCGCTCATCGACTCGACCGTGCTGATGGTGAGCGCGGGGCCGCCTTCGTTGTAGGCGCCGTTGATCTTCGAGGGGTGCGGTGCGAGTTCTTCGCCGCTCGATGCGTCGCGGTACGGCGGGATGTCCGCGTAGGAGTCCCGCGGCATGCTCACCACGCTGACGCGGTCCCGGCGCGCGGAGACATGGACGAGCATCAGGACGTCGGTGCAGTTGCAGGCGCGGCCGCCGGCGTGGAACTTGCGCTTCTCGGCGGCGGTGATGGTGTCCCGGCCGTCCGTGCCCATGAGCAGGATGTTCAGGGCCTTGGGCGCCTGTCGTTCGGGGAGTGCGGAACTGGCGAGGAGTGTCGCGGTCGTCGCGAGGACGAGTCCGGGGATCGCGAGGGAAGAAAGAGTTCTCTTCATCGTCACGCGCCGAACGCTAAGACAGCGGGCCGCCGAGAAACCGGCGGCCCGCTGACGGGGGCTCAGATTGCAGCCCCAAGGCGCAGGGACTTCAGTCCCCGAGGGTGGCTCAGTGGTTGCCCGTGCCGTTGCCCGCCAGGACCGAGATGTCGTCCAGGATGTGCGACAGGGGCTCGTCGCCCTTGGCCTGGGTGGAGTTCTCGACACACTGCTGGTTCTGCGGGGCCGACAGGATCGGCACGTCCTGGAGGGCGCCGACGGCGGCGAGGCCGACGATTCCCTGCAGGTTCGCCTTCGCGGGCAGGCCGATGCAGGGCTTGTTGAGGGAGCCCTGGATGAGCGCCATCTGCGGGCTCATGTTGCCGTAGGTGGCCGAGTTGCCGAACGACTGGCGCGCACCGTTGCCGCTGGCGGACTTGGTGCCGTCGTCGTTGCCGATCGCCATGGCGGGGGAGGCGGCACCCACAACGGAAACCGCGACCGCGGCGGAAGCCAGAACCTTCTTGATCACTTGCTAGTCCCTTCTGGAGAAACCCCGTCCACCGGAGCGTTCTGGTCAACTGCCCGGCGGCGGCTTGGTTGCTCCTCTTCACTCCGATGGCCCAGTGAATGGAACGACCGCCGGGCATACCGGAGTCCGTCGATTCCGTGAATTTCGCGGCAGCCGCGGCCCGATCGGGTGAAGTGCCGAAACCAAACCCCGTGGAGCTGGTTGATGCGAGGGCAGGAGCGTGCGTCTTTGGAGATGCACCCAGGAAAGGAACAGAAATGCTGAAGAAGGCAATGGCCGCCGCGGCGGTCGCCGCTTCCGTCGTAGGTGCGGCGTCGCCGGCCATGGCGATCGGGAACGACGACGGCACCAAGTCCGCGAGCGGCAACGGTGCCCACTCGGCGTTCGGCAACTCGGTCACCAAGGGCGACATGAGCCCGCAGGCCAGCCTGGTGCAGAGCACGGCCAACAAGCTGTGCATCGGCCTGCCGGTGAAGGCGAACGCCCAGGGTATCGCCGGTGTCGGCGCCGTCGGTGTCCTCCAGGACGTTCCGGTCCTGTCGGCCGCGCAGAACCAGCAGTGCGCCGACAACTCGACGCAGGCCAAGGGCGACGAGCCGCTGTCGCACATTCTCAACGACGTCTCCGCCCTCGCGGGCAACGGCAACGGCAACGGCTGATCCGCCGGTTTTGAATCCGCTCGGGCGGCCCGCGAATGCGCGCGGGCTGTCCGAGCGTTTTGCGTCTCTCAGGTGAACCGTTTCTCTTCGGTTGGGCTTCTCGTGTCAATTCTGTGAAGGCGTTCGAGTGAATTACCGGGCGACTCACGTTCCGTAGTTTCTTCGTCTGTCTATCCCTCGTTTACAGCCTGCAGGTCACGTCATAGGGGCATGACCGCAGAGAAGGGAAAGCTCATGAAGAAGACCGCTGCTGTCGTCGCGGGCGCGATCATGGCCCTGGGCATGGCCGCCCCCGCTTTTGCCGACGCGGGCGCCGAGGCTGCCGCTGTCCACTCGCCGGGCGTCCTCTCCGGCAACGTGGTCCAGGTTCCCATCCACATCCCGATCAACGTGTGCGGCAACACCGTCAACGTCATCGCGCTGCTGAACCCGGCGTTCGGCAACACCTGCATCAACAAGTGACGCCGTAACGTCCCCAGCCACTCCGGCTGTGTGAGCCGGCCTTGGAAACAGCCTCTGTTGCCTTCCAAGGCCGGCTTTTCCCACTTCTTCAAGCAGGAAGACAACGAGATTGCGACAGACCCTGAGTAGGGGAATGGTCGCGGCCGCCGCCGCGACGAGCATCCTGTCCCTGTGCGGCAGCAGCCCCGCCCTCGCCGACTCGGACGCGAGCAGCGCCGCCAAGGGCTCGCCCGGCGTCCTGTCCGGCAACGACATCCAGGTTCCGGTCGACGCACCGGTCAACGCCTGCGGCAACTCCGTCGATGTCATCGCCCTGTTGAACCCGGCGTTCGGCAACTCCTGTGCGAACGAATCGGGTTCGCACAGGGGCGGCGCCTCGTACGGCGACGACTCCGGCTACGGCGACGAGTCCGGCTACGGCGGGGGCGGCCACGGCCCCTCCGGGCATGCGACGCACGGCCGCACCGAGGGCTCGCCCGGTGTGCTGTCGGGCAACAACACGCAGGCGCCGGTCGAGGTACCGGTGAACGCGTGCGGGAACACGGCGGACGTCATCAGCGGGCTCAACCCCGCATACGGCGACGACTGCGGCTCCGGCGGCCACGGGGACACCCCGGGGTACGGCGACACGCCGACGCCGACGCCGCCCGGTCACGGTGAGGAGACGCCCACTCCGACGCCGACGCCGCCCGGTCACGGTGAGGAGACGCCCACTCCGACACCGTCGCCGCCCGGTCACGGTGAGGAGACGCCGACTCCGACGCCGACGCCGCCCGGCCACGGTGAGGAGACGCCCACCCCCACACCGCCGACCAACACAGACAGCACGCCCCCCGGCCCCCACGGTCCGCCGCCCCAGCTGCCCGACACCGGAAGCAACGAGGCCATGCTGGCCGCTTCCGTCGGCAGTGCGGCGATGATCGCGGCCGGGGCCGTGCTGTACCGGCGGGGCCGTAGGCAGGCCGGGGCCCACCAGTAGGCGCGCCGGGTGCCGGACACCTCGGTCCGGCACCCGCGCCCCTCAACGCCGTGCCCGCTCCGGCGTGTCGTGCCGCCCCGGCGCCGGGACGACCCCCTCGCGCGGACCGGTGTGCAGACGGCGCCGCACCCCTCGTACCAGCGCACCCGCCGTGTAGGTCGCGCCGTGCACGAAACGCATCGCCGGACCGAAGGCGGAGGCCGTCACCAGGCCCGCCAGGAACAGGCCGGGATGCGACGGGGACTCGAAGTCCCGGCCGGCCTCCGGGGTGCCGTCCGCGCCCGTGGCCAGGGCCGAGCGCAGGCCGTCGGAGAGCAGGCCGAGACGCTCGCCGGTCGCCCTGAATCCCGTGGCCGCGACGACGTGTTCGGTCTCCAGGGTGCGCAGGACCCCCGCCCCGTCCGCCCGGTCCAGCACGTCGAGCCGCACCCCGCCCGGCACCGCCCGGGCCGCCGCCACCTCGTGGGCGAGGAGCACCTCCACGGCCGGCTCCACCCGGTCCCGCACCCACCAGGCGCCCGCCGGACCCAGTGCCGTCGCCGCGATCCGGGCCCGCGTCGGCTCCGGGAGCCGGCGGAAGAGGCCGGCGCGCTCGGCGTAGAACCAGTTGCGCCAGCCGCAGCCCAGGCCGCTGTGCGGGGAGCGGGCCGACTGCCACCAGGGGCGCTGCCACGGCGGCGGCACATCGTTCCAGCACAGCTCGTCGGCGCGCGCCAGGACCCGGACCCGGGTGCCCTGTTCCGCGAGGAGGGCCGCGGTCTCCAGGGCCGCCTGGCCGCCGCCGATCACCGTGACGTCCTTGCCGCGGAAGCGGTCGAGGTCACCGTGGTGGCTGCTGTGCGAGACGAGGGAGGGGGAGAGGCCGTCGAAGGCCGAGGGGATCTCCACGAACGGCATCACGCCCACGGCCAGCGCGACAGTGCGGGAGGGCAGCACCTCGCCGTCCTCGGTGACCGTCTCGAAGCCGCCGGGGCGCAGGGCCACCACCCGGGACACCGTGCGCTCGTCGACCTTCCGAACGGCGTTGCGGGCGAACCACAGGCCGTACTCGGCGAACAGCTGCACCGGGATCGGCTCCCCGTGACGGGCCGCCACACCCTGCCCCTCGCAGTAGACGTCGAGGCGCCAGCGACGCTCCGGGTCCGAGAGGTTGGAGGCCCGCGGCTCCGACTTGAGGAACATCCCGCGCGGCATGTGATCGCGCCAGGACGCCATGGGCCGGCCGAAGACGCGCACGTTCAGTCCGGCGGCCGCGGCGTGGGACGCGATGGACAGGCCGTACGGGCCCGCGCCCACCACCAGCAGGTCGTACATCAGCGGCTGCTCGCTTTCTCGTCGTCGGTCAGGTCGGTCAGGTCGGTCGTCAGCGGCGAGGCGGTCGCCTGGCGCACCAGGCGCACGCGGGCCCGGTCGTCGGCCGGGGTGCACAGCCTGCGCAACCGTTCCAGCAGGCGGCGGGACACATGCCGGCCCCACAGCCACCACATCGCCCAGCCCGGCGCCCGGTCGTCCCGGGCACCCCAGGCCCGTTCGCGCCCGGCGCGCGTCGGGCGCAACGCGGTCAGCGGGGAGTAGTTCTCCACCACGAACTCCCGCCCTGCCCGCGGCGTCCCGTCCGGCAGCGGACGGTGCGTCAGGTCCAGGTGCAGAGCGCGTACGACGTCCAGGTCCGCGGTGTCGCTGAAGAGCCGGAACTGGGCGCCGGGGCGCGGGTTGAAGTCGAGGAGGTGGTGGCGGCCCTCGGCGTCGCAGCGGAAGTCGAGGTCGAGGATGCCGCGGTAGCCCAGCTCGCCGGTGACCCGCTCGGCCAGCGCCTGCACACGCGGGTCCGGTGTCCAGCGGCCCACCGCCGTCAGGCCCGCCCCGCGCGGCCAGGCCTGCAGCTTGACGCCGACGCCCCCGCCGCGCACGGCACCCGAGCGGTCGACGTACCCGTGGAAGAACCAGTCGCGGTCGGTGCCGGGCGGCAGCCACGCCTGGAGCAGCAGCCGGCTGCCCGCCTCCTCCGAGCGCAGATACAGCTCCCGCGCCTCCTGCGGGGACCGCACCACCACCGTGCTGCGCAGCCCGCTCTCCATCGGCAGCAGCCAGGGCCGGCTCCATTTCGCGATCACCGGAAGGCCCAGCCGCCAGGCGGCGCCCGCGGCCTCGGCCGCGCTCTGCGGGATCAGTGTGAGCGGATGCGGTACGTCCACGGCGGCGCACAGGGCGGCCAGTTCCGCCTTGTCGGCGACGCGCTCGGCCAGCGGGCCCGGCGCCGCGGGCAGCAGATAGGCGGGCGCCAGCTCCTCGCGCAGCCGGTCCACGGCGACCGCGCTCGCGTCGTCCATCGGGATCAGCACCGCCGGGCGCGCGACACGGGCGGCGATACGACGCAGGGCCACGGCGATGTCGGGGGCCGACGCCTGCGGTGGCGGCGGGGGATGGATCCGACGTACAAAACGCGACCGGGCCACCGGACTTCCGGCGGAATCCGCGATCACATGCACCTCCACCCCGGCTCTGCCGAGCGAGCGCACAGCGCCCAGCGTTCCGTGGTGAAAGGGATTTCGGTCGATCCGCAGCAGTACGGCGGGGACGCGGGTGTCGAACAGCGACACGGACTCAATTCCTTCGGTCGTTTCACCCGTGCGGGCGACAGGGCCACTCGAAAGCCGCAAGCACGGTGGCGGAGTTCGTCTTCACATGACTGAGTGTCAGTTATCGGATTAGCGCGAGAGTGAGAAAGGAGCCGGCATGGACTCACAGCAGCGACGGGCCCGGACCAGACGGCTGGCGTTCATTGCGGCGTCGGTCGCCGCGTCCGCCGCCCTGGCCTCGGGGCCCGGATTCGCAGCGGGGGTGGTACGGGCCGGCGACCCTCCCACTCCCACGCCGGCGGTGCCCGCGGTACCGGCCGTTCCGTCCGCGTCCGCTCAGCCGCCGGCGGCCACCCCGTCCGCCGACCCGGTGGTCGTGCCCGAGCCGAAGCCCGTACCGGAGCTCCCCGCCTTCGGCGCCTACCTCGACTACGGCCCGCGCGGAGTGAACCGCATCTCGGAGCTCAGCCGCTGGCTGGGCGGCGCCGAGCTGCGCGTCGGCCACACCTATCTGCCCGGCGACCGCTGGAGCAACATCGAGGGCGCCCCCAACTTCCTCGACTCCTGGGCCGACTGGCGCAACGAGCGCGACGACCGGATGTTCGTCCTCAACGTCCCGATGCTGGAGCGCAACGAGGGCCGTGTCCCCGACTACGAGGTCCGGCGGCTGCTCCAGCAGGGCGCGCGGGGCGACTTCGATCACCACTTCCGCCGCCTCGCCGAACGGCTGGTCGCGCTGAAGGTGCCGGACACGGTCATCGTGCTCGGCTGGGAGATGAACGGCATCACGTACACCCATCGGTGCGGGCCGGACCCGGAGGCCTGGAAGAAGTACTGGAACAGGATCGTCACCACCATGCGTTCGGTGCCGGGCCAGAAATTCCGCTTCGATTTCACGCCGAGCCGCGGTCAGGACGCCATCGGCTGGACGAAGTGCTATCCCGGTGACGACACCGTGGACATCATCGGCATGGACTCGTACGACCAGCCGGAAGGCATCTCATTCGACCAGCAGGTGAAAGAGCCGTACGGGCTTCAGGAACACGTGGAATTCGCCAAATCCCACGGCAAAGCAATTTCCTATCCTGAATGGGGACTCTTCCGCAACGGAGACAACGCCGAGTACATGCGGCGCATGCTCGCGTGGATGGACGAGCACAAGCCGCTGTACAACACGCTCACGGACTACTGTCCGCACGGCGTCTGGCAGTGCGACGACAACCCGAAGGCGTCGGAGATCTACCGGTCCGTGCTCTTCGGACGCACCGACGAACCGACACCGGCGCCCACCGAGCCCACGCCCGACCCGACGCCCGAGCCCACGCCCGACCCCACTCCGACGAACCCGCCCAACTGCTCGCCGCTGGACCTGGGCGAGTGGGTGGAGTACTGGATCGGCGGGAAGCTGTGCATGCGCTTCGACTGGTGGTCGCGCAGCCGGTGAGGACCGGGTGGCGGCGGGTCGGTCACGGCCCGCCGCCACCACGCTCCCTCCACCTGCGCACCAGCTCCTTGCCCCGGCTGCGGGCGGCGACGTCGCCCAGCGCCGCCGCCAGCAGCGGGGCGGTGCGCCGTCGGGCCAGCAGCAGCCGCTGGTTGGCCACCGGTTCGGGCTTCCAGTGGTGCTTGTACGGCTCGTTGCCGCGCAGCAGACTCAGCGTGCCCCGCGCGTGGTCGCCGACCGCGTCGAGCAGCATCACCGCCACATCCGCCTTGCGCTCACGCAGACACGGATGGGCGCCGTACAGATAGCCGCCCGCGAGCCGTCGCGACAGCAGCGTCAGATCGACGGCCACCACGTCGTCGTCCAGCCGGAACTCGGTGACGACCGCGTCCCCGGAACGCACCATCGGAGCGACCGAGCGCACCAGGTGCTCGCAGAACCGCGGCCGCAGATGCTCGCCCGTCACCTTCCTCCCCTGCCACTGGAGTTGGTGCAGCTCCAGCAGCCGTCGCAGCGCCTTGTCGACCTCTTCGGGCTCCACGACATGCCGTTCGATGCCGAGCGAGGACAGCTTGCGCAGCTTGGCGCGCGCCCGCTGCTGGGCCTTGGCCGACGGCAGCCGGGCCACCAGCTCGTCCATCGGCACGGCGGGCAGCTCCAGGCACAGCGAGTCGCCGACCCGGCGCCGCGGCCCGGGCCAGTGGTCGTAGATCCGCTCCGCCGCTCCGCCCGGCCGCACCTCACGCAGGTCGACCAGTGCGGTGCGGGCCGCCGCGGCCAGCGCCTCGGTGAGCGCGGCGACCGGCTGCTCGCCCCGCTCGTCGTCGAGGAGGACGTCCCCGTAGTCGGAGATCGCCCCGCCGAGCGGCACGAGGGAGGGCACGGGACGCAGTACGCGCATCAGGGGCGCGGCGGCGACGAGGTCGGCCCCGTCGCGCACCACCAGAACACGGAGTCGCCCGGGACGGCCGTACGACAGCCACCACGAGTGCAGCCAGGCGTGGCTCTGGAACGGGGTCGCGCTGGAGGAACGGCCGTACAGGCGCGCCCAGTCGGGGGCGAGTGCGGCGAAGACGGTGTCGTCGGTGACGAGTTCCGTCGTGTACGTCACAGCTGGCCGTGGCCGTGGGCGTCGGCGGCGACGGCCGGGCCGGGCACCTGGGCCGGGCGCCCCGGCTCTCCGGCGGTCCGTCGCGGCCGCACCAGCAGCACCAGGCCGCCGAGGAGGCCGCCCGCGCTCGCCCCGACCAGCCCCGTCAGAGCGGGCGGGGCCGAGGACGGCTCGGTGGGCTTGGTGGCGCGGGCGAACTGCTGGAGTTCGACGTTGGTGGCGCTCTGGGCGGTGTCCGCGTGCCGGGTCAGGGCGCGGGCGACCGCGTTGGCCATGTCGGCGGCGAGGTCGGGGCGCGAGGAGGTCGCCGTGATCGCGACCATCGGGGCGTCCGGCGAGGTCGCCGTCTGCACGCTCGACTTCAGCGTCCTGACCGGGACTCCCGCCCACACCTGCGCGTCCCCGAGCACCGCGAGCTGGGTCGCGACCCGGCCGTAGGCCTGCGCGAAGCCGAGTGCGGAGGCGGGGTCGGACTTCTCGGTGGGGACGGCGACGACATAGCTGGTCGCCGTGTACGTCGGTGCCTGGGCCAGGCTGTACGCCCCGCCCAGCATTCCGCCGGCGACGGCACCGGCCGCGAGCAGGGACCAGGCCGGGAGCGTCCTGGCGCGGGCGAGGACCGTGGCGGGGCGGCGCGGTCCAGTGGGGTTCTCGGTCATGAGGAACTGACTCCCTGGGGTGACGTGGGCGACGAGGCTGCGGCCGCGTAGACATCCATCAGCTGTGCGGCGCTGCGGGTGATGCAGTAGTGGTGGGCGGCGTCCGGGGCGGTGCGCGGGCGGGGGCCCTCGGTGCGGGCCGCCGCGATCGCGCGGGCGAACTCGTCGGGGCCGCCCAGGACCTGGCGGCTGCCGGGGGCCGCCTGTGAGGGCAGGTCCTCGACCGCCGGGCAGGAGCTGTAGAGCACCGGCAGCCCGGACGCCAGCGCCTCGACGACCGCCAGCCCGAAGGCCTCCTCGGGCGACGGGGAGACGAGCAGGTCCATCGCGGAGGTGAGGGACGGCAGATCGGGGCCGGGAGAGCCGTCGGGCACGTACGGGCGTTCGCCGGTGAACAGGACCCGGTCGGCGACCCCTGCCGCACGCGCGACCTGGCGCAGCCGGTGCTCGTCCGGGCCGCCGCCGACCAGCAACAGCCAGCAGTTGTCCGGCAGCTGGGCCAGCGCGCGGATGACGGTGTCGAAGCGTTTGCCTGCCGTGAGCCGGCCGATGCCGCCGATGACGTACGCCTCCTCGGGCAGGCCGAGGCGGCGGCGGGTGTGCAGACGCCGGAGGGCGTCGAAGCGGAAGCGGGGCAGGTCGATGCCGTTCGGGACGACCTCGATACGGGGGGCGGGCACGCCCCAGCGCTTCAGGCGGGCGGCGACCGTGGGGGAGACGGCGACCGTGGCGCGGCCCAGGCGTTCGCTGGCCAGGTAGAGGCCGCGGACCCCGGCGGTGAGCCTGCGGCCCTCCATCTGCGAGTCGCCGAGGGAGTGTTCGGTGGCGACGACCGCGCGGACGCCCGCGAGCCGCGCGGCGAGCCGGCCGTAGACGCAGGCGCGGTACAGGTGGGTGTGCACGAGGCCGTAGCCGCCGGCCCTGATCTGGCGGACCAGGCGGGGCAGGGCGGCCAGGTCGCGGTTGCCGGCCATCCCGAGATGGGTGACGCGCACCCCGTCGGCGATCAGCCCGTCGGCGACCGAGCCCGGGTTGGTGAGCGTCACGACGTCGCAGTCGACGGGCAGGTGCCGCAACAGCAGCCGCAGTTGCTGCTCGGCGCCGCCGACCCCGAGGCCGGTGATGACGTGCAGTGCCTTCATCTCAGATCCCCTCGACGGGACGGCGGCGCAGCCGGTGCAGCCGGTGCTTGAGGAAGAGGCGTACGGCGGTGTCGTTCTGGCCGATGTGCAGACGGGGGAGCGCGTACGGGCCGGTGAGGGGGCCGGGGTCGATGGCGCAGGCGTACGCGTATCCGGCTTCTCGTACGGCGTCGACCGCGCGCTCGTCGAGCGTCCCGTACGGGTAGCAGAAGCCCTTCACGGACGCTCCGGTCAGCTCCTCCAGCGCGGTCCGGCTCTCGACGACCTCGGACTTGAGCCGCAGGTCGTCGGCCTTGGTCAGGTCGACGTGGGTGAGACCGTGCGAGCCGATCTCCACGCCCGCCTCGCAGGCCCGGCGGAGGCCGTCGGCGGTGAGCAGCGGCTTGCGCGGGCCGAGCGGGTCCCAGGCGTTGTCGCCGCCGAGACGGCCGGGGAGGACGAAGAGGGTGGCCCCGAAGTCGTGCTTGCGCAGTACGGGCAGGGCGTGGTCGAGGAAGTCGGTGTACCCGTCGTCGAAGGTGAGGCCGACGAGGTCCTTGCTGGCGGGGGCGGCCAGCAGCGTGGCCATGGACACGCCCCGCAGGCCGCGGCGGCGGAGCCAGTTCAGCTGGCGGTCTAGTCGGTCGGGTGTGACCGTGATGCGGTACGGGTCGTCGGAGCAGTCGCCGACCGAGTGGTACATCGCGATCCACGGGACGGGGGCGGAATCAACGGCAGCGGCCATGCGTGAGCCTTCGTGTGACGGAGCGTAGGGATCTCAGTGCGGGTACGACGCCCTGGGCGTCCAGCGCCCAGGCGAGCAGGACGAAGACGGCGGCGACGGTCGCGCCGCCCGCGGCGAGTCCGGGCACGGCGGCCGGCACCTGCTCGGCGACGAAGGTCCCGGCGATCGTCGCGACCACCGCGGCGCGTACGGGCCTGCTCAGCTCGCGCAGCGCGCCCCGCTTGCGGATCGGGACGCTTCTGGGACCCATGCCGGCCAGCAGCAGTACGGCGGTCACGGTGATGCCGACGGCGTTGGCGGCGGCGATGCCGCAGACGCCCCAGGGGCCCACCGTCCAGGCGCCGATCCAGGAGGTGGCGACGATGCCCGCGGCCATCGCGGCGACCGGGTACCAGCTGGGGCGGGCGGCGGAGAAGTACGACCGTACGAGCACGCCGGTCAGGGTCTGGCCGAGCAGACCGAGGGCGTACACGCGCATGACGTCCGCGGTGGCCGCGGTGTCCCGGGCGGTGAACGCGCCTCGCTGGAAGAGGAGTTCGATGATCTGCGGGGCGCAGGCGATCACCGTGGCGGCGCCGAGCAGCACCATGCAGGTGGCCAGCGCCAGGTCCCGTTCCACACGGGTGCGGGCCCGCTCGATGTCGCCGTCGGCGAGGGCTCGCGCGACCACCGGGAAGGTGACCGTGCACAGCATCATCGACAGGGTCATCGGGATCTGGGCGACCTTCTGCGCGTAGTTCAGGTGCGAGATGGCGCCGACGTCGAGGGTGGAGGCGAGGTAGCGCTCGATGAGGGTCTGGGACTGCCTGCACAGGGCGAACAGGAGGACGGTCGCGACGAGGGCGGCGGTGACGGCACGGTCGCTGCTCGTGCCCGACTCCGGCTGAGCGACCTGCTTGCGGAACAACTGCCGTACAAAGGAGGGCAGTTGTACGAGGACCATCAACCCGCCGCCGATCGCGACCCCGATCGCCGCCGACCGCACGCCCCACTGCCCGCCCAGGACGAACATCGCCGTGATGATGCCGGTGTTGTACGCCACGTAGATCGCGGCCGGCGCGAGGAACCTGCGGTGGGCGCGGAGTGCGGCGCTGCAGTACCCGGCGAGCCCGAAGCCCAGCACACAGACCGCGGCGAGCCGGGTGCAGTCGACGGCGAGAGCGGGGTCGGGCAGGCCCGGTGCCAGCGCCTCGACGAGGTAGGGGGCGGTGCCGACGATCAGCGCGGACACGGCGACGAAGGCCAGGGAGAGGCGGGGCAGCGTGGCGGCGATCAGGGAGCGCACCGGATCCCCGGGAGCGCCCTGCGCCCGCCGAGCCAACGCCAGACTGAACGCCGGGACCAGCGCGAAGGCCAGCCCGTCCTCGATGAGCAGCGTCGACGCGAACTCCGGGATCGTCCACGCCACCAGGAAGGCGTCGGTCTCGCTCCCGGCCCCGAAGAGCCGCGCCAGCGCCTGATCCCGCGCCAGCCCGAGCAGCGCCCCGGCGACGGAGAGGACCGCGGTGACGAGGGTGGCCTTGGCCAGGAAACCGCGGGAGACGGGGGCGAGGTCGGGGTTGCCCTCGGGAGGATTGGCGGGGGACGCGGTGGCTGGACCCGCGGGGCGGGCCGACGGGAGGGCAGGGGCGGCTGCGGGGGCGCGTCTCGCGGTGCGGGAGGACGGACGGGGCGTGCGGACGGCACGGGGGTGCCGGGAGTGCGCGGAAGCGTCCGGGGCCGGGGGAGCGGCCGACGTACGGGATCGCGGGTGAGCCGGGGAGGCGCCGGCGACGCGGGGATCCGCCGGAGCCTCCCCGGCCCCGGAACCGCCGCCGTTGCGGAACTCCTCGGAGACCCCGGGCCCTACGAGCCACTCGCCCCTCCCGGAAACAGTGGACTCCAGCGGCCCCCCGGAAGCCTCGGCCGACTCGGCGCCCCGTCCGTTCGGCACCCCCGAGGAAACCCCGGAAGCCCGCTGGCTCTGCGAGGCCAGGGCCCGTCCGGATGTCTCGGTGGACTCCGCGTGCTGTTCGCCCGGGGTGCTCGGCGAGACCGCGGAAGCCCGGGTGCTCCGAGCGATCACGGCCCGCCCCGAAGCCTCGCCGGCTCCTGCGTTCTGGCCGCCCGGGGTGCCCGGCGAAGCCCCGGATGTCCGGGTGTTCCGGGTAACCATGGCCCGCGCCGAAGCCTCGTCAGGTCCTGTGCCCCGTTCGGTCGGTGTGCCCGGCGAAACCCCGGAAGCCCGCTGGCTCTGCGAGGCCAGGGCCCGTCCGGATGTCTCGGTGGACTCCGCGTGCTGTCCGCCCGGGGTGCTCGGCGAGACCGCGGAAGCCCGGGTGCTCCGAGCGATCACGGCCTGCCCCGAAGCCTCGCCGGCTCCTGCGTTCTGGCCGCCCGGGGTGCCCGGCGAAGCCCCGGATGTCCGGGTGTTCCGGGTAACCATGGCCCGCGCCGAAGCCTCGTCAGGTCCTGTGCCCCGTTCGGTCGGTGTGCCCGGCGAAACCGCGGAAGCCCGCTGGCTCTGCGAGGCCAGGGTCCGTCCGGATGTCTCGGTGGGCTCCGCGTGCTGTCCGCCCGGGGTGCTCGGCGAGACCGCGGATGCGCCGGTGGGCCTCGCGCTTCTGCCGCTCGGGAAGCCCGCCGCGTCCCCGGGAGACCGGGGCGGCGTCACCGTCATCGGGTTGCCGCCTCCTCGGCGCGGTCGGGTGCCGGGGTCGGGGTTGCCGTGGGCTGCTTCGGGGTGTTGCCGATCAGGGCCCACCAGGCCGCCAGGCCGAAGCACACCGCTGTCAGTACCGTCGAGGGTCCGCCGATGTCGGCGTACGCGAAGTCGGTGAGCTGCCAGACCAGGAAGCCGCAGGCGACGAGGCCGCAGTCGAGCCCCGGACCGGACCGGCGTACCAGCGCCAGCCTCCGCAGCCCGCACACCAGCAGGGCCAGCCAGCCGCCCGCGAGGGCGAGGAGGCCGATGAGGCCCTGCTCGGAGAGGATCAGGAGGTACATGTTGTGCGGGGAGAGCAGCGGCTGCTTGCGGAAGGCCGCGCCCGCGCCCTCGGTGTCGCTGCCGGCGGACAGCGCCAGCGAGGCGTGCGCGTCCCGGTGTTCGGGGAAACCCTTCAACCCCACGCCGGTCAAAGGCTGTTCACGCCACATGCCGACCGCCGCCGCCCACATGGTGTACCGGTCGGTGACGGACTGGTCGGGCGCGTCGGTGACCTGCGTGATGCTGCTGATCCGCTCCTGGAGCATCGCCGAACCGACCCCGAAACCGCCCACCAGGATCACGCCCAGGGCCATCATCACGGCCCCCACCCTCAGCGCCCGCCGCATCCCGGCCAGCATCAGCTGCACCGTGCACGTCACCGCCGTGGCGATCCACGCCCCGCGGCTGAAGGACAGGGCGAGCGGCACCAGCAGGGCCAGCGCGCAGCAGGCGGCGATCGCCCGGTGCCGTACGGGGGTCCGCCCCAGCGCCAGCCCCACCGCGCACACCAGCCCGAAGCACACGACCGTCGCCATGCCCATCACGTCCTGCGCCCCGAAGGTGCCGACGGCACGGATCTCCTGGCCCTGGTACGAGGCACCGGTCCCGGTCAGGAACTGGTGCACCCCGATCGCCCCCTGCCACAGGGCGAGCCCCACGAAGGACCAGGCCAGGACGCGGAAGTCGCCCCGGCCCCGGATCAGCAGCAGCACCGCGGCCGGGACGAGGACGAAGATCTGCAGATAGCGGCCCATGCCGGTGATCCCGGCACCCGGCGAGGAGGCTCCCGCGGCGGCGATCGCCAGCCCGAGCACCGGCAGACCCAGCACCACGGCCGCCGTACGCGACAAGGGGCGCCGCCGATCCCGTACCAGGAGGATCCCGCAGTACAGCACCACCAGCGCCGAGACCGCGTCGGCGGGCCCCGCGCCCCCCTCGCCGCCCGGCCCGATCGGCAGCCCCAGCAGGGCGATCACCGCCACCACCGGGAGCACCGGCGCGCATCTGCGGACGTGGTCCATGCTCAACTCCCCGTCGGACGCACGAGAGCGGCAGCGGTGCGGGCCAGGATGCAGATGTCCTGCCACAGCGACCAGTTGTCGA
Organism: Streptomyces sp. NPDC002817; assembly: GCF_053592055.1. NCBI lineage: Bacteria > Bacillati > Actinomycetota > Actinomycetes > Kitasatosporales > Streptomycetaceae > Streptomyces > Streptomyces sp. NPDC002817. The sequence continues at coordinate 399,419 of NZ_JBSFUY010000001.1, forward strand.
TGTACGCGTTGTCGAAGCGAGCCCGGTCCTCGATGGAGGTGTCGCCGCGCAGGCCGTGGATCTGGGCGAGACCGGTGATGCCGGTCTGCATACGGTGGCGGGCCGCGTACCCGGGGTACGTCTGGCTGAAGTTCGCGACGAAGTACGGGCGTTCGGGCCTCGGTCCCACCAGGCTCATGTCGCCCCACAGGACGTTCCAGAGTTGCAGCAGCTCGTCCAGGGACGTCGTGCGCAGGAAGCGGCAGAACCACGACATCTGGCGTTCGTCCGCCACGCTCCAGCGGGTCGCCGACTCGTGCTCGTCGACCGGGCGGTGGGTGCGGAACTTCAGCAGCGTGAAGGGGCGGCCGTCCTTGCCGATGCGTTCCTGGCGGAACACCACGCCGCGTCCGTCGGTCAGCCGCAGCACCACCGCGCACACCAGCAGCAGCGGGCTGACCAGCAGCAGCAGGGTCCCGGCCACCAGCACGTCCAGCACCCGCTTGCCGAAGCTGCCGCGCCGCCGTCCCCCCATGTCGAGACGCCGGCAGGCGAATCCGGCGAGCTGGTCGCGGGTGGCGTACGACGGGGAGTCCGCGTCGACCTCCCACACCGCGCAGCCCGACTCGGCCAACGCCCGCAACAGCGGCCCCTGTTGGGACCGTACGGACGGATGCACGACCAGCACGTCCCGTACGCCGTTCTGGATGAGCGCCCGCTCGACCTCCTGGCCGGTCGTCAGTACGGGCAGGCCCTCGCTGCCGTCCGGCGTCTCGGTGACGACGCCCACCGGGCGTACTCCGCAGCGCGGGTGGCGCAGGATGCCCGCGGCCACGCGCTGCGCGGTCGTCGCGGGGCCGATGACGAGGGCGGCGCGCGGGCGGTTCAGCAGGACCGTGCGGCGCCGCCAGTGCACGGCGCCGCGGGCCGCGCAGGCCGCCGCCGACTGGAGCAGGAATCCGAGGGCGAGCGTGTCGGCGGGCAGCGCGTGCTGCGGGGCGTAGGCGGCGACCAGCGCGCCGAGCACCGACCAGGACACGGCGATCCGGCCGCAGACGGCGGGCAGTTCGTCCAGGACACCCGGCACCGCGCGGGGCAGGTGCGGGCGCAGCAGCATCGACGCGGACACCAGCAGGGCCGCGAGCAGCGGGTGGTGTGCGGTCCCGGTGAGCGCGAGGGCGCCGAGCAGCGCGGCGGCCAGGTCCGCGGCGAGCAGCGGCACCGGCGAGGCGGGCCGGGGCTGCGGACGGCGGTGCGGGAAGCGGAAGCCGCCGGCGACGCCGCGCGACGGGATGACCGAGACGGGCGAGAATCCGTGATCCCGTGGCTGCCCGCCGGGCGAGGGAACGGTACTTTCGGCGGTCACGAGTGGATGGACTCCCTGTACTCGGTGGGCACGACCGGTCCCACGGCGCCGAGCAGTTCGCGGTACAGACCCGCCACCGCCTCGGTCGTGTGCCGCACGTCGTGCGTGGACAGGACGTGATGGCGCCCCTGATGGCCGAGCGACTCGCACAGCAGCGGATCGAGAAGCAGCTCGGCGACGGCGGCGGAGAGCAGTGCCGGATCCCCCGGCGGTACGAGGCAGCGGGGTGCGAGATGCGGCGGCAGGCTCTCCCGGGCGCCGTCCACGTCGGACATCACGACCGGCCGTCCGCAGGCCATCGCCTCCAGCGGGGCGAGCGCCATGCCCTCCCAGCGCGAGGGCAGGACGACCAGGTCGGCGGCCTGATACCAGGGGGCGGTGTCGGTGGCGGCCCCGGCGAACAGCACCGACTCCGGGGCGCGCGCGGCGAGTCGGGCGCGGTCGGGTCCGTCGCCGACGAACACGAGCCGTGCCCGCGGCGCCCGCTCCCGCACCGCGTCCCACGCGTCGAGCAGGACGTCCTGCCCCTTCTGCCGGCACAGCCGCCCCACGCACACGACGAGCGGGGCCTGCGGATCGACGTCCGGCAGCAGTGACGCGCGTACGGTGCCCACGGAGGCGGGGTGGAAGCGGGCGGGGTCGATGCCGTTGGGGATGACGCTCCACCGCCCGGCGATCCCGGCGCGTACGCCGGTCGTGCGCTCCGCGCCGCTCACGCACACCACCCGGGAGGCCCAACGCGCCCCCCACCGTTCCCATTTCAGTGCGAGTGCCGCGGTGGTTCCGCCGACCGCCTCGAACGACCATGCGTGCGGCTGGAACACCGTCGGCACCCGTCCTCGCACCGCGAGCCGCCCGGCCAGACCGGCCTTCGCGCTGTGTGCGTGCACCAGTTCGGGCCGTACCTCTTCGATCACCCGAGCGAGGCGTCGTACCTCCCCGACGAGCGACGGCCCCGGCGACCGCGTCGCCCGCCACCGCCGTACGTCGGCCCCCAGCTCCCGCAGACCGTCGGCGAAGGCGCCGTCCGGACAGGCCACCGCGACCTGCAGCCCGGCCGCGAGCTGGGCTCGCACCAGGTCCGTCACGACCCGGGCGACCCCGCCCTCCACGGGTTGTGTGAGGTGAAGGACCCGTGGCCGAGGGTCGGTTGCTGACTGGTGCATTGCGCGGTTTCCTCGCTCACGGATGGCACTCGGGACGGGCGGGAACGCGCCTCACTGCGCGTCGACAGCGACGAAAAGTGCGCCGGTCCACGCCGCGTCCCGCTGGGAAACGAGCCGGAAGGCCAGCTGGTCACCACCGGGTCGCAGAGCCGTGCCGAGATCGAACACGTCGGAGTCGTAACCGAGGGTGTTCGCATACGAGGGGACGCGCTGCGACGGCGTCGATCCGGGCTCGGAGATCGTTGAATTCAGCACATCTGTACGGGGGTTGGCGGCGTCGGTCAGTACCAGGGGCGCCCCGCGGTCCGTCGCGCCGGTCGAAAGGGTGAGCGAGTCACCCGTACGGCCGCGGTCGCCGTCGTAGGCGACCAGTCCGGCCCGTCCGGAGGCGCCCTTCGGGAAGTCCAGCTTCCGGAGCCGGACCTCCTGGGCGGCTCCGAGTGTCTCGAAGCCGTCCCACAGGGCCAGATGACGCAGCGGCTCCGCCGCCTTCTCGTACGCGACCACCAGCGTCCAGCCGCCCCACGAACCGGCCGCCGACCTCCCCATCGCCACATTGACCTGGGCGACGGTGTAGAGGCCCGAACCGCTCTCCCGGACCAGCTTCGTGACGTCCGCCGAGGCCTGGAAGGCGTCCGCGCCCTGGGCCACCCGATGACCGACCAGGGTGTCCGCGAGGACCTCCTTGTACTGGCCGCCGGGCTCGGCGATCAGCACCCGGCCGTTGTCCCTGGGCGGCTTCTGCTCGCCGACGCGGAGGTTGCCGCCCCAGTACAGCCGCGCGTACGTGGCCCGGGCGCCCTCGGGCAACCGGACCTCCGCGCGGGAGGAGTTGTAGGTGTTCGGGTCGGTGTCGACGTCGACGTAGAACATGTCAAGGTCGCCGTTGACCGCCGTCCTGCCGTCCCGGACGGCGGGGCAGGAGGGCTGGGCGGTGCCCGCCCGGCAGCTGATGGAGGCGTTGGCCGCCCGGACCATCCCGCCGTGCTGGAGTGCGCGGAACCGCTCGGCGAACGGCAGCCGCCCGGCCTCGGGGGAGGGTGGGGCGGCCGCGAGGGCGCCACCGGGGGCCCACATCGTGGCGAGGGCGAGGGCTCCTACCGTCGCACGGCGCAGCAACGGGCGCAGGGAATGGCGCATGACCGGGTGGACCTTCCGGGAAAAGGTGCGGGGTCGGGAGGTGGCACGCCCGGGTCGTGGTGCCAGGGCGTCATGAGTGCGATTTGCTGGCTATAGGGGTGCGTCAAGAGGTCCGCAACTCTAGCCGCTATCCGTATTAATCCGGCGAAACCGGGCAAGTGTGTCGGATTGGTGAAGTCGGGCTCTCGCGAGATCACCCCATTGGCGGCGCAACCCGCGCGCGCCCCATGCGTTGACACAGCGCCGGGCATCCCCGCCCGGGTGTTTTGTGTCAACCCCCAAGGAGCACCTCTCCATGTCGCGTATCGCGAAGGGCCTGGTCCTTACCTCCGCCGCCGTCGCGGCCGTCGCCGGCGGTGCCGGCATCGCCGCCGCCGACAGTGGCGCGAACGGCGTGGCCGCCCACTCCCCGGGCGTGCTGTCGGGCAACGTCGTCCAGGTTCCGGTCCACATTCCGGTCAACGTCTGCGGCAACACCGTGAACGTCATCGGTCTGCTGAACCCCGCCTTCGGCAACACCTGCGTCAACGACTGACGTCCGCGCGCATCACCCTTGCCGGCCGTCCTCCCGTGGTTCCCCCACGGGAGGGCGGCCGGTTTGCGTTGCCCCGAATGGGGGGTGGGGGGCGCGACAGGGTGAGCGGGGCTTGACATGCCGTCTCACCAGGGAGGACGCCCGGGACCGGTGATTACGGTGCGGGTCCGTTCGGTTGCAGAGCGCGGTGAGCGCTTTCACGGTGGGCACAAGATCCTCCCCACATCGAAAGGGATCCTCCATGCGTGCTCAGTCCGCACGACGTCTCGCGTCAGCCGCCGTCACCGCCACCCTCCTGATCGGGATCACCGCACCAGCCGCGGTTGCCGTCGACAACGAGTCGAAGAGCGAGCGCATCGAGGAGGCGGCGAAGGCGCCTCTCCCCGGCGTGGACGGGCTCCTCGCACAGGTCCAGACCCTGGGCAACCTCGGAAGCGTGCTCGCCCCGGTCACCGATGTGCTGAACGCCGTGCTCAAGGCCGACGACGGACAGGTCTCCCCCGAGCAGGCGACGCAGCTCCTGGACGCGGTCAAGGCAGCCATCGCCAAGGTCACCGCCGCGGCCCCCGTGCCGGTGCCGCTGCCGGCCGACCCGCCGGCCACCACCACGCCGACGACTCCACCGGCCACGACCACGCCGTCCGACGCACTGCCCCTGCCCCTGCCCGTGCCGGCGCTCCCGCTGCCCGTGGACAAGAGCGGCGTCGACTCCAAGGCGGCCTCCGCGGATTCCAAGGCGCCCTCCGCCGACGCGGTCGGCGACGCGCTCGCCGCCCTGCAGACGGCGGTCAGCGACCTGCTCGCCGCGGCCACCTCCGGCGACCCCACCAAGGTGGTCCCGGCCGCCACGAAGGTGGTGAGCAGTCTCCTCAACGCCATCCTCGCGCTGCTGCTGGGCGGCGGACTCCCGCTGCCGCTCCCGGCGGACCTGCCGGTGCCGGTACCGCCCCTGCCGGTCCCGGTACCGCCCCTGCCGGTCCCGCTGCCGCTGCCCGCCTCCTGACTCCGCCGGTGCCCTCCTGAGACCAGGGCGGCGCCTGAGGCGAAGCAGTCGTCACCCCAGCCGTTGTGCCGGTCGACCAGACCGGCACAACGGCTGTTCTGTTTTCCTATTGCTTTTTAATAACCCGCGGGAATCCCAACGGGTGGGTTGCAGAAATTTTCTGCGTACGGAGTTTCCGGGCCGGTCGGGAATCGTTAGGCACAGCGTCATAATTCGCTCTGGTGACGTGAGTTGCCGAAGAAAGGAACACGATGAAGTCCCTGAAGGCTGCTGCTGTTGTTGCCGGTACCGTGGCCCTCGCCGGCGTTGCCGCGCCCGCGTTCGCCCACAGCGCCGCCGACGTCACGCCCACCAGCCTCACCGGCGCCGTGAACACGCTCACCAGCGGTCAGCTCGCTCCCGCCGACGTGATGCCGCTGCAGCACCAGTCGAACGCGCTCGACACCGAGAACAAGGACTCCGTGCTCAACACCGTGAAGGGTGCGACCGCCACGCTGAACAACAGCGGTCTGATCGGCGGCCTTCCGCTGGGTGGCTGACGTATCGCTCTTGCCGAAAGGGCCGGTTCCGTGGCGCATGGGATCGGCCCTTCGCGCTGTTCGAGGGCGCGTCCCTCGTTCGTGTGGACCGTGTGCGGGGCATCGCCCGGTCGGGTGAGAACGGGCCCGGCGGGGTTCCGGCCCGTCGATATGGTCGCGCGGTGACCTCAACCCAAAGCGAAACCCGCCCCTTCAACGCCGCCGACCTGGGCACGCTCGTCGTCATGGCCTGGAGCGGCGATGCCCCCGACGGCCACATGCCCTACCTCCTCGCCTACACCCTCGGGGACGCCGCGGCCGGACCGGAGGCCTCCACGGCCGCCGTCGAAGCGCTGCTGGAGAACAACGGCCTGCCCGTCGGCGGCGACCTCGTCGACGGCAACGCCCGGTCGAGCCTGCCGGTCAGCCTGCTCGTCGAGGCCGGTACGGCCGTCGTCAACATGCCCGGCTTCAACGCCCAGTGCACCCCGCCGGCCGAGTGGCTGGAGGCGGTGGCCGAGCGCGGCTTCGCCTACTTCGTGTTCACCACCCGCCCGTGGCCCGAGGCCAAGCCGGGCCGGCCCATCGAGCCCGAGGCGCTGGCCGACTTCGCGGGCGCCGACGACACCCTGAACGCGGCCGCGCACATCGTCCTCCCGGCCCGCAGCCTGCGCGGCTGATGTCGCGGACCGCGGGCGGCAGTCGCGCGTTCGCCGTACTGCTGGTGATCACGGGAGCCGCCGGACTGCTGGCCTCCTGGGTCATCACCATCGACAAGTTCAAGCTGCTCGAGGACCCGGACTTCACCCCGGGCTGCAGCCTGAACCCCGTGGTGTCCTGCGGCAGCGTCATGCAGAGCGACCAGGCCTCGGCCTTCGGGTTCCCCAACCCGATGCTGGGCCTGGTCGCCTACGGCATCGTCATCGGTGTCGGCATGAGCCTGCTGGCCGGTGCGCGCTTCCCCGGCTGGTACTGGCTCGCCTTCGACGCGGGCTGTCTCTTCGGCGTCGGATTCGTGTCGTGGCTGCAGTTCGAGTCGCTGTACCGGATCAACGCCCTGTGCCTGTGGTGCTGTCTGGCGTGGGTCGCGACCATTTTCCTGTTCTGGTACGTGACCTCGTTCGCCGTACGGAACCGATTCCTGCCCGCGCCAAGCTGGTTGAGGTCCTTCCTCGGTGAATTCACCTGGGTCGTGGCGGTGTTGCACCTCGGGATCGTCGGAATGCTGATCCTGACCCGTTGGTGGGACTTCTGGACGAGCTGACAATTCAGCGGTCGTACTACTGCGGCAGTCGGGCGAATCTTGCACTGGTGCCTGTTCCGGGATCGTTACGCGGTACGGACGTTGAGCCACTGAATTCGGAAAGGGACCGTACCTGAGATGAAGTCGACCACCCGAGGAACCATTGCCGCCGTCATCACGGGGGTCGCGGCCGCGATGGGTGCCGCCGCGACCCCCGCCGCGGCGGTGGACACGGTCCCCGTCCCGGTGCCGCTGGACGGGATCGAGAAGTCCCTCAACGTGGAGCTGCCCAAGGTCGGCGGCGAGATCCCGCTGCCGATGCCGGGCGCGCCCGAGGGCCCGCAGTACGTCGAGGGGCGGCTCCTTCCTGAGCGGGTGATCCCGCAGCTGCCGGTCAGCGGCGGGCTGCCCGGCGCGGGTCTGCGCGCGCCCCTGCCGCAGCTCCTCGGCGACGACTTCGACCACCTCGGCGTCGGCACCCAGGCCTCCGACCTGCGCACGCTGGCCCCAGGCCTGTCCCTGGACGCCCCGCTGACCGCGCCGAACGCCGACAACTTCGGCCTGCCGGAGCCGAAGCTGCCGCAGGTGGGCGTCCTCACGCCGGTCCTGCAGACCGTGCCGGCCGCGAACCTGGTGATGGGCCCCGGACTGTAAGGGCCTCCCGCTCCCAGGAGCCCGCTCGGACCATCGGATGGTGACCGGGCGGGCTCCTTCGCGGTTACCGCTACGGATCAACCGAACCGGACGAGGAGCACAGGATGGTCGTCAGTGTCGGCGGAGTGGCGGTAGGGGCGGAGCCCGGGGCGAAAAGCCAGGCCAGACCGGGCTCGGCCCGCAGCGGGCGGCGGGACGTGATGCGAGGCCTGCTCGCAGCGGTCGGCGCCCTCGCGCTCGCCCCGGTCGTCGCGGCCTCCCGGCCGCCGCAGAAGGGGAACGACCCCGGTGAGGTCGGCTTCGAGGAGACGTATCGAGGCCGTCGTATCCGCGGCATCAAGACCTCCGAGGGCCGCACCTCGGGCGCCGCCCAGTGGCACGTCACCGTCGACGGCCGGACCCTGCATCTGATGCGCCGGGCCGACGGCACCTGGCTGAGCATGGTCGACCACTACCGGTCCTACGACACACCCCTCGACGCGGCCCGCGCCGCCGTCGACGAGCTGGGGCCGGGGCAGCAACTGCGCGATACACACATGGGGGGACACCATGGCGTACATCCGTAAGGACGCGAGCACCCTCACCAGCGCCGAGAAGCGGCGGTTCGTGAAGGCGATGCTGGAGGTCAAACGGCGGGGCGAGTACGACGAGTTCGTACGGATGCACATCGACTTCTACGTCGGCGACGGCGAGGGCGGACTGCGTACGGCCCACATGACGCCGTCCTTCCTGCCCTGGCACCGGCGCTTCCTGCTGGACCTGGAGCGGGCGCTGCGCCGGGTGGACTCGTCGGTGACCGTGCCGTACTGGGACTGGACCAAGGACCGCGGGGCGGGGTCGGCGCCCTGGACCAAGGACCTGCTGGGCGGCACCGGGCGGTCGTCGGACCGGCAGGTGATGACCGGGCCGTTCGCCTACACGGGCGGCAACTGGACCATCAAGGAGGGCGTGACCGACGAGGAGTACCTCACCCGGGACCTCGGGCGCGTCCGCGACCCGATCGCGCTGCCTACCAAGGGCGATCTGGCGTCGGCCCTCGACGACCCGGTCTACGACGTCTCGCCCTGGGACTCGACGGCCACGAAGGGGTTCCGCAACCGGCTGGAGGGGTGGGGGAGCGGGCGGGGCCAGGCCGCCTGGCGCAACCACAACCGTGTGCACCGCTGGGTCGGCGGCGCCATGGTCGGTGGCGCGTCCGTCAACGACCCGGTGTTCTGGATGCACCATGCCTTCGTCGACCTGCAGTGGTACCGCTGGCAGCGGCGGCACCCGGGCGCCCGCTACCTGCCGGCGAAGCCGCCGGCCGCCGGGAGCGCACAGTACCGGCGGATCGTCGCGCGGCACGAGAAGATGCCGCCGTGGGATGTGACGCCGGATTCGCTGGAGGACGTCAGCGCGATCTATCGGTACGCCTGACGCGGCGTGGCCGACGAGGCGGATACGCGGAAGGGCCCCGGCGCTCGGAGTGCCGGGGCCCTTCCGGGTTGACGAGGCGTCAGCCGCCGTAGCCACCGCGGTCGTGGTCGTCGTGGCCGTCGCTGACGTTGGCGCAGGTGTTGCCGAACGCCGGGTTCAGCAGGGCGATGACGTTGACGGTGTTGCCGCACACGTTGACCGGGACGTGGACCGGGACCTGGACGACGTTGCCGGACCCGACGCCGGGCGAGTGGGCGGCCTCACCATGGGCGCCCGCGTCCGCCATGGCCATACCGGCGCTGCCGAGCGCCACGGCACCGGCGCCGAGGGCGACACCGGCAGCCTTCGCGATGCGAGACATCACGTTCTCCTTAGTGAATCGATGAGCGCGGCAGCTGGACTCGCCGCCGCACTTCCCGTTCAACGCCGCCGCTGACGGCTGGTAACGGCGATCATGTGCGGATCACCCTTTTTGAAGAGCGGACGCGCCGCCCGGCATCGAGGGGGCGGAAAAATCCTCAGCTCCCGGGAGGGGCCTCAACTAGCCTCCCGGCATGGCTACCGACCGACTCATGCGTCTGTTCACCGACGAGACCCGGGTACGCGCCTTCGCGGCGGTGGCCCTGGGCGCGGAGACCCCGGAGGAGGTTGCGCGGGCGGCCGGTGTGTCCGCCAAGGACGCGGCCCTGGCGCTGCTGAAACTGCGGGAGCAGGGCGTGGTGACCGCCGGGGACGGCGGTGAACTGCGCGTTGTCCACGAGGTCTTCCGGGAGGCCGCGCGTGTGGAGCGCGCGGAGGCGGCTCCCGAGCACACCGGCTCCCGGGACGAGCGCACCTTGCAGACGTTCGTCCGTGAAGGGCGGCTGGTCCGGCTGCCCGCGCAGTGGACCCGTAAGAAGGTCGTGCTGCAGTACATCGCCGAACACACCTTCGAGCCGGGCGTCGAGTACCCCGAACGGACCGTCAACGAGAAGCTCCAGGAATGGTGCGAGGACGGCGACGTCGACCATGTGACGCTCCGGCGCCATCTGGTGGACCTGCATCATCTGGACCGGAGCGAGGGGATCTACCGGCGGGCGGCCTGAGCCCTCAGGGCAGCAGCCGTACGGGTGAGCCCGCGAGGTACGCCTGGATGTCCTCGACCGCCTGGCCGTAGTACGTCCGGTAGTTGGCCTGCGACACATAGCCCAGATGGGGTGTGGCGAGCAGGCGCGGAGCCGTGCGCATCGGGTGGTCGGCGGGCAGGGGCTCGAGGTCGAAGACGTCGACGCCGGCTCCGGCGATACGGCCCGCGTGGAGCGTGGCGAGGAGGGCGTCCTGGTCGACGATCGCCGCGCGTGAGGTGTTGACGAGGTACGCCGTCGGCTTGAGGAGGGCGAGTTCGGCGGGGCCGAGCAGACCGCGGGTGCGGTCGCTCAGGGCGAGGTGGACGGAGACGAAGTCGCTGTCGCGCAGGAGGTCCTCCTTGGAGGGGGCGAGTTCGACGCCCACCTCGTCGGCGTACTCCTTGGTGAGGTTCTGGCTCCACGCGCTGACGCGCATGCCGAACGCGAGGCCGATCTGCGCCACCCGGCTGCCGATCTTGCCGAGTCCGAGGAGGCCGAGCCGGCGGCCGTGCAGGTCGGCGCCGACCGTGGACTGCCAGGGGCCGCCTGCGCGCAGGGCGTTGCTCTCCTCGACGATCCCGCGGGCCAGGCCGAGCAGCAGCGCCCAGGTGAGTTCGACGGGCGGGGTGGAGGAGCTGGCCGTGCCGCACACGGTGACGCCGTGCGCCTCGGCGGCGGCGTAGTCGATGACGCTGTTGCGCATCCCGGAGGCGACCAGCAGCTTCAGCCGGGGCAGACGGGCGATGAGGGACCCGGGGAAGGGCACCCGCTCGCGCAGGGTGACCACGATGTCGAACCCGGCGAGCGCCTCCGCGAGCGCGTCCTCGTCGGCGAAGTGGGTGTCGAAGCCGACGACCTCGACGTCGTCCGTGACCGGTGACCAGTCGGCGATCTCGGTCGCCACCCGCTGGAAGTCGTCGAGCACAGCACAACGCAGTCGCACGTCGGTCCTCTTTCTGTCCCTCATGGCTCAGGAGGTCGACTGTACGCCGCATACGGCAATGGGATTCGGCTTGCTCAGGGAAGAGAGCGCGTGATTCCGGGGCCCGGGATAAAAGCGCTCTAGTTGTCCGAAGGCGCACAAATGGTTCGTCCGCTGCCTGCGTTGGCCTTTACGCGTCGGGCACATGCTGGCCACAAGGTCATGAGCATGATGATTGCACGACGCAGAACACCATAAAACGCCTCCGGCGGGCTGCTGTTGGGATTTCGCAGCGTCCGCATGACGAGGATTTCCACTGGAGGCCGGATGCCGCGTACGCGTCGGCGTTCTCGCGTTCTGGGGCTCGGGTCGGGTGCATTGCTCTTCGCGGCCATGGTCATGCTGGTCGGCTGTGGCGCCGGGAGCGACGGAGAAGCCGTACCGAAGCGCGCCGAGACGCATGTTCCACGATTGACCAACGCTAATAGCCGGGAAATGCCGCTGGATGAATATCTCTTGAACCCTGCGCAGACGGAGTCGGTTTTCTCGGCCTACTCGACGAGTGTGGCGAGCTGTATGCGCGAGTACGGATTCACCTATCGCATGTCCAGTTCTTCCTGCTCCGGCATCGGGGCGGATGCGCCGAAGACTCGCGTGGACGGTCGCTTCGGGTTTCAGAGCATGACTCACGCGAAGAAATGGGGCTATCACCCCGACGGGGGTTTTCCCGACAGCAATCAGCAGTCGACCGGTTCCCAGCCGGATGCCGAGAAATGGTTCGCTCTGACCGGCACGCGCGACCTGAGTGAGGATTCCGGTCCTGGCGGAACCGCACGAGATGGTCTTCAGGTGCGCGGCCACGGCTGTGTCGGCGACGCTTTGCTGGAGATCACGGGAGCTCGCGACGGAGTCATCGGGGATGCCGAAGCCGCGACCGACCTCAAATTCAGGACCCTCGTGGAGGGCCAGAAGGATGCCCGAACGCTTGACGTGTTCGAGCTCTGGTCACGCTGTATGAAAGAGTACGAGTACTCCTATCGGAGCCCGCTGGATGCTTTGGGTGATGCGCGGTGGGCAAAGTCGAAGAAGCCGACCGGCACAGAAATCCGGACGGCCGTGGCTGATCAGGAGTGCCGAAGTCGACACAATGTCGTAGGTGTCTGGTTCGCCGCTGACTTCGAGCATCAGGAGCTGGCAGTGAGAGCCAATCAGGACACGCTCCTGGCAGTGAAGAAGCAGCTGACTCATCAGGTGCGAGCGGCCGAGCGGATCCTCAAGAAGTCGAAGAACGAGTGAAAGGCCGGCGAAGTGAACAGAAAATTTCTGAGTATCGCTGCGGTATCCCTGAGCATCTTTGGGGTGAATGCCGCATCGATGGGTGCGGCGCAAGCCCAGGTGCCTACAGCCTGCACGGTGGGGGTCAATTGCCCGCCCTACAGTTGTGAGACGGGCGAGGCGTGCCTGTACTACAACTCGATCGAGAACGGCCTGAACGGAATATTTAAGCAGCACGGGGACATTGCGGACTACAGATACTCCGCGACCGGACAGGCTCTGGCCTTTCAGATCTCCAACTACGGTGGAGAGGGGGCCACCCAGCCTGTGAAGAACAACGCCGCCGCGGTGTGGAATCGTAGCGACCACCGTTTCGGCGTCTTCTACAACTGCTCGGTCGCCTGCCAGTCCATACCCTCGCTCGTGCGGGTAGATCTGAATTCTTCCCTGAAGAACAACAACGCGTCCGGGTACTACTACTAGGCGTCCCGCTCGAGGGGTCACGCTCCTGAGGCTCGGATACCTGCTCGCCCCGGAGCGCCTCGTGCTGCCGGCGGCCCGCGCACGGTGTATTTCCGGGCAACTTCCGGACCCTGAACAGCGCATCCTGACTGTGCCGGTTTCTCCCCGCGATCACCGGGGGAGGGGTCGGCGCTCGTCCGTGTGCGGCCGGACAGGCTCTGACCAGCAAAAAAGCCCTCCCGGAGGAGAGCAGAAGAAGAGGCGCCCCCGGCAGGACTCGAACCTGCGGCCAAGCGCTTAGAAGGCGCCTGCTCTATCCACTGAGCTACGGGGGCCGGTGTGGTGGCCTCGTACCTGGTGCCCGGGTGTGGGCTGATCCGTGACGTTGCCGGGGACAAGGATAGGGCTCCCGGATCCTTGTCCCTGCTGCTTCGCCTCCGTGGCTCAATGTGGAGGTTCAGTGAAGCGGTCCTGATAATCGCAGGCAGGTACGAATCGTGCATCGCTTTTGGCGTCTCACGCCCCGGGTGTTGTGCACTCGTTATGCCTGGACTGTGCCGTTGTCCCAGTCGCCCCTTCCGTCCCCTTGTGTTCTATCGGCGCGCAGACATGGTCATATGCTTCAGAAATCACCTAAAATTGGGCATTCTTCACATGTGGTGACCTTGGACGTACGGCCTCAGCTGCTCGACGCACTCTCCGCCCTGCGCGACCGTGTCGCCGCCGCACGCTTCCCGCTGCCCCTTGCGGGGGCTCCACGCGCGCGTGCCAACCGCGACGAACTCCTCGCCCAGCTCGACGACTACTTGGTGCCCCGGTTGAGGGAACCCGAAGCGCCCTTGCTGGCCGTCGTGGGGGGTTCGACGGGCGCCGGCAAGTCGACCCTCGTCAACTCCCTTGTGGGCAGACGGGTCAGCGAGGCGGGCGTACTGCGGCCGACCACGCGGACACCCGTGCTGGTGTGCCATCCGGAGGACCATCACTGGTTCAGCGGAATGCGCGTACTGCCCGACCTCACGCGCGTCTGGGTGCCGCACCAGGACGTGAGCGACGAACTCCTGCTGCCCGGCGAGAATCCCGCGCGCGTGCTGCGCGTCGAGACCGCCGACACCCTCCCGCCCGGCCTCGCCCTCCTCGACGCACCCGACGTCGACTCCCTCGTCGCCGACAACCGCACCCTGGCCGCCGAACTCATCTGCGCGGCCGACATCTGGGTCATGGTCACCACGGCGGCCCGGTACGCCGACGCCGTCCCCTGGCATCTGCTGCGTACCGCCAAGGAGTACAACGCCGCCCTCGTGACCGTCCTCGACCGGGTGCCGCACCAGGTCGTCTCCGAGGTCTCCCGCCAGTACGGGGCGCTGCTCACCAAGGCCGGACTCGGCGAGGTACCGCGATTCACCGTGCCCGAGCTCCCCGAGTCGGCATGGGGCGGCGGACTGCTGCCGGCCACCGCCGTCGCACCGCTCAGGGCCTGGCTCGTCCACCAGGCCCAGGACCCGGCCGCCCGGCAGCACACCCTGGGCCGTACCGCCCACGGGGTCCTCGACTCGCTCAAGGCCCGCATGCCCGAGCTGGCCAGCGCCGCCGCCGCCCAGTACGCGGCCGCGCTGCGGCTCACCGCCGCCGTCGACGGGGCGTACGACAGCGAGCACACGCGCGTGCGAGGACGGCTGCAGGCGGGCGCCGTGCTCGCCGGGGACGCGCTCAAGCGCTGGCGCGCGTTCCCGCTCGACTGCTCCGCCGCAGAGCTTCTCGACGCGCTCACGGAGAGCCTCGCCGCGCTCCTGCTGTGCGCCGTCAGCGCCGCCGACGAGCGCGTCGACGAGGCCTGGCGGCGCGAACCGGCGGCGGACGCCCCCGAGCTGACCGGCCGGGACCCGGCGCTGGAGAGCGCCGAACACCGGATCGGGATGGCCGTACGACGGTGGCGGCGCGAGCTCGAGGAGTTCGCCGAGGAGGAGGTGCGCGACCTCGACCGGAGCATCGCGCCCGACCCCGAGGCGATCGCCGCGCTCGTCGCCACCGCGCTGCTGGGCGGCCGCCGGGCGCGTTCCGCGGGCGAGGGGCTCGCCGAGCGGATCGGGGCGCACGGCGCGCTCAGGCTGCGCGACCGGGGCGGGCGGCTGCTCACCGAGCACCTGGACCGGGTGGTCCAGACGGAACGCGAGCGCCGGCTCGCGCCGCTCGACGCCCTCGACGTACACCCCGAGCCCCAGGCCGAACTCATCGCCGCGCTGTCCGTACTGCAGAAGGAGAGGTGACCGGTGACCGCCGTCACTGACGAGGACCAGACCGATCACACGCAGGACGCCGTCTCCGAGGACGAGGACGGCAGGCCGGCGGAGGACGAGGCCGTGGAGAGCGGGGATGCCGTGGACCTTGTGGAGGACGAGCCCGAGGAGCCGGGCGACGAGCACGCGCGCGGGGAGGACCGTACGGACTCCTCGGACGCGTGGGACGACGGGCTGATCGCGCGGCGGGTCAACGAGGCCGCCGCGGCGGAGCCCGTCGCCGTGGTCGAGACCCGGGGTTCCGGTGCGCAGATCGCCGCGCCGCTCGCGTACGACGGACCGCTCCGGTCGCGGCTCGACGCGCTGCGCGAACTCGTGGGGCTCTCCCGGACCCGGCTCGACAGCCGGACGCTCGCCGAGGCGGGCCGGGTGCTCGACGAGGCGGCGGCGCGGCGCAGGCTGTCCGGGCAGCACACCGTCGTCGCCATCGCGGGCGCCACGGGCAGCGGCAAGTCGCAGCTGTTCAACGCGCTGGCCGGGGTGACCATCTCGGAGACGGGCGTACGACGCCCGACCACCGCCGCGCCCATCGCGTGCAGCTGGAGCGACGGCGCGGCGAGCCTCATCGAGCGGCTCGGCATCCCGCCGCGGCTCAGGCGCCGCCCGGTGCAGAACGCCGAGATGGAGGCGCAGTTGCGCGGGCTCGTCCTGGTGGACCTGCCCGACCACGACTCCGCGGCCGTACAGCACCGCGAGCACGTGGACCGCATCCTCGACCTCGTCGACGCGGTCATCTGGGTCGTCGACCCCGAGAAGTACGCCGACGCCGTGCTGCACGAGCGGTATCTGCGGCCCATGGCGGGACACGCGGAGGTCATGTTCGTCGTCCTCAACCAGACCGACCGGCTGCCCGGGGAGGCCACCGAGCAGGTCCTCGACGACCTGCGGCGGCTGCTCGACGAGGACGGGATCGCGCTGGGCGAGTACGGCGAACCGGGCGCGACCGTGCTCGCGCTGTCCGCGCTCACCGGGGACGGCGTGGGGGAACTGCGCGAGACGCTCGGCCAGTTCGTGACCGAGCGGGGAGCGCCGGGGCGCCGGATCTCCGCCGACGTGGACGCCGCCGCGTGGCGGCTGCGGTCCGTGTACGCCACCGGGCGGCGGACCGGGCTGAGCGAGGAGGCGCGGGACGAGTTCGCCGTGCGGCTCGCGGACGCGGTCGGTGCGACGGCGGCCGGCGAGGCGGCCGAGCGGGCGTGGCTGCGCAACGCCAACCGCGCCTGCGGGACACCGTGGCTACGGCTGTGGCGGTGGCACCAGGACCGGCTCGAACCGGCCACCGGGCGCCTCCCGTTGCGTGCTCAGGCCGATGAGGAGGCCACGGCTCGGCAGCGTGTCGAGCAGGCGGTGCGGATGGTGGCCGACCGGGCCTCGGCCGGGCTCGCGCCGCCATGGGCGCAGGCGGTGCGGGAGGCGGCCGCACGGGGCTCGCAGGGGCTGCCCGAGGCACTGGACGAGCTGGCCGCGCGCGCGGGGCTGCCGCCGGGCCGGCCGCCCCGGCCGGGCTGGTGGCCGGCGGCCGTGTTCGCGCAGGCGTGCATGACGCTTCTTCAAATCGTCGGCGGGCTGTGGCTGGTGGGTCAGATCGCCGGGTTCATGGCGCCGAACCTCGGTGTGCCGGTGCTGTTGATGGTGGTCGGGATCATCGGTGGGCCGCTCGTGGAATGGAGCTGCCGGATGGCCGCGCGGGGGCCCGCGCGGCGGTACGGGATGGAGGCGGAGCGGCGGCTCAGGGAGGCGGCGGCCGGGTGCGGGCGGGCTCGGGTGCTGGATCCGGTGGCGGCGGAGTTGTTGCGGTACCGGGAGGTTCGGGAGCAGTACGGGAGGGTGCTGGGGGCGGAGGCCGGGGTGCGGTGACGTGCCCCTCGGGGGCCTTCTCGCGGGGGCGTCGCTCGTTCGGGTGGCGGAGTTCTCCACAGATGGGCCGGTGGTCCACAGCGCTCGGCGGGCTCGGGCCGGCGGAGGCAGTCTGGCTTCACGGCGATCGCGACGGATGCGGTCGGCACAGCAGACGCAGCCGTACGGGACGGGCCCGTTCGGCGTATCCGGGAGGGGTTCGAGATGAACGAGACGATCGTCGGTGTAGTGGGGAACGTGGCGACGCAACCGGTGTTCCGGGAGACGGAGAACGGTTCGTCGGCGCGGTTCCGGATGGCGGTGACCGCACGCTATCTGGACCGTGAGAAGAACGAGTGGAAGGACGGTCACACCAACTTCTTCACGGTGTGGGCCAATCGGCAGCTCGCCGCGAACGTGGCGGCCTGTCTCTCGGTGGGGGAGCCCGTCATCGTGCACGGCCGGCTGAAGATCCGTACGGATGTGCACGACGGGAAGAACTGGACCTCGGCGGACATCGACGCCGTGGCGATCGGGCACGACATGGCGCGGGGCACGTCCATGTTCCGGCGCGAGCCGAAACCCGAGACGACCGGTGTGCCGTCCCGGCCCGAGCCCAGCTGGGAGACGCCCGTCGACGACAGTGAGGCTCGACGCGAGCCGGAGATCGCCGCGGTGACCTGACGTCAGCCGACCGAACTGCGGCTTATCGGCGAATGCGCACCGAACGACCCGGTGGATTTGTCGATAAGCCCTGCTCGCAGGCGATCTTGGCGATAACGATTCCGAGTCGGATCGGTCGCCCGAGTGCATCACCGGGAACCGTGGTGCGAGCACGTACCTAGGATGCCGGGCATAGCTCCAGGGGCTGCTGATTCTGCTGGTGGGACCGTTCCCCCACGTCAACGGGTCCTGCTCGAAGGGGAATTCTGTGTTTTCTGCGTTGTTGTCCGCGTGCAGGCGAGGGGCGGTCCGCGGCGCCGCCGCGACGCTGGTGTCCGGGCTTGTCGCGGCCGGCGTGCTGACGGCCGGTGCCGGCACGGCCGCCGCCGCTGACGCGACGGCGCAGAACCAGGGTGGAGCGACCGCCACCATGGGTGGTCTGAAGACGTACGGCGCGGCCGTCATCCACGACGACTCCGGGGACCTGGAGGTGTCGGCGGGCCTGTTCGAGATGTCCGTCGACGGCGGCGGCACCCTGCAGACGTACTGCGTCGACCTCCACAACCCCACGCAGCAGGACGCCGAGTACCACGAGACGCCCTGGAGCGGGACCTCGCTGGGCGTCAACAAGGACGCGGGCAGGATCCGCTGGATCCTGCAGAACTCCTACCCGCAGGTGAACGACCTCGCGGCGCTCGCCGCCAAGGCGGGTGTCGGCGGCGGCCTCACCGAGCAGGACGCGGCGGCCGGTACGCAGGTCGCCATCTGGCGCTACTCGGACGCCGCGGACGTCGACGCCGTCGACCCGCAGGCCGAGAAGCTCGCGGACTACCTCCAGAAGAGCGCCCGTGACCTGGCGGAGCCCAGGGCGTCGCTGACCCTCGACCCCGCCGCGGTCTCCGGCCGCCCCGGCGGTCTGCTTGGTCCGGTGACGGTGCGTACCGACGCGGACAGCGTGACGGTGACGCCGCCGGCGGACGCCGAGACGAGCGGGGTGCGGGTCGTGGGCAAGGACGGCAAGCCGCTGACGTCGGCGAAGAGTGGCGCCGAGCTGTTCTTCGACGTGCCCGAGGACGCGGCGGCCGGCTCGGCCGAACTGACCGTGCAGGCCTCCACCACCGTGCCGGTGGGCCGTGCCTTCGCCTCCGAGAGCCGGAGCCAGACGCAGATCCTGGCCGGCTCCAGCGAGTCGACCGTCTCGGCGACGGCGAGCGCGACGTGGGCGGACCAGGGCGCGATAACCGCGCTGTCCGCGGTGAAGAACTGCGCCGGGGGCGGCGTGGACATCACCGCGACCAACGAGGGCGACGCGGCCTTCACCTTCGAGCTGCTGGGCGTCGAGCACAGCATCCCGGCGGGCGAGTCGCAGACGGTGACGATCCCGCTCCAGGAGGACCAGGCGTACGACTTCACCATCACGGGCCCCGGCGGCCTCGACAAGCGCTTCACCGGCGTCCTCGACTGCCAGACGCAGGGCGCCGAGACCGGGGACGCGGTCCAGACCCTCAGCGAGCCGAGCCCGATGACGGTGGGCGGTGCCGCCGGCACGAACCTGGCCGAGACCGGCAGCTCCGGCGCGACGCCGGTGATCGCGGGGGTGGCCATCGCTCTGGTGGTGATCGGCGGGGCGGCACTGGTGCTCGTCCGCCGGAAGAAGACGCCGACGCAGGACTGAGCCGCGGTGCCGGTGCGACGGTGGCCGTCACGTGCAGTCACGGTCGAGTCACCGAGGCCGGTCATGAAGCCCCAGGTCATGGCCGCCCGCCCATACGGGTTACCACCCGAGGGTGGACGTCAGGCAAGATGGGGTGTATCTGCCCACTGCCAGATTTCAAGCTGCCGGACGGTTTCTCTTGGCTGAGTACATCTACACCATGCGCAAGACGCGCAAAGCGCACGGCGACAAGGTCATCCTTGACGACGTGACGCTGAGCTTCCTGCCCGGCGCGAAGATCGGTGTGGTCGGGCCGAACGGTGCCGGTAAGTCCACCGTTCTGAAGATCATGGCGGGGCTCGAGCAGCCTTCCAACGGTGACGCGTTCCTGTCGCCCGGCTTCAGCGTCGGCATCCTCATGCAGGAGCCGAAGCTCGACGAGTCCAAGACGGTCCTGGAGAACGTCCAGGACGGCGCCGCCGAGATCATGGGCAAGCTCACGCGCTTCAACGAGGTCGCCGAGCTCATGGCGACCGACTACTCGGACGCGCTCATGGACGAGATGGGCAAGCTCCAGGAGGACCTGGACCACGCCAACGCCTGGGACCTGGACGCACAGCTGGAGCAGGCCATGGAGGCGCTGGGCTGCCCGCCCGGCGACTGGCCCGTCACCAACCTCTCCGGTGGCGAGAAGCGCCGTGTCGCGCTCTGCAAGCTGCTGATCGAGGCCCCGGACCTGCTCCTCCTCGACGAGCCCACCAACCACCTCGACGCCGAGTCGGTGAACTGGCTGGAGCAGCACCTCTCGAAGTACGCGGGCGCTGTCGTCGCCGTCACTCACGACCGGTACTTCCTGAACAACGTCGCCGAGTGGATCCTCGAGCTCGACCGCGGTCGCGCGATCCCCTACGAGGGCAACTACTCCACGTACCTGGAGAAGAAGGCCACTCGTCTCAAGGTCGAGGGCCGCAAGGACGAGAAGCGCGCCAAGCGCCTCAAGGAAGAGCTGGAGTGGGTCCGCTCCAACGCCAAGGGCCGCCAGACCAAGTCCAAGGCCCGCCTCGCCCGTTACGAGGAAATGGCGGCCGAGGCCGAGAAGATGCGGAAGCTGGACTTCGAGGAGATCCAGATCCCGCCGGGCCCGCGTCTGGGCTCCATCGTCGTCGAGGTCAACAACCTCTCGAAGGCGTTCGGCGACAAGGTCCTGGTCGACGACCTCTCGTTCACGCTGCCGCGCAACGGCATCGTCGGCATCATCGGCCCGAACGGCGCGGGCAAGACCACGCTGTTCAAGATGATCCAGGGTCTTGAGCCCGCGGACTCCGGTTCGGTCAAGATCGGCGACACGGTCAAGATCAGCTACGTCGATCAGAGCCGTGCCAACATCGACCCCAAGAAGACCCTGTGGGCCGTGGTCTCGGACGAGCTGGACTACATCAACGTGGGCCAGGTCGAGATGCCGTCGCGGGCCTATGTCTCCGCCTTCGGCTTCAAGGGTCCGGACCAGCAGAAGCCGGCCGGCGTCCTGTCCGGTGGTGAGCGCAACCGTCTGAACCTGGCGCTCACGCTCAAGGAGGGCGGCAACCTGCTGCTCCTCGACGAGCCCACCAACGACCTCGACGTCGAGACCCTGTCCTCGCTCGAGAACGCTCTGCTCGAGTTCCCGGGCGCGGCTGTGGTCATCTCCCACGACCGCTGGTTCCTGGACCGGGTCGCGACCCACATCCTCGCGTACGAGGGTGAGTCCAAGTGGTACTGGTTCGAGGGCAACTTCGAGTCGTACGAGAAGAACAAGATCGAGCGGCTGGGCGCCGAGGCCGCGCGTCCGCACCGCGCCACCTACAAGAAGCTGACCCGGGGCTGATCGATCTTGCGGCACATCTACCACTGCCCGCTGCGCTGGGCGGACATGGACGCGTACGGCCACGTGAACAACGTGGTCTTCCTCCGCTACCTGGAGGAAGCCCGTATCGACTTCCTGTTCCGCCCGGAGAAGGACTTCAAGCAGGGGTCCGTGGTGGCGCGCCATGAGATCGACTACAAGCGGCAGCTCGTCCACCGGCACACGCCCGTGGACATCGAGCTGTGGGTGACCGAGATAAGGGCGGCGTCCTTCACCCTTTCCTACGAGGTGAAGGACGGCGCCGAGATCTACGTTCGCGCCTCGACGGTCATAGTGCCGTTCGACTTCAAGACGCAGCGGCCGCGTCGGATCACCTCCGAGGAGCGGGAGTTCCTGGAGGAATACCGGGATGACGACGAGGAGGAGGCCGTCGCCGCATGACGGTGCTCCACCTCGCCGACGAGGGGGAGGCGGCGGATCTCGCGGCCTTCCTCTCCAGGCTGCTCCACTACGACCGTGGGGCCGCGGTGCGTCTGCAGGCGGCCGGTACCGCGCTCGCCGTCTTCGGGCGGCCGCCGTCCTTCGAGGTACTGGCGATCCGCGCGGCGCGGCTGGCGAAGCCGTACGAGAACGGGCTGGACGCCACGCTCGACGCGACCGTGTCCGCCGGGGAGTTGCTGGAGTCCGTCGATGAGACGGGCGCGACGGCAGTCGTGCCGGGGGCGGTCACCGGACCGCCGTGGGCCGGGGTGCTGCCGCCCCGTGGCGGGTGGCGGCCGGTGCCGGGGTTGCCCGCGCCCGAGGCGCTGCAGGCGATGGTCGGTGCGGGCGTCGCCGAATTCAGGGCCCGTACGGGGGAGTTGGCGGACGAGGGGCGTACGCGCGCCGAACTCGACCGGATCGGGCGGGAGATCTGGTCCCGGACCGTCGGGGACACGCATCTTCCGGTGCGGGCCGTGCACGCGGCGCAGTCCCTCGGGTTCCTGCGCGCCACCGGGGATTTGGCGTTGCTCTCCTCCGGAGCGTGGCTGCGACTTCGTACGCCCTACGGGTCCATCGCCGTACGGCGGGCGGGACTTGGGGCGCTGGACGTCAGCGTGCGCTGAGCGTCGTAACCTTCGGACGTCGTGACCCTCGGTGTCCTGGTCCTCGGCCTCCTGCCCCTCAGGCGCGGTCGCTGTCGTCCGGCCATACGCCGATGTGGTCCGGTTCCAGTTCCAGCGCCACTCGGTCGCGCATGCCCAGGGTCTCCGTGTACTCGGCGGGGAGCTGGAGGCGGCCGGCCCGGTCGAGCATGGCGTACTCGCGCGCCACGACCGTCTCGTGGCCTGTCGTCGCGTCCACCTCGCTGCGGCGCAGGACCTCCGTGGAGGTGCGGCCGTCACGGATGGCCACCGTGCGGCGGACCTCGCTCGCCACCGCCTGGTCGTGGGTGACGATGACGATCGTCGTGCCGAGGTGTTCGTTGGCGGTGCGGAACGCGGCGAAGATCTGTTCCGCGGTGTGGGAGTCGAGTTCGCCGGTGGGTTCGTCGGCGAGCAGGACGGCGGGGGAGTTGGCGAGGGCCACGGCTATCGCCACGCGTTGCTGCTGGCCTCCGGACATCTGGTTCGGGTGGCGGTCCCGGCAGTCGGCTATGTCCAGCAACTCCAGGAGTTCCAGGGCGCGTTCGGTCTGTGCCTTGCGGGCCTTGCGGGTGGTCCTGGTGGCCAGTTGCATCGGGAGGGTGATGTTCTGGGCGGCGGTCAGGTAGGGGAGTAGGTTGCGGGCCGTCTGCTGCCACACGAAGCCGACGGTCCTGCGGCGGTAGGCGAGACGGTCCTTCGGGGTCATCGCCAGGAGGTCGTGGTCGGCCACGCGCGCCGCGCCGGCGGTGGGGGTGTCGAGGCCGGCGAGGATGTTCATGAGGGTGGACTTGCCGCTGCCGGACGCCCCTACCAGGGCCATGAGTTCGCCGTCGCGGACGAGGAGGTCGAGGCCTTGGAGGGCCTGGACCTCTATGCCGTCCGTGGTGAAGATGCGGACCAGGCGGTCGCAGGTGATGAGGGCGTCGTGACCGTAGGTCGGGGCGTTGCGGGCCGTGGTGGCGCGCGTGGTCAGGTCCGCGAGGGTGGGGTTGGTGGTCACTGGGCGCTCCTGGGTTCGGCGGCCTGAGTGGGGGTTGCTGTAGGGGGCGTTTCGCCTGCCCGCGCCGACGGGGTGCCGCCTTTCCTCGGGTAGGGAGCCGCCCCAAGCGGCACGACTGCCCCCCGCAGGCTGAGCGGATCCGGATACACGGTCATCTCGCATCCCCCGCCCTCAGCTCCCCCACCGACCCCCGTCTCCCCGACCACCACGCCTGTATCCCCGCCACCCCGACCGTCACCAGCACCACCGAGGCCGCCGGGATCGTCAGGGACAGGGCGGACGTGCTCAACTCGGCGCGGCCCGCCGACGACGGGGCGGAAGCCAGGGCGATCGTCGTCAGGTCGATACCCGGGGAGAGCAGGGCCACCGTCGCCCAGCCCGTCAACGCGCCGCCCGCCGCGGCCAGTACCGCCTGGGGCAGGGACTCCAGGATCAGCAGGCGGCGGCCCTGGGCGCGGGTGAGGCCCATCGTGCGAAGGCGGGCCAGGAGCGCGGTGCGTTCGGGCGCCGCACGGAGGAGGGAGAGCAGCAGGGCCAGGACCGCGTAGCCCGCGCCCGCCGCGACCGCGGCCGTGTAGATGTCCTCGGCACCCGACTGGAGGGGGGAGTCGACGTAACGGGCACGCTCCTCCGACCTCAGCTGTACGTGGCCTGCCCCGCCCGTCGCCTTGCGCAGGGCCGTCGCGTCCAGCTGCGCGCCGGTCAGGAGCAGTGCCGTCGGGCGGGCCGCCGACTCGGGCAGCTCCGCCCGGTTCACGACCAGGAACTCCGTGCCGGACACCGCCGGAGTGCGGTCCCGGACCGTCGTGATGCGGACGGTGAAGGTGGTGCCGTCCTGGAGCCGCACGGGGATCGGGCGGGTGCCGTAGGTGGCGGCCACCGTCGGGGAGGCCACCGCGGTCAGCACCTCCCGCGTCTTCGTCAACTCGCCCTTCCCGAAGGGGCCCAGGCCCGTCCGGGCGGCCAGTGCCGCGTATTCGGCCGGGTCCACGCCCACCAGCGGCGCCGACTGCCGGCCGTTGGCGAGCTGGGCGTCGTACGCGATGCTCACCGCCGTCACGTCCCGCACGCCCGGCGTACGGCGGACCCGGTCGGGCAGGGCGGCGGGCAGGGGCTCGTTCGCGTCCACGCGGGCGTCCGCGCCGATGGCGAGGAGCGCCGCGTGGTCACGGGCCTCGCTCACGCCGGTGAGGACCGAGCCGCCGAAGGCCGCCGTCGTCAGGGCGGTGAGCAGGGCGAGCAGGGGCAGGACCGCGGAGGCGGACGTACGGCCCGCGCGGGCCAGGGACAGATGGGCGACCACCCCGCGCAGGCGGCCGGCGGGGCGGGCCAGACGGCGCAGCGGGAGCGGGTAGAGGCGGACCAGGGCCAGGGCCGCGATCACCCCCGTCAACACCGGGGCGACGTACGACAGTTCATCGCCCTGTGAGCCGCGTCGGCGCAGGGTCTCCACCGCGGCCAGGGCCAGCACGAGCAGGGTGAGTTCGGCGACCGTGCGGCGGCGGGACGGCCGGGCCGTCGCCACGTCCTCGCGGCCGGTGTGGATCCGTACGACCCGATGGGCGACCACCGCGCGCAGCGGCAGCGCGGCGCAGGCGGCGGCCGTGACCGCGGCGGCCGCCGCGAGCGCGTACGTCCGGCGGCCCTCGGGGAGCAGCAGCAGGGCCGCGGTCA
Source organism: Streptomyces sp. NPDC002817 (assembly GCF_053592055.1). Taxonomy (NCBI): domain Bacteria; kingdom Bacillati; phylum Actinomycetota; class Actinomycetes; order Kitasatosporales; family Streptomycetaceae; genus Streptomyces; species Streptomyces sp. NPDC002817. Next base: position 424,295 of record NZ_JBSFUY010000001.1, read on the forward strand.
GGCCCAGGGCGCCGGCCGGGACGGCCACCGTCGCCGTCTCCGCGAACAGCCGGCCCGCCAGACCGCGCAGGGACGCGCCGCGGGCGCGCAGCAGGGCGAGTTCGGTGCGGCGGCGGTCGGCCGCCAGGCCGCCCGCCATCAGCAGGACGACGGCGGCCACCGTGCCCGCGCCGACCGCGGCGACGGCGACCAGCGGGGTGACGCCCTCACGCAGCCGGTCGTAGGCGGTCAGGATCTCGTCGAGGTCGGTGTCCGCGTCCGTGAGCGGGCCGGTCACCTCACGGACCTTCTGGAGGGCCGGCCCGGACTCCAGGGACGCCACCGCGGACTTCAGACGCTCGGCGTCGTAGGCGTGCAGGGCGTTCGTGACGGGCGCCAACTGCCAGTACCGCCAAGGCGTTCCGGGCGTGCCCAGCAGCGCGGGGGCCGCCTCCGGGGCGAGCAGCAGGGCGCCGAGCCAGTACTTCTCCGCGTTCGCCCCGGGGAGGGGGACCAGGGAGGGGCGGTGCAGGACGGGATGGGTCGACCAGTAGGCGCCCGCGGGGTCGCTCGGGGTGACGATGCCGGTGATGCGGACGACCAGCGGGTCGCGGCCCTCGCCGGGTACGTGGATCCGCGAACCCACCTCGATGTGCAGGCTCCTGGCCGTCGCCGCGCTGACCGCCCCCTCCACCTCGGGCGTCGACGCGGTCACCGGGTCCGGCGCGCGCGGCAGCCGGCCGGTGACCGAGCGGACGTGGTCGGCGAGGCCGTGCTGGGCGACCAGGGTGACCTGCGCGGGCGTACCGGTGGGCTGCGGGATCCAGGGGTCCGGCACCTCCACGCTGTTGGCGGTGCGCACGCCGTACGTCGACTGGCCGCGGTCGGCGACGAGGGGCCGTTGGACCGTGTCGAGGATCTTCGCGTACTGGTCGGCGAGCGTCGCCGGGAGGACGTCGTGCTCCGAGATGATGCCGTACTCGGGCTGCGCGTACAGCTGCACGGTCGTCCGGTCGGGGCCCGCCTGTTCCACGGCGCCGTGCAGGCCCGCGTCCTCGTACCGGTCGACCGCGCGCGGGATGGCCGCGGCGAGACACGCGGTGAGCGCCACCATGACGGCGAGGGCGAGTGCCGCACCGGGGGCGGCGCGCAGCCGGGTCCGGATCCACGGGGCCACGACAGGCCTGGACCTCATCTCACTCACCGCCCTGTTCCCTCAGTGCCACCACCGGATTCGCCCGCCGCAACGCCAACACCCCCGTCACCACCAGCGGCATCACCGCCACCGCCCCCAGCAGCACCACGACCTGCGGGACGGGCACCTCGACCAGCACCCCCGGCACCGGCCGCGTCGCCTCGGTCGTCAGGACGACCAGAGGGATCACCGCCCGCGCCAGCACCGTCCCCAGCACGGCCCCCACCGACAGGGCCAGCGTCACCAGGACGCCCTGCTCCAGGGCGATCGTGCGGGCCAGCCTGCGGCGCGGGGCGCCCAGCGCGCGCAGCACCGCGAACTCCGGGTCCCGCTCCCGCAGGGACCCCGCGGCGCTCACCGCGAACCCGAGCGCGGCCAGCGCCGCCGCCACCCCGGCCGCCGCCGTGAACGCCGCCTCCGGACCGGCCCCGAACGGGTCGTCGCGCAGCTCCTCGGCGATCTCGTCCCGTACGACGACCTGCGCGGGGTCCATGTCCGGACGGGCCCGCAACGTGGACGCCACCTCCGCGGGCCGGTCCGTCCGGAGCCACCACTCCGTCGGTGTGACGCTCTCGCCGTACCGCGCCTCCAACACCCGGTTCACGGACCGCAGATCGACCAGCAGGGCCCCGCCGTCGTTCACCGTCGTCGGCAGCGCCTCCACGGACGCCACGATCCGCACGGGCAGGGTCCGCCCGCCGAACGTCACATCGACACGCTGCCCCTTCGCGGCGCCCGCCGAGGCGAGGTAGCGCTCGGTGGCGACGGCCGTGATCTGCGGCTGCGCGGGCTGGGCGACCTGGAGGCGGACGGTCAACGAGGCGATGACATAGGGGTTGTCGGCCGGAATGTAGCCGGTGCCGTACGCGGCCGTCGGCGGCTTCGAGCCGGTCACGCGCGGCTTGGTGGGGAGATTGCTGCCGTCCGCGTTCTCGACGATCCCGTCGGCGAGGGAGCTCACCGTCCAGTCGGCGGGCAACTGGAGCCGTCGTACGGACCTGTCGGACCGTACGGCCGACAACCCGCCCAGGATCAGCCGCTGTTGCTGTGCTCGGCCGATGGGGAGGGGCTGGACCAGTTGCACGTCCGTCAGTGTCAACGGGCCTGAGGGGACCGCCAGTTCGAGAGTGTGGGGCCGGCCGTCCCCGGTGAGGGTGCCCGCCGGAACCCGGTAGGGGGTGCCGTAGCGGTCCTCCAGTGTCACCGTCACATCGGCGGTCGTGTCCGCGGAGGCGCCGCGCAGGGTCGCCGTCAGCCGCAGCCGGGAGGTGCCCGCCGGTATCCTCGCACCCGCCGTCGCGCCCTTCGGGCCGAGCCCGGTGAGCAGCGGGCGTACCGGCTCGGAGGCCAGGTCCTGGCGCATCAGCACGGTGTCCGCGGCGTGCGCGGTGTCCAGGGCCAGCACCGCCGCCGTGCGGTTGCCGGACAGCGGCAGATCCGTGCGGACGGCGGGAGCCGCCTGTCGTACGTGGTCGACGGCCGCGTACTCGTCGGTGCGGCCGAGGTCGTCCTGCCCGTTGGCCAGCACCCGCACCGGCACCCCCGCCCGGAAGTCGGCCTGGTCGTCCTGCGAGCGGTCCCAGGAGGCGCCCTGGGCGATCGCCAGCATGCCGAGCGCGACGGCGAGGACCAGCAGCAGCACCGGGCCCGCGCCGCGGCCCGGGCGCCGGCCGATCTGCCAGCCCGCGAGGGCCGCGGCCAGGCCCCGCCCGGCGGCCGCCCGGCGTTCGGCGAGACGGGCCAGCGGCGGCAGCAGACGCAGGGTGAGGACCGTACCGGCGAGGAGCGCCAGGGCGGGGGCGGCGACCAGCAGCGGGTCCACACCGAGGGCGCCGGAGCTGTCTCCGGTGACGGCACCGGTGGTCTGTCCGCTGAGCTGCCAGTACGCGACCCCGGCGATCACCAGCAGCCCGATGTCCGCGCCCGAGCGCAGCGCGCCCGGCAGCGCGCGGGCCCGGCCGGTCGCGAAGGAGGACGTCAACGCGGGCAGGGTCACCGCCAGGGCGCAGCCCAGCGCCACACCGGCCGCCACCAGCCACACCCCGATCCGTCCGCCGGCCGGCACGTCGAGACGCAGCCCGATCCGGGCCAGGGCGCCCTGTCCGGCGAGCAGCCGGGTCAGCGGTCCGGCCAGCAGGGGCGCCAAGGTCACCGCGGGCACCGCGAGCAGCAGCGCCTCGGTGGCGGCCAGGCCCGCGACCCGGGGCCGGGAGGCGCCGCGGGCTCTGAGCAGCCGGGTCTCACCCGTGCGCTGGGAGCTGAGCAGCCGGGCCACCAGGAGCAGCGCACAGCCCGCGAGCAGCCCCAGTTGGAGCGCGACGATCAGCAGGGTGGAGCGCGAGACGAGCAGGGAGCGGTCGATGCGGTCGAGGACGGCGGGCAGTTGGGTGTTCGCGGCCGTCGTGCCGCTCAGCGCGGACTCGCCGCGCATCGCCGCGCTGCCGCCGAGGGCCGCCTCGCGCAGCGCGTCGATGCGCCCGGTCGTCAGCGTCGAGAAGTCGGCCGTCGCCAGCCACGCCGACGCCCCGGCGCTCACCCGGCCGTCGGTCAGCGCTTCGGGGGCGGCGAGCAGGGGGCCGTACGTCGTGAAGTCGAGCTTGTTGACTCCGCGGCCGTGCAGATCGTCCAGGAGCTGCCAGTACGGGGCGTCCGTGCGGGCCGGCCGGTACAGGCCGACGACCGTGATCCGCACGTCCGGGCCGTCCAGGCGGTCGACGAGGGTGAGACGGGTGCCGGGCTTCAGCTTCAGCAGCCGGGCGGCGCTCTGCGGGAAGGCGACCTCGTCCACGGCGGAGGGCATCCGGCCCGCGGTGATCCGTACCTGTGATGTGTCCAGTGCCGCGAAGTGCGTCAGATCCGGGTCCTCGGACGGCTCGGCGGCGGGTTGGAGCGAGCGGGGCAGTGCGTACGGGCCCGACCGCAGGAGCTTGTGCACGGTCACCGGCAGTCCGTCGAAGGTCTTCCGCGCCCCTTCGCGTACGGCGGTGTCGGCGGCCGTACGCTCCTCGGCCGGTACGTCGGCCTTGACGACCAGCGCGGTGTCGGCGGCGTTGCGGGTGTCGGTCAGGGAGTGGCGCAGGGCCGCGTCGCCGATCGCGCCCGAGTAGGCGGTGAGGGTCGCCAGGACCGCCGTGGTCAGCAGGACCGCCAGTAGCGCGGCGGCGAGCAGTGGACGGTGCGCCCGCGCACGCAGGAGGACGAACCGCGCGAATCCCCCGAACCCCGTCACCCCGACCCGGCCCCCCGCCGTGTTGTCCAGACCTCCCGGCGATGTTGTCAGAGGACAGTGGGGGCGGGTAAGCGGTTGTGGACCGGGCTTGACCGGATCGTGATCGGAATCCGGCGTCGAACGACCGGAATCCGGGACTCAGCCGGTCAGCTCGCGGTGTTCACCATCGAGGCCGCGGCGTACGTCAGGTAGTTCCACAGCGTGTGCTCGTGCTCCTCGGACAGACCGAGCTCGTCGACGGCGACCCGCATGTGCTTCAGCCAGGCGTCGTGCGCCGCGCGGTCCACCTGGAACGGGGCGTGCCGCATCCGCAGCCGGGGGTGGCCGCGGTTCTCGCTGTACGTCGTCGGACCGCCCCAGTACTGCATGAGGAACAGCGCCAGGCGGTCCTCGGCCGGGCCCAGGTCCTCCTCGGGGTACATGGGCTTCAGGATCGGGTCCTCGGCCACACCCTCGTAGAAACGGTGGACGAGGCGGCGGAAGGTCTCCTCCCCGCCGACCTGCTCGTAGAAGGTCTGCTCCTGAAGCGTGCCGCGCGGAATCTCTTTCACCGGTCCATGGTCTCAGACGGGTGGCCCAGGACTTGAGGCCTAGGACCCCTCCCCGGACCTCCCCCGCGGGAAGCGGGAATTCCGGATCGGTCGGTTGTGGTGCTCGCTTCGGGACCCGTCCCGCAGGACAGTGGACATATGGGTGCGCATGCTCTCCACAAGGACCTGGACGTCGTCGCCGCCGAGGCGCGGGCCGCGCTGGTGAACCGGATCGACGCGAGCGGGGCGTGGGCGGACGACCCGGTGTGGCGGGGGGCCTTCGAGGCGGTGCCGCGGCATGTGTTCGTGCCGTACTACTACGTCGGCGTCATGGGCGGCCACGAGCGCCGGTGGGGCGAGAGCCCCGACCCGCGCACGCGCGAGCGCTGGGTGCGCGGCGCCTACGCCGACGCCCCGCTGGCCACCCGGATGCGCGACGGCGAGCTGGTCTCCTCCAGCAGCCAGCCCTCGCTGATGGCGATGATGCTGGCGGCACTGGAGGTCGAGGACGGAGCCCGGGTCCTGGAGATCGGTGCGGGTACCGGATACAACGCGGCCCTGCTCGCGCACCGGCTCGGCGACGACGGCCTCGTCACGACCATCGACCTGGAGCCGGAGATCACCGAGGCGGCCCGGCAGCACCTGGCCGCCGCCGGGTACCGCCCGCTCGTCGTCACCGGCGACGGCGCGCGCGGGGTGCCCGAGCGGGCCCCCTTCGACCGGATCATCGCGACCTGCACCCTGACCTCGATCCCGCAGGCCTGGCTCGCCCAGTGCGCCCCCGGCGCCCGGATCCTCGCCCCCCTCGCCACCGGCCTGGTCGCGCTGACCGTCCGGGACACGGGGCACGCCGAGGGCCGCTTCCTGCACACACCCGCCTACTTCGTGCCGCTGCGGGGCGAGGGGCGCCCGGAGCCGGAGCCCGCCCGGCTCGGCGGGGTGCCGCGCCGGGCCCGGGAGAACGAGCTGTTCCGCTTCCTGCTGGAGCTGAGCCAGGGCAGCCTCGATCCGCAGGAGGCCTACCAGCTGTGGGAGCGCGAGGGGTGGCCGCTGCGGGAGCGGTACGGGATCACGGTGAGCGGCGGACGCGAGTGGGCGTGGCTGGACGATCCGGAGGGACCGTACGCGTGGCCGCTCGGTGGCTGACATGGCGAGGGAAGCCGGCGCGGTGAGAGTGGCCGGCGGGGCGGAAGCGGCGGCTCGGTGCGGGTGGTGGGCGAGAGTGGGTGTGGCCGGACGATCGGGAGGGGCTGTACGCGTGGCCGCTCGGTGGCTGACATGGCGAAGGGGCCCGGCGCGAAATGCGCCGGGCCCCTTCGTCGTCGTGACTAGCCGCGGCGGACCGTGATCGTCGTCCAGGCGCCCACGTGTACGCGGTCGCCGTCCTGGAGCGGTACCGGGACGAAGGGCTGGATGGGCTCCTCCGCGCCGTTGACCGTCGTGCCGTTCGTCGAGTTCTGGTCGACGACCGCCCAGGTGCCGTCGGGCTGCTGGACCAGCACGGCGTGCTGGTGCGAGACGCCCGGGTCCTCCGGCGGCACCGACAGATCGATGTCGGGGGTGTCGCCGGTGGAGTGCCGGCGGCGGCCGATGGTGATCTGGTTGCCCGTGAGGGCGCGCTGCTGCTCGGGCGAGTACGCGGGCAGGTTGAGCCCCGCGGCCTCGGGACCGGAGCGCTGCATCATCGCCATGAAGTACTCGCGGTCCGGACCGATCGTCGCCGACCATGTCGCGGGCTGCTGCGGGTAGCCGGGACCGGGGCCGGGCGGGGGCTGGGTGGAGCCGGGCTGCGGGTAGCCGTAGCCGCCACCGGGACCGCCGGGTGCGGTGGAGGACGGCGGGGAGATCACCCAGTCGTCGTCACCGCCGCCGAAGCCACCGGGACCGCCGGGACCGGACGGCTGGAAGGCCGAGGGGGCGCCACCGGTCGCACCGGGGCCGGCGGGCGGCGTCGGTCCGGGAGGCGGAGGCACCGGTCGCGAGGGGTCGCCGCCGAAGGCGGAGGGGGCACCGGGGGCACCGGGTCCGCCGGGACCGTCGTAGCCGCCGGGACGGCCGGGGCCGCCAGGTCCACCAGGGCCGTCGTAGCCGCCGGGTCCGCCGGGCCGACCGGGACCGTCGTAACCGCCGGGGCGACCGGGGCCGCCAGGAGCGCCGGGTCCACCGGGACCGTCGTAGCCGCCGGGGCCACCGGGGCCACCGGGGCCACCAGGTCCACCGAAGCCGCCAGGGCCGCCGGGAGAGTTGGGGCCGTCGAAGCCTCCCTGGCCACCAGGTCCGCCGGGACCGTCGTAGCCACCAGGGCGACCGGGGCCACCGGTTCCGCCGGGACCGTTGAAACCGCCGGGTCCGCCAGGAGCGTTGGTGCTGCCGGGTCCGCCGGGGCCGTCGAAGCCACCCTGGTTGCCGGGGCCACCGGGGCCACCGGGGCCGCCGAAGCCGCCCGGACCGCCGGGCGCGCTGGTGCCACCGGGGCCGCCGAAGCCGCCCTGGTTGCCCGGGCCGCCGGGTCCGCCGAATCCTCCGGGGCCGTTCGGGCCGGGCGGCGGGGGCGGGCCTCCGGCCGGGCCGGAGGGGTCGTTGCCGAAGGGCGGGATCGGTTCGGCGGGACGGTTCATCTGGGACGGGCGGGAGCCCTGGTACTCGTACGAGTCACCGGCGCCGTACGACGAACCCTGCGGCGGTCCCTGGAAGCGGACGCCCGGGCCGGGGGCCTGCGGGCGCGGGGCGGCCGGGGTGTACGAGGTGGCCGTGTTCGTCAGGAAGTTCCACCGGCACTCCTCGCAGAACGGCGCACCGCCCTCACGGGGCGTACGGCACTGCGGGCAGAGCTCCGGCTCGTGGTCCGGGACGGCGGACAGATGCGGCGGGCGCCCACCGGGCTGACCCGGCGGCGGGAAGCCGTAACCGCCACCGGGCGGCGGCGGGGGCGGAGGTACGGCACCAGCCATGCGGTGACCGCAGACCTCGCACCAGTCGTCGGAACCCGACTGGTGTCCGTTCGGGCAGGTCGGCATGTCGGCGCGTCCCCCTCTCCTTCTCTGTCCTACCAGGGTCCTGCTAGGTCACTTCTGGTCACTTCTTTACACGAACAGTCTTTGTGGACCGCGTCTCGAGAGTCATCTCGTCCGCTTCCGCGACCTTCGCCTTCAACCGCACAGTACCTGTCGCGGCATCGACCACGTCCACCACCTTCGCAAGCAGTTTCGCAGTATCGGCGTTCCCCGAGGCGCTCGCGAGCTGAACGGCCCGGCCCAGTTTGGCCGTTGCTCCATCCATATCGCCCGCTTTGCGAAGATCGAGGCCTTGTTGGATGACTTGTGCCAGTTCGGCCTGGCCGGTGTAGTGGGCGACCTGAGGGTTGATCGACGTGGAGGCGACCATGTCGTCGGTCCACACGGCCCGTACGAGACCCTGCGCGCCCAAGTTCTGCGCGGTGCCGTCGGGTTGGGGGACGACCAGGGAGACCCGGGCGGCCAGCATCTCCTGGCCGAGGGCGGCGGCCGGGACCTCCACGCAGAGGTGGTAGTCACGGGACTCGTCTCCCCAGGAACCGGTGGGGTAGTCCCCGGCGCGCGGGCCGGCCTCGGTGCGCCGGTCGGTCAGCTCCACGACCGTGGGAGCGACCTGCTTGACGAACTTGATGGTGGTGCCGACCGGTGTCCACACCCGCAGGGAGACGTCCGCGACCTCCTTGCCCATGGCCGTCTCCATCATCTGTGTGAAGTCGGCGGCGAGACCGGCCGGGTCGGCAACGATGTCCGCGGTGCCGAGCAGGGCCGAGGCGATACCTGTGACTTCACTCACTTCCCAGTCGGTGCCCACGCCACGGGCGTCACAGGTGAAGCGTCCGGCGCAGGCGTCGAGGGAGGCCTTGAGGTCCTGCGCCGACTCGTGTTCGTTGCGGCCGTCGGTGAGCAGGATGCCGTGACGGATGGTGACGTCCGCCGAGGACAGCAGCCGGTCGGCGAGCCGCAGCCAGGTACCGATGGCGGTGCCGCCGCCCGCGCTGAGCTTGCGCAGGGCCTGCTTGGCCTGGTCACGGGTGGTGCTGTCGGCGACCGCGAGCCGGCCCCCGCCCGGATACACCTCCTTGGCCACGTGCGTGCCGCCGATCACCGCGAAGTGCACCCCGTCGCGCAGGGTGTCGATGGCGGCGGCGGTGGCGTCCCGGGCGTTGCGCATCTTGGTCGGCGGATAGTCCATCGACCCCGAACAGTCGACCATGATCGCCACGGCCGCGTCCGGCCCCTGCCCCGGTGTGAACAGATGCGGTGCCGCGACGGCGCTGCCGATCGTGCCGCCACCGGTCGCGGTCACCGTGACGATGCCGTTGACCTCGCGGGCGCCTTCCGGCAGGTACTCGTTCTGGTACACGTCCATCGAGAACTGCGGCACGTTGGACTTCGAGAAATTGGCCATGCCTGCTGAATCCCCCTCGCAGACCCCACGGTTGTCGTGAGGTGATGACTGTGTGCGGACCGGTCCCCTCCGATCCGCTGAGACGTCCCCGAAATCGGCCTCAGGCCGATCCTGCCCCCTGCGACGGGGCGGGGAACGGGACGAGGGCCACTGTTACGTTGTCGTGGCCCCCGCCGTCCAGAGCGTGACCGACGAGCACCTGTGCGCTGTGCAGCGGGCGCACCGCCGCGTCGAGCGGTACGGCCTCGGCCATCTCCTGCGCCGCCTCGGCGTAGTTCCACAGTCCGTCGGTGCACACCACCACTACACCCGCACGGTCCGGCTTGAAGGAAGCGGTGTGCGGCTCCAGTTCGTACGCGTCCGCGCCGAGCCAGCCGGTGATCGCGTGGGCGCGCTCGTCGGCGTAGGCCTCCGCCTCGTTCATCAGACCCGCGGCGACCATCTGCGCGGCCCATGAGTCGTCCTCGGTGAGCCGGGCCGGCAGCGAGCTGCGGTCGACCGGGACCCAGTAGGCGCGGCTGTCGCCGACCCAGCCGACGACCAGCAGCCCGGACGTCACGATCGCGCCGACGATCGTGCAGGCCGGGGCGTTCTGGTGCGGGGCGTGCTCACGGGCCGTGGCCGGTTCCGCGGCCAACGAGTTGACCGCGCGCGAGGCGGCGACGATCGCGTCGTGCATGGCCTGCTGCGGGTGGGTGCCGCGTGGCAGGGCGGCGAGCAGCGACTCGCTCGCCGCGCGGGACGCGGCCAGGGAGGCGTCGTCGGGGCGGGTCGCCGAGGAGACGCCGTCGCAGACGATCGCCATGGCGGCGGGCCGGCCGTCGGGCAGGGTCGCGTTGCCGATGGCGAACGCGTCCTCGTTGCGGTGGTGGCGCAGGCCCCGGTCGCTGACGGCGGCGATCGGGCCGGACTCCTGCTCCATGTGGTCGCGTTCGCGCGGCTGGGCGTGGCCGCAGTTCTCGCAGTAGCCGTCGTGGTCGACCCGTCCCGCACGGCAGGCGACGCACACCTTGACACCTTCCGCAGGGGTCGGCGTCTCCTGGGCGACGCGCGGGTCGGGAGCCTGGAGCGGGTACTCGTCCGGCTCCGGCGGGCGGTCGAAGCGCACGCCGGTGACGGGGGAGACCGGGGAACCGGTGGGCGGGAGCTCATGGGCACCCGCCGCGGGCACGGCCGGCAGCTCACGGCCGCCGGAGTCGGTGCCCGCCAGGTCCGTCGGCAGATGGGTGGCCGGCGGGGTGTCGGAACCGGCCGGCTCGGAGGCGACCGGCCAGGGGACCCCCTCGGCCGGACCCGAGCCGTTGACGACGAGCGTCGGATCGTCGTCGGGCGGGGCGGGTACGGCGGACAGGTCGTATCCGCACGCACCACAGAAACGGTCACCCGACTCGAGGGGTTCCTCGCAGATCGGGCACCTGGACAGGGCGATCGGCTGGGGCATCTGCGACATCAACTACACCCACGTCCGGGGGCGGTAACGATTGGCACGTTCCACCAGGTCGATCCTCTCCTCGCCGCCTCGGGCCAGCCGGGCCAGCGTGCGGTACGAACGCTCCAGGCCGAAGCGGAGTCCCCGCTCGTCCAGTTCGCTGCCGAGCAGTACCCGGCGTGCGGACGGTGCGGCGCCCTGGCCACCGGAGAGTATCCAGTCCAGTGCGGAGCCGAGGACTTCCGCGGACAACTGCTCCCGGCGCGCCGGATCCAGCCCGTACGCGTCCAGCGCCTCGACCTGCCCCGCGGCCGCGGTCAGGTCGTCCAGGAACGGTACGTCACCGGCGGCCGCCGTGCGTCCGCGCAGTCGCGCCCGTACGGCGGCCACGCGGGCGGCCGTGTAATGGATGGACGACTCCGGCACCGACTCCAGTGTCCGTACGGCGCCGGTGCGGTCCCCGCTCGCGAGCTGGACGCGGGCCAGACCGAAGGCGGTGCTGACGTAGCTGGGGTCGGTCGACCACACGAGACGGTAGTACTCGGCCGCGTTGTCGAGTTGTCCCAGCACCTCCGCGCACAGGCCGAGCGCCAGCTTCGGCGCGGGCTCGCCCGGGAAGGCGTCGTAGATCGCGTCGAAGGCGAGCGCGGCGGCCTCGTGATCGCCGGTGACGAGCGAGGCGACACCGCGGTACCAGACCACCCGCCAGTCGTCCGGCCGCTCCTCCTCCAGCCGCCGCAGGGCCTCCAGCGCGGTGTGGGCGTCCCCGTTCTCCAGCCACGCCCGGATCTGCCGCAGCCGCGTCTCGACGGAGGGCGCGGGCGCGGCACCGAGCGCCCCCAGCAGCTCGGCGGCCGCGGTGGCCATGAGCCCGGCGAGGAACCCGGCGTTGGGATCGGAGGGGTCGACCCGGGGAACAGGCAGGGCCAGCGCCGCGGCCGGTGTCCCCACCGTCTTGACGAGGGACTCGGTGCTGCCGAGCGTCGGGATGACCCCGCCGCCGGCCGAGAGCTGCGGAAGGGGAGCAGGGGCACGACGGCGGGTGACGACCACCCGCGCCCCCAACCGGGACACCTCGCCGTCCAGCTTCGGGAACAACTCCGCGTCCGTCACCCGCAGTTCGGGACCGAACAGCGTCGACAGCGCGGGCCGGGCGCGCCCCGTCTGAAGGGACACGACCTCCCGCAGTACGCCCGTCAGCTGCTCGGCCATCTCCTGCGCGGAGGCGAACCGGCGGGCCGGGTCCGGGTCGGTCGCGCGGACCAGCAGCCGGTAGAAGGACTCGTACTGGCGGAAGACCTCGATGTTGTCGGGGTCCGGCAGCGAGTCCACGAAGACGTTCGTGTAGCCCTGGAAGTCGAAGGCCAGGACCGCCAGCGTCCGCGCCACCGTGTACAGGTCGGACGCCACCGACGGGCCGACCTCCGCCACCTCAGGAGCCTGGTAGCCCACCGTGCCGTAGATGGCCGACTCGTCGTCGTCCATCCTGCGCACCGCGCCCATGTCGATGAGCTTGAGCTGGTCCTCGGTCTGGATGGCGTTGTCGACCTTGAAGTCGCAGTACAGCAGGTTGCGGCTGTGCAGATGACCGAGGGCCTCCAAGGCCTCGATGCCGTATGCGCAGGCCTGCTCCACCGGCAGCGGGTCGCGCTTGCCGGCAGGGGTGCGGCGGTCGTTGGCGATCTCCTTGAGCGACTTGCCGCCGACGTACTCCATGACGATGTAGCCGTCGAGCGAGCCGGTGCGCTGGTCGAGGTGCTCGACGAAGTTGTAGATCCGCACGATGTTGGAGTGCTCGATCTCCGCGAGGAAGCGCCGCTCGGAGATGGCGGCGGCCATCGCGTCCTGGTCACCGGTGTCCAGCAGGCCCTTCAGTACCACCCAGCGGTCGGACACCGCGCGGTCCACCGCGAGATAGACCCAGCCCAGACCGCCGTGCGCCAGACAGCCCACGACTTCGTACTGGCCGTGCACGATGTCACCGGCGTTGAGCTTCGGGACGAAGGAGTACGGGTTCCCGCACTTCGTGCAGAAGCCCTCGGTGCGGCCCTGGCGCTCCCCGCGGGAGCGGCCCACCTGCGCCCCGCAGTCCGAGCGGGAGCAGAACCGCTTGCGCTCGGGGACCTCCGGGTTCTCCAGGACCATCGCGCGCGGGTCGGGCCGCGGCACGTCCGGGACCTGGACCAGACCCACGCCGAGCCGGCCGCGGGCGCTGGTGTTGGTGCTGGATCCGGAGCTGCGCACCGACACCGAGCGGCCCGTCGTACGCCCCGACAGGGCGCGCGAGAGGCGTCCCGACACCGAGCGCCGGGACTTCGACGACTGCGACGACGTACGGGAACTGGTGCGGCTGCTGCCGCGCGAACTGCTGCTGCCCGAACCGCGGGAGCCCTTGCCGCCGCCGGTGATGCCGGTCGGCGGGGAACCCACCATGCCCTTCGACGACACCACCGGTGCGAGACCGCAGGTGTCGCAGTACAGTTCGCCGCCGCCCACGTCCTCGTACGATCCGCCGCAGCCGGGCCGCTGACAGGTCTGCTGTGCCTCACTCATGACTGGGCCTCCCCCCTACGGTCCTCGGGCCCGCTCTGCTCCGGCACCCGCGGGGTGCGGAACAGGTCGGCTGCCGCCTGCTGGTAGCGCAGGACGGCCTGTTCGGCGACGCGCAGATCGCAGGGCGCGCTCCACAGCATGCGGCGCGCCGCGTCGTACCGCTCGATGAGGAACGGATCCTCGGCGAGGCCGTGCCGGGCGACCTTCGCCTTGTACGCGTCGAGGCGGCCACGCAGCTCCGCGCGGACCGCCAGCGGCTGGGTGACCGCGGTCAACGACTCGCGGGCACGCAGCAGTTCGTCCTCCGCCTTCTGCTCCAGGGACTCCAGAAGCGGCGAGAGGCGGTGCCACTGGGCCTGTCTGCGGTACTCGGCGGCCGTCGCCAGCTGCTCCTGCAGCACGGTCGGCGGTCCGCTGACGACCGGCACCTCCGTGGCGGCGATCTTCGCCAGCACCTCGCCGCGCGCGATGCGGGCCTCGGCGAGCGTACGGTCCGCACGGGACAGCACGTCACGCAGCTTGACCAGGCGCTGCTCGGCGTCCTGACGGACCGTCAGGACCGCGTCGATCTCCCGGCGCACGTCCTCCAGGGCGCGCGCCTCACGGTCGTACACCGTGGTGTCGGGCCGGCCGCCGCCCGGTGCCGAACTCCCCTGCGTCGGCAGCCAGTACGCCAGCGGGTCCGACACCACCTGCTCACGCAGATGCGTCAGCGTGCGCGTGATGCGCTCCAGGTCGTCGCCGGCCGGGTGCTCGCCCGGGCGGACGCCGACGGAGTGCGCGAGCCTGCGGGTGCGCTGGAGCTCCGCGGCCAGTAAATCTATGCGCGCGGGCAGCGCCGACCACACCGCGTCGGAGGCGACGACCATGTCGAGGCTCGTCGCGTACAGCTCGTTCATCCGGTCGACGAGTGCGACCAGGCTGAACTGCTCGCTCAGCTTCCCCGAATTGCCGTGCAGGGTCGGTGCGTTGGCCGTCGCCGTGGCGCTGCCGGCCACCGTGACCGACTCGCCGCGCAGCAGCTCCGTCAGCTCCGCCAGGTCGCCCTGGCTGGACCAGCGGCGGCGGGACCTGATCTCCCGGGCGCTGCGCAACGCGTCCGTGTACGCGTCGAAGTACGCCCACAGCAGCGTGATCGACGCATCCGCGGACGTCCAGCGGTCCTTGGTGACACCCGTGAGCGCGGCGCCCTCGAGCAGTCTGCGGCCCGAGTGGTCCTGCAGGGCGAGGAGTGAGGTCTCGATCGCCTCGTACTCCGCGCCGAGCCGCGCCAGCGCACGGTCCACCTCGTCCCGGTCCATCACCGGCCCGGGGGGTCCCGTGACGCCCATCGATCACCTCTCGCTGCTGGGTTGTCGGGGTTGGGTTCGTGTTGTGGGTGGTTCGCTCCGCGTCAGCTCTTGCGCAGGTACTCCGGAGCCGGCGGCTCGGACTTCGCCGAGTCCGTGCCCAGTGTCGCCGACAGCCACTTGTCGTACGACGCCTGCCAGCCGTTCGCGGTGTCCTTGCGGTAGTCCACCAGGATCTGGTTGACCCGGCGTACCAGATCGTCGGCGTCGAGCTTCATCGCCACGCCGTAGTACTCGGTGGTGAAGGGGGCTTCGCCCTTGAGCTCGACCGTCGGGTCCTGCGCGGCCTGGCTCGCGGCGAGTGCGCCGTCGGTGACCACGGCGTCGACCTCACCGAGCTGGATCCGCACCAGGCAGTCGAGCTGGTTGGGGACGACGGTGGAGGTGATGTCGGTGGTCCTGGGGAGCTTTCCGGCCTTCTGGCGCTGGGTCAGCTCGGAGTTGGCCGTCGAACCCGCCGCCGTGCAGACCTTCTTGTCGGCGAGGGTGTCGTCGGGGCCGGTGATCGGTGAGGACTTGGGGGCGAGGACCTGCTGGCCCGTCTTGAAGTACGGGGCGGAGAAGGCGACATCGTCCAGCCGGTCACAGTTGATGGTCATGGTGCGGACCACCATGTCGACCCGGCCCTCCTGGATCGCCGGGATGCGCTGGTTGGTGGGGATCGCCTTGAACTGCACGGCGTTCGGGTCACCGAGGATCTCCTGGGCGATCCGGTGCACCAGGTCGATGTCGAAGCCCTCCAGCGTGTTGCCGCCCTCGTCGTTGTTGGGGTCGCGGTAGCCCCAGCGGTAGCTGTTCTGGTCGACGCCGACGATCAGCTTGCGCTTCTCGCCCTCGCGGGCCTTGATCTTCTTGATGGTGTCGCCGTCAGCGCCCGACGGGGACAGCGTCTGCTTCTCCGGGGCCTTCTTGATCTGCGGGTCGTCGCAGGGTTCGGTCTCGGCCTTCGCCTGGACGCCGTGGGCCACGCCCGGGCCGCCGGTGCTCTCGCCCTCGCCGGACGGCTGGGTCAGCGGCAGCAGCAGGGCGAAGGCGACCGCGAGGGCGCAGACGACCGCCATCGCGGCGACCCCGCCCCAGCCCTTCAGACCGGTCCCCAGTGCTCGCACACGTCGTGGACGTCGTGCCTTCGGTGCGTGCGGTGCCCGCATCGGCTTGCCCCCTCTCACCGGTACTCCGACAGCCTGCGGCCGATGCCGAGGACCGCGCCGGCCGCGCCCAGGACGGCGAGCACCGCGGCGCCCACCGGGAGCCCCGTCATCGCGCCCAGGCCGTCGCCGGCCGACTGCTCGAACTCGGCCTCCTCGTGCGCGAGCGCCTTGGCGAGGTTGTCGTCGACGCTGTCGAAGCACTCGCCCGTCGCGCCCTTGGCGCCGATGACCAGGTCCAGGGCCTGTTCGTAGTTGCCGAACTCGTCCTGTTCACGGGCCGCGGCGTGCCGCTCCTTCCACACCTTCATATTGCCCTCGGCGGTGGTGACCGGCTGCTTGCCGGAGCCGTCGTCGGCGAGCTTCGCCGCCTCCGTCAGGCCCTTGCCGAGGATGTCCATGTCGGTCTGGAAGTCGTCGTCGTAGGCGTCCACGGTGACTTCTTCACCCTTGGCGTTCTTGACCGTCTTCGTCTCGGCGCCGCGGGCCACCAGGGTCAGGTTCTCGTTGCCCCGCGCCTTGAGAGAGGCGATGCGGGCGTCGTGCAGCACGTTGAGCGAGCGGACGCCGTGGTCGTAGGAGTCGTTCAGGCCCGCGCGTGCGACGCTGTGACCTACGACGAGCCACAGCATGACGACCGTCGCGGTGGCCGTCGCGGCCACCAGACCGTGGTTCATGAGTCGGTTGGTGCGCTGGTAGTTGCGGTGCTGGGCCCAGCCGAGCGCGGCCAGTGCGAGGACGCCGAGGCCTATCGCGGCCCAGGGGTAGGGCGTCGCGTCGGCGTAGTCGGCGCGCAGCCGCTGGTTCTCCTTCTTGTACAGGTCCTCGGCCGCCGGGAGCATGTCGTTCTGCATCGTCTCGTTGGCGAAGCGCAGCCAGGCGCCGCCGACGGGGAAGCCCTGGCGGTTGTTGGTCCGCGCGCGCTCCACGTAGCCCTTGTACTGCGGCAGCAGACGGTTGAGCTCGGAGACGGTCGCGGCGGCGGCGGAGCCGGGGTCGGAGTTCGCGGCGGCCTTGACGAGGCCGGCCGCGGCCCGGTCGATGTCCTTCTCGTAGCGGTCGCGGGACTCGGCCGTCTCCTGGCCGCCCGCCAGGAAGTTGCTGGAGGCGGTGGTGTTGGCGTCGGCGAGGCTGCGGTAGATGTCGGCGGCGGCGCTGCTGAGCGGCTGGCTCTTGTTGAGGACGTCGTCGGCGGCCGCCGCGCGGTCCGTCATCTGCCAGGCGGTGACCGCGCCGAAGGCCACGACGAGGGCGGCGAGGAAGGCGCCGATGATGCGCAGCCGGCCGGGTTCGGTGGTGGCCGCGGCGCGCAGGTGGTCGACGCCCTCGGCGAACGCGGTGCGACGGGGCTCCGGCGGTGGGGCGGGCGTGGGGGTGCCGCCGGGTGAGCCGTTGGAATGCGTCTGCTGTGGTGGTACCGCCGGCATGGTGGGCATGCCTGGTACCGGTGGTGGCGCCGCGCTGCTTTTGGGCGGGTGTGTCACTGTTGACCTCCCCCGTGGTCATCCGTCGCCGCAAGTATCGCTGCCGGGACCGACATCCGCACCGGCCTTCACTGGATCTTGATCGGATTGCAGCGCGGTGCGCGGGTTTCCGGCATTGCTCGGCGCCCCGCACCACCCCCTGCCCATTCACACGCGGGGGGAATCTGTTCGGTTCCAGGTTCGGGTTTCGGGGGCGATGTCAGGCGTCGTAGTACCTCCGTACACGGGTCTGTGCCGCCACGGTCGCCCCCAGCCCGTCCAGGCCGAGCAGGGCCGCTCCCAGCACCGGGCTCGCCGTCACCACCTGCGGTACGGCCTTGGGGGCTCGGGACGCCAGCAGGTCCCGTATGCCGTCGTCCAGTTGGGGATGGCGTGCCGCCAGGATGCCTCCGCCCAGCAGTACCGGGGTCTCCTCCTCCAGCAGGTCCAGGCGGGTCAGGGCCACCGCGGCCATCGTCGCCACCTCCTCTGCCAGGCGGTCCACCAGGGCGCGGGCCACCGGGTCGCCGTCCGCCGCCGTGGTGAACAGGACCGGGGTGAGTTCGTGGCGGCGGGTCGGTTCGATGTGCTCCAGGTGGAGGGCCTCGACGAGGGCGAGCATGGTGTCGTGGCCGAAGTGGGACGGCAGGGTGCGGGAGAGGGCCGTCGGCTCCCCTCGGCCGTCCTCTGCCCTCGCCGCGTGCCACAGGGCCTCCTCGGCCAGGCCCCAGCCGCCGCCCCAGTCGCCGGAGATACGGCCCAGCGCCGGGAAACGGGCGGTGCGGCCGTCGGGACGCATGCCCACGCAGTTGATGCCGGCACCGCAGACGACCGCCACACCGCGGGGTTCGGTGACACCTGCCCGCAGGATGGCGAAGGTGTCGTTGCGGACCTCCACCGTCGTTCCCCACGCACGGGCGTGCAGGGCCGTGGCCAACTGCTCCTCCTCGACCGGGAAGTCGGCGTTCGCCAGACAGGCCGACACACGGTCCACCGAGGTGATCCCGGCCGCCGTGAAGGCCTCGGCCACGGCTTCGGCGAGTGCGTCCACCGCGGCCCGCACCCCCACCGCCGGTGGCCGGAAGCCCCCGCCGCGCGCGGTGGCCAGGACGGTTCCGTCGGCCGTCACGACCGCGACGTCGGTCTTGCTGTTGCCCGCGTCTATGGCGAGGACACGTGCGGTCATGCCCACGCGAGATGCTCCCGGTTGTGTGCGACCAGTCGGTCGGTGAGGTCTTCCGCGTACTCGTACTGGCCGATCAGGGGGTGGGAGAGCAGGGCGCGGAAGACACGGTCGCGGCCGCCGTGCAGGGCCGCCTCCAGGGCCAGGTCCTCGTAGGCCGTCACCGCGGCCGTCAGGCCCGCGAAGAGGGGGTCCACGGTCTGTACCGGCAGTGGGGTCGGGCCCGTCCGGCCCACCGCCGCCTGCACCTCGATCACCGCGTCGTCGGGGAGGAAGGGCAGCGTGCCGTGGTTGTAGGTGTTCACCACCTGGTACGGGCTTCCGGTGCCGGTGAGCAGGCCTGCCGCCAGGTCCACCGCCGCCTCCGAGTAGAAGGCGCCGCCCCGCCGGGAGAGCAGCTCCGGCTTCTCGTCCAGTGCGGGGTCGGCGTACAGGCGGAGCAACTCCTGTTCCATCGCGGCCACTTCGGCCGCCCGGGAGGGCTTGGTCCGCAGTTCTCGTACGACCTCGTCGTGTGCGTAGAAGTAGCGCAGGTAGTACGACGGGACCACGCCGAGGCGGTCCAGGAGCGCGCGGGGCAGATGCAGATCGGTCGCGATCGCCTCGCCGTGCTCGGTCAGCAGGTCGGGCAGTACGTCCTTGCCCTCGGGGCCGCCCAGGCGTACGCCCGTCTCCCAGGTGAGGTGGTTGAGGCCCACGTGGCCGAGGAAGATCTCCGGCGGCGCCACGTCGAGCAGGGCCGCGAACTTGCGCTGGAAGCCGATCGCCACGTTGCACAGACCCACCGCCTTGTGGCCGGCCTGGAGGAGGGCCCGGGTGACGATGCCCACCGGGTTGGTGAAGTCGATGATCCAGGCGTCCGGGTTCGTACGGCGGACCCGTTCCGCGATGTCCAGGACCACCGGGACCGTGCGCAGCGCCTTGGCGAGACCGCCCGCGCCGGTGGTCTCCTGGCCCACGCAGCCGCACTCCAGCGGCCATGTCTCGTCCTGTCGGCGGGCCGCCTGGCCGCCGACGCGGAGCTGGAGGAGCACCGCGTCGGCGCCGTCCACGCCCGCGTCGAGGTCGGACGTCGTCACGATCCGGCCCGGGTGGCCCTGCCGCGCGAAGATACGGCGGGCCAGGGCGCCCACCAGCTCCAGACGGTCCGTCGACGGGTCGACCAGGACCAGTTCCTCGATGGGGAGGGTGTCCCGCAACCGGGCGAAGCCGTCGATGAGTTCGGGTGTGTAGGTCGAGCCTCCGCCGACCACGGTGAGTTTCATGGTCATCAACCCTTTACTCCGGTGAGCGTGACACCCTCCACGAACGCCTTCTGAGCGAAGAAGAACACGAGGATCACGGGGGCCATGACCAGTACGGTCGCGGCCATGGTCAGGTTCCAGTCGGTGTGGTGGGCGCCCTTGAAGGACTCCAGGCCGTAACTCAGCGTCCAGGCACCCGGGTTCTCCGAGGCGTAGATCTGGGGGCCGAAGTAGTCGTTCCAGGCGTTGAAGAACTGGAAGAGGGCCACCGCGGCGATTCCCGGCTTGGCCATGGGGAGGACGACCCTCAGCAGGGTGCGCAGGTCTCCGCAGCCGTCCACCTTGGCCGCGTCCAGATACTCGTTGGGGATCGTCATCAGGAACTGGCGCAGCAGGAAGATCGAGAAGGCGTCCCCGAAGGCCAGCGGGATGATCATCGGCCACAGGGTGCCGGAGAGGTCCAGCTGCTTCGCCCAGAACAGGTACATCGGGATGACGACCACCTGCGGCGGCAGCATCATCATCGAGATCACCAGCATCAGGGAGAGGTTGCGGCCCCGGAAGCGGAACTTGGCGAGCGCGTACGCCACCGGGATCGACGACACGACCACGAGGACGGTGCCGAGTCCGGCGTACAGGAGCGTGTTCTTCCACCAGGTCAGAAAGCCCGGGGTGTCGAAGACCTTGCGGTAGTTGGCCCACTCCCAGGTGTGCGGGATCAGGTCCCGGCTCAGGGCCTGGTCGTCGCTCATGAGCGAGGTCAGGAAGACGAACACGAAGGGGAGCGTGAAGAACAGGGCCGCGGCGATGCCCAGGGAGTGGATCGCGATCCATTCCAGGAGCGCCTTGCGGCGGGCCGTGCGTTCGGCGGGGGAGGCCGGAACCTTCAACTCCGTCGGCCTGTCCAGTACTTGGGTCATCTGTCAGTCACCTGCCTGGATGAGACCGCCGCGGCGCCGCATCAGGAACGCGGTGAAGGCCATGGAGAGGGCGAAGAGGACGAGGGCCACGACACAGGCCGAGCCGTAGTCGAAGCGCTGGAAGCCCAGGTTGTAGACGAGTTGGGGGAGCGTCAGGGTCGACTTGTCCGGGTAGCCGGGCTCGAACATGGTGCCCGCGCCCTGGATCACACCCGAGGCGACCTTTCCGGCGACCAGCGGCTGGGTGTAGCACTGCATCGCCGCGATCACCCCGGTGACCACCGCGAACATGATGATCGGCGAGATGTTGGGGATCGTGACGAACCGGAAGCGCTGCCAGGCCGACGCCCCGTCCAGCTCCGCCGCCTCGTACTGCTCCTTCGGTACGTCGAGCAGCGCGGCCATGAAGATGACCATCAGGTCGCCCACCCCCCACAGGAACAGCAGGGTGAGGGCCGGCTTGGACCAGCTCGGGTCGTTGAACCAGCCCGGGGCCGGGATGCCGATCTTCTCCAGCATCGAGTTGACCGGGCCCGTACCGGGGTTGAGAAGGAAGGCGAAGGCCATCGTGGCCGCGACCGGCGGGGCCAGGTAGGGCAGGTAGAAGAGGGTGCGGAAGACACCCGTACCGGTCTTGATCTTGGTGATGAGGAGTCCGATGCCGAGTCCGAAGAGGACCCGCAGGGTCACCGTGATGACCACCAGCCAGAGGGTGTTGCGCAGGGCGGGCCAGAAGTAGGGGTAGCTCTCGAAGACGTAGGTCCAGTTCTTCGTCCCGCTCCAGGTCGGCGGCTTGAAGCCGTCGTAGTGCATGAAGGAGAAGTAGAGCGTCGAGATCATCGGGTACGCGAAGAAGACCGTGAAACCGATCAGCCAGGGCGACATGAAGGCGGCGGTGCGAAGCGCCGAACGGCGGCGCTTCGACCTCAACGTGTTGGTGCTCATCGCTACTTCGCCTGCGCGATGTCCGTGTCGATCTGCTTGGCCGCGGCGGCCAGACCTGCCTTGAGGTCCTTGGTCCTGCCGCTCTCGTACTCGTAGCCGAAGTTCTGGATCGTGGTGAGGTACACGCCGCCGTTGAGGGAGGCGGGGCTCGTCGTGGAGTCCGGGTTCGCCGCGATCTCCAGGAACGTCTTGAAGCGCGGGTCGTACTTCAGCTTGGGGGACTTCAGGGCGGCCAGCGTGGAGGGCACGTTGTGGATGGCGTTGGAGAAGTTCACCACCGCGTCCGTGTCCGTGGTGATGTACTTGACCAGTTCCCAGGCCGCGTTCTGCTTCTTGCTGGTGGCGGCGATACCGGTGATCGTGCCGGTGATGTAGCCCTTGCCGTACTGGTCGGCCTGGTCGTCGGGGACGGGCAGCGGGGCGACGCCGATCTCGAAGTCGGGCTTGGCCTCCAGGGCCATGCCGAGGCGCCATTCACCGTCCAGCTGCATGGCCACCTGGCCGGTGTGGAAGGGGTGCTTGGGGCCCCATTCGTCGCCGAGCTTGGAGCGGTACTTCTCCAGCTTCTGGTAGCCGCCGAGGTCGTCGACCAGCTTCTTCTGGAGGGTGAAGGCGGAGGACACGGCCGGGTCCGTCGCGACCGTCGACTTGCCGCTCTTGTCGAAGTACGTGGGGGAGAACTGGCCCATGTAGTGCTCGGTCGTGGTCTCCCAGCCGTGGTAGTTCGGCATGAAGCCGAGCTGCTTGTAGCTGTCGCCCTGAGCGATCGTCAGCTTCTTGGCGTCGGCCTCGAACTCGGACCACGTCTTGGGCGGACTGCTGATGCCCGCCTTCTCGAACGCGGTCTTGTTGTAGTAGAGGCCGTACGCGTCACCGAGCAGGGGGGCCGTGCAGCGGTTGCCCTCGAACTGGGTGTACTCGTTCATCGCCGACGGGAACGTCTTGGCCGGGTCGATGCCGGACTTCTCGAAGAACGGGTTGAGGTCGACCAGGGCACCGGAGGAGCAGAACTTGCCGACGGCGTTGGTGGTGAAGGACGACATCACGTCGGGCGCCTTGGAACCGCCCGCGCGCAGCGCCTGGTTGATCTTGTCGTCCGTCATGTTGCCGACGACGTTGACGTGGATGTTGGGGTGCGCCTTCTCGAAGCCGGCGATCAGGGACTTGACCGCCTTGACCTCGGCGGGCGCGCTCCAGGCGTGCCAGAAGTTGAGGGTCGTCTGCTTCGAGGCGTCGTCGTCGGCGCCGGAGCTCGACTGGCCGGTACAGGCGGAGGTGGTGAGAAGGGCCACGGAGGCGATCAGGGCAAAAGCCGTTATTCGGGCGCGCTTGGGCATGGCGAGGTCTCCCTGGGGCGGGGAATGGGTGAGAGGGCTCTGACGAGAGGGGGGTTACCGGGGGCGGGGGCTCAGCGCGAGGTGTCGAAGACCTCGTCGCGGGTGGCCGCCAGCGCGCTCTCCAGCGCGCCGCGCAGCACGGGGTGTTCGGGTACGTCGCCGAGGACGAGCTTGGGCCTGGCCGCGGCCAGCTCCTCCAGCTCGGACTGGACGAGGGAACGCAGCACTTCGCCGCCGGAGGCGAGCGAGGCGCCGCTCAGGACCACGAGTTCGGGGTCGAGAACGGAGACGAGAGAGGCGAGACCGGTGGCGAGGTGGGTCGCGTAGGTCTCCAACAGGCGCTGGTGGCGCGGGTCTTCGGACTCCGCGGCCCGCTGTACGAGGGCGGCGGCGACATCGGCGTAGGGGCCGGTCGGGATGTCCTCGACCCCCAGTTCGCGGGCGAGCTTCGGGATGGCCTGCGAGCCGGCGAGTTCCTGGTAGCCGCCGCTGTTGGCCTTGGTGACCTGCCGGACCAGGGGGGTGCCGGGCACGGGCAGGAAGCCGACCTCGCCGGCGCCGCCGGTCCAGCCGCGGTGCAGCCGGCCGCCGAGGACGAGGGCCGCGCCGAGGCCGCCCTCGTTCCACAGCAGCACGAAGTCCTCGTGGCCGCGGGCGGCACCGAGCCGCTGCTCGGCCACGGCGACGAGGTTGACGTCGTTCTCGTACTCCACCGGCATCGGCAGCGCGGCGGCGAGTTCGTCGAGCAGGGTCGGGGTGTGCCAGCCCGGGAGGTGGGAGGCGTAGCGCAGCCGGCCGGTGTTGGGGTCGAAGGCGCCGGGGGTGCCGATGACGAGGCGGTGGACGTCGGCGCGGGCCAGCCCGGCCGCCTTCACGGCGCCGTCGAGGGCGTCGGTGACCTGCTGGACGACGGGCTGCGCGGGGCGTCTGCCGGGGGTGGGCAGTTCGTACGACCCCACCGTGCGGCCGGTGATGTCGGCGACGGCGGCGAGGATGCGTTCGGGGGTGACGTCTAGTCCGGCGGCGTGTCCGGCGGCCGGATTGACCTCGTACAGCTGGGCGTTGGGGCCCGGACGGCCTTCGGTGGTGCCGCCGGCGAGCACGAGGCCCGCGGCTTCGAGGCGGGCCAGGAGCTGGGAGGCGGTCGGCTTGGAGAGGCCGGTGAGCTTGCCGATCCGGGTGCGGGACAGCGGGCCGTGCTCCAGGAGGAGGTCCAGTGCGGCGCGGTCGTTCATGGCGCGCAGCGTGCTCGGGGTGCCGGCCATGTGTACCCCTCTCCCGGGACTGTTCCGCAGCAGACTTTACGGACGGTAACTGTTAGGAAGGTTTCCTATCGGATGCAGGGAACATAGGTCCCGGTCGTGGGGGAGTCAAGGGGGGTCGAACAAACCGCCCCCGCAGGAAACGGAGTCGTTACCTGCGGGGGCGGTCAGGGGTGGTGCGGGGGTGACTACCGGACGTCGATGTAGTCGCCGGTGGCCTTCGCCGCGGCGGTCGTGGCGGTGCCCACGAACACGTAGCGGTAGTAGCCGTCCTTCGACGCCGTCACGGTCGACTTGAGGGAGCCGCCGGTCGAGGAGGTCACCGTCCTGACGGTGCCGTAGGTGTCCGAGCCCTTGGCGCGGAACTGCAGGGTGGCCTTCTGGGAGACATAGCCGCTGTAGCTGCCGGTCTCCCAGTTGGCGCGGGTCAGCTTGCCGGTGACCGTGATGGTCTTGCCCTTCTGCACCGGCTCCGGCGAGGCGTTGGCGGTGAGCTTGGCGGCGCGCTGGACCTTGGCGGTGCCCTTGTTGCCCCAGGCCGCGAAGCCGTACTCGAAGCTGACCTTGTCGTCCGAGTCGTCCAGGTCGGAGGCGACCTGGCCGTAGAAGCCGCCGACCTTCCAGGTGGTGGCGTCCGCGGCCTCGAAGAGGTCGTACGACGGGTCGACGGTGAGGGTGTCGGAGCAGGACTCCGTCACCGTGGTGTCCGTCGTCGCCGTGGTGGTGCAGGCCGGCGAGGCGTCGCTCTCGATCTCGTTCTCGAAGGTTGCGAGCGAGCCGCGGTAGAGCAGGACGCCCGCCGCGTTGTTCTCGTAGTCGATCGTCAGGTCGGCGGGACGGGTCAGGGTGTACGTCACCGGGACCGTCACCGCGTTGGTGGTGCCCACGACGATCGTCTTGCCGTTGTTCACGACGACGTCCGCGAAGACGAGGTCCGGCGTGGCGGCCTGGGCGGCGGGCACGGCCAGCGCGGACAGGGCCAGGGCACCGGAGACGACGGTGCCTATGGCGAGCTTTCTCATGCGTTTCCCCACATTCAGGGCGGGCCCCTGGGCGTTGCGCTCCAGAACAAGGGCCCGCTGATGGCTTGAACCTAAGTGGGGGGAGAGGGCTTTGGGAATGCGAAGAAGCTGTGAACAAGATTAATTCCGGGGGTGTCACACCTTCATCACGATCCCGCTTTCCGCTGGTGAACGCGGTCGCCCTCACAGGTTCCTGTACTTTCATCCGCCTGCGAACGTGAAAGTGGAGGGGGCGGGGTGTGAAGACCTCTGCGGTGTTGCTGTACGCGGCCGTGTTCCTCGTGGCCGGGTGCCGGGTGGGCGGGAACGACTCCGCGGCGGTCACGCGTACCGCCGCCGCTTCGGCGTGCGCGGACGGGGAGATCCGGTGGGCCGGGGTGAGCCAGGAGCGCAGGCTGATCGCGGTCTCGCGGCCGGTCGAGGTCGGCGAGAAGGACGGGGAAGTCCGGTTTTCTCCGGTTCGGGTGCGGGAGTTGGAGCCGCGGGTGGAGAGGAGCGGTCACGGGCCTTCGGCGGAGCGGCTGTTCGGCTCGCTCGGCCGGCACCTGGGGCTGGACACGGACACCTTGGCCCGGCTGGGCAGGTCCTCCGCCGCCGCGGAACGCGATGACTTCGGAGACATCGACGGCTCGGGAGCGTTTGTCGTCGCCCGGGCCGTGCGGTCCGTCGAGGCGGGCTTCACCGCGGACTGCGCCGGTACGCCGGTCTACGGCAGCGTCTCGACGTGGCACGGCGGCTTCGGGGCATCGCTTGCGTGCGGTGTGGATCCGGCCGGGGAGGGCGGGGACGAGCGGTGGATCGCGGAGGCCTACGAGTTGGCGTGCGGCTCATGAGTCCGGCGGCGGCGTGCTGGCGGGCCAGCGCGACCTTCTTCAGCCCTCTGATGATCCTCCCCGTGCTCTCCTCGCTCTGGGACGACCACCACTCCTGGTCCGCCATGGGACTGGACCTGGTGGGCATGGCCGTGGCCTGGGGCGTCGTCAGTCTTGTCTGGGCGGCGGTGGCCTGGCTGCTGCTGAAGCGACGGGCGCGGGCGGCGGGGGTCCGGCTCGACGCGGCGGCCTTCGAGGAGCGTCAGACGCATCTGCTCTGGTCGCGGCGGGCGGACGAGGGCCGACAGGACCAGGTCCGTGAGCGGCTGGCGGACTGCGAGCGGGCGTTCCTCGTCCTCGAACCGGCCGCGGACGAGATCACCTTCCGCTGGCGTCCGGGCCGCGACAAAGACCATTCGGTGCGGGCGTCGCTGACCTTCGACGCGGTCGCGGGGACGGTCCTGGTCGACGTGAAGGGCGGCGACGGACACAAGGGGGTGGCGGGGCTGAGCAAGGGCACGGCCTTCCTCGCGGTGTGCCAGATCGCGCGGACGCTGGGGCTGGTGGGGGCCAAGGAGAGCCGTGATGGGCTGGTATGACGCGAGCTTGGTGGCGCTGGGGTGCGGGCTGCTGCTGACGGGGACGTTCACCGTCGTGACGGGGCGGATCGTGTTTCTGCCGGTCACGTCGGTCGTACGGCCGCGGATGACGGGTGCGTGGGAGCTGTGTTACGGGCTGATCGGGCTCGGGCATCTGCCTCAGCTGGATCTCGGCGGTACGGCGAACCTGACGCTGATGATCCTGGGCGCGATGGCGGCACGGCTCGCCTGGTGGACGCCGAGCCGCAAGGGCCCGCTGGGCTGCGCGGGCGCTGAGTGCTCGACCCCTGGCCCGCGGCGGCTCCCGCACTTCCATCTCGGGCGGCGCTGAGGGCTCCGTCGGCCAGGTGGTGACAAGCCCGCGGGCCGGTGGGGTCTGGTCACGCAGTTCCCCGCGCCCCTGACGGGGCGCCGTTTCCGCTCAGGCGTCCTACTTCGTCACGTTCGGTGGCGTTATCGGTGTCGCCGCCTGGGCCTGGGGGGAGGAGGTGTTCGCGTAGGCCGACGGGGCCGACATGCCTGCCGTCGGGTCGGCGTCCGGGGTGGTGTCCGTGAGGACGACCGGGCCGCCCACGATGGGGATCTGGGCCGCGTCGAAGGCTCGCTTGATGCGCCAGCGGAGTTCACGCTCGACCGTCAGGGCCTTGCCCGGCATGGTCTTCGCCGAGACGCGGACGACCATCGAGTCCAGCAGGACGTTGTCGAGGCCCAGGACCTCGATCGGGCCCCAGAGGAGCTCGTTCCAGGGCTCGTCCTTGCTCATCCGCTCGGCGACGTCGTCGATGGTCCCCTTCACCTTGTCCAGGTCCTCGTCCGCACGGACCGTGACGTCCACGCCGGCCGTCGCCCAGCCCTGGGAGAGGTTGCCGATGCGCTTGACCTCGCCGTTGCGGACGTACCAGATCTCGCCGTTGTCACCGCGGAGCTTCGTCACGCGCAGGCCGACCTCGATGACCTCGCCGGAGGCCACACCAGCGTCGACGGTGTCCCCGACCCCGTACTGGTCCTCCAGGATCATGAAGACACCGGAGAGGAAGTCGGTGACCAGGTTCCGGGCGCCGAAACCGATCGCCACGCCCGCCACACCCGCCGAGGCGAGGAGCGGGGCCAGGTTGATCTCGAAGGTGCCGAGGATCATCAGGGCCGCGGTGCCCATGATGATGAAGCTCGCCACCGAGCGGAGCACCGAGCCGATCGCCTGGGAGCGCTGACGGCGGCGCTCGACATTGACCAGGAGACCGCCGAGGGCCGTGCCGTCGACCGCCTGGACCGTGCGGTTCATGCGATCTATGAGCTTGGTGATCGCCCGCCGCACCACCACTCTCAGCACCGCCGCGATCACCAGGATCAGCAGGACGCGCAGACCGATCGCCAGCCAGGTCGACCAGTTCTGCTCGACCCAGCTGGCGGCGTTCGTCGCGCTCTCCTGGGCGTCCTGGAGCGAGGGGACGGCGGGCGTCGACGAGTCCGAAGGGGACGGGGACGGCGACGCCGAGGCGGCCAGTAGGACGGCGGACAACGACACGGCAGGTACCTCCAGGTGCAGCCCCTGCCTCCCGGTACGGCGGTCAAAGATCGTGAAGGTCACGGAAAGGTCACCGGGCGGCAGACCCACCACACTAACGGTGCATCGTGTGTGGATCGTTGCAATGTTCGGGGGAGAGACCCTCCTCACCTGGGGATGAAGAAAGGTGTGGTCGAAAACACTCTCAGCCCGTTACCGGGAGATGGTGGCGTTTCCACCAGGCATGAGGGGAGACTGACTACAGATCGTCCCGGCGCGAGCCACGCGCCGCCGACGCCCAAGGAGGCATCCGTGCCGCATGTCCTGGTCCTCAACGCGTCGTACGAGCCACTGGGCGTCGTACCGCTCCGCCGCGCGCTCGTCCTCGTCCTGGAGAACAAAGCGGTCTCCCTCGAGGAATCCGGCGCCTTCCTGCACAGCGCAACCGTCACAGTCCCCGCACCAAGCGTGGTCCGGCTCAAGCGATTCGTCCGGGTTCCCTATCGGGGGCCCGTTCCTCTGACCCGCAGGGCGCTCTTCGCGCGCGACGGGGGCCGGTGCATGTACTGCGGTGGCGTCGCAACCAGCGTCGACCACGTCATCCCGCGCAGCCGCGGGGGCAAGCACGTCTGGGACAACGTGGTGGCGTCGTGCCGCCGCTGTAACCACGTGAAGGCCGACCGACACCTGTTCGAGATCGGATGGCGGCTGCGCCACAAACCCGCCCCGCCCACGGGTCTGGCCTGGCGCATCATCGGGACCGGACACAGGGACCCGCGCTGGCTGCCGTACTTGCAGCCGTACGGCGCGGAGGACGCCATGGCCCGGATCGACGGCATCTCAGCCTGACGACGATCCGGGCCTTCGTGTTGCCGCGGACGGTTGCGCACCGGCCCCGGGGGTCCCCCGTGCCCCCGGGGCCGGTCGTTCACGCGCTCACGCGTAGCGCAGCTCCGCAGGGTTCAGGGAGCGGCGCAGCAGCGGGAGCGAGGTGGCGGCGGCGAGCAGACAGCAGGCGTACACCGCGAAGGGGACCAGGAGCGCGGCGTACGGCGTGACGGCGGGCCCGTCCCCGACCAGCCGGGAGTATCCGACCCCGATCGCCATGCCCCCGGCGCCGCCCAGCAGCAGGGCGGGCGCGAGCGGCAGCGCGGTCTCCAGGAGCAGCGCCCGGCCGAGCACCTGGTGCGGCACCCCGGCGGCGGTCTGCGCGGCCAGGCCGCGGCGGCGGGTGGCCAGCGACTCGGCGGTGCCGACGGCGAGGCCGGAGAGGGTGATCACGAGGGTGGCGACGATCGCGGCGGCGACCAGGTTCACGCCGGTGGTGTAGTACGACATGCTCGCCGCGAGCTGGTCGGCGTTCCTCCTGCTGTCCAGCTCGGCGAGCAGCACCTGCCGCACGCCCACGAAACCCGTCCCGACGACCGTCACCAGCAGTACCGCCGCGTGGGTGCGGGCCGCGGCCCAGGGGTCGTCGCGCAGCCGTTCCGCCGCGATCAGCGTGGCCGCGGTCCGGGCCCGGCGGGCCAGCCACCGGCCCGTCAGCGTGGCCACCGCGCCCACGATCCCCACCGCGGCCGCGCCGACCAGAAGAAGGGCCCCGGCCACGATCAGCGGTCCGTTCGCGTACGTCAGACCGCCGTCCGGCATCTGGGAGGACGTGCTGGACACGGCGGCCAGCGCCACCGCGGCCACGACCGCCACCCCGCCCGCGAACAGCGCCCAGAACCCGCGCCCCGACCCCGGCCGCACCCGGCGGACCCAGCCGAGCGGCGAGGCCACCACCCGGCGCAGCGCCAGCACACCCGCCGCGGCGCCGAGCACCGGCACACCGAGGGCGACCAGCGTGATCCCGGCCCAGGCGAGCCAGGTCGGGTGCTGCCACCGGCCCAGCAGTGCCACGACCGAGGCGACCGTGGCGAGCAGCGAGCCGAGCAGACAGGCCGGCCCGGTCTCCAGTGCCGCGATCCGCCGCACCTGTCCGGCCGAGGCCCCCGCCAGCCGCAGCCCGGCCAGTCGCCGGTCGCGGTGCACGGCCCCGACGCGGGCGCACTGACCGAGGAAGCCGAGGACGGGGACCAGCAGGAGCAGCAGGACGACGATGACGCCGGAGCGGGTGCCGGGGTCGTCGAGGAGACCCGCGCCCACGGACACGTCGTAGCGGCCCTGGAGCGCGGCGAGACTCACCGCAGCCAGCGCGAACCCGGTCGCGAGCCCCGCGCCCACCGCCGTGAGCCCGACCCGCCACCACTCCCGCCGGTCGGAACCGCGGGTGAGCAGCCAGGCGAGGCGAAGATCGGCACGCAGAGAGCCCTTGCCGCCGGGCCGGGTGGTGGGGTCGGTGCGCGGGGATCGCATACTGCCGTCTCTGGTCGGGTCGCTGTGCCGGCCGGATCGCGTGCCGTCGGGCCGACCGCTCGGCTCGGTCCGTGAGGGTCGGGTGTCGGTGTTCCCGGTGGGTCCGCCGGGCCCGGTGCCCGGGGCGGCGTCCACGGATCCTGTGCCGTCGCTTCCGGTGTGCGGTCCGGTCGTCACACCGTCACCCCCGCCGGTGCCACGCGGCCGTCGTTCAGGCGGGCCTCGCGGTCCGCGTAGGCCGCCACCTGGGCGTCGTGGGTGATGAGGAGGACCGCGGTGCCCTGGTCGCGGGCCGTGTGGACCAGGGCCGTCATCACCTGCTCGCCGGCGAGTGAGTCCAGCGCGCCGGTGGGCTCGTCGGCGAAGACCACCTTCGGCCCGGTGACCAGGGCCCGGGCCAGCGAGGTCCGCTGGGCCTGGCCGCCGCTCATCTCGCCGGGCCGCAGCCCTTCCTGCCCGCGCACCCCGAAGCGCTCCAGCCACTCACCGGCCTTCTCGTGGGCGTCCCCCCGGGTGGCGCCCGCCAGCATCAGCGGCAGGGCGACGTTGTCGAGCGCGGTCAGCTCGGGGATCAGCTGGCCGAACTGGAAGACCACCCCGAACTCGGTCCGGCGCAGTTCGCTCAGCCGCTTCTCGGGCAGGGTGTCGAGCCGCTCACCGGCGTAGGAGACCGAGCCGCCGTCCGGGCGGACGATGCCCGCCAGGCAGTGCAGCAGCGTCGACTTCCCGCTGCCGCTGGCGCCGGTGACGGCCAGGATCTCGCCGGCCCGCAGCTCGACCGAGGCGCCGCGCAGGGCCTCGGTCCTGCCGTGCGCCTTGATCAGGTCACGGGCCGCCAGCAGCGGCACTTCGTTGCTCATGCTGTGTCGACCTCCGCGGTCAGGGTGGTCAGCCGGCCCGCCGTGGTGGTCATCCAACGGAGGTCGGCGTCGAGGTGGTTGAGGGCGTAGTCCGCCGAGAGCACGGTCGCGAGATCCGCGCCCTTGCCCGTCTTGACCTGCGTGAGTTCACGCATCCGCGCCATGTGGGCGGTGCGTTGGGCGCTGAGATAGGCCTCCGGGTCGCCGTCGGCGAGGATCGCGACGACGACCTTGGCGAAGATCTCGTTGGTCACGAAGGGCGCGGGCGGGGTGATCTCCCCGGCCCACGTGGCGAGTTCTCGCTGTCCGTCGGCGGTGGAGCGGTACATCGTGCGCTCCGGTCCGCCGTCCGAGTCGGTGCCCTCGACCTCGGCGAGTCCGTCGCGGACCAGTCGTTGAAGGGTTGTGTAGACCTGCCCGTAGGCCAGCGGACGGGCCTGCGGGAAGCGTTCGTCGTGGCGTCGCTTGAGGTCGTAGCCATGGCTCGGCCCCGTGGCGAGCAGCCCCAGCAGGATGTGGCGGGTGCTCATGGCGATCATTATGCACTCGCTACATGTACTGGGTGAATAGTGGTCGGTTATCGGTCATGGGCGACCGGTCAGCGGTGGCTGGAACCGGCCACTGCCCCCGGCCGGGGGCTGCCCGAACTGTCCCCGAAGTGCCCCCATATGACGTCCGATCAGGCATCGGGATTCGGCCAAGAGTCGCGCTCTGTGACGAAATCAGGGTTTTACAACGGGGGTCGACTCGATTTAAAGTAAGCACCGATCGCATGATGATCACGGTCGGCGCCAACCAGTCGACCCATCAATCGGGGGGTATTGAAAGGTATGTTCGCGAAACCCAGTGGTAGAGCACTGAGCTTCTGTTCGCGATGTGCTGAGACGGTCTGAGCGCCTAAGTGGCGCCCCGTGGTCGCAGAGAGTTTCCTCGACCGTCGGCGACCGTTCATCCCAGTTCAAGCGCTTTCTGTCTGACGTAAAGCCAGAGAACCGTCTTCTGCCGCGCCCTTCTCGTTCTGAGACAGGGGCTTTTCCCGCGCGCTGATCGACGGTCGGCTCCGGCTGCCGACAATGACATGGTTTTGCCTCACCCTTGGCATGGCCATGCCATTTCTTTGCCTTTTTCCAACGCACTCACAAAGTGACCAATTCCAGGTTCGAGGATGATGGCGAAAACCATGGGGTCCGAGGAATTGTCCCTGCCAGACATGCTGCGCGCGGCCGCGCTCACCCGAGCCGACCGGACCGCCGTCTCGTGCGGCACGCAGCGCCTGACCTTCCAGCAGCTCGGTGACCGCGCCGAGACCCTGGCCGACCATCTGTGTCGGCTCGGTGCGACGACGGACGAACCCGTCGGGATCTTCATGGATCCGTCCGTCGACCTCATGGCGAGCGTCTGGGGCGTCCTGTACTCGGGCGCTCCCTACCTGCCGCTGTCGCCGGAGTACCCGGACGAGCGCGTCCGCTACATGATCGCGGACTCCCGGACCAAGCTCATCCTCACGGACGAGTCCCTGGTCTCCCGGCTGGCCGCGCTCACTCCCGCGCACACGCGGATCGTCACCGTCGCCGGAGCGCAGGCCTCCCGGGACACCGTCACCGGTCCGCCGGCGCCCCCGCACGGCGACACCCTCGCGTATGTCATCTACACCTCCGGGAGCACGGGCAACCCGAAGGGCATCGGCATCGAACACCGCAGCATCGTCAGCCAGATGCGCTGGCTGGCCGGTGAACAGGGCCTGGACGAACGCCGGACGGTGCTGCAGAAGACCCCGCTGAGCTTCGACGCCGCCCAGTGGGAGATCCTCGCCCCGGCCTGCGGCAGCAGCGTGGTCATGAGCGAACGAGGCGTCTACGCCGACCCCAGCGGGCTCCTCGACCTGATCCAGACGCACCGGGTCACCACGCTCCAGGGCGTGCCGACCCTGCTCCAGGCGCTCGTCGACTCCGGACGGCTGACGCAGTGCACCTCGCTCACCCAGCTCTTCAGCGGCGGCGAGGCGCTCACCAAGAGCCTGGCGATCGAACTGCTCGACGCGCTGCCGGACGCCGAACTGGTCAACCTCTACGGCCCGAGCGAGACCACGATCAACGCCTCGTCCCTCACCGTGGACCGCGCGACCGTCCAGCACGGACCCGACCACCTCTCCATCGGCCGGCCCGTGCACGGCATGAGCTTCCACATCCTCGACACCGCCCGGCGGCCCGTCGCGCCCGGCGAGTCGGGTGAACTCCACATAGCCGGGCGGCAGCTCGCCCGCGGCTACCTCAACAACCCCGACATGACGGCCGAACGGTTCATCCCCAACCCGTTCGCCACCGACCCGGACTCCACCCGCCTCTACCGCACCGGCGACCTGACCCGCTGGAACGACGACGGCACCGTGCAGTTCCTCGGCCGCACCGACAGCCAGGTCAAGCTGCGCGGCTTCCGGGTCGAGCTGGACGAAATCAAGGTGTCGATCGAGAAGCACGACTGGGTCAAGAGGGCCGCGGTCGTGGTCCGCGACGACACGCGGGTCGGCGCCAACCTCATCGCCTTCATCGAACTCGATCCCCACCGGGCCGCGGTCATGGACCAGGGCAACCACGGCGCCCACCACCAGTCCAAGCAGAGCAAGCTCCAACTCAAGGCACAGCTCGCGGATCTGGGCGTCCGTCAGGAGTACGGCCTCCCGTTCGTCGAGCTGTCCGGGCGCACCGCGACGGCCGAGCAGCGGCGCACGGTGTTCGCCCGCAAGACGTACCGCTTCTACGAGGGCGGCGACGTCACCCGGCAGGACCTCCTGCGCCTGCTCGCCCCCGCGACGGATCACGTGGCCGCGCCCCGTGACCCGGACACTCTGACCCTGACCGAACTCGGCACGCTGCTGCGCTGGTTCGGCCAGTTCACCAGCGGCGAGCGGCTGCTGTCCAAGTACGGCTACGCCTCACCCGGATCCCTGTACGCCACCCAGCTCTACCTGGAGCTGTCCGGCATCGCGGGCCTGGAGGCGGGCCACTACTACTACCACCCGGTCGAACACCGGCTCACGCTGATCGGCCCGGCCCCCGCCGGGGAGCCGAGACTGCGGGCCCACTTCATCGGGCGCCGCTCGGCCATCGAGCCCGTCTACCGCAACAACATCCAGGAAGTCCTCCAGTTCGAAGCCGGTCACATGGTCGGCCTCTTCGACCACGTCCTGCCCGCCTACGGACTGCGGATCTCCGCGCGCCCGGCGGAGCCGGCGGTCAAGGACGCCCTGCGCTGCCCGGACGAGGACTACTACCTGGCCTCGTACGAGATCCGCACGGCCGCCGCCGGGACCGAGCCCACCGCGGTCGACCTGTATGTGCAGGCCCATCCGGGCCGCGTCGCCGATCTCGCCGACGGCCAGTACCGCTACGACGCCGGCGAACTGGTGAGGGTGTCCGGCGAGTTGGTCCGCAAGCAGGACGTCATCGCCATCAACCAGGAGGTCTACGCGCGTTCGAGCTTCGGGGTCAGCATCATCGGCAGCGCGCCCGAGGCGTGGCAGCGCTATGTCGACCTCGGCCGGGAGCTCCAGCGCCTCCAGATGAACGGCCTCGACCTGGGGCTGATGTCCTCCGGGTACAGCTCCGAGACCGGCAACCCGCTGCCCTCGGCCCGGCGCATGGCGGACCTCGTCGGCCTCGGCCCGGACACCGCGTCCTACTTCGCCGTCGGCGGCCGTATCAGCGCCCAGCAGCGGCTCAGTGAGGGCATGAAGGAGGACTCCGTGCACATGCGGGGTCCCGCCGAGATCATCAAGGACAACCTCGCCGCGGCCCTGCCGCCGTACATGGTGCCCAACCGGGTCAGCGTCCTCGACGTCTTCCCGCTCACCCCCAACGGCAAGGTCGACCACCAGGCCCTGCGCGAGCTGGACAAGGCCGCCGTCGACGACACCGAGGCACCGGTCGTCCCGCCGCGCACCCCCACCGAGGAGGCCGTCGCCGCACTGTGGGGGAAGGTGCTGAAGCAGGAGCGGGTCTCCATCCGAGACAACTTCTTCGCCTCCGGCGGCCATTCGCTGACCGCGGTCTCCCTGGTCAACCGGATCAACCGGGAGCTGGGCGCAGCCCTGCCGCTCCAGGTGCTGTTCGACGCGCCGACCATCGCCGAACTGGCCCGGCGCGTCGACCGTGAGCCCGCCACCGCGGCCTCCCGGCTGGTGCGGCTGCGCGCCGCGGACGGCCGCCGGCCGGTCTTCTGCTGGCCCGGTCTCGGCGGCTACCCGATGAGCCTGCGGCTGCTGGCCGGGCGCCTCGACCTGGACCGGCCGTTCCTCGGCGTCCAGTCCTACGGCATCAACGCGGACGAGACCCCGTACGAGACGTTCGCCGAGATGGTCGCCGAGGACCTCGAACTCCTCCGGCAGGTCCAGCCCACCGGCCCCTACACCCTGTGGGGCTACTCCTTCGGGGCCCGGCTCGCCTTCGAGGCCGCCCACCAGCTGGAGCTGGCGGGCGAGCAGGTCGACGAGGTGATCCTCATCGCGCCCGGCAAACCACCCGTGGAATTCCTCGGTGACGCGGCCGGCCGGACCTCGACCGCCTTCGACGACTCCACCTTCGTCTCCATCCTGTATTCGGTGTTCGCCGGAAACCTGGAGAAGTCCGCGGTCGAGGAATGCCTTGCCGCGACACACGACGAGGAATCCTTCGTCGCCTTCGTCAGCGACCGGTTCGAGCACCTGGACCGTGAATGGGTGCGCAGGATCGTCGGCGTGGTGCGGCGGACATTCCTCTTCGAGTACGACCCCCGCGAACTCGCCGAGCGCACCGTCGCCGCACCGGTCACCGTATTCCGGGCCACCGGCGACCAGGAATCGTTCATCGACTCCGGTGAAGCGCTTACCACCACACCCCCCGCGCTCCACCGACTCGAGGCCGACCACTACGAGTTGCTGCGCGCGAACGGAATAGACGAACTCGTCACCGCCATAAAGACCGCACGACTCAC
This sequence comes from Streptomyces sp. NPDC002817, assembly GCF_053592055.1. NCBI lineage: Bacteria > Bacillati > Actinomycetota > Actinomycetes > Kitasatosporales > Streptomycetaceae > Streptomyces > Streptomyces sp. NPDC002817. Next base: position 460,606 of record NZ_JBSFUY010000001.1, read on the forward strand.
CAGAAAGGTCACCGGAGTGCCGCACGTCAGCATCAAGCATTTCCCCAACAACCTCGAGGCCGAACAGGTCACCGCCCTGGTCGACGCGATCACCAGCGCCGTCCAGGCCGCCTTCGCGGTCGACGAGGGCGCGGTCTCGATCGCACTCGAACCGGTGGCCCAGGACGTCTGGAACGAGCGGGTGTACGTCCCGGAGATCGAGAACGGCGCCGGAAACCTGGTCAAGGCCCCCAACTACTGAGCCCGGCGCCCGAATCCGACGGTGCCCACCCCCACCAGGACATGAACCACGGAGGACCGCGATGCGCACAGTGATCACCAGGATGAGGGAGGACCTCTCCGTGATCGTCGCGCGAGACCCGTCGATCCGCACGCGCGCGGAGGCCCTGCTGCACCCCGCGCTGCCGGCGCTGTGGACCCACCGGGTGGCCCACGTCCTGTTCACCCGTGGGCACCGTCAGAGCGCCCGGCTCCTCGCCTACCTGGCCCGCGCCTGCACCGGTGGCATCGAGATCCACCCGGGCGCGCGGCTCGGCCGGCGCGTCTTCATCGACCACGGGGCCGCCGTGGTCATCGGGGAGACCGCCGAGGTCGGCGACGACGTCACGATCTTCCACCAGGTCACGCTCGGCGCCGTCGGCTGGTGGAAGGACGGACGGCGCGAACCCGGCGCCCGCCGCCACCCCGTCGTCGGCGACCGCGTGGTCCTCGGCACCAACGCGATCGTGCTAGGCCCGGTCACCGTCGGCCACGACGCGCTGATCGGCGCCGGGGCGCTGGTCCTGGGCGATGTGCCCCCGAAGGCCCGCGTGATGGCCCCCGCCGCCGAGATCGTGTCCCGGCCCTCGGCCGCGGACCGCGAGGACGCGGACCAGCTGCTGCGCGCCCTGGCCACCTCCGGGTGCTGGTGACACCCAGGTCACCGGCCCCACCCCATTCGTCGCAGTACCCCGCAACGTTCACCGCATCTCAACCCGACCACGTGTCGGCACGCCATCGGAGGCACAGATGATTCACGTCGGTGTACTGGAGAGCAACCTCTCCGGTTCCGGCTTCGAGGGCCTGCAGATCATCAAGGAACTCGACTGCCGGGTCACCTTCTTCACCCGCGACCTGGACCGGTACCTCGAAGTGCCGGGCGGTCCGGCCTACTTCGAGAAGTACGTCGACGAGATCGTCCACTGCGAGACGAACATCCTCGAAGAACTCCTGCCGCAGGTGCACCGGGCCGGTGCCGAGCACCCCTTCGACGCGTTCCTGACCCTGGCCGAGTACGACGTGGTCGTGGCCGCCGAGGTCGCCGTCCTCCTCGGGCTCCCCACCGTCAGCGTCGACGGCGTCGCCACCGCCCGCAACAAGGCGCTGATGCGCCGGCGCTGCGCCGAACTCGGCGTGGCGATACCGGCGTTCCGCACGGTGCAGACCCCCGCCGAGGCGGCGGCCGCCGCGGCCGAGATCGGCCTGCCCTGCGTGGTCAAGCCGGCCGACGAGACCAGCAGCGCCGACGTCCGGCTGGTGGAGACCGCGGAACAGGCCGCCGAGCACGTCGAGCTGATCCGCTCCCGGGTGGAGAACACCCGCGGCCAGAGCCGCTACCACGAGCTGATGGTCGAGGAGTACCTGAGCGGCCCCGAGGTCAGCGTGGAGGTCCTCGCCGACGGCGACCGGTACGAGGTCCTCGGGGTCACCGACAAGTCGGTCATCGGCCAGGGCTACTTCGTCGAACTGGCCCACAGCTTCCCCTCCAGCCTGCCCGACAAGATGGTCCGCGCCATCGGCGACCTGGCCGTGGAGGCGCTGCGCGCCTGCGGGTTCGACCTGGGCATGGCCCACGTCGAGATCAAGGTCACCGACTCCGGTCCCAAGCTCATCGAGATCAACCCCCGGCCCGCCGGCGGCAAGATCACCTACCTGGTCGACCGCGCCCTCGGTATCAAGTCCCTGGAGCTGGTGGCCCAGCAGTACCTCGGTCAGCCGCTGCCGGCCCGGGTGGTGCCCGAGCAGCCGGTCGCCGGTGCCGCCATCCGCTACCTGGTCGCCCGGCCGGGCCGGGTGGTGTCGGTCTCCGGCCAGGAACGCGCCGCCGCGCTGCCCGGTGTGGAGGAGGTCGTCGTCAAGCCGAAGCCCGGCGCCGTGCTGCGCGAGCCGCGCCGCAACGGCGACCGCGCCGGCCATGTCCTCGTGATCGCCGAGACCGCCCAGCTCGCGGCACGGACCGCCGAGGCCGCCGTCGAGGAGATCGACATCCGGACCGAGCCGGTCACCGCCCGCCCGGTCGCCGACTCCCTCGTCGACCTGATCGGCCGCACCCCGCTGCTGCGGCTCCCCGTGGACCGTGTCCTGGACGGCGTCCCGGCCGAGACCGAGGTCCTGGCGAAGCTGGAGCTGTTCAACCCCTGGTCCAGCAGCAAGGACCGGGCCGCACTGTCGATGCTGCGCGGCGCCGAGGAGCGCGGACTGCTCACCCCCGGCCACGGCACCGTGATCGAGGCGACCTCCGGCAACACCGGCATCTCGCTGGCCGCCCTCGCCGCCGCCCGCGGCTACCGCTGCGTCATCGTGCTGCCCGACAACGCGACCCAGGAGCGGGTGGCCATGCTCCAGTCGCTCGGCGCCGAGGTGGTGCGCACCCCGCACACCGGCGGCTACCAGGCGGCGGTCGACAAGGCCGCGGAACTCCACCAGCAGACCCCCGGCTCCTGGTTCTGCTGCCAGCACGACAACCCCGACAACACCCGGGCGCACTACGAGTCGACCGGCCCGGAGATCTGGGCCGACGCCGAGGGCCGTATCGACGTCTTCGTCTGCGGAGTGGGCACCGGCGGCACCCTCAGCGGCGCGGGACGTCACCTGCTGGAGCGCAACCCCGACGTACGGATCGTGGCCGTCGAGCCGGCCGGATCGCCGCTGCTGTCCGGTGGCGAACCCGGCACCCACACCATCCCCGGCTTCAACGGCGGCTTCATCGCACCGACCACGGAACGCGACCTCATCGACGAGGTGATCGCGGTCGCCGACGCCGACGCCCTCGACACCACCCGGCGGCTCGCCGTGCACGCCGGCCTCACCGTCGGCGTCTCCTCCGGCGCGGTCGTCCACGCCTGCGGTGTCGTGGCCGCCCGTCCCGAGAACCGGGGCAAGCGCATCGTGACCCTGCTGCCCGACACCGGCGAGCGCTACCTGAGCCTGCTCAGCCGCGTCGCCGAGGAGCAGGCGGCCGGGGGCACCCGGTGACGGCGCCCGTGGACGACCGGCCCCGCCTGCTGATGGTGATGCCGTACCGCCAGTTCGTCCGCAAGGCACAGGCCGAGGGGTTCTGGGTCGGCGCGATCTGGGACCCGCGGCTGGAGTCGCCGGAGTACCTGGACGACGTACGCGCACTGGCGGACGTGTTCGTCACGGCCGACTTCCGGGACGAGGAACTGCTGCGCCGCACCATCCGTGAGGCGGCCGAGGAGCACCGCGCCTCGGTGATCTACCACATCGGCCGCGAGGAGACGATGGCCGCCGCCTACGAGGTGGCCGAGGAACTCCGCATCGAGGTCAACCCGGCAGAGGCCGTCCGGCTCCTCACCGACAAGCACGCCATGCGGGACCTGCTCGCCGCACGCGCACTGTCCCTGGTGTCCTTCGAGGCGGTGGCGACCCGGCGCGAGGTACCGGACGCGGTCCGGCGCATCGGCCGCCCGGCCGTGGTCAAGCCGACCGCACTGGCCGGCAGCCGGGGTGTGTTCCTGTGGCGTGAGGAGGCGGATCTCGCGGTCTGGACGGCACTCGTCGAGCAGTACGGCTACGACGGTCCGTTCCTGGTCGAGGAGTATCTGCGCGGTCCCGAGTACAGCGTGGAGACACTGAGCCGGGACGGTGAGCACCGGATCGTCGGGATCACCGAGAAGCTGCTCGGCGCGCCGCCGCTGTTCGTGGAGGTGGGGCACGTCCATCCGGCGCCGCTGCCCCCGGAGCGCCGACGGGCCGTCGAGGACCTGACGACCCAGCTGCTCACCGCATGCGGGTACCGGTTCGGTCCCGCGCACACCGAGGTGATCTGGACCGAGGCCGGCCCCCGCGTCGTCGAGTCGCAGGCCCGGCTCGGCGGGGACCGGATCCCCCGCCTCATCGAGCTGGCCACCGGCCTCGACATCGAGCAGGCGATCTTCGCCGGCCTGGCGGGCAACGCGGCCGGGCCCGCCGCGGCGACCGCGACGGCGGTCGTGCGGTTCTTCGCCTTCCCACCCGGCCACGTCGACGAGATCCGCGGCCTCGACACGGTCGCCGGGCTCGGGTACGTCGACGAGCTGAACCTCCGGCCGAGCCCCGGCGACACGCTGGCGGAGGTCCGCGACTCCAAGAGCCGGCACGGACACGTCATCGTCTCCGGCGCCACCGCCGAGCAGGCCCGGGACCGGGTCGCGGAGGTGCTCGCCGCCATCGAGCTCGTCATCGACGGAACGCCCGTACGCGCGGACGGCCGGGCCGGAGTGCTCGGGACGCCCGTATGACTCTCCCCCACCCCGCAGGAAGGCAGTGCCCATGCAGTCCGTACCCGCACTCAGGAGCTCGTCATGACCGCCCCCGCCGGCGACGCCCAGGTGGTGTTCATCGGCTTCAACATGGCCTATCTGCACGCGATCGAGGGCAACGTCCCCAGCGGGTCGGTCGTGGTGATCGAGGAACCCGACATCCTCCGCAAGCGGGACCTGGCAGGCGCCGCGGCACACTTCGACTGCGTGGACCGCGTCGTGCCGGCCAGCTACCACCAGTCGACCGAGGCCCTCGACCTGGCGGCCGAACTGACGGCCGTGCGCCCCGTGGCCGCGGTGGTCCCGGGCCTGGAGTACGCGGTGCCCGCGGCGGCCGCGCTGGCCGAGAAGCTCGGGCTGCCCGGCGCGACCGAACAGGCCGCGCAGGCGCTGCGGGACAAGGTCCGGCTGCGTGAGGTCTCCGGCGCCGCCGGTGTCCGCAACCCGCGCTGGCGCGAGGTGTTCGGACCCGAGGACATCCTCGAGTTCGCCGGCGACGGTCCGGTCGTGGTCAAGCCGGCGAACCGGCAGGCCAGCGTCGGCGTACAGCTGCTGGACTCGGTCGACGCCGAGACCGCGGCACAGGCCTGGGAGCGGACCTCCTCCGCGACCGAGCGGGTGTCGGTGCCCGACCGGGAGCTGGCGTGGCGGTACCTGGCCGAGGAACGCCTCCAGGGGCCCGAGTTCAGCGTCGAGGCGCTGGTGCAGCGGGGTGAGATCGTCTTCCAGAACGTCACGGCCAAGACCGTGATCCCGGGGCCCTACCCGGTCGAGCTCGGCCATCTGCTGCCCGCTCCGCTCGACGAGGACACGCAGGCCGCGTTCACCACGGCCATGCGGGCCCTGGTGGCCGCGACCGGGTACCAAACCGGCATCCTGCACGCCGAGTGGATCCTCACCGAGTCCGGTCCGACGCTGGTCGAATGCGCCGGCCGCTGCCCCGGCGACCATCTGATCGACCTCATCGACCTGGCCTACGGCACCCGGATCAGGCTGACCCTGATCGACCTGCTGGCCGGACGTCCGGTCACACTGCCCCAGGTGTCGGAGCAGACCTCGGCGATCCGGTTCCTGGCCGCCGAGCCGGGCACCGTCACGGAGGTCACCGGCGTGGACGCGGCCCGGGAACTGCCCGGCATCGAGGTCGTGGAAGTGGGCGTCGAGGCCGGCGACGAGGTCCGGCCGTGGGCGTCCTCCTGGGACCGCGCAGGCCATGTCATCGCCACCGGGCCGGACGCGGACACCACACGCCGACGCGTGCTGGACGCGGACGCGGCCGTCCGTATCGCCACCACCGGCTGAGTCCGGAACACCACTGATTGAGGAAGCACATGTCCGACCTCTGGCAGCGCGTCCGCGGCTGGCGCGGATCCGTCCCGGGAGGGACGGCCGGCATCCGGCTGGCCGTGCTGACGTCGATCGACGCCGTCGGCACCGGCGCCTTCCTGGCCGTCTCCGTGCCCTTCATCACCCGGTCCGTCGGCCTGTCGGAGGGCCAGCTCGGGCTCGGCCTGACCGTGTCCGCCGCCATCGCCCTGGCCACGGCGATCCCGATCGGCGTCCTCGCCGACCGGGTCGGCCCCAAGAAGGTCCTGGTCTGGCTGAGCGTGTGGCGCTGCGCCTGGTTCGTGGCGTACCCGTTCGTCCAGAACCTGTGGCAGTTCCTCACCGTGGTCTGCCTGCTCGGTCTGGTCGACAAGGCGTCCGCGCCCATGTCGCAGGCCCTGGTCGGGCAGGTGACGAAGGCCGAGGACCGGGTCAGGGCCGTCGCGATCCTGCGGTCGCTGCGCAACGTCGGCTTCACCGTCGGCGCCCTGCTGGGCGGCATCGGGCTGCTCATCGACAACCGGGCGGGATACGCGGCGATCCTGCTGCTCAACGCCGCCTCGTTCGCCGTGCTCGCGATGCTGGCCGCCCGGCTGCCGATCCTCAGCGCGCCGGCGAAGAGCCTGCGCCGACGGTTCTCGGTGAGTGTGCTGCGCGATGTGCCGTTCCTGTCGTTCACGGGGATCAACGCCGTGCTCACCATGCACATGACCCTGCTGAGCATCGGCATCCCGCTGTGGATCGTCGGGCACACCGACGTGCCGTCCGCGGTGATCGCCCCGCTGGTCGCCGTCAACACCGTGCTCGCGGTCGCCCTCCAGGTGCGGGCCAGCCGGGACACGGACACCATGCCCGGCGTGGCACGCGCCCTGACACGGGCGGGGCTCTCCCTCGCGCTGTGCTGTGTGCTGCTCGTCGCGGCGCCGAAGCTGCCGGTCGTCCTGGCCGTCGGCGTGCTGCTGCTCGCCATGATCGCGCTGACCGGCGGCGAGCTGTTCCAGTCCGCCGGCGGCTGGGGCGGCTCCTATCTGCTGGCGGCGCCCAACGAGGAGGGCGTCTATCTGTCGGTCTTCTGGCTCGGCGTGGCCGTCCAGCAGATCGCGGCGCCGATCCTGGTCAGCGTGGTCGTCACGACCGGCACCACGGGCTGGGTCGTCCTGGCCGCCCTGTTCGCCGTCTGCGGTCTGGCGGCACCGCTTCTGTGCCGGTGGGCGCAGAATCGGGCGGACAGCAGGCCGCAGCCGGAGCCCGAGCCGACGCCGGCCGAGGCGGTCTAGCCGTACGGCTGCACGGATCGAGGCCCGGCGGACGCCTCCGCCGGGCCCGGTCGCGTCGTGGCCGCGGCGGGATCGGGACGTGCACAACAGAATGTGAGGAGATGCACGTTGTAGCCATTCGTACGTCTGTCACGGCGCCCACTGGGTAGAGCTGCGATAACCCGCAAGGTCGCCGTACTCGACAAGGAGGCCCCTCGTGGTCGCTCCCGCACACCCCCGCTCCAAACCCGTGGCGCAGCCGCTGTCCCTCGAACCCGAGCCGCACTTCTGCGTGTTCAGCGCGGAGGGCGCCTGCGCCGAGATCCCGCTGACCAGTGAGGCACCGCTGCCCGACGCGGAGCCCCTCACCAGCGAGCCGCCGCTCGCCGAAGCCGCACACCTGACCAGCGAGTCCGCGGTCTTCGAGCCGGACCTCGCGAGGCCGTAGATGGCGGCGCAGGGGTCGGCCGAACCGCCTTCCGAGGACCTGTCACGCCTCGCCGAGCTGCATGGCGTCGCCACCTCCTACAGCCCGTCCCCGGACCGTACGGTCGCCGCCTCGGCCACCGCCGTCACCCTCGCCCTGGCCGCCCTCGGCGTCGACACCGGCCGCCCCGCGGCCGCGCTGGCCGCCCGCGAGCGTGAGCTGCGCGACCGGCTGCTGCCACCGACGGTGGTCTGCTGGAGCGGCAGCCCGCCCGCGGCCCTCGGGAACCTGCCCAGGGGCACTCGGCTGCGGATCGAGACCGAACAGGGCGAGACCCGCGCCGGAGCCGACCAACTCCCGCCCGGCATCCACCGGTTGACCGCCACGGCGCCCGACGGCCGGGTGGCCGAGTCCCACCTGGTCGTCGCCCCCGCCCGGCTCCCCACGGCCACCGGACGCTCGTACGGACTCCTCGTCCAGCTCTACTCCCTGCTCTCCCAGCGCTCCTGGGGCATGGGCGACCTCGGCGACCTCACCGAACTGACCGCCTGGGCCGGACGGGCGCTCGGCGCCGGGTTCGTGCAGGTCAACCCGTTGCACGCGGCGGTACCGGGCGCCCCCACGGACCCCTCTCCGTACCGGCCCTCCTCGCGGCGCTTCCCGGACCCGGTGCATCTGCGGGTCGAGGACGTGCCCGAGTACGCCCATGTCACCGACCGCGAGGCGGTGCGCTCGCTCGCCGAACGGGCCGGGCGGCTGCGCGAAGCGGTGCTGGACAAGGGCGCGTTGATCGACCGGGACGCCGTGTGGGAGCTCAAGCGGGAGGCGCTGGAGCTGGTGCGCGAGGTGCCGCTCGGCCCCGGTCGGCGGGCCGCGTACGTCGACTTCCTCGCCGAGGAGGGCGAGGCCCTGGAGGACCACGCGACGTGGTGTGCGCTGGCGGAGGTGCACGGCTCGGACTGGAGCCGCTGGCCGGCCGGACTGCGGGACCCCCGCTCGCCCGAAACGGCCCGCGCCCGCGCCGAGTTGATGGACCGCGTCGACTTCCACTGCCGGCTCGCCTGGCTCACCGACGCCCAGCTCGTCGCCTCGCAGCGGGCGGCGCGGGAGGCCGGGATGCCGGTCGGGATCGTCCACGACCTCGCGGTGGGCGTGCACCCCGGGGGCGCCGACGCCTGGGCGCAGCAGGACTACTTCGCGGCCGGGATGTCGGTCGGCGCACCGCCGGACGCCTTCAACGCGCGCGGCCAGGACTGGGGACTGCCGCCGTGGCGCCCGGACCGCCTGGCCGAATCGGGCTACGCCCCCTACCGACGCCTGCTGAAAGCCCTCTTCCGCTACGCCGGTGCCCTGCGCATCGACCATGTGATGGGCCTGTTCCGCCTCTGGTGGGTCCCGCAGGGACACCCGCCGACCGAGGGCACCTACATCCGCTACGACGCCGAGGCCATGCTCGCGATCCTGGTTCTGGAGGCCTCGCGGGCCGGGGCGGTGGTGATCGGCGAGGACCTGGGCACGGTGGAGCCCGGGGTGCGCGAGACGCTGCGCGAACGCGGGGTGCTCGGTACGTCGGTGCTCTGGTTCGAGCGGGACTGGGAGGGCGACGGCCGGCCCCTGCCGCCGGAACGCTGGCGCGCCGACTGCCTCGCCACCGCGACCACCCACGACCTGCCCTCCACCGCGGCCCGTCTGACGGGCGAACACGTCGAACTCCGCTACCGGCTGGGCCTGCTGACCCGGGAGCTGGCGGAGGAACGGACGGAGGCGGCGGCGGACACCGGGGAGTGGCTGGAGGTACTGGCACGACTGGGATTGCTGCACGGCACCGGCGGCGGCCACAGCACATCGACGGAGGAGGCCGAGATCCAGGCCGTGCACCGGTTTCTGCTGCGCACGCCGGCGAGGCTGGTGGGGGTGTGGCTACCGGACGCGGTGGGCGACCGACGGCCCCAGAACCTGCCGGGCACATGGGACCAGTACCCGAACTGGCGCCTGCCGATCGCGGACGCGGAGGGGAGGCCGGTGACGCTGGAGGGGCTGGCGGGCTCGCCGCGCCTGCACGGTCTGGTGGAGGTACTGCGCGGGCCTCGCGCGGTCGGGCCGGGCTGATGCGGGGGATAGGCGGAACCGTCCCGTCCCCCCTCTCGTCGCCCACGTATGGCACCCCGGGCGCGCGGGGCCATAAGGCATTCGATACTTTTGGGATCGTGGACAAGAAGAACGCCCTGCGCGCCGGTGCCCTGGCTGCCGGTACGACGCTGATGATGCTGCTCATGACGTCTCCCGCGCTCGCAGTCACCCGCGACGACGGCGACGACCCCGGTCCGGGCCTGAGCGTCATGGAGACGCTGGGTCTCTACGTCGTGGCCCCGCTCGCGATCTTCGCGGTCATCGCCGGTCTGGTGTTGGTCCTGGACAAGTCCACGGACCGTGAGCCGAAGGCCAAGACCAAGGTTCCTGTGAAGGCGAAGGCCGGAGCCTGACCGAGCCGGGGGCCGGCACCACGGCCTGACCGCTCACCGCACGTTCCCGAGGGCGCCGACCCCGCCGCACGTACGCGCACCAAGCCGTACGTGGGCGAGGCCGGCGCCCTCGGTGTGTTCTCCCGCGCGGCCGCTCAGGGGCTCGGCGCGGTCAGATACCGCTGCACCGTCGGCGCCAGCCACGCCACGATCTCCTCGGGCGCCAGCGCCACCGCGGACGGGATCCGCAGCACATAACGGGTCAGCGCGAGGCCCAGCAGCTGCGACGACACGAGCGCGGCCCGCGCCGCGACCTGCTGCGGGTCCGGGCACGCCCGCTCGGCGATCGGCAGCAACTGCTCCCGGAAGATGCCCTGCATCCGCTCGGCCCCGGCCGCGTTCGTCGCGCCCACCCGCAGCAGCGCCGTGAGCACCTCGTTCTGCTCCCAGATGGCCAGGAAGTGCGTGACGAGGGCCCGCCCGACGTCCTCGGCGGGCAGCGCGCCCACGTCCGGCAGCCGCAGGTCGATGGCGACCGCCGCCGCGAAGAGGCCCTCCTTGTTGCCGTAGTAGCGCATCACCATGGACGGATCGATGCCCGCGTCCCTGGCGATCGCGCGGATGGTGGCCCGCTCGTAGCCGTCGGCGGCGAAGCGTTCGCGGGCCGCGGTGAGGATCGCGCCGCGGGTGGCTTCGGAGCGGCGGGTGGCGCCGGGACCGGGGCCGGGAGGCGTGGTCGTGGTGTCGCTGTTGCTGCCGTTCATATCCACGAGCGTAGGCCAACGTCTGTTTGCCAACAAGTGTTCGCCAACAAATGTTTGCCAACGCCTGTTGACTCCCTTCAGGGTCCTCGCTAGCTTCGTCAACAAGCGTCGGCAAACAAGCGTTGGCAACAGGAGGCCACCATGAACGGCACCGCCACCCACCGCACCGTGATCGTCGTCGGCTCCGGCCCCACCGGCCTGCTCCTCGCCGGCGACCTCGCCACCGCGGGAGTCCCCGTCACCCTCCTCGAAAAGCGCCCCCACGAGATCAGCAACCTCTCCCGCGCCTTCGGTGTGCACGCCCGCACCCTGGAGCAGCTCGACGCCCGGGGCCTCGCCGACCAGCTGCTCGCCACCGGCGACACCATCACCGGCCTGCGGGCCTTCGACCGCCTCACGCTCGACCTGACCACGCTGGAGTCCCGCTTCCCGTTCATGCTCATCACCCCGCAGTACGAGGTCGAGCGGCTGCTGGAGCGGCGGGCGAGGGAGGCCGGGGTCGAGTTCGCGTACGAGAGCGAGGTCGTGGGGCTGCGGCAGGACGCCGACGGGGTGGAGCTGGAGGTGCGGGGCGCGGACGGGACGGTCGCCACCCGCCGCGCGGCCTATGTCGTCGGCGCCGACGGACACCACAGCGCCGTACGCACGGCGATCGGCCTGGACTTCCCCGGGGTCTCCGTCATCAAGTCGCTGTTCCTCGCGGACGTACGGCTCGCCGAGCGGCCCGAGGACGTGCTCACCGTCAACGGCGCGGGCGACTGCTTCGCGATGATCGCCTCCTTCGGCGACGGCTGGTACCGGGTCATGGGCTGGGACCGCCACCACGAGGTCCCCGACGACGTCCCGATCGACCTCGACGAGGTCAAGGACGTCACCCGCCGCGCCCTGGGCGCCGACTACGGCATGCACGACGCCCGCTGGCTCTCCCGCTTCCACAGCGACGAGCGCCAGGCACCGCGGTACCGGGTCGGCCGGGTCTTCCTCGCCGGCGACGCCGCGCACATCCACTCCCCGGCCGGCGGCCAGGGCATGAACACCGGCCTCCAGGACGCGGCCAACCTGAGCTGGAAGCTCGCCGCGGCCGTGCAGGGGTGGGCGCCCGGCGGGCTCCTCGACACGTACGAGAGCGAGCGGCACCCGGTCGGCAAGGCGGTGCTGCGCAGCAGCGGCGGACTCGTCCGGCTGGCCCGCGCGCAGAGCCCGGCACTGCGCGCCGTCCGCACCCTCGTCTCCGCCGTCGGCAACGCGGTCGGTCCCGCCCGGCGCAAGGCCCTGGGCCAGATCTCCGGCATCGGCTACAAGTACCCCGCCCCCCGCGGCGCCCACCGCCTCACCGGCACCCGCGTCCCCGACGTCGCCCTGGAGAGCGGCCGCCTGTACGAGGCCCTGCGCGGCGGCGGGTTCGTCCTGATCGCCCCGGACCCTCAGGCGTACGCGGACCCGGGCACCCGCAAGGACCGGCTGACCGTGGAGCGCTGGGCGAGCGGCCGTCGTACGACCGTCCTGGTGCGCCCCGACGGATACGTGGCCTGGGCGGCGGACGCGCCGGACGCCGCGGTGATCGAGGAGGCGGTCGCCGCCGCCGTCGGGTGAAGGGGGACGGGGCGGCCCGAGAGGAGTCCGGTGCCGCCCCACCCGGTGGAGGGGCGCCGGGCCGTGTCGGCGTGCGGTCGCTCCGTCGCGCGGGCGCGTTCGGGTCCGCCTGTCCGTGGGTTCGTCGCCGTGCGGCCGGCGGAGCGCTCAGTGCGGCGGCGTCTGGGTTCCTGCCAGCAACTGGCGCAGCAGGTCGGCCAGTTGGCCGGCCTGTTCGTCGTCGAGGACGGACAACGCCTGCGTCTCGGTGGCGAGGCCGGCGCCGACCGCCTCGTCGAGGACGGTCAACCCCTTGTCGGTGAGGGTGACTTGGAGGCCCCGGCGGTCGTGCGGGTCGGGGGAGCGGCGGAGCAGGCCCGCGCGCTCCAGTTTGTCGAGCCGGCCGGTCATGCCGCCCGTCGTGAGCATCAGCGTCGCGGAGAGCTGACGGGGGGAGAGGGCGTAGGGCTCGCCGGCGCGGCGCAGGGTGGCCAGGACGTCGAACTCGCCGCGGGAGATCCCGTAGGGGGCGTACGCCTTCTCCATCCGGTCGCCCATGGCCCGTGACAGCCGGAAGATCCGCCCGAAGACCTCCATCGCCCGGGTGTCGAGGTCGGGCCGCACGGTGCCCCACTGCTCGATGATCGCGTCGACGAGATCTCCGGAGGGCCGCTGCGGCGTGGCGTTCATGGGTCGAGTATCCGCCGGGAGCCGGTCGGCCGCAAGAAAGTAGCTTACGGGAAAGTGGCTTGCGGAAAAGTTGCTTAGCGCTAAGCTGCTTTCGAGCAAGTTACTTTCTGGCGTGCCACCGCACGTCACTTCTCTAGGGGACGTCATGGGGAAAGCGGAGAAGACCGAGCGCATACCGGGGGAGTGGGCCCTGCCCGTCGCCGCCGCGGTCAACGGCATCGGCACGGGCATGTACGTCCCCTTCACCCTGGTGTTCTTCCACTACGTCACCGGTCTCTCCTTCACCGTCGTGGGCCTGGTGCTCACCGTGACCGGACTCGTGGGCATCGCCGCCCTCCCGCTGGCCGGCACGGCCGTCGACCGGTACGGCGCGAAGCGCGTCCAACTCGCCCTGTACGGCGTGCGGGTCGTCGGTTTCGCGCTCTACCCCTTCGCCCACTCCCTCGCCGCCTTCGCCGCGGTCGCCCTGGTCACGGCCGCCGCCGACCGTGCCTTCCCGGCCGTGCAGTCGTCGCTCATCGGCGAGGTGGCGCGCGGCGCCGGGCGCGACCGGCTCCAGGCGGCCACGCGTGCGCTGCAGAACGCCGGCAACGGCGCGGGCGCCCTGCTGGCCACGCTGGTCATCGCCTTCGCCGGCAACACCGGCTACACCTACGCGGCCTGGGGCAACGCCCTGTCCTTCGCCCTCGCCGCGCCGCTGCTGCTGCCCCTGCGGCCGGTGCGCGGCCGGGACGAGGCGGCCGGGGCCACGGCACGCGGGGCCGGCTACCGGCTCGTGCTGGCCGACCGGCCCTTCCTGGTCGTCACCGGCGCCAACTTCCTGAACGCGCTCAGCTATTCGGCCCTGTCCGTGCTCTTCCCGCTGTTCATCGTGGAGTGGCTGCACGGGCCCGCCGTGCTCACCGGCGCCGCGTTCACCATCAACACCGTGCTGTGCGCGGCCGCCGGGGTGTTCGTCGGCGGGCGGGTCCGCAGGGCCGGTGCCAGGCGCACCCGGGCCGCGGCGCTGGGCGCGGGACTGTTCGCGGTGGCGTTCCTCGCCCAGATCGTGCTGGGCACCCTGCGGCCGGACTCCGGCCCGCTGCTGGGCGGGGCCCTGGTCGCCGTGGTCGTCGTCTACACACTCGGCGAGCTGATCCACAGCCCCGCCGCCGAGGTCCTCGCCGTGTCGGCGGCGCCCGCGGCCGTGCGCGGCCGGTATCTGGCGGCGTACCAGATGTCCTGGTCCCTGGCGAAGGCGGTGGCGCCGTCGCTGTTCACGGCACTGCTCGCGGTGGACGGCCGAGTGCCCTGGGCGGCCCTCGTCCTCACCTCCGCCGTGGCCGCCGCACTGCTGCTCCGCGTGGAACGGCACCTGCCGGCGGACGCGGTACGACCCGTCGCGGAGACGGTCGTCCGGACGGCGGGCGCGGAGACCGCCGAGCGGACGGTCACCGCGCAGGGCGTCCGCCGCTGACGAGCGGGGGCGTCGCCCCCGAGAGGTTCACCCGAGGCTTCCCCATCCCGCCACCCGCCACCCCGCCACCCCGAAGGGAACTGTGATGACCCGGTCCGCGACCATCCTCCTCACCGCCCTCGCTCCCGTCTCCTGGGGCACCACCTACGCCGTCACCACCGAGTTCCTCCCGGCCGACCGTCCCCTGTTCACCGGGCTGGTGCGGGCTCTGCCCGCCGGGCTGTTGCTGCTCGGGGTGGCGCGGGTGCTGCCGAAGGGGGCCTGGTGGTGGAAGGCGGCGGTGCTCGGGGCGCTGAACATCGGTGCGTTCTTCCCGCTGCTGTTCCTGTCGGCGTACCGGCTGCCCGGCGGTATGGCCGCGGTCGTCGGATCGGTGGGGCCGCTGCTCGTCGTGGGCCTTTCGGCGCTGCTGCTGGGGGAGCGGCCGACCGCGCGGAGTGTGGTCACCGGGGTCGTCGCGGCGTTCGGGGTCAGTCTCGTCGTACTGAAGGCGGCCGGGGCGCTCGACCTCGTGGGTGTGCTGGCGGCCTTCGCCTCGGCCGCCTCGATGTCCGCCGGGACCGTGCTGACCAAGCGGTGGGGGCGGCCCGACGGAGTGGGTCCGCTCGCGCTCACCGGGTGGCAGCTGACCGCGGGCGGGCTGCTCATCGCGCCGCTCGCGCTGCTGGTCGAAGGCGCCCCGCCCGCGCTCGACGGACGGGCGGTGGGCGGCTACCTCTATCTGGCGCTGGCCAACACGGCGGTCTCGTACTGGCTCTGGTTCCGCGGGATCGGGCGGCTCAGCGCCACGCAGGTCACCCTCCTCGGCCCGCTCTCCCCGCTGACCGCCGCGACCGTCGGCTGGGCGGCGCTCGGACAGGCGCTGACGCCGGTCCAACTGGCGGGGATGGCGGTGGCGTTCGGGGCGACGGTGGCGGGGCAGCTGGGGCAGCGGGAGGCGCGCACCGCCGGTCGATCGTTCAGTTTTCCTGAAAGGAATGGTCGTAAAGATTCGATGGACGTGACAGATGCGGCGCTGCGACGGTAGATCCACCGAGATCACCGCCCAGTGGAAGGACCCCAGTGACCGCCGTCCTCGAAAGGACCGCCCGTACGACCTCCGCCCCGAGGGCCGCCGCCCTCGGGGTTCTGCTCGCCGCCGTCGCGACCGTCGTCTGGTCCGGCAGCTTCGTCACCTCCCGTGCGCTGCACGACAGCGTGCCGCCCGTCCAGCAGGCCTTCTGGCGCTGGATCGTCGCGCTCGTCGCGGTCGCCCCCTTCGGCGTCCGACAGGCGTGGCGGCAGCGGAAGGTGATCAGGCGGCATCTCGGATTCGTGGTGCTCGCCTCGCTGCTCGGGGTGACCGTCTACAACACCTTCGTCAACCAGGCCGGTTCGACCACCTCGGCCGCCAACATGGGCATGATCATGGCCGCTTCGCCGGTGCTGATGGCGGTGTTCGAACGCATGGGCGGCGTACGGCCGGGCGCGCGCCGGACCGGTGGGCTGCTGGTGGCGTGCGGGGGCGTGGTGCTGCTCGTCGGGGGCGGGGCGGGGTTCGCCGCGGGTGACCTGTGGATGATCGCCGCGGCCTGCTGCTTCGGGTCGTACAGCGCGCTGCTGCGCCGAAAGCCGGCGGAACTCGGCGGTACGGCCTTCCTGTTCACGACCTTTCTGTTCGGCACCGTCCTGCTGCTGCCCGCGCAGGGGGTGAGCCTCGCCGTCCAGGGCGGGTTCGAGCCGACGGCCGGCACGGTGCTGCCCCTGCTGTACGTCGGTGTCTTCTCCTCGGCCGTCGCCTTCTTCGCCTGGAACCGGGCCATCGCCCTCGTCGGTCCGTCCCGGGCCGGAGTCGTGTACTACCTCCAGCCCCTCTGCGTGGCCCTGCTGTCCTGGGCCCTCCTCGGCGAGACGGTCTCCGCGGCGCAGGCGCTGTGCATGGCGCTGATCCTCGGCGGGGTGATGCTGGGTGCCGCCGGATAGGTTGGCCGCCATGCTCGACTGGGACATCCGGAAACTGCATATCCTGCGGACGCTGCGGGAGCAGGGCACCGTGACCGCGACGGCCGAGGCGCTGCGGATGACGCCGTCCGCGGTGTCGCAGCAGCTGACCAACCTCGCCAGGCAGTTGGGCGTGCCGTTGCTGGAGGCGCAGGGGCGGCGGGTGCGGCTCACGGACGCGGCGCGGCTGGTGCTGCGGCACGCCGAGGCGGTGTTCGAGCAACTGGAGCGGGCGGACGCCGAACTGTCGGCGTACGTGCACGGCGAGGTCGGTGAGGTGCGGGTCGGCGCCTTCTCCACCGCCGTGCCCGCGCTGGTGGTGCCTGCCGTACGGGCCCTGCGGGCGACGCACCCGGGGGTGAGCGTGCGGGTGCGCGAGGCGGAGGCCGGGGAGGCGTACGAGCTGCTGGCCGGCGGCGAGGTCGACCTCGCGCTGTCCCTGGCCGCGCAGGCGCCGGAGGTGGGGGACGGCCGGTTCACACGGGTCGAGCTGCTCGCGGACCCGCTGGACGTCGCGCTGCCGCGGGGGCATCAACTGGCGGCCGTGGAGCGGCTGCGGCTGGCCGATCTCGCCGGGGAGTCCTGGATCTTCGGGGGAAGCGGGCCCTGGTCCGACATCACACGCGGGGCGTGCGAGGCGGCCGGGTTCAGCCCGCGACAGGGGCATTCCGCGGCGGGGTGGACGGCGATCCTCGCGATGGTCGAGGCGGGAATGGGAGTGGCGCTGGTGCCGCGGATGGCGGCGGTGCGGCGGGACGGGGTGCTCATGCGGGAGCTGGGGGCGGACCGGCCGGTCCGGCATGTGGTGGCCGCGGTGCGCAAGGGGAGCGAGGCGGGGGTCGCGGTGGGGAGGGTGCTGTCGGCTTTGGAGGGGATTGCCGGTGGGCTTGCGCGGTGGTGAGCCGGGCCGGGGGCTGGACGGAGGTGGTAATCGCCGCCGCCCGCACGCACCTGAGGGGCGCGGGGACCTGCGCGACCAGCCCCCACTCGGCCGCACTCGCGACACGGCCTCGCACCCCACCCCCCTCGGCGGCCCTGCCCCGGTACGGCAAGGGGCGCCCGATGGCTCACCGGGCGCCCCTCATCGTCGTACCGGCGACTACGACGCCGCCGCGTCCGCCGCCTGGGCCCTCAACGCGCGCTCCACGCCCGCGCGGGACTCCGAGACCAGGCGGCGCAGGGCCGCGTTGGGCTCGGCGGAGGCCAGCCAGGCGTCCGTCTTGTCCAGGGTCTCCTGGGAGACCTGGATCGTCGGGTAGAGGCCGACCGCGATCTGCTGGGCGATCTCGTGCGAGCGGGCGTCCCAGATGCCCTTGACCACCTCGAAGTACTTGTCCGTGTACGACGCCAGCAGCTCCCGCTGCCCGGTCTGGACGAAGCCTCCGATGACGGCCTCCTGAACCGCGTTCGGGAGCTTGTCGGACTCGATGACCTGGGCCCAGGCCTCGGCCTTGGCCTCCTCGGTCGGGCGGGCGGCACGGGCGGTGGCCGCGTGGCGCTCGCCGGCCGCCGTCCTGTCCCGCTCGTACTCGCCCGCGATCTCCGCCTCGTCGAAACGGCCGACCGACGCCAGGCGCTCCACGAACGCCCAGCGCAGCTCGGTGTCGACGGCCAGGCCCTCGATCGTCTGCGAGCCCTCCAGCAGGGCGTCCAGGAGGTCCAGCTGCTCCGGCGTACGGGCCGTGGCCGCGAACGCGCGCGCCCACGCCAGCTGGTGGTCGCTGCCCGCGGCCGCCGAGCGCAGATGCGCCAGCGTGGCGTCCGTCCAGCGCGTCAGCAGGGCCTCGCGGGCGGTCGGGTCGGCGTACAGCTCGATCGCCAGCTTCACCTGGCGGTGCAGGGACTGCACGACACCGATGTCCGACTCCTTGCCGATGCCGGACAGGACGAGGGAGAGGTAGTCGCGGGTGGCCAGTTCGGCGTCGCGGGTCATGTCCCAGGCCGAGGCCCAGCACAGCGCGCGCGGCAGCGAGGACTCGAAGTCGCCCAGGTGCTCCGTCACGAAGGCCAGCGACTGCTCGTCCAGACGGACCTTCGCGTACGACAGGTCGTCGTCGTTGAGCAGGACCACCGCCGGACGGCGCTTGCCCACCAGCTGCGGTACGGCCGTCAGCTCGCCGTCCACGTCCAGCTCGACGCGCTCGTCGCGGACCAGCTTGCCGCTGTCGTCGTCCAGTTCGTACAGACCGACCGCGATGCGGTGCGGGCGGAGGGTGGGTTCGCCCTGCGCGCCGGCCGGGAGTGCCGGGGCCTCCTGGCGGATCGCGAAGGAGGTGATGACGCCGTGCTCGTCCGTCTCGATCTCGGGACGCAGGATGTTGATACCGGCCGTCTGGAGCCACTTCTCCGACCAGTGCTTCAGGTCACGGCCGGAGGTCTCCTCCAGCGCGCCCAGCAGGTCGGACAGCCGGGTGTTGCCGAACGCGTGGCGCTTGAAGTACGCCTGCACGCCGCCGAAGAACTCGTCCATGCCGACGTAGGCGACGAGCTGCTTGAGGACGGAGGCGCCCTTGGCGTAGGTGATGCCGTCGAAGTTGACCAGCACGTCGTCGAGGTCGCGGATCTCGGCCATGATCGGGTGCGTCGACGGGAGCTGGTCCTGGCGGTACGCCCATGTCTTCATGGAGTTGGCGAACGTCGTCCACGAGTGCGGCCAGCGGCTGTCCGGGGCGTACGCCTGGCAGGCGATCGACGTGTACGTGGCGAACGACTCGTTCAGCCACAGGTCGTTCCACCACTCCATGGTGACCAGGTCGCCGAACCACATGTGGGCCAGCTCGTGCAGGATCGTCTCGGCACGCATCTCGTACGCGGCGTCGGTGACCTTCGAGCGGAAGACGTACTGGTCGCGGATGGTGACCGCGCCCGCGTTCTCCATCGCGCCCGCGTTGAACTCCGGCACGAACAGCTGGTCGTACTTCTTGAACGGGTACGCGTAGTCGAACTTCTCCTGGAACCAGTCGAAGCCCTGCCGTGTCACCTCGAAGATCGCGTCCGAGTCGAGGAACTCGGCGAGGGAGGGGCGGCAGTAGATGCCGAGCGGGACGGACTGGCCGTCCTTCTCGTACACGCTGTGGACCGAGTGGTACGGGCCGACGATGAGCGCCGTGATGTACGACGAGATCCGCGGGGTCGGCTCGAAGACCCAGATGTCGTCCTTCGGCTCCGGCGTCGGGGAGTTGGAGATGACGGTCCAGCCCGAGGGGGCCTTCACGGTGAACTGGAAGGTGGCCTTCAGGTCGGGCTGCTCGAAGGAGGCGAAGACGCGGCGGGCGTCCGGCACCTCGAACTGGGTGTACAGGTAGGCCTGCTGGTCGACGGGGTCGACGAAGCGGTGCAGGCCCTCGCCGGTGTTGGTGTACGCGGCGTCCGCGACCACGCGGAGCACGTTGCGGCCCTCCAGCAGCCCCGGCAGGGCGATCCTGGAGTCCTTGAAGACCTCGGCAGGGTCGAGCGGGTCCCCGTTGAGCGTCACCTCGTGGACGGCCGGGGCCACCAGGTCGATGAAGGTCTCGGCGCCGTTCTCAGTGACGTCGAAGCGCACCGTGGTCACGGACCGGTAGGTACCGCCCTCTTGCGCGCCGGAGAGGTCGAGATCGATCTCGTACGAGTCGACGCTGAGCAGGTTCGCCCGCTGTTGCGCCTCTTCGCGAGTCAGGTTTGTGCCAGGCACGCGGTCATCTCCTCGTTATGTGTGGGTTCGGCGGTTCGGCCATCCTTCCACGGGTCCCGTACCGAACGCGATGTCCAAAACCCGCCGGTGACCGGGGCGGACACGCGCGAGTGTGGGAGACATGACCACCTACACCGCACGCCCCATCACCCCCGAGATCCTGAAAGAGCTCCGGTCCACGGACGACGCGGGACGCGAGTTGGTTCCCGTGACCGACGAGGAGGGCGGGGCACCGCTCCGCTGCTGTCTGCGGCGCAGCGCGCCGGGCGAGCGGATCGCCCTCGTCTCCTACGCCCCGCTGCGCCGTTGGGCCGCGGAGACGGGTGCCGAGCCGGGGGCGTACGACGAGCAGGGCCCCGTCTTCGTCCATGCCGAGGAGTGCGCGGGGCCACAGCCCGACGGCTACCCCTTCGCCAACGCCCACCGGACGGTCCGCCGCTACTCCGCCGAGGGGCACATCCTGGGCGGAGAGCTGGTCGGGGCCCCCGACGACGACGCCTTCCGGAACGCGTTCGACGACCCGGCCGTGGCGCTGGTCCACGTCCGGGCCGTCGAGTACGGCTGTTTTCTCTACGAGGTGCGCAGGCCCAGCACCTAGCCCTTGAGCTCCGCCGCCACCAGCTCCGCGATCTGGACCGCGTTCAGCGCGGCACCCTTGCGGAGGTTGTCGTTGGAGATGAAGAGAGCGAGACCGTGCTCGACCGTCTCGTCGCGGCGGATGCGGCCGACGAAGGAGGCGTCCTGGCCGGCGGCCTGGAGGGGGGTCGGGATGTCGGAGAGGGTCACGCCGGGGGCGCCCGCCAGGAGCTCCGTCGCGCGCTCCGGGGTGATCGGGCGGGCGAAGCGGGCGTTGACCTGGAGCGAGTGGCCGGAGAAGACCGGGACCCGCACGCAGGTGCCGGAGACCTTCAGCTCGGGGAGCTCCAGGATCTTGCGGGACTCGTTGCGGAGCTTCTGCTCCTCGTCCGTCTCGTTCAGGCCGTCCTCGACGAGGTTGCCCGCGAAGGGCAGGACGTTGAAGGCGATGGGGCGCTTGTAGACCTGCGGCTCGGGGAACTCGACCGCCCCGCCGTCGTGGGTGAGCTTGTCCGCGTCGGCGGCGACCTTCTGCACCTGACCGTGCAGCTCGGCCACGCCCGCGAGGCCCGAGCCGGACACCGCCTGGTAGGTCGTGGCGATCAGCGTCTGCAGGCCCGCCTCCGTGTCCAGCACCTTCAGGACCGGCATCGCGGCCATCGTGGTGCAGTTCGGGTTGGCGATGATGCCCTTGGGGCGGTCCGCGATGGCGTGCGGGTTCACCTCGGAGACGACCAGGGGGACCTCGGGGTCCTTGCGCCAGGCCGAGGAGTTGTCGATCACCACGGCGCCCTGCGAGGCGACCTTCTCGGCCAGCGCCTTCGAGGTCGCGCCGCCCGCGGAGAACAGCACGATGTCCAGGCCCGTGTAGTCCGCCGTCGAAGCGTCCTCGATCGTCACGCCGTCCAGGACCGAACCCGCGGAGCGGGCCGAGGCGAACAGGCGCAGCTCTGTGACCGGGAAGGCGCGCTCCTTGAGGATCCTGCGCATGACCGTGCCGACCTGACCGGTGGCTCCGACGATTCCGACCCTCACAGCGACTCCTTTGCGTGGCGTTTACGTGGCCTGGACGTTTCCATCATGCGTCTCATCCGGGCCGTCGTGTCCAATCCTTTGCCCGAGGAATGGGACGGCATTCCTGTCAGGGGCGCAGTTCGAGCGTCCACTCGCCGAGCGACCTGACATGGAGGAACGTGCTCGAAACGCGGTGTGGGCCGGAAGATGCGGTGAGTTTCCGGTGCGGGAACAGATTTTCGTCGAGTTCGAAGACGTGGATCATGGCGGTTCCGACGACCACCAGCTCGGCCTCGGGCCCGATGTGACGTACGACTCCATACCGGTCGCCCGGGGTCCGGGCGCCGAGCACGGGGGCCGCGTCGAGCGGGGCCGGATCCAGGCGCCACTTCGTGCCCTCGGCGGCGCGGACCGTGAGGAAGCAGGTGCCGCCCGGGTCGACCCACACCGGGCCGAGGCCGGGACGGCGGCGGCCGAGGGTGTCGGCGATCAGCGCCGACTTTCCGTACGGGTGGTTCAGGGACCACGCGCTCAGGGGCTCGTTGTCGCCGCGGGAGGTCCGCTGCACCGTCATCGGCATGGGCGGCCCCTGGTAGCGCAGGACCGCGCTCCCCGTGCCCTCGGTCGCACCGGTGAGCAGGGGTGCCTCCTCCTCGGGCAGCAGCCTGAGCGTCCACTCGCCCGCACAGCGGACCCGTACGGTCTGCTCGGCCCTGCCGTCGGCGAAGAGCACCGCCGTGCCACGGGTGCCGCGGTCGTGGCCGTTGAGCCAGTCGTCCTCGTCGCCGTACTCGTCGACGGTCTTCACCTCGAGCGAGTAGTTGGCCCTGGCGCCCGGGAAGTCGTACCGGACCAGCGCGGGGCGCCCGGGCCGGGGGTTGGCCAGCGTGACCGTGTTCTCGCCGCGGCCCTGGTAGGAGCCGGTCCTCCGGCCGGCGGACGGGTCGCGGACGGGCAGGGGCTTGGCGGTGAGCTCCCAGTCCCCGTCGCCGTGCTCGATCACCAGCAGCAGCGGGCCGTCGGGGACCGGGACGGTCTGCTTGAGCTTTCCGGTCTCGTTGCACAGCAGCTCGTGGTCGTCGAGGTCGTCGAAGCGCTCGGCCTCGTGGCAGTTCAGCACGAACCATTCGCCGCGGTCGGCGCCGCCGTCGAAGCGGACCTTCACATCGGCCATGGTGCCCAGGTAGGAGACGACGTCCGGCCCGCGCCCCTTGAGTGTCTGCGTGCCCAGCGCACGGGCCGCCGACAGCGGCAGGACCGTGATCGTCCAGTCGCCGTCGTAGTTGACCTTCATCCGCAGCGGACGGTCGCGCGGGGGCTGCACCAGGGCGCGGCCGTGGAAGTCGCGCAGGGTGGTGTTGAAGGCCGTCTCCTCGTCCTTGTTGCGCCGGTTCAGCGTCTCGACGCAGAGCCATTCGTCACCCCGGACCCGTGCCTCCACGATCACCGGGCTGGGCGGCAGCGGCATGTCCACGGAGACCACGCCGTTCCCGCGGCCGCTCTGGGTGTGCGGGGCGAAGTCGGGTCCCAGGGGGGCGGGGGACCAGGCCGGGACGGGAGCCGATATGAGCGTGGCGGTCGGTGGCACGCCCTCCTTCGTGACGACCGGGTTCGGCACCGGAGCCATCGGAGCCATCGGAGCCGCCACCGGGATCGGCACTGGCTCCGCCACCACGATCCCGAAGTCCGTCGCCAGCCCCGCGAGCCCCGAGTCCCACCCCTGCCCCACCGCCCGGAACTTCCACTCCCCGTTGCGCCGGTAGAACTCCCCGAGCACGAAGGCCGTCTCGCCGCCCGCGTCCGTCACGTCGTAGTGCACGACGATCGAACCGTCCGCCGCCACGGTCTGCACCGCGAGCCCGGGCACCGCCCCGAACGTGCCGTCGTCGCACGACGCGGCGATCAGCACCCGCTGGACCGCCGGCTCCACCCGGGGCAGATCCAGCTCCAGCCACTCGGCGAGCTGGTCCGCACCGTCACCGGTGCCGAGATGCCGTACCGCCCCGGACGGATGGGCGGGCTGGTTGTGGAAGACGAGGTCGGCGTCGCCGCGTACCTTGCCCGCCGCGTCGAGGAGCAGCGCCGAGACGTCCACGACGGGCGTCCCCGGCACCTTGCGGCGGCAGACGGCAACCCTCAGAAGACCGGCGGGAACAGGGGCGTTGGCCCCCTTCGCGATGTGCGTCATGGGGCACATGGTGACAGTGAAGATCATGTGAAGAAAGAATTCCGGGAATGGGGCCGAACGTTTCCGCCCCCACCGGCGTCATAGAGGAAACGCGGCTAGGGGAGGGGTGGCTGTGCTGCGCAGAAAGGCCCGTCGCGGCCAGGGGGACGGTGTCCATGACGGGCCGGACGACCCCCTCGACGCGGCTCAGGAACGTCGGGTGCGGGCCGTGCTCGCGCTCGGCGGCGTACCGCAGGCGGACCTGCCGGACGGGGTGCAGCAGGTCCGCCTGCGGTTGCTGGAGCGGGCGGCGAAGGGGTACGAGGCGCCGCGCGACGTCTCCGCGTGGGCGGCCGTCGTCGCCTCCAACCTCGCCATGGACTGGCACCGCGCCAAGCGCCGCCAGGAGCGGATCGGCGAACGCCTGGCCTCCCTGCGCCAGTTGGAGCACCCCTCGGGCGAGGACACCAGCGTGCTCTCCCTCGCCGTCGCCCAGGGCCTCGACGAACTGCCCGACTCCCAACGCCAGGTCCTCGTCCTGCGTTTCTTCGCCGACCTGCCGGTGCGCGACATCGCGCACGAGCTCGGCGTCCCCGAGGGCACGGTCAAGAGCAGGCTGCACACGGCGGTCCGCGCACTGCGCGCCCGCCTGCACGAGGGTGAGGTGGTGTGACGTGACCGCCGAACACGACGGCATCGACGCGCTGATGGCCGCGATCACCGACGAACCACTGTCCGAGGAAGCCCGCGGGGACGCCGTCTTCATGGCCGAACACCGGTCGGCGAGCGCCGACCTGACGCTGCTGCGCGAGCAACTGGGCGTCATCGGCCAAGCCCTCGCCGAACCGGTCCCGGCCCCGGTCCCCGTTCCGGTCCCGGCCCCGAAGCCGGCTCGGGTGGGTCCCTCACGCGTCCGCCGATGGGTCCCCAAACTCGCCCTCGGTGGCCTCGCGGTGGCCGCGGCGGCCTCCGTGGTCGCCGGTCTGGGCTGGCTGATCGTCACGGGCGGGCCCAGCGCCATGTCCGGGTCGGACGACAGCGGGGCCAGCGCCCAGAAGTCCGGGGCCGAGGCCGACGCCGACGCGGGCACCCGCTTCGGCAGCCCGCACTATCTCGCCTGCACCCGTCTCGTGGTCGAAGGCAAGGTCACCTCGGTCGAACGGCTCGTGGACGGGGTGCAGTTGCGGATCACCGTGGAGGTGAGCCGCTACTACAAGCAGGACGGGCAGCAGCCGGACACCCTCACCTACGTCATCGAGGACACCTTCGGCCGCGGTCTCGTCAAGGGCGACCAGGTGCTGTTCGGGGTCGCGAAGGGCGACGCGGTGCCCGACCACTGGGTGGTCGGCGAGGAGGCGGTCGCCCGTGAACGGGCGTGGATCAAGGCCTCGTTGCCGGAGTCGCGCAAGCTGACCTGCTGACGGGGGCGGGCACGACGAAGGGGCGGGCGCCCGATGGACGCCCGCCCCTCCCTTGTCGTACCCGCAACCTACGGGGTGACCTTCTCGATCGTCACGCTGCCGATGCCCGCGACCGTGCCGCGAGCGTTCACCAGCTGGACCTGACCGAAGAACTCACGGCCCTCAGGAGCGGCCGCCAGGGCGGTGACGTCCGCGGAGACGTCCGCGGTGCCACCCGTACCCAGCTTCACCGCGACCGAGTCGTCGACCGTGACGGCGCCCAGGGCGGCGGAGAAGAACACGTCCTGGTAGTCGTAGGCCGTCGAACCGGCCGGGACCGCGTAGCCGATGACCTGGATGGTGTACGTACCGGCGGCGGGGTTCGCCACCGAGACGGACTCCTCCGAGTCACCGTCGGCCGAGGAACCGGCCTCCTCGCCGTTGCCGTCCAGGACGACCAGGTCGAGGTCGGCGGCCGCGTCGGAGACGTTGCCGATGGCGACGTCCAGCGACTTGGCACCCTCGGGGACCTCGACGGTGGTGACCTGGGTGTCGCCTTCGGCGATGGTCGGGCGGGCCGACTTGGCCGAGCCGAGCGGGCCGCCGACGAGCTTGCCGTCGAGCGCGGCGAAGTTGTTCGTCACCTTCCAGGAGGCGGCGGTCGGGGTGCCGACCTTGGCCTCGGGCACGGTCACGACCTCCGGGTCGAAGGCGGCGCCGAGGACGGTGACGTCCAGCTTGTACGGGTTGTCGAGCAGCGGCGACGTACGGCGCGACTCGATCTCGATCTCCCACACGCCCGGCGTCGGGGTCGGGTACGACCGCACGTCGGGGCGGCAGCCGTTGCCGTCGAGGTAGTTGTTGTAGCAGAACGGAGTACCGGCGAACGCGGAGTTCTCCGCGGACACGCCGTACGGGTGGATCGACATGAACCGGGTCTGGCTCTGGCCCTTCAGCCCGCCGATGGCGACCTCGAGGGACTTGGCGCCCTCGGGGACGGTCACGAAGTAGTGCTGCGAGCCGTTGCGCTGGACGGTGTTCGACGCCGAGTAGGTGTACTTCAGCGGCGTCGAGACCACGACCGTGTTCAGGATCTGCTTGTCGATGCCCTCGGTCCTCGGGTCGTCGACCTCGAGGATCGCGCTCTTGAGACCGGCGGTCGGCGCCTTCGCGGCGATCTTGACGGTGACCGGCTTGTTGAGCTCCAGCTTGACCTCGTCCGAGCCGACGATCGAGAAGGTGCCGGAGGCGTTGTTCTCGAGGTGGAGCTCGTGACGGATCGCCTTGTCGGCGCCGGACGTACGGGTGATGGTGACCTCGTACGACTTCTTGACCCCGGCCTTCAGGCCGCCCTCACGGTCGTAGATGCCGGTGCCGAAGCCCGGCGTCTTCAGGAACTGGTCGATCGCGGTGTCGACCGGCGCCTTGACGGTGTAGTCGTGGGCGGTCGCGCCGTCCTTGATGGAGTCCCAGGCGTCCTCGATGTTCATGAGGCCCGCGCCCTCCTCGTACGCCTGCACACCCTTGATGTGGTCGGCGGTCGAGGTCAGCGCCGTGCGCAGGGTCTTCGGGGTGAGCGCGATGCCCTTGGCCTTGGCGGCCGACAGCAGCAGCGCCGAGGCGCCCGCGGCCTGCGGGGACGCCATCGAGGTGCCCTGGAGCATGCCGTAGCCGGCCGGCAGCGAGTAGCCCGCCTCGGCGACCGGGGCGCCCGGCAGCCAGGTCTGGATCGTGTTGATCGCGGCACCCGGGGCGACCAGGGTCGGCGTGAAGCCGCCGTCCTCACGCGGGCCGCGCGAGGAGAACGGCATCATCGCGTACGACTTGGACACGGTCGAGCCGTAGTTGGAGTACCACGTCGCCTTGGAGACCGAGGCGCCGACGGAGATCACCTTGTCGGCCAGACCGGGGTCGCCGATGGTGTTGGCACCCGGGCCGGAGTTGCCGGCCGAGATGACCAGCTGGACGCCGTAGGTGTCGATGAGGCGCGTGTAGAGCTCGGAGCGCGCGTTGTTGCCGTCGTTGAGCGCGGGCAGACCGCCGATGGACATGTTGACGATGTCGACACCACGGTTGGCGACGAGGTCGATCATGCCCTCGGTGAGCGCGATGTTCGTGCAGCCCGGGCCGAACACACAGGCGCGGGACGACACCAGCTTGGCGCCCGGGGCGGCACCGTTCATCTTGCCGCCGAACAGGCTGTTCGCGGCGGTGATGCCGGCGACGTGCGTGCCGTGCTCACTGGAGATCATGCCGATGTTGACGTAGTCGGCCTTGGCGCCGGAGCCGTTGTAGACGACGTCCTTGCGGATCTCGGCGACGAACGGGATGCGCTCGGAGACCTCGGTCGCCGGGTTGTCCGTGCCGAAGTAGGCGATCTGGTGGCCGTCCTTGTACGGCTTCAGGGCCTCTTCGTCGGTGAAGTCCTGGTCGTCGTCGAGGTCGACGCGCATCGTGCCGGCCGCGGCGTCGTACAGGACGCCCCAGGCATCGGTGGTGTCGCCGTCACGGTTGACGTCGCCCAGCTGGTCGCCGCCGGAGGTCACGGACTCGTAGAAGTAGTTGAACTTGTACGAGCCGTCCGGCGCCTTGAAGGTCTCGGCGGCGCCGCCCGCGGGGGTCGCCGAGAACGTCGGGCCCGCCACGGAGGCGGTCATCCGCCGCCAGGAGAGGTCGCCGTCGGAGACCGGGTCGGTGGCGGTGACCCAGTCGACGACCTTGCGCTCACCGGTGGTGGTCTTCTGCAGCGACGGGTGGGCGAGGTCGATGCCCGAGTCGAGGATGCCGATGGTGATCCCGCGGCCGTCCGCCTTCGGGTGGTCCTCCACGAAGTCGACGGCGCCCGTCTCGAAGGACGGGTTGTACGGGTTCTCGGCAGGGGTCTTCTTGCCGGGCGCCGCGGGCGTGGCCGCCTTGCTCGCGGCTGCGCCCTTGGCGGTGTCCGCGCTCGGCGTCGGGTCGTCCAGCGGGATCTCCTGGCGCAGGTCGATGCCGTGCACGGAGGAGAGCTTGACGGCGGCGGCGATGGCCGAGTCCGCCTTCGCGGTGGGGACGGTGGCGCGGACGTAGCCGACCTTGTCGAAGGTGCGGCCCACGAGGCCGCCGGCCACGGCGTCCAGCTGCTTGGCGACCTGCTCGGTCTGCCCCGGAGCGGTCGCGATCATCATCGAGACGTTCTTGTCGCCGTCGGCCTTCGCCTCGGCGAGCAGGTCCGCGTCGTCCGAACCGAGCTTGTCGTGGGCGGACTTGACGCCCGGGTCGGCCGCGGCGGGCGCGTCGGCAGCGGCGACGGCCATGGGAATCGGCCCGGCCGCGGAGAGCGCGGCCACGAGACCGGCGGCCACGGCTATACGCACCACGCGTCTCGCGCCGCCCGATATCGGTTCGCGCTGGGGGGTGAGGGTCATCGGCATCCCTTGTAGGTAAAGGAACGTGCGGTAGCGGCCGGGGCCGATCGGTCCTGACCGCGAAGGTCCGGAAATGCGACCCCGGACGATCGCACAGCTTTACGCATGGGAAGGATGTTTAGGGAGAGTTGACCGAATCGATATGGGCGTATGGGGAAAACCCGCGATCCCCTTTAGGTATATGAGCGACCAAAGGGACAACTCGCCCTGCCATCTCTCAGGTTTCTCTGGTACAGCTCTCAACTTTCCTTGGTGCGCGCGTAGTGCCGCGACGCCTTCGCCCGGTTTCCGCAGGCCGCCATCGAGCACCAGCGGCGCGTGCCGTTCCGCGAGGTGTCGAAGAAGTGCAGGATGCACGCCTCGTGGGCGCAGCCGCGGATCCGGTCGGGCGCGGCGGTGAGGAGCTCCAGGTAGTTGCGTGCGGCGAGCCAGGCGGGTCCCCAGGTGCGGTCGTGGAACTCAGGCACCTCGCCGGGTCCTTCGGTGGTGAGGGTGGCCCGGATCCGGCCGTGCTCCAGGACGGCGTCGAGCGGCGCCGCGGCGGCTTCGTGGACGGCCTCGCGCAGCGCGTCCCGCGCCTGGAGCGCATGCCGCAGAGTCAGCGCATCCGCCTCGAACCGCCCGTCGAGCGCGTTGGCTCCGAGCCACACCGCCAGCCCGTCGATGTCGCTCAGCAGATCCTGCACGGCCCCTTCCCGCATCCACCGCGTGTTGAGCAGGTCGAGCGCGAGGGGCTCGCCGGTGAGGGGGCGGGGGTCGGTGGACATGTGGGACTCCTTCCGTGCTAACCGCTCAAGAGTACGTGACTGGTTGCGCCGGCCGCCTATAACCCTTAATGTTGTTTTGACAGGTTAGATCAGCTGAAGGGGACAGCCATGACCTTGCGCACCGGCCACATCGGCCTGAACGTCACCGAGCTCGACCGCTCCCTCGCCTTCTACCGCGACGTCCTGGGCTTCGCCCTGATCGGCGAGGGCAAGGAGGAGGGCCGGCGGTACGCCTTCCTGGGGGACGGCGACAGCCTTGTCCTCACGCTCTGGCAGCAGGCCGGCAAGGGTTTCGAGGGCGACCGCGCCGGACTGCACCACCTCGCCTTCGAGGCGGACTCGATCGAGCGGGTCAGGGAGTACGAACGGGCGCTGCGGACGTACGGCGTGGACTTCGCCTACGAGGGGGTCGTCGCCCATCGCGAGGGCGCGGCCTCGGGCGGCATCTTCTTCCACGACCCGGACGGCACCCGCCTGGAGATCTCCGTGCCGAGCGGCGCGGAGGGTGCGCCGGCACCGGTCGAGTCGGCCCCCACCTGCGGCTTCTTCTAGACATGGGCGTCTATCACGCGGGCGCACGGACCGTGCAGGACCGGGTCGGGGTGCGGGAGCAGGCGGACCACGTGGGGCGGGCGATCGGCGAGGGCGTCAAGCCGGTCGCGGCGGCCTTCCTGGAACTCCAGCCGCTCCTGGTCCTGGGCGCCGCAGACCCGTCGACGGGCCGGGTCTGGGCATCGCCGCTCTCCGGAACGCCGGGGTTCGTCCGGGCCACCGGCCCCCACCGGATGTCGGTGGCCGGCGGGGTCCCGGAGACCGACCCGCTCGCCACCGCCCTCGCCACGCCCGGCACACCCGTCGGCACGATCGCCCTCGACCCCCGCACCCGCCGCCGTATGCGCCTGAACGGCCGACTCCGGCCGACGGCACGGGGATTCGCGGTGGAGGCGGAGAAGGTGTTCGCCAACTGCCCGAAATACCTTCAGAGGAGAGAGTCGTACGAGGTGGTGGGCGACCGGGAAAGGGGAGTTGCGGTACGGGGAGGTGAACTGGAGCCGGGGCAAGCGGAGTTCATCTCCTCGGCCGACACGTTCTTCATGGCGACCGTGCACTCCGGCACCGCTGCCGAGGCCAGCCATCGGGGCGGCAACCCCGGCTTCGTGCGGGTCGATTCCCCACACGAGCTGAGCTGGCGGGACTACCCGGGCAACGCCATGTTCCTCACCCTGGGGAACCTCGCGGCGGACCCGAGGGCCGGGCTGCTGTTCCTGGACTGGACGAGCGGGACGACACTGCAGCTGACGGGCGAGGCGCGGACCGAGTTCGGGGGCGATCCCGGGACGCGGCGCCGGGTCCGATTCACGGTGCGGGAGGTCGTGGAGACGCCCTCGGCGGTGCCCCTGCGCTGGTCGGCGCCCGAATACTCGCCCGCGAATCCGGAGCCGGCGGGCTAACTTCCGTACATGCGGAAGAAGCTGAGGGTGGCGGCCTACGCCATGTGTGTCCGTGACGGCAAACTCCTGCTCGCCCGCTGGATCGGCGACGACGGCAGGCCGGAGTGGACCCTGCCGGGCGGCGGGATGGAACACGGGGAGGACCCGTACGACACCGTCCTGCGGGAGGTGGACGAGGAGACGGGCTACGCCATCGAGATCACCGGACTGCTGGGTGTGCACACTCGCCGCCACATCTCCACCCGCCGCTTCGGCCGGGTCGTCGACCACCACGCGCTCCGGCTCGTCTACGAGGGCCGGATCACCGGCGGTGAGCTCCGCCACGAGATCGGCGGCTCCACCGACATGGCCGCCTGGCACGACCTGGACGCGGTGGCCGAACTGAACCGGGTGCCACTGGTCGACATCGGGCTGCGGCTGTGGCGCGAGCGGCCGGCGGCGGGGCGGGCGGTATAGCGGTCGTACCCGCGAAAATGAACACGGAGTGACCGCCTCCCGGCCGTTCGAGGAGCGGTCGTGGGCGCGGAGGGTGGCCCAAGATCCACGTACGGTGATCGGTGTTGCCCGTTGCGGTCTCGTTCACGCGCAGGTCATTCCCGGTGCCAACGATCCAGAGCGAGCGGGTTGTTCGCGACAGCGAGCCCCCCGCGACCACTGCCGACGCGTTCGCACTCGGGGAGACCGCGCCATGTCGCGCACACGCTCTGTCGTCACCTCCGCCCTGGCGGTCAACCGCCGTACCGTCCTCGCAGCCACCGGCGCCGCAGCCGTCTCCGCGGGTGTCGGTTACGCCCTGCGGCCCACCGACAGCCAGGCCGCCACCACCACCGGCACCGCTGCGGAGGGGGCGCCCGTCGCCCAGTCCCGGCAGGCCCCCGCCGTCCCGCTCGCCCCGTACACCCGGGGCACGACTGTCGCCACCGTCGCCGCCGCCCGTACCGCCTCCGGTTTCCGCCGCCTCGGTGACGGTCCCGGCTGGGAGCGGGTGGTGCGCAGCGAGCTCGCCGCACCGAAGGCGGGCCGCGCGGGCCGCCGTACCGCGCTCGCCGCGTTCGTCCAGCTCACCGATCTGCACCTGATCGACGCCCAGCACCCACTGCGCCTGGAGTACCTCCGCTCGACCGACGTGCACGCCTGGCGGCCGCAGGAGGCGCTGACCGTGCACGGGGCGATCGCGCTCGTGGAGCGGATCAACGCGCTGCGCGGCGCTCCCGTCACCGGCGCGCCGCTGCACTTCGCCATGACCACCGGCGACAACACGGACAACAATGCCAAGTCCGAGCTGGAGTGGTTCCTGAAGGTCATGAGCGGCGGCCGCGTCACCGCCAACACGGGTGACCCCCGGCAGTACGAAGGCGTCCAGAACAGCGGGATCAAGCAGTACTGGCAGCCCGACACCACCGTCCGCGACGCCGACAAGCAGCGCGGCTTCCCGCACCTCGACGGCTTCCTCGCCGCCGCGATCCGCGAGCTGAACAGCCCCGGCCTGAACCTTCCCTGGTACTCCACGGTCGGCAACCACGACTCCATGCCGCTCGGCTGCTACGCCTCCCACGGCGACTCCTGGCTCACCGAGTACGCCGTCGGCGGCAAGAAGCTGATGAGCCTGCCCGCGGCCGAGGCCAAGAAGCTCCAGGACGCCATCAAGAAGGCAAAGGACCCGAAGGGCGTCGGCTTCCGCGACCTCCTCAAGGCCCACGCCCGTGACATGCGCTCGGTGACACCGGACGAGCTGCGGGCACCGTTCACCCCGCGCGAGTACGTGCAGGCCCACCTGGACCCGGCGTACCGCGGTCTCGGCCCGGTCGGCCACGGCTACTCCACCGCCAACCTCGACGCGGGCACCCAGTACTACTCCTTCCGCATCGCCGAGGACGTCATCGGCATCAGTCTCGACACCACCGACGCGGGCGGCCACTACGAGGGGTCCGTCGGCACGGCCCAGATGAAGTGGCTGGACAAGACGCTGAAGGACAACAAGGACTCGTACGCCGTCGTCTTCAGCCACCACACCAGCAAGTCGATGGACAACACTCGCCCCGACCCGGCCCGCCCCGGCGAGCGCCGCCACACCGGTGCCGAGGTCGTCACCCTGCTCGGCCGTCACCGCAACGTCCTCGCCTGGGTGAACGGCCACATCCACCGCAACGAGATCACCCCGCACGCCGTCGGCAACGGGCGTTCCTTCTGGGAGATCTCCACCGCCTCCCACGTCGACTACCCCCAACTCGCCCGCGTCGTCGAGCTGGTGGACAACAAGGACGG
Source organism: Streptomyces sp. NPDC002817 (assembly GCF_053592055.1). Classification (NCBI taxonomy): domain Bacteria; kingdom Bacillati; phylum Actinomycetota; class Actinomycetes; order Kitasatosporales; family Streptomycetaceae; genus Streptomyces; species Streptomyces sp. NPDC002817. The sequence continues at coordinate 493,779 of NZ_JBSFUY010000001.1, forward strand.
CACGATCTCCCTCTTCACCACCTGCGTCGAGTCCTCGGCCCCGCACCGCACGGACTTCGCCGACCTCTCCCAGACGGGCCTGTCGGCCCTCTACCGCGAGCTCTCCTACAACGCCCCCGGCGGCCGCACGGACCTGGCGGGCACGACGGGCGACCGCAACACCGAGCTGGTTCTGAAGAAGGGCTGAAACCCACTCAACCGGCGCACCCGGCTCAACCTCGGCGATCTCGGCCGTGTCTCACCTCCCGACCACGCTCGACGAAGAGCACAAAGGGGAGAGACATGACCGTACGGACGACTCTCGTGGCGGCGACGGCCGTGGCGCTGTCACTGGCCCTCGCGGGCCCCGCGTTCGCGGCGGCACCCGCCAGAGGTGACCACGAGGCGACCCGCGAGGCGATCGAGGCCGCGGTGAAGGACGGCGTACCCGGGGTGACGGCGACGGCGAGGACCGGACACAGCGTCTGGGCCACGACCGCCGGTGTGGGCAACCTCCGGACGGACCAGCCGCGTTCGGTCCACGACCGCTTCCGCGTCGGCAGCATCACCAAGACCTTCGTGTCGACGGTGGTGCTGCAACTGGAGGCGGAGGGCCGGCTGTCGCTGGACGACAAGGTGGCGAAGTGGCTGCCGGGCACGGTTCGGGGCAACGGCCACGACGGCCGCGGGATCACCCTGCGCCAGCTCCTCAACCACACCAGCGGCATCTTCAACTACACCGCCGACGAGGACTTCGGCAGGACGTACTTCCTCAAGGACGGCTTCTTCGAGCACCGCTTCGACACGAAGGCGCCGGCGGACCTGGTGGCCATCGCGATGACCCACAAGCCGGACTTCGCGCCGGGCACGTCCTGGAACTACTCCAACACCAACTACGTCCTGGCGGGCATGGTGATCGAGAAGGTCACCGGCAGGCCGTACGGGGACGAGGTCCGCCGACGGATCGTGGAGCCCCTGTCCCTGAACGCCACCTCCGTCCCCGGCACCCGGGTCACCGTCCCGCGGCCCAGCAGCCGTGCCTACTCCAAGCTCGCCGAGACGGCGACGGGACCGACGTACGACGTCACCGAGCTGAACCCCTCGCTGGCCTCGGCGGCGGGCGAGATGATCTCGGACTCCTCCGACCTGAACCGCTTCTACTCGGCCCTGCTGAAGGGCCGGCTGCTCCCGCCCGAGCAGCTCAAGGAGATGAAGACCACGGTGACGGCCGGGGAATACCCGAACGCCGGCTACGGCCTCGGCCTCATCGACCGCAAGCTGTCCTGCGGCGTCCATGTCTGGGGCCACGACGGCGGCATCCACGGCTCGAACTCGGTGGCGGTGACCACGAAGGACGGCCGCCACTCGCTCGCCTTCAACTTCAACGGGGACTGGTCGGGGGACAGCGACGCGGTGATCGAGGCGGAGTTCTGCGGCAAGCAGGGCTGAGGCGCCGGGCCCTGACTTTGCCAGGTCTGTCATTGACAACGGTTCAGTGGAAAGTCGAAGATCCGCTCGATATTCATGGGGTCTTCGAGGCGGCATATCGTGGCGTTGGGTCTGGTTGGTCGGGTCGTTCGGCGGTCGCAGGGGTTCCTGGAGCCCGGTGAGCAGGTCCGGCACGTGGTGCTGGCGCAGGGTGGGCTCAATCCCTGGTTGCAGAACGTCTTCTTTCTGAGCGGGCTCATCGGGGCGCGTTTCCTCGTCGCCGCATGGGGCGGGCCGGGTGTTTTCGAGCTGCTCTGGAGTGTTCTGGGGGCGATGGCCGGGGCCTTTCTCGCCACCGTGTTCATCAGCCGGCGTGTGGTGTTGATGACCGACCGGGGTGTTGTCGTGCTGGAGTACGGGCGGTTCGGGGGTGTGAAGCCGACGCGCGTGCTGGCACGGTTGCCGTGGGGGACGGGAATGGGCCCGCTGTCCGGCCTGTGGGCGCGGACCGAACTGGCCGGTGAGCGGCTCTGGGTGCACAGGAGATGGCACCGGGATGCCGCCGCGCCGAGGATGCCGCACGTCGGCAAGCGGTAGGCGGTAGGCGGTCGCAGGCGTGAGGAGGGGCCGCCGATCCCCCTCCGATCGGCGGCCCCTCCTCTCCCCTCCTGATCCCGCCCCGGTCCGTCACTACCGGGGCAGCACCACGACATACGCCGCCGGATCGCGGTCGCCCGACGCCATGAGCGCCGTACGGACCACCGCCGCCTGCTGTTCCGCCGCCTCGCGGAGCTTCTTCGGGGTGATGTGGACGACCGTGATGCCGAGGCGCTCCAGGTGTTCGCGCTTGCGGGCGTACTCGGACCACAGGGCGTCCTCGTCCTGGCGGGGCGCCCGGGTGTCCAGTTCCACGGCCACCGCCTGCTCCGGCCAGTACGCGTCCAGGCCGCCCAGGTGAGGGCCGCCGGGGAGGCGAAGGTCGACGTTCCACACCGGGTCCGGCAGGCCGTGTTCGCGGACCATGCGGTACAGGCGGTCCTCCGCGATCGCCCGGCCCTCCGCGAGCAGGGAGTCCACCGCGTCCACCACGTGCGGGCGGCTCAGCAGCTTCGCGTTGTTCAACTCACGGACCACCGCAGCCGGTTCGCAGTGGCCGCCCCGGACCGCTTCCGTGAGCAGACGGCGTACCACTCCCGCGTCCGACAGTTCCGCCACCGCGTCGGCCAGGGCGCGGGGCACCGGGGCCACCGGGAGGCCCGTGACCTGTTGCGGGGCCGGCATGGACGTCGTACGGACGATGCGGGCGCAGCCCGTCGAGCGCAGTCGGCGCAGGCGCGGGACCAGGACGTCCAGCTTGTCCAGCGACATCAGCGGGGGCGCCGACGTGAAGCCGTGCAGCGTCAGGGCCGCGAGGCCGGTGAGCATCGCCTCCGCGTACGTCGGGGCGTGCGGCTGCTCGGCTCCGGGCTGGGCCGGGACCCCCGCCGGGCGCTCCTTCGCCGTGTACATCAGGACCGCGTGCAGGCGCTCCTCGCTGGTCGGCGGGCCCGGGTGGAGCAGGATCACGCCCGGCAGGAGCTGCTGCCAGGGGCCGCCGGGGCGGCACTGCTCGTTCGTCTCGGACGACGAGACGCCGTGCGACCTCAACTGCGCGGCCGTCATCACCCGGCGGTGCACCTCCGAGAGGTGGCGGACCGGGCGGGGGGAGAGCGGGGGGACCGGGGTGTTGTGGTTCATGCAGCGGGGATTCCCGCCGTTGATCTGATTCCTAACCCCTGTTACGTGCCTGTCGACGAATGCGGACAAGGCGGTACTAAAGGACGGGTGTTCGGGTGCCGAGTAGGCAGCGAAAACCCCTGGTCCGAATGGGTTGGACCAGGGGTTACGGCCGCTATTGCCTGAATTTCGTAACGGCTACCAAGAGCCCAAGCTCAGGGCAGAGATCGGTAGGGATCGGCGGCAGCGCGACGGTTCAGCCCGCCGTCGCGTCGCACTCCTGCCCGCGCAACGCCCGTGCCAGGTCGTCCCTCGCCTCCAGCACCAGACGGCGAAGGGCCGGGGCGGCTTCCTCGTGCGCCGCCAGCCATGCGTCCGTCGCCTCCACCGTCGCCTGCGACTGCTGGAGCGACGGGAACAGGCCGCCGACCACGTCCATGGCGATCTGGATCGAGCGGTCCGTCCACACCCGCTCGATCACCTCGAAGTACTTCGACGCGTACGGCGCCAGCAACTCCCGCTGCGAGGACTGGTTCCAGCCCGAGATCGTGGCCCCGACCAGTGCGTTCGAGAGGGCGTCGGACTCGACCACCTGCGCCCACGCCTGCGCCTTCACCGCGGCCGACGGGCGGGCCGCCAGACAGCGGACCTGGTGGCGCTTGCCCGACGCCGTGTCGTCGCGGGCCAGTTCGGCCGCGAGCGCCGACTCGTCCGCCACCCCGTGCGCGGCCAGCGGCTCCAGGAACGCCCAGCGCAGCTCCTGGTCCACCTCCAGGCCGTCGATCTTCGCCGTTCCCTCCAGCAGACCCTGGAGCAGCTGGAGATCGGCCGCACCGGACGCCGCCGTCGCGAAGAACCGCGCCCACGCCAACTGGTGCTCACTGCCCGGCTCCGCCAGCCGCAACTCCTTCAGCGCGCCCTCGGCCAGCAGCCGCTCGCCCGTCGGACCCCACTCCGGGGCCACGTAGTTGACCAGCGAGGAGTTCGCCCACGCGTGCAGCATCTGCAGCACACCGATGTCCGACTCCCGGCCCGCGAACCGCAGCACCAGGTCCACGAAGTCCCGGGCGGGCAGCAGCGCGTCCCTCGTCATGTTCCACAGCGCCGACCAGCACAGGGCCCGGGCGAGAGGGTCGGCGATGTTCCCCAGATGCCCCTTGAGGGTCTCCAGGGAGCCCGAGTCGAACCGCGTCTTGCAGTACGTCAGGTCGTCGTCGTTGACCAGCACGAGCTCCGGCGCCTGCGCACCCGCCAGCTCCGCCACGACCGTCCTCGGACCCTCTACGTCCACCTCCACGCGCGCGTACCGCTCGACCGCCCCGTCCGCGCCCTTGCGGTACAGACCCACCGCCACCCGGTGCGGGCGCAGTTCGGGGTGGGACTCGGCAGCCTCCTGGACCACGGCGACCTCGTCCACCAGGCCCTCGGGGTTCAACAGCACCTGCGGGGTCAGTGAGTTGACCCCGGCCGTCTGGAGCCACGACCGCGACCACGCCGCCATGTCCCGGCCACTGGTCTCCTCGAGGACCGACAGCAGGTCACCGAGGCGGGTGTTGCCGTACGCGTGCCGCTTGAAGTAGCGCCGCGCGCCCTCGAGGAACGCGTCCTGGCCGACGTACGCCCCGAGCTGCTTCAGGACCGAGGCGCCCTTGGCGTAGGTGATGCCGTCGAAGTTGAGCTTGGCGTCCTGGAGGTCGCGGATGTCCGCCGTGATCGGATGCGTCGACGGCAGCTGGTCGGCGCGGTACGCCCAGGCCTTGCGGCGGTTGGCGAAGGTGATCCAGGCGTCCTCGAAGCGGGTCGCGCCGACGTTGGCGAACGTGCCCATGAAGTCCGCGAAGGACTCCTTCAGCCACAGGTCGTCCCACCACACCATGGTGACGAGGTCGCCGAACCACATGTGCGCCATCTCGTGCAGGATGACGTTGGCCCGCGCCTCGTAGGACGCCCGCGTCACCTTGCCGCGGAAGATGTACTCCTCGCGGAAGGTCACCAGGCCCGGGTTCTCCATCGCGCCCAGGTTGTACTCGGGCACGAACGCCTGGTCGTACTTCCCGAAGGGGTACGGGTAGTCGAAGTGCTCGTGGAAGAAGTCCAGGCCCTGCTTGGTGATCAGGAAGACGTCGTCGGCGTCGAAGTGCTTCGCCAGTCCCTTGCGGCACAGGGCGCCGAGGGGGATCTCCAGCGTCGTACCGTCGCCCAGTTCGCGGGAGTAGGAGTCCGTCACGTAGTGGTACGGACCCGCCACGACACAGGTGATGTACGTCGAGATCGGCTTCGTCTCCGCGAAGCGCCACACGCCCTCGGACAGCTCCCCGGCCCCGTTGCTCCACACCGTCCAGGCCTCCGGCGCCCGCACCTCGAAGCGGAAGGGGGCCTTGAGGTCCGGCTGCTCGAAGTTGGCGAAGACGCGGCGGGAGTCGGCCGGCTCGTACTGCGTGTAGAGGTAGACCTCGCCGTCCTCGGGGTCGACGAAGCGGTGCAGGCCTTCGCCGGTGCGGGAGTAGGCGCACTGGGCGTCGACGATCAGCTCGTTGTCGGCGGCCAGGTCCTCCAGGGCGATCCGGGAGCCGTCGAAGACCTCGCTCGGGTCCAGGTCCTTGCCGTTGAGTGAGACGGCCGTCACACTCGGCGCGATCAGGTCCGCGAAGCCGGTCGCGCCGGGCTCGCTGCACCGGAAGCGGATCGTGGTCACGGACCGGAAGGTGCGCGGCGCCTCGTCCTCGCCGCCCACGGCGGAGCGGACGTCGAGGGACACGTCGTACCCGTCGACGGACAGCAGGGCGGCCCGCTCCCGGGCCTCGTCACGGGACAGATTCTCACCGGGCACGGGCGGTACTCCCTCGGGTGGTGTTCGGTATGTGGACAGCACCGATCCTGCCATGTGCCCCTGACGCGCGGCAGCGGGGAATGACGGGCGGCAGCGGGAATGGGGCGGGATACGGACGGCGTTCCCTCTTCGTTCGAACACTTTCCTTAGGAGACGCATGTCCGAGACCAGCTCCGCGAAGACGCCCGTCGACTTCTGGTTCGACCCCCTGTGCCCCTGGGCCTGGATGACCTCCCGCTGGGTCCTGGAGGTGGAGAAGGTCCGGGACATCGAGGTGCGCTGGCACATCATGAGCCTGGCCGTGCTGAACGAGGACAAGATCGACCAGCTGCCCGAGGAGTACCGGGAGATGCTGGCGACCAAGGCGTGGAAGCCGGTACGGGTGGCGACCGCGGCCTGGCAGAAGCACGGCGCGGACGTCCTCGGCCCGCTCTACACCGCGCTCGGCACCCGCTTCCACAACAACGGCGAGGGCCCGACCCTCGAGGCCATAGCCGGCGCACTGGCGGACGCCGGTCTGCCCGCCGACCTGATCGACTACGCCGACCAGGAGGACTTCGAGTTCGACGCCGAGCTGCGCGCCTCCCACAAGGAGGGCATCGACAAGGTCGGCCAGGAGGTCGGCACCCCGGTCATCGCCGTCCCGGGCCCCGACGGCGAGCAGATCGCCTTCTTCGGCCCGGTCGTCACCCCGGCCCCCAAGGGCGACGACGCGGCGAGGCTCTGGGACGGCACGCTCGCGGTCGCGTCGGTGCCGGGCTTCTACGAGATCAAGCGCACGCGGACCAAGGGCCCGGACTTCAGCAACCTGTGACCGGCGCGGTCAGCCGAAACTCGCGGGAAGACTGAAGCCCTTCGACTGGTTCCACCGCGGCTGGACCCACCGGCACTGCCCCGCCGCGGTGCCGCCCTCGCACCGGAAGTAGCCGGGGGCCTCCTTCTTCCCGCGCAGCGACTCGATGTACTTCTCCTCCGCCTTGTTGACCTTGCGGAACGAATACGCCTTGCCCTTGGGGCATGTGGGGCAGTGGATGTAGTCGGACATACGGACCTCCCCCTGGTCGGAAGGGGAGCGTAGGCCCGCCGCCCCGGGGGGCGTGAGCCCGGAATCCGTCAGTCCTCGGCGGCCTTCTCCTCGCGGAACTTCTCGGGGAGGCGGCCGCCGTCGTTCTTGTTGAGGTGGCGGTAGTACGACAGACAGCCCTCGGCGGTGCAGCGCCACAGGTTGTCCACCCGGTACCGGGCGCCCTTGTCCTCGCGCACCGCCGTCCTCTCCGCCTCGGTGAGAAGCCGGAAGTCCTCCATGGTCCCGCAGGTCGGGCAGGCCAACTTGCGTGTCCCCATCAACCCCTCCTCGCGATCACCGCCAGATCCGGGAAGTCCGTCACCACGGCGTCGACTCCCAGCCCGTAGTACAGCGCGTACTCCGCGAACGCGTCCCCGAAATCGTTCGCTCCGCTTCCGCGCCGGAAGGCCGCGGGCAGGAACTGGTTCTCCGCGCGGAAGGTGTACGGCCCCACCCTCAGCCCCGCCGCGTGCGCGTCCGCCAGCAGCGCCGACGCGGCGACCGACGACTTGTCCGGCCCGATCCACGCCGCGTACCGCGCGATCCGTGCCAGCCCCGCCGGGGTCATCATGTCCGCGTACGTCGTCGGATCACCGGCCGAGACCAGGTCGTAGGGCCCTCCCGTCGTCCCCAGCGCCTGCCACAGCGGCACGCCGAGCCCCGTCATCCGCCGCAGGCTCGTCGGCTCGAAGGACTGGACGACGCACTCGCGCGGCCCGAGGCGGTTGCGGCGGATCAGGGCCGCCAGCCGCGGCTCCAGCTCCAGTCCGATCGAGCGGAAGTACGTCGGGTGCTTGGTCTCGGGGAAGACGGCGACCGTGCGGCCGGACGACCGCGACAGCTTCCGCGCCAGGTCCACCACCTCCTGAAAGGTGAGGATCCGCTCCCGGCCGTCGAAGACCGTGTTGCGGTTGCGGACCAGCGGCAGACGCTCCACCGCCCACAGCGTCTTCAGCTCGGCCAGCGTGAAGTCCTCGGTGAACCAGCCGGTCACCGACCGCCCGTCCACCGTCTTCGTCGTACGACGGTCCCCGAACTCCGGGTGCGAGGCCACGTCCGTCGTCTGCGAGATCTCGTTCTCGTGCCGGACCACCAGCACATGGTCCTTCGTCGGCACCAGGTCCGGTTCGATCCAGTCGGCACCGGCCCGGACCGCGTACGTGTAGGAGGCGGCGGTGTGTTCGGGGCGCCAGCCGGCGGCTCCCCGGTGCCCGATCACCAGGGGCCGCCCCCTTTCGGGAACCGCCGCGTGTGCGGGCACGGCCGCGGCCACCGGGGTGGCGGCGGCCGCGAGCAGGACGGATCGACGTCTTATGTCGGTCATGCAACTCCCCATTCCCGTACGGCGATTCAGTGGCGCGCCCGATCGCGGGCCGCCGTCAGCCGCGCCAGATGCTCCTCGTGCCCCTTCGCGTAGAACGCCACCCGCTCGGCGTCCGGCTCCACCACCGACGTCGGCCGGGTCCACACCTCCGTGTCCAGCTCCACCCCGTACCGCTCGGCAGCCGCGAGCACCGCGCCCCGCGCCCCCACCTCGCCCTCGACGACCCGCAGCGGGCGGCCCAGTACGTCGGACAGCAGCCGCATCCAGGCGGGGCTGCGGGTGCCGCCGCCGCACACGGCGAGGGAACCGGTCAGACCCGCCGCCTCCAGACAGTGCCGGGCCGCGTAACCGATGCCCTCACAGGTGGCCCGGATCAGGTCGGCTCGCGTCGACTCCAGGGAGACACCGGTGAGTTCGGCACGCAGCCGGGGTTCGACGAAGGGCGCGCGCTCGCCCGAGGGAGCGAAGTACGGCAGGACACGGACCCCGTTCGCGCCCGGCGGCGTCTGTGCGAGCAGGCCGTCGACCTCCTCGTGCCGGACGCCCGTCGTCGACAGCACCCAGTCCAGGGCCGCCGTGCCGACCATCGCCGGCATGGCGCGCAGCCAGTGGCCCGGGCGGTCGGTGCAGATGTACAGACCGGCCGGCTCACCGGTCAGGTCCACGTCGCCGGTGGCGACGAGGCTGGCCAGACACGTGCCCACGATCAGCAGACCGTCGCCGGGTGCGGTCACGCCGGCGCCCAGTGCGCAGGCGGGCAGGTCGTAGGGGCCGTCGGCGACACGGGTGCCGGCCGGCAGGCCCTCGCCGCGCGCCTCGGCCGTGGCGACCGGGTCGCTGACCGGGGCCAGCAGACCGCGCCGGTGGGTCAGGCCCAGCAGCTCCACGACCCGGTTGTCGTAGGTGCGCGAGCGAGGGTCCAGGAAGGGCATCGACGCGTCCGACACGTCCGTCGTCGCCCGGGCCTCCCCCGTCAGCCGCTGGAACACCATGTCCTTGCAGTAGACGGCCGCCGACGCCGCGTCCAGCGACTTCGGGTCGTGGCTGTCCAGCCAGGCCAGCAGTGGGCCCGGACAGCCCGGGAACATGGCGCTGCCCGTCCGCCGGAACACCGTCTCGAACGTGCCGTCAGCCAGCCACCGGTCGACCAGCTCGTGGGCCCGGCCGTCCATCCAGGACGCCGCCGACCGCACCGGACGGCCCTCCGCGTCGACCAGCCACACCCCGTCGCCCTGCCCGGTGAGCCCGGCCAGCTCCACGGGCCCGGGCGCGCGCGAGGTCACCTCCTCCAGGACGGCGACGACCGCCCCGTACACCTCGTCCATGTCCTGCTCGACGAAACCGCCGTGCAGCGCGAGGCCCACCGGGCGTGCGGCGACGGCCAGTTCACGTCCCGAGCCGTCGAAGGCGGCGGCCTTCACCATGGACGTGCCCACATCGATACCCACGTACATGAGCGCCTCCTCGTGCCTCAGGTCAGACAGTGCGCCGGTGGTTCCCCGCGCAGCCAGCGGCCCACTTCCTCCGCGGCGATCCGTGCCGCCTTCTCCGCCACCGCGCGCGAGGCCCCGCCCAGATGCGGGGTCATCACCACCCGGTCCGCCAGCCCCAGCAGCCGTGAGTCGGGCGGCACCGGTTCCCTCGCGTACGTGTCCAGCGCCGCCGCCGACAACCGCCCGCTCTCCAGCGCGTCGCACAGCGCCTCCTCGTCCAGGAGGGGCCCGCGGGCCGCGTTGACCACGACCGCGCCCGGCGGGAGCAGGGCCAGTTCACGGGCCCCGATCAGGCCCCGGGTCTCCTCGGTCAGACGGGCGTGCAGGGTGATCACGCGGGACCTGCGCAGGAGTTCGTCGAGGGACGGCACCCGCAGACCGTGGATCTCGCCGCGGACGTAGGGGTCGTGGACCATGACCTGCGCGCCGAAGGCGCAGAGCACCCGGGCGACCCGGCTGCCCACCGCGCCGTAGCCGACGAGCCCGACGGGGAGGTCCTCCAGTTCCAGTCCGCTGTTCTCGTAGGTGTAGTACGTCGACCCCTCCCAACTCCCTTGCCCAGCCAGGAGGTGGTGGGCCTGGGGGATACGCCGGAGGGCGGCCAGCAGCAGGCCCACGGTGAACTCCGCGGTGGCGGCGGCGTTGCGCCCGGGGGTGAAGCAGACGCGGACGTCGTACGCCTTGGCCGCCTCCAGGTTGACGTTGACCGGACCGCCCCGGCAGACGACCACCAGGCGCAGTGAGGGCGAGGCGGCCAGGACCCGTTCGGTGACCGGGCCCATCTGCGTGACCAGCACCTCCGCACCGGACAGCGCCTCGATCAGCTCCTCCTCGGCGTCGCTCGCCTCCATGACCTCCGCGACCGGCCCGAACGGCTCCCGAGGCCAGCCGAGTGTCAACTCACGTATCTCCACGGACTGTTCGCCGACCTCGTCGGTCACCGCGCGGGCGATCAGGCCCGGCAGGACGAAGTGGTCGCCGGCTGCCGTGATCCGCAGGATCTCGCTCATCGCAGGGAGTCTCCCGTCTTGGCGTCGAAGACATGGGTGAGGTCCGGGTCGGCGGTGACACGGACGTCGTCGCCGTGGGCCAGCCGCACCTCCGGGTCGGTGAGGACGACCAGCTCCACGCCCTCCAGGGCCAGCGTCGCGATGCCCGACTCCAGAAGGGGCTCATGGGCCACGACCCGCGCGGACAGGCCCTCGCCCCCGGTCAGCCGCAGATCCTCCGGGCGGATCCCGACCACCACCTCCCGGCCCGCCGCCACCGGCACCGGGAGCGCGATCCGCACCGACTCCGAGAGACGGGCCCGGCCGTCGTCGGTCGCGACGCCCTTCAGCAGGTTGATCGCGGGCTCGCCGACGAAGTCGGCCACGAAGACGTTGGCGGGGCTGTCGTAGATCTCGTACGGCGTGCCCAGCTGCCGGATCACACCGTCCCTCATCACGGCGATCCGGTCGGCGAGCGAGAGGGCCTCCTCCTGGTCGTGGGTGACGAGGATGGTCGTATGGCCCAGGTCCCGCTGGATGCGCTTGAGTTCACGGCGCGTGGTGTCGCGCTGGGCCGCGTCCAGATGGGAGAGAGGCTCGTCCAGGAGCAGGACGTCCGGTTCGCGGATCAGGGCGCGGGCGAGGGACACGCGCTGCTTCTGGCCGCTGGACAGGCCGGCCGGGCGGGCGTCGAGAAGGCCGGTCAGGCCGACCCGTTCGGCGATGTCCGCCACCTTCCGGGAGACGTCCCCGCGGGCGGCGCGGCGCCGCGCCTTCAGCCCGAACGCCAGGTTCTCCGCCACCGTCAGCGGCGGATACAGCGCGTAGTTCTCGAAGGCGACGCCCATGTTGCGGGCCTGCGCGGGGCTCTGGATCACCGACCGCCCGTCCACCAGGATGTCCCCGCCGGTCACCGTCTCCAGACCGGCGATCATCCGCAGCGTGGTGGACTTGCCGCACCCGGACGGGCCCAGCAGCCCGAGCAACTCCCCGGACCGCAGGGCGAGATCGATGCCCCGTACGGCGTCCACGGCCGGGCGTCCCCGTGAACGGTACGTCTTGCGCAGCTCACGTAGCTCCAGCTGGGTCATCGCCGCCCCTCGTCGCGTTCGTCGCACAGACCTCGTACCGGACCTTGTGCTCGTCCAGGTCCCGCAGCGCGTCCGCCGGCGCCCCGTCGTCGACCAGCACCAGGTCGAAGCGGGAGAGGGGGGCGACGCGGTGCAGGGCGGTCCGGGCGAGCTTGGTGTGGTCGATCAGCAGGACGTTGCGGGCGGCCGAGTCGAGCATCGCCCGCTTCACCGACACGATGTGCTGCTCCTGGTGGTAGGCGTACCCCCCGTGCACGGCCGACGTGGACGCGAAGCAGACGTCCACGCGCAGGGACTGGACCGCCTCGACGCAGGAGACGCCGAGGAAGGAGGAGTGCAGGGGGTCGTAGTCGCCGCCGAGGGCCATCAGATGGATACCGCGCTGGTCGGACAGGAGGTTGAGCGCCTCCAGGAAGTTGGTGACGACGGTGAGCGGGGTGATCTCGCCCAGGCGGAGTCTGCGGGCTATCTCCAGGGTGGAGGTGGAGTCGTCCAGCATGATCGCCATGCCGGGCTCTATCAGCTTGTGCGCGTGGTCGGCGACGGCGGCCTTCTCCGCCCGCATGGTCTTCAGGCGGTACTGCACGTTGGACTCGAAGACCCCGGACGGCTGAGCGGTCACACCACCCCTGAACTTCCGGACGATCCCCTGCCGTTCGAGCTCGTCGAGGTCCCGGTGGATCGTCATCAGACTCACCCCGAACCGCTCGGCGAGCTCCGCCGCGGTCGCCGAGCCGTCGGCGAGGACCTGCTCGGCCATGGCGGACTGGCGGGCCGCGGGGCCCTGCTGTGTGTTGCCGGCACTCATCGTTTCCCGATCCGTCGTCCTGGGCGTTCCGGCCGGTCGGCCTCGAACAGCAGCAGGTTCTCAGGCCGGACCGTCAGCCGTACCGGATCGTCGGGACGCAGTCCGGTGGTGTCGGCCCGGGGCGCCACCAGAGACACGTACTGCTCGCCGAGGCGGACGGTGACCTCGACGGCCCGGCCGAGAACCTCGGTGACGTAGACGGTGCCGGTGAGTTCGAGGCCCTGGCCGTTCAGGGCGATGTCCCTGGGGCGGACGCCGACGAGGACGTCGGTCCCCGCCGGGGCCTTCGCCGACAGCGGCAGCTCGACCTTCCCGTCCGCCGACCGGAAACCCCCGTCCTCGGTCACGGTCCCCGGCAGCAGATTGATCCGGGGCCGCCCGAACGCCCGCGCCACCTCCGTGTCGTGGGGCCGGTACCAGATCTCCTCCCTCGTCCCCGTCTGCACGATCCGCCCCTCCCGGATCACCCCGATCCGGTCCCCGAGCGCCAGGGCTTCGACGGAGTCGTGGGTGACGTAGAGGGTGGTCGTGCGCTGCACCGCCCCGATGGCCTTCAGCTCGGCCCGCATCTGCTGGCGGAGTTTGGCGTCGAGGTGGCTGAGTGGCTCATCCAACAGGAAGGCGCGTGCGGGCCGGACCAGCACGCGACCGAGGGCGACGCGCTGTCGCTGACCATTGGACAACTGGCCGACTGGTCGATCCAATAGGCCACTGATCCCCAGGAGTTCGGCGATCGCACCGATCCGCTCGCGGGCCTCGGCGGCCGGCAGCCGGTGTCGGGGCGAGCGGAGCGGGGAGGCGAGGTTGTCGTACGCCGACTTGTGCGGATAGAGGGCGTAGCTCTCGAAGCACATCGCGACACCACGGTCGTACGGCTCGACGTCCCGCATGTCCTTGCCGTCGATGTCGACCGTCCCGGCGTCGGGGAACTCCAACCCCGCGACGGTCTTCAACGTCGTGGTCTTCCCGGCCCCCGACGGACCGAGCAGGCAGAAGAACTCGCCCTCCCGGACCTCCAGTTCGAGCCCGTCGAGCGCCGTGACCTTCCCGTACGTCTTCCTGATCCCCCGCAGCCCGATCAAGACTTCACCGCCCCGAACGACAGCCCCCGCACCAGATACCGCTGGATGGTCAGGGCGAGCAGCAGCGGCGGTACGACGGAGACCAGGGCCGCCGCTGCCGTGAGGTTGTACTTGGGACGGTCGCCGCCGAGGAAGGACAGGGCGCCGACGGTCACCGTCTGGGCCTCGTTGGAGGTGAGGATCAGTGGGAAGACGAAGTTGTTCCAGGCGAAGATGAAGGCGAGCAGCGACACGGCCGCCACCCCCGGCTTGACCAGGGGGAGCGCCACCTTGAAGAAGGCCTGTTTGCGGGTGTAGCCGTCCAGCAGGGCCGCCTGTTCCAGCTCCGGGGTGAGATCGGCGAAGTAGGACCGCATGATCCACACGATCAGAGGGAGGGTGACCAGTTGGAGCACCCAGATCATGCCGACGTACGTGTCGAAGAGCCCGAGCTTCTGGTACAGCACGAACAGCGGGATGATCACGGTCAGTTCGGGTGCGAACCGGAACGACAGCAGGGTGAACATCAGGTTCTCGGAGCCCTTGAACCGCCACCGCGCCGACGCGTACGCCGCCGGGAGTCCGACCAGCAGCGACAGCAGCACCGCCCCCAGCGACACCACCAGGCTGTTGACGAAGAACCGCACGAACGGGATGCCCTCGCTGTCGCCGAGGACCGTGCGGTAGCCGTCGAGGGTGGGGGAGAAGGAGAAGTAGGTGCTGAAGAGCTCGTTCGTGGGCTTCAGCGACAGGATCAGCATCCAGGCGATCGGGAAGAGCGCGAAGACGAAGTAGAGGATGAGGGTGGCATCCGCCAGCCAGCCCGACAGGCGCTTGCGCACGGTCATTTGTGGACCTCCGCCGCCTTCCGCTGGATCTTCCCGAGATGGCGCACGAGCACCATCGCGGCCAGGTACACCACGGCCCACAGCACGATCGTGTAGCTGATCCCGAAGGAGTACCGCTGGAAGCGGATCGCCTCCAGATACGCCCTGATCTGCAGGACGACCGTCGAGTCGCCCGGGCCGCCCTCGGTGAGGGCGTAGATGATGTCGAACACCTTCAGCGAGTCCATGAACCGGAAGATCACCGCGACCAGGACGTACGGCCACAGCATCGGCAGGGTGAGCCGGCGGAAGGTGTACCACCAGCTCGCCCCGTCGACGGCCGCCGCCTCGAAGGGGGAGGCCGGCAGCGACCGCAGCCCGGCGAGGGCGAGGATCGCGACGAACGGGGTGTAGACCCACACGTCCACGGCGATCGACGACAGCAGCGCGCCGGTCGGGGTGTCCGTCCACTGCACTCCGCCCAACCCCACCGGTTTCAGCAGGTAGTTGATCACCCCCACCGACGGTTGCAGCATCAGCTTCCAGATGATCGCCGCGATCACGGGGGCGATCATCAGGGGCAGGATCAGGATCTTCTCCAGCACCCGGCCGACGAGCGACGAGCGGTGCAGCAGCAGGGCGACGGCGACCCCGAGGAACGTCTCGGCGGCGGCCGCGCCGACCGCGTACAGCACGGTCACCCAGGCCGAGTTCCAGAAGGCGTCCTGGGTGAAGACGGTCTGGTAGTTCTCGAACCGCACCATGTCGGGCTGGGGTTTGCTCGCCGAGAAGTCGAAGAGCGTGTAGTACAGCCCGAGTCCGAAGGGATAGAGGATCCCGCAGGTCAGAAGCAGGGCGGGGACGATCAGAAAGTACGGGCGCAGGGCGAGCCGCATGGCTAGTCCACCTTGTCGGCGAGGTCGCCCGCCAGACCGTTCAGCACCGACTCGGCGTTCTTGCCGCCGTAGATCTCCTGGAGGGCCGCGGCCCAGCTGGTGGTGGCGTCGAAGAACTGCGCCTGCGGAGTGAACTGGATCTTCGTCTGGTCGACCACGGTCTCGAAGGTCTCGATGAAGCCGGGCAGGCTCTTCATCTTGTCCTTGTACGCGGCGTCGTCGGCGACCGACTTCCGTACCGGGTCGATGTGGTTGTGCGTGATCGCGCTCCTGCGCAGGTGTTCCTTGCCGGTGGCCCACTGGAGGAAGAGCCAACTGGCGCTCTTCTTCTTGCTCTTGGCGTTCATACCGAGCGACCAGATCCACATGTTGGTGGCGAGGGAGCCGCCCGGCCCCTTCGGTCCCGGATGGAAGGCGATCTTCCCGGAGGCCGGGCTGGCGCCCTTCACGGCCTGGAAGTACGCGGCCGTGTCCGCGTCGAACAGCATCCCGGCCTTCTTCGCACCGAGGTCGCTGGAGCACTGGTACCAGGTGTACGAGGTCCAGGACGGCGGACCGCCCTGCTTGACCATGCCGGCCCAGTCCTCGGTGAACGCGATCGCCTTCGGGCTGTTCATGGCGGGCGTGAGCTTCTCACCGCTGACCGTGAAGTCGTGCAGGCCGTTGCGGGCGTACATGGTCATGAAGCCGGGGTGGATGGTGGCCCAGCTGCGGGAGCCGCGTACGGCGATCCCGTACATGCCGTCGAACCCGGCGCCGGGCGCCCTGTCCTTGATGGCCTGTGCCGTCTCGCGCAGCTCGTCGAAGGTCTCGGCGGGTCGCAGGCCGAGCTTCTTGAACACCTCGGTGTTGTAGGCGACGACGTTCGTCTCCCACCCCCACGGCAGCGCGTACTGCCCGCCCTGCCCGAGCGGAGCACCGGCCTTCAGCGACCACTGGTCGGCCTGGAGCAGGTTGGGGAAGAAGTCGGCCTGGTCCCATTCGGTGCCGGTGGCCGCGGAGTTGCGCATCCAGGGCCCGAGATCCTCCAGCCAGCCCGGTGGCCCGTACTGCCACACCATGTACGCGCCGAGCATGAAGACGTCGTACGAGGCGCGGCCGGCGGACAGGTCCACGGTGAGCTTGTCGAAGTAGTTGTCCTCGGGGAAGACGTCGTACTCGACCTTGATGCCGGTCTTCTCGGTGAAGGCCTTGAGGTCGGCGATGAGCGCGTCCGTGTACGGGTGCTTGTTGAGCAGTGCCTTGACGGTCGTGTCCTTCTCGCGCTTCCAGTCGAAGGAGCCGGTGACGTCGTCCGCGGCCGAGCCGTCCCCCTTGTCGTCGTCCCCGCCGAAACCGGCACCGCAGGCGGACAGGACGGGGGCGGCGGCCAGGGCGGCGCCGAGCGCGAGGAAACGTCGGCGGTCGTGCGCGTGCGTGTCCATCCGTGACCTCCAGGTGGGGCTGGGTCCGGTGTGCTCTGCTCACACGTCGAGTCGACTCGATAACAGAGGGTGTAACGGCGGAAGATGGCCGTCAATCCCTCGCGCACGGGTAAATCTCAGGGCAGAGTGAGAAGTTCACGGTTTGCGATGTGCGGGAGGCCGGGATGTCGCAGGAGGCATGGCTCGGGATCGACCTCGGTACGCAGAGCGTGCGGGTCCTGGTCGTCGGCGCCGACGGAGCGGTCCTGGGCGGTGGTACGGCCCCGCTGGAAAGCCGGCGCGACGGGCCGCGGCACGAGCAGGATCCGGGGGAGTGGTGGGCGGCGGTGTGCACGGCGTCCGGTGCGGCGCTCGGGAACGGCTCTCGGCGCATCGCGGGCCTCGCGGTGTGCGGCACTTCCGGGACCGTACTGCTGACGGACCCCGCCGGGCGGCCCGTGACCCCCGCGCTGATGTACGACGACGGCCGGGCCTGGGCGGAGGCGGAGCGGCTGCGGTCGGCGGGCCTCGCGGTGCAGAACAGCTGGGGGCTGCCGAAGGCGCTGTGGCTGGCCCGCACCCACGGGCGGGGAACCGTCACCCACCAGCCCGACCTCATCACCGCCCGCCTGATCGGCCACCCCGTCCCCACCGACTCCAGCCACGCCCTCAAGACGGCCTACGACGTGGCGGCCGACGCCTGGCCCGACGTCCCCGGCGCCCCCGGACTGCCGGACGTCGTCCGCCCCGGCACCCTGCTCGGCGAGGTCTGTCCGGCAGCCGCGGAGGTCACCGGCATCCCCGCCGGTACCCCCGTGATCGCCGGCATGACCGACGGCTGCGCGGCCCAGATCGCGTCCGGCGCCCTGCGCGAGGGCTCCTGGAACTCCGTGCTCGGCACCACCCTCGTCCTCAAGGGCGCCGCCCCCGTCCCCGTCCACGACCCCACCGGCATCGTCTACAACCACCGTGCGCCGGACGGGAGTTGGCTGCCAGGGGGTGCCTCCAGCGTGGGCGCCGGTGTGCTCACGGCGGCGTTCGTGGGGGCGGATCCGGCGGCGATGGACGAACGGGCCGCGGCGCACGAGCCGGCCGGCGCGATCGCCTACCCCCTCGTCTCCCCGGGCGAGCGCTTCCCCTTCCTGGCCCCGCAGGCCACCGCCCTGGTCCTCGGCGAACCCGCGGGCGACGCCGACCTCTGGGCCGCCCTCCTCCAGGGCGTCGCCTTCGCGGAGCGCCTCTGCCTGGACTACCTCCACCACCTCGGTGCCCCCCTCGACGGCCCCCTCGCCTTCACCGGCGGCGGCGCCCGCAGCCCCTACTGGAACCAGCTCCGCGCCGACGTCCTGGGCCGCCCGGCCCGGATCCCGGAACAGACCGAACCGGCCCTGGGAATGGCGGTCCTGGCGGCCCACGGCGTCACCGGAGAGGCGCTGCCGGACATCGCCGAGGACATGGTCCGCATCCGTACGGTCGTGGAACCGCGCCCCGACCGCACGGCCCTGTACGCGGAGCCGTACGCCCGGCTCGTGACCGAACTGACCGCCCGCGGCTGGCTCCCGGAATCCGTCGCGGCGCACGCGCGCAGCCGCCTCACCCTGGATACTGCGGACTCATGAGCACGACCCTGCTGCTGGCCCGCCACGGCCAGACCGTCTGGCACGCCGAGAACCGCTACGCGGGTGTGAGCGACGTGGCCCTCACCGACGAGGGCCGGGCGCAGGCCGCGGCGCTGGGCCGGTGGGCCGCCGCGCACCCGGTCGACGCGATCTGGACGTCCCCGGTCTCCCGGGCCGTCATCACGGCACAGCCCGCCTGCGACGCCCTCGGGCTCACCCCGTACCGCGAACCCGACCTGCGCGAATGCGACTTCGGGGTGGTGGAGGGCCGTACCCTCGCCGAGTTCGCGACCCAGGACCCGAAGGCGGCGGAGGCGTTCCGCGCCGACCCGGTGGCGCACCCGTTCCCCGGCGCCGAGAACCCTGTCGAAGCCGCCGCACGGGGAGCGGCCGCCCTGCGCCGCATCGCGGCCGCCCACCCCTCCCGGCGTGTCCTGGTCGTCGCCCACAACACCCTGTTCCGTCTGGTGCTGTGCGAACTGCTGCGCATCCCCCTGCGCGACTACCGGAGGGTGTTCCCTCGACTACACAACGCGGCGGTCACCGAACTCCGTGTGACCAGCGACGATTCCACCGCACTTCTCTCCCTCAATCTGCCGTGCGAGCGGGGCGAGCCGTAGCACCATGGGCCCATGACGGAGATCGACACCTCGGTGCCCCACTCGGCCCGCATCTGGAACTACTGGCTGGGCGGCAAGGACAACTACCCCGTGGACGAGGCGGCCGGCGACGCCTACACCGCCGTCTTCCCCGGCATCGTCACCATCGCCCGCAGCAGCCGCGCCTTCCTCGGCCGCAGCATCCGGTACCTGGTGGAGGAGGCGGGCGTACGCCAGTTCCTGGACGTCGGCACCGGGCTCCCCACCGTCGACAACACCCACGAGGTCGCCCAGCGCAGCGCCCCCGAGTCGAAGATCGTCTACGTCGACAACGACCCGCTCGTCCTCGCCCACGCCCGCGCCCTGCTCACCTCGACAGCGGAGGGCGTGACGGCGTACGAGGACCTGAGCCTGTACGACCCCCAGCGCATCCTGGAGGCGGCGGCCAGGACCCTCGACCTCACCCGGCCGACGGCCCTGATCATGAGTGGCATCCTCGGCCACGTCACCGACTACGACCAGGCCCGCGACCTCGTCACCCGCCTCCTGGCCGGCCTCCCCTCGGGCAGTTACCTCTCGCTCAACGAAGGTTCCCGAGGCACCGACCCGGACTACGAACACGCCCAGGACTCCTACAACGAGACCGGCGCCGTCCCGTACTTCCTGCGCCCGGTCGAGCAGATCACCGGGTACTTCGAGGGTCTGGAGCTGGTGGACCCGGGCATCGTGTCCGTCCCCCTGTGGCGCCCGGACACGGACGCGACTCCCACGCCGATCGGCCAGCACGGCGGCGTGGGCCGCAAGCCCTGAGCCGAGGTGCACCAGGAAGCCCCCGCGAGTCACGTCCTCGCGGGGGCTTCCGTCATTCCGCCTGCCGGTGAAGGTTGAGAAGACGATCACGAGGCAGGACGACTCGTACGCGCCTCACGCCGCCGGCAGCAGCAGCACATCCGCGCGGGACTTCGCGGCCTCGTGACGCCGGGCCACGTCCTGCCAGTTGACGACGGCCCACATCGCCTCGATGAAGTCGACCTTCTGGTTCCTGTACTGCAGGTAGAAGGCGTGCTCCCAGGCGTCGAAGACGAGGATCGGCACGGATCCCTGCCCGACGTTGCCCTGGTGGTCGTAGACCTGCTCGACGATGAGACGGCCGCTGAGCGGCTCGTAGGCGAGGATGCCCCACCCGGATCCCTGCGTCGTCGCGGACGCCTTGGTCAGCTGCGCCTTGAACCCTGCGAAGGAGCCGAACGACTCGGTGATGGCGTCCCGGAGGTCACCCACGCCGTCTGCGGCGTGGGGCTCGCCGCCCCCGTCGCCGCTCATGTTGGTCCAGTAGATGCTGTGCAGGATGTGTCCGGACAGATGGAAGGCCAGGTTCTTCTCCAGCCCGTTGATCGCCCCCCACGTCTCCTTGTCCCGCGCTTCCGCCAGCTGCTCCAGCGTGTCGTTCGCACCCTTCACATACGCCGCGTGGTGCTTGTCGTGGTGCAGCTCGATGATCTCGGGGCTGATCACGGGGGCGAGCGCGGAGTAGTCGTAGGGCAGTTCAGGAAGCGTGTAGACGGGCATGAAGGGGTCCCCTCAAAAGCTTGTTGCAACTAGCTTGCAATAACAAGCTAACAGCAAAAAGCCCCCGTGTGATCCACGCGGGGGCTTTTCGGCCGGTCGGGGTGTCAGCCCGCCGCGGCGCGCCTGCGCTGCCAGGTGTAGCCGACCGCGGCCAGGAACAGCGTCATCCCACTCGTGAAGTACAGCTGCACCCGCGTGTCCGCCTCCCGGGCCATCAGCACGAAGATCGCCACCATCCCCGCCATGGCGACCCACGTCAGCACCGGGAACGCCCACATCCGCACGGTCAGCCGCTCCGGTGCCTCGCGCTCCAGCCGCCCCCGCAGCCGCAGCTGGGAGACCGCGATGAAGCCCCAGACGACCAGGATCACCGCACCGATCATGTTGAGGAGCCAGGAGAAGACGTCGTCCGGGCGCCAGTAGCTGAGCAGCACGCAGCCGAAGCCGAAGACGCAGGAGACCAGGACCGCGACACGGGGGACCCCGGACGACACCCGGCCCAGCGCCTTCGGGCCCTGGCCGCGCGCGACCAGGGAGTAGGCGATGCGCGAGGAGCCGTAGATGTTGGCGTTCATCGCGGAGAGCAGGGCCACGAGGACGACCACGTTCATCAGCTGACCGGCACCGGGGATGCCGAGCGAGTCGAGGGCGGCGACGTAGGGGCCCTTCTCGACGACCGCCGCCGAGTCCCACGGGACCAGCGCCACGATGACCGCCATCGAGCCGATGTAGAAGAGCGCGATGCGCCACATCGCCGTACGGACCGCGCTCGCCACACCCTTGACCGGGTTCTCGGACTCCGCCGCCGCGATGGTGACCGTCTCCAGACCGCCGTACGCGAAGACGGAGGCGAGGATGCCGATGACCAGTCCCTCACTGCCGTTCGGCAGGAAGTCGGAGAGGTTCGCCGCACCCGGCGAGTCCGTACCCGGAAGCACGCCCGCGAGCGCCAGGACGCCCAGCACCAGGAACAGACTGATCGCGCCCACCTTCAGCGCCGCGAACCAGAACTCGAACTCACCGAAGTTCTTCACCGCGGCGAGGTTGGTCGCGCAGAAGACCACCATGAAGAGGGCCACCCAGGCCCACTCCGGCGTCCCCGGCAGCCAGCCCGTCACGATCTTCGCCGCGCCGATGCCCTCCAGGCCCACGGCCGTGCAGAGCAGGATCCAGAAGGACCATCCGGCGGTGAAGCCGGCCCAGGGCCCGATCGCCCGCTCGGCGTGCGCGGAGAAGGAGCCCGAGGAGGGGTACGCGGCCGACATCTCGCCGAGCATCCGCATCACCAGCATCACGAGGAGGCCGGAGAGGACGTAGGCGACGACGATCGAGGGCCCGGCGGCGGCGATTCCCGCGCCGGAGCCCACGAACAGACCCGCGCCGATGACACCGCCGAGGGCGATCATCGACAGATGGCGCTGCTTGAGGCCGTGGGAGAGGGAGACGTCCGGCTCTTGTGAGGCCTCGACGGAGGTGGTGCTGGGCATGGGCGTGATTCGTCCAGTGCGTGAGACGGGCAAAAACGCCCACAGTCTGGGCAGCCTCCCCGGCCACAGGGAGAGGCTGCCCAGTATCCGGACGTGTCCGGTACGGAACGTGACTACGCCGCCACGCTCGTGTAGTGCGACGCGTCGCCCTCCACCGCGTAGCTCTCCTTGCCCTCGACGCCCACGGGGATGTCACCGGCGACGGTCACGCGGTGCAGACGGCGCGCCTGCCGGTCGTAGTTGTCGACGGCGTAGTGCTGGGTGATGCGGTTGTCGAAGAGCACCAGCTGGTTCGGGGACCAGCGGTGGCGCAGGATGTGCTCCGGCCTGACCACGTACGACTGGAGCAGGTCGAGCAGCGTGCGGGACTCGCCCACCGACAGGCCCACGATCCGCTGGGCGAACCCGCCGATGAACAGCCCGCGTTCGCCGGTCAGCGGGTGGACGCGGACCACGGGGTGGGCGGTGCGGTACTTGATCGAGGTGAACCGGGCGCGCTGGGCGGCCTTCTTCTCGTCGATGTCCTCCGCAGGCACCGCGTAGTCGTAGTCGTTGGTGTGCTCGGCCCACAGGGTGTCGGCCAGCTGCCGCAGCGGCTCCGGCAGGCTGCGGTAGGCGGCCGCCGAGCTGGCGATCAGGGTCTCGCCGCCGTACGGCGGGAGCGTGATGCTGCGCAGGGTGCTGGCCTGCGGCGGGTTGAGGACGAAGGTGACGTCCGTGTGCCAGTGGTTGGCGCTGCCCTGCTCGCTGTCGACGGGCAGCACGTTCGGGACGCCGTCGACGGCGGGCACGGTCGGGTGGGCGGTGGTGAGGTCGCCGAAGTGCCGGGCGAAGGCCTGCTGGCCCTCGTCGTCCAGGTTCACCTCGTCGAAGACGAGCGCCTTGTGGACGTCGAGCGCCTCGCGCAGGGCGGTGACCGTCTCCTCGTCGAGCGGCTTGGCGATGTCGACGCCGGCGATCCGGGCGCCGATGTGGGCGGTGACCTTGGTGATCTCGATGCTCATGCGATGTCCTCTCAGACCAGGGTGGCGGTGTACTGGTTGGCGGGGCGGGGGAGGCCGTAGCGCTCCCGCAGGGTCCGGCGCGGTCCGTACTCCTCGCGGAGCAGGCCGCGGGCGCGCAGGATCGGGACGACGTGGTCGACGAAGAGGTCGAGGCCGGACGGCAGTACGGCCGGCATGATGTTGAAGCCGTCGGCGGCACCGAGCGTGAACCACTGCTCGATCGCGTCGGCGACCTGCTCGGGCGTCCCCGCGAAGGTGAGGTGCCCGCGCCCGCCGCCGAGCCGCCCGATGAGCTGCCGCACGGTGAGGGATTCCCGCCGGGCCAGCTCGACGATCAGCGTGTACCGGCTCTTGGCGCCCTCGATGGCGTCCTCGGTGGGGAGATCGGCCGGGAGCCGGGAGTCCAACTCCAGGGAGCCGGGCTCCAGTTGCAGAAGCCGTTCCAGGCGGTCCACTCCGTGCGTGTACACGATGTGGTCCTCCAGCACCTGCTCGGCCGCCCGCGCCTCGGCCTCCGTGGACCCGATGACGGGCACGATCCCGGGCAGCACCTTGATGTGCTCGGGATCCCGACCGGCCGCCGCGGTACGGGCCTTGAGGTCGGAGTAGAAGTCCTGGGCGTCCTTGAGGGTCTGCTGCGCGGTGAACACCGCCTCCGCGTACCGGGCCGCGAACCGCTTCCCGTCCTCGCTCGACCCCGCCTGCACCAACAGCGGGTAACCCTGGGGCGAGCGCGGCACGTTGAGGGGGCCCTCGACACTGAAGTACGTCCCCTGGTGCCGGGGCGGATGGATCTTGCCGTCGTCACCCCACACACCGGCCGACTTGTCGCCGACGATCGCGTCGTCCTCCCAGCTGTCCCAGAGCTTGAGGGCGACATCCAGGAACTCGGCGGCACGGGCGTACCGCTCGGCGTGGGCGGGCTCGGCATCGAGCCCGAAGTTCCGGGCCGCCTCGGCACCGGCGGTGGTGACGATGTTCCAGCCCGCCCGGCCGCCGCTGATGATGTCCAGCGAGGCGAACTTACGGGCCAGGTTGTAGGGCGAGTTGTACGACGTCGAGGCCGTGGCGATCAGCCCGATGTGCTCGGTGGCCGTCGCCAACGCGGTGAGCAGTGTGAGCGGCTCCAGAGCACCGGCCGGCCGCTGCGAGATGTTCCCCCACAGCTGGGGACCATCGGCGAGAAAGAGCGAGTCGAACGTGCCACGCTCGGCACTCTTCGCGAGCGTGACGTAGTGATCCAGCTCGACATGGGCGTACGGATCACTCTCCGGCAGCCTCCACGAGGCTTCGTGATGCCCGGTGTTCATGAGGAAGGCGTTGAGGTGGAGCTGGCGGGTCATACGAGGTTCCTTTGCTTGGGGTCTTCCAGCCCGTCCGGCGTTTGAGGACGAGGCCCTTTCGGGGCCGAAGCGGGGGTCTGGGGGAGCAGCCCCCAGGGACGGGACGGGTAGGGGCGGCGGGGGCGAGGAAGAACCGCCGCTCACCCCACGTCCTCGGTCACCCCCAGCGCCGCAAGCAACCGCTCCCGGTACTCCCCGAGCAACGGATCCCGATACGACCGCGGATGAGGCCGCTCGATCGCCAGATCGACCCCGACCCGCCCCTCCTCCAGCACCAGCACCCGATCCGCCAGCACGATCGCCTCGTCCACGTCATGCGTGACCAGCAGCACCGACGGCCGATGCCGCTCCCACAACTCCCGCAGCAGCGCATGCATCTTGATCCGCGTCAGCGCGTCCAACGCCCCGAACGGCTCATCGGCCAGCAACAGCTCCGGCTCCCGCACCAGCGACCGCGCGAGCGCCGCCCGCTGAGCCTCACCCCCGGACAACTCATTGGGCCAGGCCCGCTCCCGCCCCTTCAGCCCGACTTCCTCGAGAGCCGCCCGCCCCTTGTCCTCGCCGTCCGTCCCCAGCAGTACGTTGTCCAGAACCCGGCGCCACGGCAGCAGCCGCGAGTCCTGGAAGACGACCGACACCCTCTCGGGCGCGGTGAGTCGACCGCTTCCGACGACCTCATGGTCGAGCCCCGCGATCGCCCGCAGCAGTGTGCTCTTGCCGGACCCGCTGTGCCCGAGCAGGGCGACGAACTGCCCGGCGGGAATGTCGAGGTCGATGCCGTCGAGGACGACCCGCCCGTCGAACGACCGGGTCAGCCCCCGGAGTCGGACGGCGGGCCGGGTCAGCTGCTCAGTGTGCGTCGCCATGACAGCACCCTCCGTTCGATGAAGCGGACCGTGCTGTCGGAGGCGAGTCCGAAGATGCCGTAGACGACGAGTCCGACGAGGATGACGTCCGACTGGCCGTAGTTCTGGGCCTGGAACATCATGTAGCCGAGTCCGCTGGTGGCGTTGATCTGCTCGAGGACGACCAGGCCGAGCCAGGAGCCGGTGACACCGAGCCGGAGTCCCACGAAGAATCCGGGCAGTGCGCCGGGGATGACGATCTGCCGTATGAACTGGTACCGGTTGAGCCCCTGCACCTCGGCGAGTTCGACGAACCGGCTGTCGATGCCGGACAGCGCGGCGTGGGTGTTCAGATAGATCGGGATGTAGACGACGATCGCGATGATGGCGATCTTGAAGGTCTCGCCGATGCCCAGCCACAGGATGAACAGCGGGATCAGCCCGAGGGTCGGGATGGCCCGGTTGAGGTTCACCGACCCGTCGATGAGCGCCTCACCGACCCTGCTCAGCCCGGCCGCCAGTGCGAGGGCGACCCCGGCGACGAGACCGATCGCGAACCCGGAGGCCGCGCGCTGGAGCGAGGTCAGGATGTCGCCCAGCAGGGTGCCGTCCGTCCACAGATGGGCACCGGTCTCCACCACCGTCCAGGGCGCCGGGATCGCGGCCGGGTCCAGCCGCCCCGCGGCGGAGGCTACGGCCCACAGGGCGAGCAGGAGGGCGGGGCCGATGAGACGGGAGGCGGGCAGACGGCGGCCGGGGGAGAGACCCCGCCGCTTCCGCCGTACCGCTTTCGAAGGTTCCGCGACGACCGGTGCCGTCGCTGTCGCGGTCGTGGTCACAGCACTCACTTCCGGTACTCCTCTGCTACGGACTTCGCGGCGATGCCCTCGAAGCGGTGGTCGAAGAGCGAGGACACGTCGAACTTCTTCACGAACCCGCCTTCCGCCAGCAGATCGGCGGTCTCCTGCTCCCAGCGGATCGCCTCGTCCCAACTCGGTGAGAACAGCGGCTTGTTGGCGAGAGCGGTGATGCCCTGTGCCTGTGGGAGGGTCAGGTTCTGCGTCTTGACGTAGAACTCCTCGTTCCAGATGTCGGGGTTCTCGTACGTCCAGACCTGGCCCTTGGCCCAGAAGGGGATGTAGGCGGCGACCGCGGCCGCCTTCGCCTCGTCGTTCAGCACGGCGGCCGGTGCCCACAGCAGGTTGAGCAGGTCGACGACGTCCGTCGTGACGACCCGGGCGCCCTTGGACCCGTACTGCGAGAGGTAGGCGGGCGACTGGGTGTTGCCCAGCGGGGCGATGTCCACCTGGCCCGACTGCAGGGCGGTGAGGAACTGGTTGCTGGTCAGCGGGACCAGCTTCACGTCGTCGTACTTCAGCCCGGCCTTCTTCAACGCCCGCAGCAGCACGACACCCTGGGCCTGACCCTGCGAGAAGGCGAGCTTCTTCCCCCGGAAGTCCTCGACCGAACGGATGTCGCTGCCGGGCTTGGTGGCGAAGACGTAATTCGGCTTCCGGGTGATGTTGATCGCGACGATCTTCGCGTCGAAGCCCTGGTAGTACGCCTGGATCGGAGGAATTCCCGCATTGTTGGCGAGGTCCAGGGACTCGGCGCGAAAGGCGTTGATGACATCGGGGCCGGCGCCGACATTCACCCAGCTCGACACCTTGAAAGGCAGCTCGCCCAACTTGGCGAGCTTGAACTGGAGTTGCTGCGTGTTCGAGAAGGACGCGACCTTCAGGCTGGTGCCGGCCGGGACCTTGTCGGCGAGCGGGGCGGTCGAGGCGCCCTTGCTGCCGGTGGCGGCGCTGGACTCGGCGCAGCCGCTGAGCCCCGCGACACCGGCCGCGGCGCCCACGAGTGAGGTCAGGAACAGCCGCCGGTCTATGCCGGACGTACGGGAAAAAGGCATGGGAGGACTCCCTGAACTGGTGCATGAGAAAAGCGTGGAGAAATAAATTCACGCGGCAGAAATGAGCGCGTCACACGGGGCAACGTGTCAGCAACAGAAGGCGCGACAGTGCAGGTGAGGACTCATGAACAAGATGCTCCCGGTTGTGCGGAACCCGTGTCAATATTCGGAGTTTCTGAATTAATTCCGCTCAGGTGACACGGCCAGTGGATCCCGGTAGAGCATGTCGAGAGCCACCGAACCGCCTGCCACCGCCAGGACGGAATCCGGGAAACTCGTCGGGATCACGGCCGCCGCCCGCTCGGGTCCCACCTCCTCCCGCAGCGCGGAGAGGCAGTCCTCCCGATGGATCGCGCCGACCTCGGTGACGACGACGGTCTCCGGGTTGAGGATGTCGAGCAGCAGCCCGGCCGCCCGCCCCGTCATCCGCGAGCGTTCCGCCAACAGCCGTGCGGCCACCGGATCTCCGCCCGCCGCCCGCCGCACGAGATGCATCGGGTTCACCCCGGCGATGACGCCCGCCGCCCGCGCCCGCTCGCACAGCGTCCGCTCGCTGAGCTCGACCTGAAGGCAGCCGACCCGCCCGCACCCGCACCTCTGCGTGCCGCCGTCGAGCGGCAGATGGGCGATCGCGCCGGCCTGCGAACGCGGCCCGTGGTGCACCTCGTCGTTGGTGGCGAACGCGGCGTCGACGACGTTGCCGACGAACAGGTGCAGCACGCTCCGGCTGCCGCGCGCCCGCCCGAACAGCCGCTCCGCGTTGACCAGCGCCCGCGCGTGCCCGTCCACATGGACCGGCAGCCCGGTGCGCGCCCCGATCAGCTCCCGCACCGGCACGTCCCGCCAGCCCAGCAGCTGGTGCTCGACGACGGTCCCGGCCTCCTGGTCCACCCAGCCGCCGGCCGCGAAGCCGACGCCGAGCGGCAGGCGCCCCGGTGCCGCGGCGAGCAGCGCGCCCAGCCCGTCGGCGGCCCGCGCCAGCACCCGCCCCGGCTCGGTGACGCCCTCGTGCTTGAGCTCCCGCGAGGCCACCACGCGGCCCCGCAGATCGAGCAGCGCGACGGTGGTGTGGGGCACCGCCACATGGACGCCGCCCATGACGAAACGCGAGGAGTCCAGGTCGACCGGCACATGGGGCCGCCCCACACCGTTCGACCGCCGGGGCACGGTGGCGTCCCGGATCAGTCCGAGCCGGGCGAACCGGGCGCAGTAGTCGGTCACGGAGGCGGGGGAGAGCCCGGTGAGCCGGGCGATGGTGGAGCGCGCCACCGGCCCGTGTTCCAGCACGGACCGCAGCACGACACTGGCGCTGGTGCGCCGCCGGTTGGCATCGGAGGCGCGCGAGATGGGGGAGGCAAGGGTGGTGGGCATGGCGATCATCCTCGGGAGCGGTTCCGACACTGCGCCGTCTCGGAGGGGGAGGCGCGCCGGAGCCGCCTCACCCGGGGCGGCGACAGGCGGCAGCGCTCACTCGTCGCAGGTCGACGTGGCGACGCAACGTGAGGGTGAGAGCCTGGGCAACCATGGCTCGAAGGGTAGGGGTGTCGGCCGGATCCGGCCAGGGTGCGATGCCCTGTTTGGTGGGACCCTACAGACGCCGTTCACACTCGACACGTGAGTGAAACGTCCCGGCCTCAGTGACCGGTGTCACGTCCTACCCGGTGTAACCACCACCCTTTGTCTGGAGCCCACCAAGTCGCGGCTCCAGCCTTTGTCGAGCGCTGACGGTGATCGGCGCGAGGGTGCCGGGATAGCGTCGCGATGTCCCTCGCCGTTCATACCCTCGCGGAGTCCCCATGAGCACCGCCGTCGCCCCCGTCCGCCCTGGCCAGGTCCTCGCCGACCTGCTGCCGGCCTCCCGTGTCCGGGACGTCGCGCTCGTGCTCGGCGGCGCCGCGCTCACCGGCCTCGCCGCCCAGCTCTCGGTCCCCGTGCCGGGCTCCCCGGTGCCGGTGACCGGCCAGACCTTCGCCGCGCTGCTCGTCGGCACGACGCTGGGCGCGGGGCGCGGTTTCCTCTCCCTCGCGCTGTACGCGCTCGCGGGCATCGCGGGCGTGCCGTGGTTCGCGGGCGCCACCTCCGGCGGCTCGGCCCCCTCCTTCGGCTACATCCTGGGCATGATCCTCGCCTCCACCGTCGTCGGCGCCCTGGCCCGCCGCGGCGCCGACCGCTCCGCGTGGCGCACGGCGGGCGCGATGCTCCTCGGTGAGGCGATCATCTACGCCGTCGGCGTCCCGTACCTGGCCCTCGCCACCGGCATGTCCGCCTCCGCCGCCGTCGCGGCCGGCC
Organism: Streptomyces sp. NPDC002817; assembly: GCF_053592055.1. Classification (NCBI taxonomy): domain Bacteria; kingdom Bacillati; phylum Actinomycetota; class Actinomycetes; order Kitasatosporales; family Streptomycetaceae; genus Streptomyces; species Streptomyces sp. NPDC002817. The sequence goes on from NZ_JBSFUY010000001.1 coordinate 523,357, forward strand.
TCACCCCGTTCCTGATCGGCGACGCCCTCAAGGCGGCCCTGGCGATGGGCCTGCTGCCCACGACCTGGAAGCTCGTCAACCGCTGAAACCGCTGACGTGGTCAGGGAAGAGGCTCGCCGGGTCGTACTGCGACTTCAGCCCGGCGAGCCTCTTGCGTGTCACCTCGTCGTACAACCCCTCGCTCCGATCCCCGGCCCCGAACGCGAAGTTGACCGCCCGCCCGAGTGTCACGGGCGCGAGCAGCGCGAAGGCCGGATCGAGGACCTCCCGGGCTTGCGCCCGTCCCCCCACGGTCAACAGCCTCACCAGGAACCGCCCTTCGCGCCACGGCACGGAGTTCGGCGCGGCCTCGGCGAGCGCCCCACCGAGGTGATTGATCTGTACGACGGTCATCGCCCCGGCGCCCGGCCCGGTACGCCGGAGCACCTCGCCGGCCGTCGCGAGATCGAACTCACCCAGCACCGCGCTGTCCCCGTAGTACGCGTGCGGGAAGTCCGGGTCGCTGTGGATGGTGTGGCTCTCGGTGTACGGCATCTCCCGCAGTGAGTCGGCGAGCACCGGCCCGATCTCCCGCAGCGGGGCGACGAGTCGCTCGCCGTCGGCGCCCGTGTGGGCGACCCGCACGGAGAGGACGTACCGCCCGCGCAGGTGCGGCGGCAGCGCCGGCAGGTCCGGATACGGTACGGCCGCGAAGGACGAGGACAGCCCGTCCGGTACGGTCCGCGTCCACGCCTGGTAGGCCCGCAGCACGGCCGCCGGATCGACCCGAAGCCCGTCGAAGGCGAGCGAGCCGCCGTACAGCGTCCGCACGGGGACGAGGCCGATCTCCAGCTCGGTGACGACACCGAAGCCGTGCCCGGCGCCGAGCAGCGCCCAGTACAGGTCGGGCGCGGACTCCCGGGTCACCTGCCGCAGTCGCCCGTCCGCGGTGACGACGTCGAGGGAGCGGACGTGGTCGGCCGCGTACCCGAACTCCCGTGCCAGGATGCCGAGTCCGCCGCCCAGCGTGTACGACACGGCGCCGACGCCCGGCGCGGAGCCGTTGAGCGGGGCGAGCCCGTGAGGTGCGGCGGCTTCGACGACCTGGCCCCAGCGGACCCCGGCCCGGACGCGGGCGGTGCGTTCGACAGGGTCGACGCTCACCTGGTCCATGCGCCGCGTCGAGACGAGTACGCCGCCCTCCACCGGGCCCGGCAGCCCGTGCCCCGTGGCCCGGACGGTCACCGGCAGCCGCTCGGCGGCGGCGTGGCGCACGGCGGCGATGACGTCGTCGGCCGAGGCGGCGGCGAAGACATGTGCGGGACGCACGGTGAACCCGGTCTGGAATCCGCTGAGTTCCTCTGTGGTGTGGCTGTTCATGCACCGCATGCTGGAGGCATAACCTGACAGCTTCCGTCAGGTTATGCCTCCGTCGTCGGTCAGCTCTCCTGGCGCCGCGTCGACCACCACATCCCGGCCGCACCGGCCGTCAGCAGTGCCGCGCCCCCCGCCCCCAGCGGGAGCAGGTCACGGGCGGGACCGGTCTTGGGCAGCTCCTTGTCGCCGCCCGGTCCCACGGGCTGGTTGTCGGTGCCGAGCAGCAGCGGGGTGGCCGGGGCGTTCGGCGACGGGTTCGTCGTACCGAACGGAACCGGGCCCTGCTGCCAGAACGTCTTCTTCCCGTCGCCGGTCTGCACCGGCAGACAGATCTTGCCGGTCTTTCCGAGATCGAATGTCGCGTCCACGGCGTACGACTTCGACTTACCGGCCGCGAGATTGTCGATCGGGCATGCGAAACCGCTGTTCGAGCCCTCCGGCAGATCGCTTTCGGCAATCGAGGAGCACCCTTGAACGTTATTGACCGTGAGGCCGTCGAAGCCGACGACCAAAAGCCGGATCTTTCCGCTGTCCTTGGTCCCCTCGTTCTTCACCGTGGCGGTGAGGTCGGTCTTTTCGGAACTGTTGTCGACAGAGATCTGTTCGGGCAGCAGCGTGGTCAGCTTCACGCCCGCCGGTGCCTCGTCGACGGCCTTTCCCCCCTTGCTGCTTCCGGGTCCCTCGTCCGCGCCGGCGGCGGTGGAAAGGATCAGCACGGCCGAAAAAGATGCCGTGACCAGCGATCCCGCGATGGTCGTCAAACGACGAGAACTCATGTTCGTCCCCCTTGGCTGCGCCTGAATTCGCAGTACTTGAAGAGCTACCACAAGATTTCTCCGCACTATGCTGGTACGGCGTGAAGTGTGACCATTGTGTTGAAGTAGGCGTTGACCGGTGCGTGGTTGAGGGGGGTGTGACGGATTGCCGGGGAATACGGGAAACACGAGGAGCGGTGGGGCTCCCGGGATATTGGTGACGGGACGTTATCGCCTGGTCGAGAGCATCGGACAGGGGGGAATGGGGCGGGTGTGGCGAGCCGCCGACGAGATGCTCGACCGGGAGGTCGCGGTCAAGGAGATGCGCATAGACGGCCTCGACGCGGAGGACGCGCGCACCCGCCGGGAACGCACGCTGCGCGAGGCCCGGGCCACGGCGCGGATCGACCACCCCAATGTCGTCCGGATCTATGACGTCGTCGACGAGGGCGAACGCCTGTGGATCGTCATGGAGTTGGTCGTCGGCCGCTCCCTGGAACGGATGATGGTCGAGGACGGCCCGCTCGGCCCCCTGGAGGCGGCCCGTATCGGCGTCGGCCTGGTGACGGCACTGCGTCAGGTGCACGCCCGTGGCGTCCTGCACCGGGACATCAAGCCGGGCAACGTCCTGGTGGAGCGGAACGGACACCGCGTGGTCCTCACGGACTTCGGCATCGCGGCGATCCAGGACGCGAAGGCGCTGACGATGGTCGGCATGCTGGTCGGCTCACCCGACTACATGGCCCCCGAGCGCATCTCCGGCCGCCCCCAGGGCCCGCCGTCCGACATCTGGTCCCTCGGCGCGACACTCTGCGCGGCCGTGGGCGGCCACTCCCCGTTCTCCCGCGAGACCACACTCGCCACGCTCCACGCGGTCCTCTACGAGGAGCCCGAACTCCCCGCCGTGGCAGGACCGTTGCGCGACATCCTGGCCGCCCTCCTGGAAAAGGACCCCGATGTCCGCCCGGGGCTGGCGGAACTGGAGATCGCCCTCCACCCGGTGGCCTTCCCGGCACCCACACCGACGGTGACGGTCCCCGGAGCAGAAGAACTCCGCGAGGAGAAACGGCCGCCGGAGCCCGGGGAGGGCCTGCCCGACACGGACCCGGGATCACGCCCGGAACCGAACCCGCCCCGCCCCCGGGCCGCGGAGCCGAAGCCCCACCCACACCCCGAGACGCCGGGACCGGAACATGCGGCAGGTCCGCCTGACTCGGCCGGACCGGTGCCGGAGCGCCTGGCCGGCGCCGAGGCGGAAGCGGCGGGCCGTCCTCTCACGCCGCAATCGGCGGGGTGGCCTGCCGGACCGGAGCACACGGCCGGGCCGGGGGACGCGGCCGGGCCGGCGGACTGGGCCGGGCCGGCGGACTGGGCCGGGTCTGGGTCGGAGCATCTGGCCGGGGCCGGGTCGGAGTCGATGGGCGGTCCTCCCGGGCCGAAATCGGCGGGTCGGCCTGCTGGGCCGGCGACCGAACCGGCGCGAGGGCCCGCTTCCGGAGGTGAACCGGTCGGCGGGAGCGGGACTGGGGCGGCGCCCGAGTCCGAGTCGACGACGCCCTCCGCACCCACTCCACGGACCCCACCGCCCGACCACGCACCCCCCGACCGCGCGACCCCCCGACTCCCGTGGGCCCCCCACGAATCACCCACCCCCGCCTACCTGGACGCCTCCCGTGTCCCCACAGCCTGGGACCCCCGGCGTCCGGAACCGGAGACCCGGCCGGAACCCGAGGCCGTGCACGACGCGATCCCGCAGCAGCGCACCGCACCCGCGCAGACCCAGCAACCCGCCACCCACGAGCCCGCTGCGCACCCGGCCCCTCCCGAGCGTCCCGTCAGCCTCGACCGCCCCACACCCCCACCCGCCCTCAACCCCGGCAACGCCTCCACGGAAGCGGCAGCGTCCACCGGTTCCGAGGTCCGTTCCGAAACCCCCGTCGGCAGCCCGGCGGGAGCCGCACGCGGTGTATCGCTCAACCGCTCCGAGGCGCTGACCGAGCGCAGGCCGGTGCACGAGCCGCCGCTCGGGACGGAGCCCGGCGAACTGCTGGAACCCGCCCGCCCGTCCGGCCCGCGGCGCCCGCACCGCCGTACCGGGCTCATCGCCGCCGCGGCCCTGGTCACCGCCGGTGCGGTCGTCGCCGTCGTGCTCCTGATGAACTCCGGCTCACCCGGCGGGAATCAGGCGGACGGCTCGCCCACCCCGTCCCCGACCGTGTCCGGGACACCGTCGCCCACCGTCGAGGGCACGTCCCGGCCGCAGAGCCTGCCGCCGGGCGCGCACCGGGAGGCGGGCGGGTTCGCCTGGGCGACCCCCGAGGGCTGGCGCAGGGACGTGAAGACGGGCGCGGAGGTCCACTACACGTCGCCGGACGGCACACAGGAACTCGTCGCCAAGTCCTCGCTGGCCCGCGGTGATCTGATGGAGACCTGGGAGACCTCGGAGGCGAACGCCCACCAGGGCGAGGACTACCAGAAGATCCGGCTGGAGGAGACGAAGTTCCGCGACTACCCGGCGGTCGTCTGGGAGTACACCTTCACGCTCAAGGGCACCCAGTGGCACGCCCGGCTGCTGGGCTTCAACGCGGACGGCAAGTCGTACCAGATCAACACCTGGTACCAGCCCGACATCGAGAACCAGGCGGTGAAGACGTACGACAAGGTCACGGACAGCTTCACGATCCTTTGACGGCATGAGAGAAGGGGTCCCTCTCGAGGGGCCCCTTCTCTCATGCGTGGCGCGTCAGCCGACCTTGACCTCGTCGACCTCGTCGTGCACCTCGGGGGAGACGGCGGCCCGGCCGGCCCCGACCTTCTCCTTCACGAAGGCGATGGCGAGCACGAACGCCGCGACGAGCAGCGAGAGCAGGACGGTCGTACGACCACTGCTCGCGCCCTCGGTGTCGGTCAGCATGTAACCGAGCACGAACACGATCAGCCCGGCCGTCGCCCAGGTGAGATACGGGTACAGCCACATCTTCACGACCAGCTTCTCCGGCTCCTCGGCCTGGATGATCTTCCGCATCCGCAGCTGCGAGAAGCAGATCACCAGCCAGACGAACAGGGCGACCGCCCCGGAGGAGTTGACGAGGAAGAGGAAGACCGTCTTCGGGGACAGGTAGTTGAAGAAGACGGCGACGAAGCCGAACACGACCGAGGCGAGGATCGCCGTCATCGGCACACCCCGGCTGTTGGTCCGCGCGAACGCCTTCGGAGCGTCGCCCCGCTGGCCGAGCGAGAAGGCCATGCGGGAGGCCGTGTAGAGGCCGGAGTTGAGACAGGACAGCACCGAGGTCAGCACGATGAAGTTCATGATCTGACCGGCGTGCGCGATGCCCAGGGAGTCGAGGGCGGCGACGTAGGAGCCGTCCTTCTTGATGGACGGGTCGTTCCAGGGCAGGAGCGAGACCACGACGAAGATCGAGCCGAGGTAGAAGACGCCGACCCGCCAGATGATGCTGTTGGTCGCCTTGGTGACGGCCTGCTGCGGGTTCTCGGACTCACCGGCGGCCAGGGTGGCGATCTCGCTGCCCATGAAGGAGAAGACGACGAGCAGTACACCGGTGAGGATCGCGCCGGCTCCGTGGGGAAGGAAGCCGCCGTGGTCGGTGAGGTTGCCGAGACCGGCCTTGTCGCTGTCGACGCCGGGCAGCACCCCGAAGACGGCGAGCCCGCCGATGACGATGAACGCGGCGATCGCGACGACCTTGATACCGGCGAACCAGAACTCGAACTCGCCGTAGGAGCCGACGGAGACCAGGTTGGTCGCGGTCAGCACGATCATCACGATGAGGGCCCAGGCCCACTGGGGCACGGCCGGTATCCAGCCCTCCAGGATCACGGCACCGGCGGTGGCCTCGACGGCCAGCACCACGACCCAGAAGAACCAGTACAGCCAGCCGATGGAGAACCCGGCCCAGCGCCCGAGCGCGCGGTCGGCGTGCGCCGAGAACGACCCGGAGGTCGGGTTGGCGGCGGACATCTCACCGAGCATCCGCATCACCAGCACCACGAGCGTGCCGACGAGTGCGTACGACAGGAGGATGCCGGGTCCTGCGGTGGCGATACCGGAGCTGGATCCGACGAAGAGGCCGGCACCGATCACACCACCGATGGCGATCATCGACAGGTGACGGTTCTTGAGCCCGGCCTGAAGACCGTTACCGGGGTCTCCGGTGGTCTTGGCCGGGGTCGGCTGCGAAGTCATACGGGGAATTCCTTTGCGCCGGGCGAGCAGTGTCCCGTACGAGCGGCGTACGGATCGGTCCAGTGAATCGGAGGCAAAGGAATTCGTGAACCTTTGATTCCGGATCGTTACTTGAGGTTTTCTTGAGCTTCAATGGTCAGATCGATAATTTTCCTGGACGACACCCAGGGCTGCTGCCCCGAAACAGTCGTGTCACACTCATCCCATGCGCGTGTATCTCGGCTCCGACCATGCGGGCTTCGAACTCAAGAACCACCTCGTCGACTGGCTCAGGGCGGCCGGTCACGACCCGGTGGACTGCGGCCCCCACATCTACGACGCCCAGGACGACTACCCCCCGTTCTGCCTCCGCGCCGCGGAGCGCACAGCGGCGGACCCGGACTCCCTCGGCATCGTGATCGGCGGCTCCGGCAACGGCGAGCAGATCGCCGCGAACAAGGTCAAGGGCGTCCGCGCGGCGCTGGCCTGGAGCGAGGAGACCGCGTCGCTGGGCCGCCAGCACAACAACGCCAACGTCGTTGCGGTGGGCGCACGCATGCACACCGAGGACGAGGCCACGAAGTTCGTGGAGACCTTCCTCGCCACCCCGTTCTCCGAGGACGCCCGCCACATCCGCCGCATCGACATGCTGGCGACCTACGAGACAACGGGCGACCTCCCCCCGATCCCGCCCCACCACCCCCAGCAGTAGCCCACGACACACGTCCAGCGGGCGTTCAGCCCGCCCGGTGTCCGAGGACGAGGGCCGGCCTGTCTTTCAGCCGTCGGGCGCTCGAGGACGAGGGCCGGCCTGTCTTTCAGCCCGTCCGGCGTCCGAGGACGAGGGCCTTCAGGGGCCGACGGGGGTCTGGGGGCGCAGCCCCCAGGAACCGGGGTCGAAGGGGCAGCGCCCCTGGGGATGGGAACGGGTAGGGGCGGCGGGGGCGAGAAAAGTCCCCCCGGACGAAGAGGAGCCACCGTGCCTGAGGGGCACACGATCCACCGCCTGGCCAAGGACTGCGCCGCAGCATTCCGCGGCAGGAATGCCCAGGTCACCAGCCCCCAGGGCAAGTTCACCGACGCCGCGGACCTCCTCGACGGCGCGGAACTCACCCACACCGAGGCCCACGGCAAACACCTCTTCCTCGGCTTCCGGGAAACCGACTGGATCCACATCCACCTCGGCCTCTTCGGCAAGGTCACCCTCGGCCCGGCCCCCGCACCCCCACCCACCGACACGGTCCGCCTCCGTCTCGCGAACCCCACGTCGTACGTGGACCTCCGCGGCCCCACGACCTGCGCCCTGATCACCCCCACCGAGAAGCAGTCCATACACGACCGCCTCGGCCCCGACCCGCTCCGCGACGACGCCACCCCGGAGACCGCGTACCAGCGGATCTCCCGCAGCCGTACGACGATCGCCGCCCTGCTGATGGACCAGAAGGTCATCGCCGGCGTAGGCAACGTCTACCGCGCCGAGGTCCTCTTCCGGCACCGGATCGACCCGTACCGCACCGGAAACACCCTCACCCCACCGGAGTGGGACGCGATCTGGCACGACCTCGTGGACCTCATGCACGAGGGCGTGAAGCACAACCGCATCGACACCGTCCGCCCCGAACACACCCCCGAGGCGATGGGTCGCCCGCCCCGTGTCGACGACCACGGCGGCGAGGTGTACGTCTACCGCAGGGCCAACCTGCCCTGCCACATCTGTGGCGGCGAGATCCGCACCGCCGATCTCGCCGCCCGCAACCTCTTCTGGTGCCCGACCTGCCAGAAGCCCTGAGCCCGGCCTAGAACCCGTGCGGCAGCCACGGCGCCACGGCGGAGCCGAACCCCACCGCGGCCTCCCCCAACGCCCCGCGCCGAAGCTCCCGCACCCGCCCGGCGGCCCCCAGCGAGGCCAGGCTCACCCCACCGAGATAGGCAGCCCCCAACTCCCGTACGGACAGAGCCAGATCCGCCGGGTCGGTGGTCCGCTCGCAGGACGCCCCCTTCGCATCCCCGCTCAGCCGCCAACGCCCCGTGTTCCACGGACAGAAGTCGTCCGCGACCTCGAACACCACGTCCACCGGCGCCTGATAGGTCCGCGCTTCCAGCGCGGCCCCCACATCCACCAGCCGCACGTGCAGCGAGTCCCGCACCCGCAGCGAACACCGCCGGATGTCGGACACGAGGTACTGCCAGGCGTCGTCCACCGGCCGCCCCCGGGTCACCAGCTTCGACGTCAGGTCGATGTCGAACAGGAACCGCCACAGCGCCGCGTACACCGCGGGGTCGAGCGCCTCGACATCCCGGACCAGTACCTTGCCCTGCGGCCCGGTCGGCTCCCAGTCCGGCTTCACGGCGAATCGCGCGTACCCCACGACCTCCCCGTCCCGCTCCGCGACCACGCACTGCAGCGGCGACGCACCCTCCCGCTCACTCTCCGGGTCCAGCAGCATCAGCCGCTCCCAGCCGGGGGTACGCGCCACCATCCCCGGCCGCGACGGCACGACGCGGGCGTACACCGCCTCGCACGCGTCCAGCGAGTCGGCGGGCTCGGCATACCGCAGGCGTACGTCGTCCGTCCCCGGCGGGACGGACAGCCGCACCCGCTCGGTGTCGATCTCGGCGGTCATGGCATGCGTACCGACGCCGTACCCGAACCGCCCGTAGATGACGGGCTCGGAGGCGGTCAGCACGGCCAGCGGCCACCCCCACTCCCGTACGTCGTCCAGCTGTCGCCGCATCATCGCCGTGAGGACACCCCGGCGACGATGGGTCGCGGACACACTGACCATGGTGACGCCGGCGGCCCGTACCGAGGCGCCGCCGGGCACCGTCAGCCGGAAGCTGAACGCACCCGCCGAACCGACACACACGTCACCGTCCCACGCGCCGATGGAACGGTCGGTCTCGGTGAGGGCGTCCCACAGCGCGCGTTCCTCGGCCGACTCCGGGACCCCGCCGAAGGCGCGGATCAGGTTGTCGTACCACTCGTCCCAGTCCTGCCGCCGCAGCACCCGCAGTTCGGTCGCCAAGTCAGAAGCCATGGACCATGCCTACCAGGGCATTGCGGGACGAGCCAGGGAATTTCTCCTTGGCGGCGGCACGACGGCTTCCTGTGAAGTTCACTGTGAAGTTGAACCTCGGACGGGGGACAAGTGGGACCTCCCGTGCCAAGCAGCTGGTCCGATGGATAGGGTCCCGAACTAATGGCAGCAGGACGAGAGCGGCGCGCGGAAGCCGAGACGTTCACAGCCCGGTTGAAGATGCAGTGGCACCGGGCTCGCGTCGGCCTGCGCAGAAGCGCTGTGGACTACTTCCGCGGGGACGGTTCGGACTGGGTCGCACTGGCCGGTCTGCTCATCACGATCCCGCTGATCGCGGTCACGACGCTCGCCAACTCGGTCTGGGTCTCCCCGGCCGCGCTGGTCCTCCCGATCGTCGCGGGCGGTCTGCTGCTGCGCCCGGCGAGCCTGCTCGGCCTGTACGCGGCGGCGGCGACGGCACTGATCGTGGAGTCCGTGCAGCTGGGCCCGTACACGGAGGGCCCGTCCCGGGTGACCCCGGGCATCGTGCTCGTCGTGGCTGCGTGTGGCTTCTTCGGTCTGCTGATCGCCCAGTTCCGCAGCCGGGTCGGCGTGCCCTGGCGACGCGGCGGCACCATGCTCTTCGACCTCCGCGAACGCATCCGGGTCCAGAGCAAGCTCCCGAAGCTGCCCCAGGGCTGGCACCGCGAGATGGCCCTGCGCCCGGCGGGCGGCCAGTCCTTCTCGGGCGACTTCGTGGTCGCGGCCCGCACCAACGGCGGCCGCACGATGGAGGTGGTCCTGACGGACGTGTCGGGCAAGGGCATGGACGCGGGCAGCCGCGCCCTGCTCCTCTCCGGCGCCTTCGGCGGCCTCCTGGGCAGCCTGCCGCCGCACGCGTTCCTTCCCGCGGCGAACGGCTACCTTCTCCGCCAGGACTGGGACGAGGGCTTCGCGACCTCGATCCACCTGGTCCTGGACCTGGACTCCGGTGACTACGAGCTCTACTCCGCCGGCCATCCCCCGGGCCTCCAGCTGAGCGCGGGCAGCGGCCGCTGGGAGGAGAAGGCCGCCGAAGGCCCCCTCCTCGGTGTCTACGACGGCGCCCAGTTCGATCCGGTCAAGGGCTCGCTCCGCCCCGGCGACGTCCTGATGCTCTTCACCGACGGCCTCGTCGAAACCTCCGAACGCGACATCGTCGAGGGCATCGACCGCCTCACCGGCGAGGCCGACCGTTACGTGGCCGGCGGATTCCACGGCGCGGCCTGGCATCTGATCGAAGCGGTGGCGAAGGACGTCAACGACGACAGGGCGCTCCTGTTGATCTGCCGGGAGGGCCCGACGGCCCAGGCGGCGAACCTCTGAGGGACTCCTCCCTCGGTGGGGTTTACCCCCGCTTCGATCCGCCAGCCGCCCGCATGGTCCCCGTACCCCCCGAATCCGTACGTTCGAGACACCACCCCTCGAACGAACGGAAGGACAGCCATGCCAGCCGACTGGGCCGTAGAGCTCCACGGAGTGCACCGCCGCTACGGCCGGGGCCGGACCGCCGTCCACGCCCTGCGCGGCATCGACCTGACCCTCCCGCCCCGCACCTTCACCGCGGTCATGGGCCCCTCCGGCTCAGGCAAGTCCACCTTCCTCCAGTGCGCGGCCGGCCTCGACCGGCCCACCTCCGGCACCGTCCGCCTCGCCGGTACGGAGATCACCGGCATGAAGGAGAACAAGCTCACCGCGCTGCGCCGCACCCGCCTCGGCTTCGTCTTCCAGGCCTTCAACCTGCTCCCGTCCCTCACGGTCGAGCAGAACGTGGCCCTCCCGATGCGTCTCGCCGGCCACCGTCCGGATCGCCGCCGCACCGCGGACGTCCTCGCCCAGGTCGGCCTGACCGACAAGGCCCGCCGCCGTCCCGGCCACCTCTCCGGCGGCCAGCAGCAGCGCGTCGCCATCGCCCGTGCCCTCGTCACCCGCCCCGACGTCGTCTTCGCGGACGAACCGACCGGCGCCCTGGACACCACCACGGCCGCCGAGATCCTCGGCCTCCTGCGCCGCGCGGTGGACGACCAGGGCGCGACCGTCGTGATGGTCACCCATGACCCCACGGCGGCCGCCTGGGCCGACCGCGTCCTGTTCCTGGCCGACGGCGAACTCGTCGACCACCTGGACCGCGGCACCCCCGACCGGATCGCCGCCCGCATGACGTCCCTCACCAGGCCCTACGACGGAGTGGCAGCCTGATGTTCACCCCCAACGGCCTCGCCCGTGCCGCCGTCCGCTTCCGGCCCTCCGCGTTCGTCGGTACCTTCGTCGCCCTCGCCATGGCCGCGCTGATCGTGTCGGCCTGCGGCATCCTTCTGGAGACGGGCATACGGGCCGAGGTCCCGCCCGGCCGTTACGCGAACGCCCCGGTCGTGGCGGCAGCCGACCAGCGGGCCCACTACGGCAAGGGCGACAGCGCCGACAGCGAACCGGTCCCGGACCGTGCCCGCCTCGACACCGCCCTGGTCACGAAGGCCGCCGCGGTGCCCGGCGCCCGCACGGCCGTGGCGGACGTCACCTTCCCGGTGGCCGGACCCCAGGGCACAGCCCTCACCGCCCACAACTGGTCCTCCACCGCCTTCACCGGCGAACACCTGACGGCAGGCCGTGCCCCGGCCGTCGGTGAAGTCGTCCTGAACCAGGCCGACATAGGCGACCGGGTCACCCTCACGACCCCCACCGGAACCCACACCTACCGCGTCTCCGGCACCACGGCCTCCGCGCAGGCCTGGTTCGCGGACGCGGAAGCCGTACGCCTCTCAGGGCACCCGGGCCGCATAGACGCCATCGCCGTGCTCCCGAAGCCCGGCGTGGCCACCGACACCCTTGCCGCCCAGGTGGCCCACGCCCTCGGCGGCAAGGCCAAGATCCACACCGGCGCCGGCCGGGGCACTGTGCAGGACCCCGCCCTCGCCGAGGGGAAGGAGATCCTCATCGCCCTCGGCGCCTCCTTCGGCGGCACCGCCACGATGGTCGCCATGTTCACCGCGGCCGGCACCGTCGCCCTCGCCGTCGGCCAACGTGCCCGGGAGTTCGCCCTGTTGCGTGCCATCGGCACCAGCCCGCGCCAGATCCGCCGCACCATCGCCACGGAGGCCCTCCTGGTCGCCCCGCTCGCCGGCGTGGCCGGCTGTGTCCCCGGAGTCGCCCTGGCCGCCTGGTGGTTGGGACAGCTGCGGGACAGGGGAGGGGTGCCCCGGGCCGTCGAACTGTCCGTCTCCTGGATCCCGTTGGTCTCCGCGGTCGGCGCCGTGCTCGTCGCCGCCCTGCTCGCCGGATACATGGCGGCCCACCGCAGCTCCCGCATCAAGCCGGGCCAGGCGCTCAGCGAGGCCTCCGTGGAGCGTCTGCGCTTCGGCTGGATCCGCACCCCGCTCGGTATCGCCGCGGCGGCCGGCGGCTGTGTCTGCGCGGGCCTGGCCGCCTCGACGACCGGCGAGGACGCGGCCAACGCCGCGCTCGGCATCGTCATGCTGTTCATGCTGGCGGTGGCCCTGCTCGGTCCGCTGATCGCCCGCGCCTGCGCGGCCCTGTTCGGCCTCCCGCTGCGCGGCGCCGGCGCCTCCGCCGTGCTCGCCGCCGCCAACTCCCGTACGAACGCCCGCCGACTGGCCTCCGCGATCACCCCGATCGTGCTCGCGATGGCGTTCTCCTCGGTGCTGCTCTTCCTGCACACCAGCGAGGACCACGTCACCGCCGAGCAGCAGCGCGATGGGATCACCGCCGACCACATCGTCACCGCCGACGGCCCGGGCCTGGCCCCCGACGCCGTACGACGGGCCGAACGCGCCCCCGAAGTCACCTCCGCCGTCGGCCTGTTGAAGACCGCCGTGCTCGTCCCCGCCTCCGGCGGCACGCTGGAGGAGGCCACCGCACAGGGCGTCACGGGCTCCGCACGCGATCTGGCGGCCGTACAGGATCTGGACGTCAAGGACGGCCGACTCTCCCTGGAACCCGGCGAGATCGCCGTGGACGCCTCCCTGGCCGGCAACGCGGACGCCGAGGTCGGCGACCGCCTCCCGATCCGGCTGCCCGACGGCACGAAGGCCGAACCGCGGATCGTGGCGACGTACGGACGGGGCATGGGACTGTCGCAGGTGACGATGGCCCGCACCGACCTCGCCACCCACGTCACCTCCGCCTTCGACGCGGAGCTGTGGACCAAGGGCGGTACGGGAGCCGGTCTGAAGGAGTTCGGCACGGTCCTGGCCCGCGCCGACTACACCACCGCCCAGTCAGTGGACCGCAAGCTCAACGCCTGGGCGAACAACGTCATGGCGGCCGTCCTCGGCGGCTTCGCGGCCGTCGCCGCCGGCAACACCCTGGTGATGACGGTCCTCGACCGCCGCCGCGAACTCGGCACCCTGCGCCTCATCGGCTCCACCCGCCGCCAGGTGCTCAGCATGATCCGCTGGGAGGCACTCCTGGTCGCCCTCGCGGGCATCGTCCTCGGCACGGCCATCGCACTCGCCACACTCGTCCCGATGATGAACGGACTGACGGGGCAGGGGCCCTACATCCCTCCGCTGCTGTACGGCTCACTCGTGGCGGCGATCGTCGCTCTGGGCCTGACCGCGGCCGGCCTTCCGGCCCGCGCCGCGCTGCGCGGGGAGACACTGGAGCCGTGACCGACGCACCGCGCACCCTGACCCTGACCGAGGTCGAAGCCCTCGCCCGCACCGCCCACGAGGGCCAGACCGACAAGGCGGGCCGGCCCTACGCCGAACATCTCCAGGCGGTGGCCGAGGGGGTGCGGGCGCGGGGCGGCGACGCCGAGCAGATCGCGGCCGCCTGGCTGCACGACGCCGTCGAGGACGACGCGCTCTCCGCCCACTGGCTGGAGGAGGCCGCGCTGAGCCGTCGTACGAAGGACATCGTGCTCGCGGTCACCAAGCGGGCGGGGGAGCCGCCCGAGGCGTACGCCGGGCGGATCCTCGCCACTCCCGGCGCGCTGCTGGTGAAGGAGTCGGACCTGGCGCACAACGCCGACCCGGCGCGCCTCGCGGTTCTCGACGAGGAGACCCGCAAACGACTGACCGAGAAGTACGCGCGGATGCGTGCACTTCTCGGTCCGGGGTGAGACAAGGGGCGTAGCGGCTAGGCGAGAACCTTCTCGCGGCGTTCCTGCTTCTGGCGTTCCTGCTTCTGGCGTTCCCGGGCCAGTTCGGCGGGGTCCTGCTTGAAGGCCCACTCCATCTTCGGCTCCATCGCGAACCGGAAGACCCGCTGCACGGGCTTCGTGCACAGCACGGTGACGACGGCGGCCGCGAGGACGCTCACGGCGATCTCGCCGAGCGGGCGGTGCAGCCAGGGGTGGTCGAACCAGCCCTGGTAGTCACCGGCCTTCACCAGGAAGCCGTGCAGCAGATAGCCGTACAGCGTGCCCGCGCCGAGGGCCGTGAACCACATGTTCCGGCGCGGCACCCAGGAGAAGAAGCAGGCGGTCAGCAGCAGCGAGCAACCGAACATCGCGAGCACCATGACCGGCCCGGCCCACCACGGGGCGCCCAACTCCTGCGCGGCGTCCCGGTGGTAGAACCACGCGGTGTTCATGCGCGGTACCGCCCACCAGCCGATGGCGAGCGCGGCCGCGAACACGGGTACCGACAGGATCCGCACCGTGCGGGTGCGCACCCGGTGGAAGTGCTCGGGCTTCATGCACAGGCCCAGCACGAAGTACGGCAGGAACTGCAGGATCCGCTGCAGATCCAGGTCGTCACCGATCGACGGCGCGACGGACGCCAGCATCGCGAGGCCGAGCGCGAAGGGGAGCGGCCAGCGGACGGCCTTCAGGATGGGGGTGATCATCCGCCAGACGAACAGCGCGCACAGGAACCAGGTCAGGTACCAGGGGTCGAGCAGGCTGATGTCCTTGCCGGGGTCGTCGCCCGCCACGCGCTCGAAGAGGACGTAGGCGGTCTCGAAGACGATGTACGGCACCGCGACACCGGTGATCAGCCGCCGCAGCCGGTCCGGGCGCATGTCGAAGCTGCGCGAGAAGAAGCCGGAGATGATGATGAACGCCGGCATGTGGAACGAGTACACGACCGTGTACGCGGCTTCCAGGATGCGGCTGTCGCCCTTGAGCGGTTCCCAGGCGTGACCGATGGCCACCAGCACGATCGCCAGGTACTTGGCGTTGTCGAAGAAGGCGTCGCGCTGCTTGCCGGCGGGCTTGGCCGACTGTTCGTTCTGCTGTTTGAGGGGCGAGCGCGGACTCGGCACTCCTGATGCCGACGGCTGGGCAGGGGGGAGCGGCGCTCTGCCGCGTGCGGGGGACGAGGCAGCGTGGAACATCTGAGGCACCCTAGCGTTGTCTGTGGGTTTTCGTAAAACCCGCCAGGTCATTCCTGGTTATTCGCTTCGGGTGCCCAGAAAATCGCGCGGTTGACGTCTGGTGAACGTGACGGTCAACACACCTGGTGGGTAGGGAATATGGTCACAGCAAGCGCCAACTTGGTGTGATTCATCCCGACTAAATAGGGCATAAGACCAGCAGGCGACTCCGGTGGAATGTCCGCTTCCTGTGGGCGCGATGATTATTCGAATTACCTGCGAACAGGATGTGTGGAGACCGAAACGATCCAGTCGAATTACCTGTGCGGGTGCACTCTCGAATTGTTGTGCGGGGCGTGAAGGGTCGGGCGCGCGGCCGGACGGCACCCCACAGTTCAGGCACAGGTGTGGTCAACGATGCATCACCTGCCGCATACAGCGGCCTGGTTGGTGGCACGATGGTTCTGGCGGGGGTGCGCGGGGCTGGCACCCCCGGGCCGGGAGAGCGGACCGACCGAGGGTGTGATCAGTTGTGGCCATTTCGCTGTCAGTGGTGCTGCTGTTGGCGATCATCTTGGTGGTGTTGATCCGTGGCGGATCCCTCAAGGCCGGACCTGCCGTCGTGGCCGTGCTGTTCGGCTTCTTTCTCGCCTCGACGGGCATGGCCGACGACATCCAGCGCTTCCTCAACTCGATAGCGGAGACCATCAACTCGATCCAGTTCTGACCCCGTTGACCCGTGGAGCTAGGCTGATCCGTCCGGTCACGGGGGCCGGAGACGGCTACAGGGGGACGTACGGGGATGGCGCTGCGCGACTCGGACCCGGCGGAGGCGGGCGGCTACCGCATCGAGGACCGCCTGGGCAGCGGCGGAATGGGCGTGGTCTACCTCGCCCGCTCCGCCTCCGGCCGCCGTCTCGCGGTCAAGGTGGTGCACGCCCAGTACGCCGACGACGACGAGTTCCGCGCCCGGTTCCGCCGTGAGGTGGCCGCGGCCCGCCAGGTCAGCGGTGCCTTCACGGCTCCGGTCGTGGACGCGGACGCCGACGCGCCGCGTCCCTGGATGGCCACGCTCTACATACCGGGCTCGGATCTCGGCACGCACATACGCGACAACGGCCCGCTGCCGCCCCACCGGCTCCGTGAACTCGCCGCGGGCCTGGCGGAGGCGATCCGCGACATCCACCGCGCGGGCGTGGTCCACCGCGACCTGAAACCGGCCAACGTGATGCTCGCCGACGACGGCCCCCGCGTCATCGACTTCGGTATCTCCCGCGCCACCGAGTTCGCCGCCTCCGACGTCCTCACCCAGACCGGCCGTGTGATGGGCACCCCGCCCTTCATGTCCCCGGAACAGTTCTCCGCGCCCCAGGACGTGGGCCCGGCGGCCGACATCTTCTCGCTGGGCGCGGTCGTCGCGTTCGCCGCGTCGGGCCGCGGCCCCTTCGACAGCCCGAGCCCGTACGAGACAGCGATCCGCGTGGTCGAGGGGGCCCCCGAACTCGACGACGTCCCGGCCGAGTTGCTCCCCTTCATCCGCCTCTGTCTGGAGAAGGAGCCCAAGTCCCGCCCCACGGCGGACGAGTTGCTGCGGCTGCTGAAGGACGGCGACTGGCCGGCCCCCCGCCCCGCGGACGGCGCCCCGACCGTGGTCGACATGGGCAGGCCCCGCCGCCCCCGCCGCAAACGCCTCTGGCTGGCCGCCGCGGCAGGCGCCCTCGCCCTCGCGGCGGCGGCCACCACGACGGTCGCCCTCACCGGTGACGACCCGGCCCCGGGCAACCTGCCGGCCGGCTGGGAGGAATGGCGCAAGCAGGCGAAGGATCCGAGCGTGGACAAGGACCCCATAGGCGCCGGCGCCCCCTTCAACCGCTGCGTCGCCTCCGGCGGCACGTCCCTGGTGTGCGCGGGCGACGACATCCTCGCCACACGCTTCGCTCTGGCGGACGGCCGCAACACCTGGAGCCTGCCCATCGACGCGACAGCGGACGACATCGGCAGCAGCAGCTCCGGTGGGGGCACGATCATCGGCACCCACGACGGCCGTGTGTACGCCTACGGCTCCGACGACCGGACCGTCGGCTCCGACGACGGGGTCAGCGCGGCCCGCTACACGATCCAGTCCCTGGACGCCGAGACCGGCAAGGTGATCTGGAAGACGGTCACCGGCGACGGCGAGGAGGCCGCGGAGCCCTCCAGCGACCAGGGCGCCTCCACCGCCGTACCCGAAGGCGTGATCACCACCTACGGCAAGCGGGGGGAGCAGTTCGCCCTGCTCGACGCCGACGACGGCAAGGTCCGCTGGAAGCAGAAGTTCCCCGAGCCGAACGAACAGATCTGCCTGCTGCGCAGCGCGGCCAGGCAGGGGTACCTGGTCTGCCAGAAGTGGAACGACGACACCGTCGGCAACACGAGCATCGCGCAGCTCGACCCGGCCACCGGCCGTGCCCGCTGGACCATCGAGGTCGCGGGGGACAAGGACATCGTCGGACAGGCCGACGGACGCCTGATCGTCCTCGGCTCGACCGGCGAGCACCGCACGCTGACTCTGATCAACGCCGCGTCCCACGTCCTGACGACCGTACGGCTGTCCGAGAGCCAGCCGGAGGGCTCGACCCCCACCCTGCTGCGCGGCAGGCTCTACTTCACGCTCACCAGCGGCGGTGTCCGCGCGATCGACCCGCAGAGCGGGAGACAGCTCTGGGCGAGCGACTCCGGAGTGGAGCAGGCGGGCCCGCCCACCGCCTCGACCACCCGCCTCTACCTCTCGTCCATCAGCGGCCGCCTGGCCGTCCTCGATCTGGCCACGGGCACCGTCGAAGCCACCCTCGGGGGCCGCGACGACAGCGGCACCGTCGACTTCCCCGACATGGCCGCCCCACCGGTCCTCGTCGGCGACGCCCTCTATGTTGCGTACGGCATCCGCTCGGCCTACACCGTGGACGTACGCACCCTGTGACCGGATGACACGAAAGGGCCCGGTTCCGAGGAACCGGGCCCTTTGCCGTACAGAGCGGGCGACGGGAATCGAACCCGCGTAGCTAGTTTGGAAGACTAGGGCTCTACCATTGAGCTACGCCCGCACAGGACGCGCCGCAGGTCAGATGACCGCGGCACAGAAGGCATCGTAGCGGGTCGGGACCCCTCGCCGCACACTCCGTAAATGCGGCGGCTCCACTGCCTGCGGGCATGTACCCTACGTGTCGCACCAGACGGGGTGTGGCGCAGCTTGGTAGCGCGTCCGCTTTGGGAGCGGAAGGCCGTGGGTTCAAATCCCGCCACCCCGACCATTGACCGGCCATTGGCGGCCACCTTCGCGATCACCTGGCTTGATCGCCTTTTGGGGCGTGTAGCCGCTGCGGTTACTATGCAAGCTGCGCGCCCGTGTGTCTCTCGTCTGATGCAGTCCTCAGGGCGGCTAATCCGCCGGAGCCGTTCTGGCCCCGGCAGAATCCAAGAAGTCAGCCACAAGGAGACCGAACCGTGAAGAGCGCCGTGGAGACCCTGAACCCGACTCGGGTTCGGCTCACTGTCGAGGTGCCCTTCGAGGAGCTCAAGGACAGCCTCGACGCGGCGTACAAGAAGATCAACCAGCAGGTCACGGTGAAGGGCTTCCGCAAGGGCAAGATCCCGGCCCGCGTCATCGACCAGCGGTTCGGCCGTGGTGCGGTGCTGGAGGAGGCCGTCAACGACGCGCTTCCGAAGTTCTACACCGAAGCGGTCAACGAGGCCGAGCTGGAGGTTCTCGGCCAGCCCGAGGTCGACATCACCGAGCTGAAGGACGGCGACACGCTGAACTTCACCGCCGAGGTCGACATCCGCCCGTCCCTGGAGCTCCCCGAGGACTTCTCCTCCATCGAGGTCGAGGTCGACGCCGTCGAGGTGAGCGACGAGGACATCGAGAAGTCGGTGGAGGAGCTCCGTGAGCGCTTCGCCTCCACCTCCCCGGTCGAGCGCGCCGCCGAGGACGGCGACGTCGTCACGATCGACCTGGAGGCCAAGGTCGACGGAGAGGTGCTCGAGGACGGCATCGCCAGCGGTGTCTCCTACACCATCGGCTCCGGCGAGCTCCTCGAGGGCATCGACGACGCCGTGAAGGGCCTGGAGGCCGGTGGCGAGGCCACCTTCACCTCCGAGCTCAAGGGCGGCTCGGCGGCCGGCAAGGAGTCCGAGGTCACCGTCAAGGTCACCCAGGTCGCCGCCCGCGAACTGCCCGAGCTGGACGACGAGTTCGCGCAGCTCGCCTCCGAGTTCGACACCCTCGACGAGCTCAAGGCCGACAGCCGCAAGCGCCTCGAGAACATGAAGCAGTACGACCAGGCCACGCAGGCCCAGGAGCGCGTCCTGGAGAAGCTGCTCGAGCTGGTCGAGGTCCCGGTCCCCGAGAAGCTGCTCGAGGACGAGGTCAACACCCGTAAGCACAACCTCGAGCACCACCAGCTCGGCCAGATGGGCCTCGACCTCGAGAAGTACCTCGAGATCCAGGGCAAGACGGTCGAGGAGTTCGAGACCGAGACCAAGGACGCCGCGGTCAAGGGCATCAAGACCCAGTTCGTCCTCGACGAGCTGGTCAAGCGCGAGAAGCTGAACGTCAACCAGGAGGAGCTCACCGAGCACCTCATGCGTCGTGCCGCTTCCTCCGGCATGTCCCCCGACCAGTTCGCCCAGGCGGTCGTCGAGGGCGGCCAGGTTCCGCTCCTGGTCGGCGAGGTCGCCCGCGGCAAGGCCCTGGCCGTCGTGGTCGAGGCCGCCACGGTGAAGGACACCAACGGCGAGGTCATCGACCTGGACGACGAGG
The DNA here is from genome assembly GCF_053592055.1 of Streptomyces sp. NPDC002817. Taxonomy (NCBI): domain Bacteria; kingdom Bacillati; phylum Actinomycetota; class Actinomycetes; order Kitasatosporales; family Streptomycetaceae; genus Streptomyces; species Streptomyces sp. NPDC002817. The sequence continues at coordinate 543,784 of NZ_JBSFUY010000001.1, forward strand.
AAGAGGTCGAGACGGCCGCCGAGGTCGCCGCCGAGGCCACGGAGGCGGACGCCACGGACGCCGACGCGGAGAAGACCGAGGGCTGAGCCCACGGCACCGAGCAGGCCGTAGGACGGGCTCCGGGTCACTCATGACCCGGGGCCCGTTTTCCTACCCAGGGGTGCGGGGAACTGCGCGACAAGCCACATACGACCCGCAGCCGCCCACGCGCAGCACAGCCACGGCGAGTAGGCAGTGGCCCACCCGCCGGAGGCACCCCGCGCTACGCCCCCGGCGAACAGCCCCCTTTGCGGGATTCCCCGAAGGGACCAGCGCGTTAGGGTCCATGAATACGAGGGGAGTGGAGTCCCGAGCGGCTCCAGCCCCGCAGGGAACACGCAGGGAACACGTGAAGACGGCCCGGCGCCGTCGTAAGACGAGCAGGTGGATACGTGACGAATCTGATGCCCTCCGCCGCCGGCGAGCCTTCCATCGGTGGTGGCCTCGGCGACCAGGTCTACAACCGGCTGCTCAACGAGCGGATCATCTTCCTCGGCCAGCCGGTCGACGACGACATCGCGAACAAGATCACCGCACAGCTGCTTCTCCTTGCCGCGGACCCGGACAAGGACATCTACCTCTACATCAACAGCCCGGGCGGTTCGATCACGGCCGGCATGGCGATCTACGACACCATGCAGTACATCAAGAACGACGTGGTGACGATCGCCATGGGCCTCGCCGCCTCCATGGGCCAGTTCCTGCTCAGCGCGGGCACCCCCGGCAAGCGCTTCGCGCTGCCGAACGCCGAGATCCTGATCCACCAGCCGTCCGCCGGCCTCGCCGGCTCGGCCTCGGACATCAAGATCCACGCCGAGCGGCTGCTGCACACGAAGAAGCGCATGGCGGAGCTGACCTCCCAGCACACCGGTCAGTCGTTCGAGGAGATCACCCGCGCCTCCGACCGCGACCGCTGGTTCGACGCCGACGAGGCCAAGGACTACGGCCTCATCGACGAGGTCATCACCACGGCCGCCAACATGCCGGGCGGCGGCGGCACCGGGGCCTGAGGCCCCCTGCAAGCCCTCAGCCGACCGCCTCAGCCTCTAGGAGACAGAAAGTGAACGACTACCCCGGCAGCGGCCTGTACGACCGCACGCGCGCCGAGTACACGGGTCCCTCCGCGGAGTCCCGCTACGTCATCCCACGCTTCGTCGAGCGCACCTCGCAGGGCGTTCGCGAGTACGACCCGTACGCGAAGCTCTTCGAGGAGCGCGTGATCTTCCTCGGCGTCCAGATCGACGACGCCTCCGCCAACGACGTCATGGCGCAGCTGCTGTGCTTGGAGTCGATGGACCCGGACCGTGACATCTCGGTCTACATCAACAGCCCCGGCGGCTCCTTCACCGCGCTGACCGCGATCTACGACACGATGCAGTTCGTGAAGCCGGACGTCCAGACGGTCTGCATGGGTCAGGCGGCCTCCGCCGCGGCCATCCTGCTGGCCGCCGGTACGCCGGGCAAGCGCATGGCGCTGCCGAACGCGCGTGTGCTGATCCACCAGCCCTACAGCGAGACCGGCCGCGGTCAGGTCTCCGACCTGGAGATCGCCGCCAACGAGATCCTCCGGATGCGCGCGCAGCTGGAGGACATGCTGGCCAAGCACTCGACCACGCCGATCGAGAAGATCCGCGAGGACATCGAGCGCGACAAGATCCTCACGGCCGAGGAGGCACTCTCCTACGGTCTGATCGACCAGATCATCTCCACTCGGAAGATGAACAACGCATCCGTCCGCTAGTCGGAGGCTGTATTGTCTGCCGCCCCTTGGTCCGGTTCGTGTGCTTTGACACGCTGCACGTCAAAGTGAACCGCGCCAAGGGGGGCCCGAACGGGGGGCCCGGCAAGGTACCGTCGGAATAAGGCAGCACCAGGAGCCGCTGGACCTAGGCGTCTCCCAGGCGAAGGGGAAGCACACCGTGGCACGCATCGGTGACGGCGGCGATCTGCTCAAGTGCTCGTTCTGCGGCAAGAGCCAGAAGCAGGTCAAGAAGCTCATCGCAGGGCCTGGTGTGTACATCTGCGACGAGTGCATCGACCTCTGCAACGAGATCATCGAGGAAGAGCTCGCGGAGACGAGCGAGGTGCGCTGGGAGGAACTCCCCAAGCCTCGTGAGATCTACGAGTTCCTCGAGGGCTATGTGGTGGGCCAGGAGTCGGCCAAGAAGGCGCTCTCCGTGGCGGTGTACAACCACTACAAGCGCGTACAGGCCGGCGAGAACGGCGGCGGCAACGGCCGTGACGACGCGATCGAGTTGGCGAAGTCCAACATCCTCCTGCTGGGCCCCACGGGCTCCGGCAAGACACTGCTGGCCCAGACGCTGGCACGCATGCTGAACGTCCCGTTCGCGATCGCCGACGCCACGGCGCTCACGGAGGCGGGTTACGTCGGCGAGGACGTCGAGAACATCCTCCTGAAGCTCATTCAGGCGGCGGACTACGACGTCAAGAAGGCCGAGACCGGCATCATCTACATCGATGAGATCGACAAGGTCGCGAGGAAGAGTGAAAACCCCTCGATCACACGGGATGTGAGCGGCGAGGGCGTCCAGCAGGCGCTGCTCAAGATCCTCGAGGGCACGACGGCCTCGGTCCCGCCCCAGGGCGGTCGCAAGCACCCGCACCAGGAGTTCATCCAGATCGACACGACGAACGTCCTGTTCATCGTGGGCGGTGCCTTCGCGGGCCTGGAGAAGCTCATCGAGTCCAGGGCCGGCGCCAAGGGCATCGGCTTCGGCGCGACGATCCGCTCGAAGCGTGAACTGGAGGCCAAGGACCAGTTCGAGGACGTCATGCCCGAGGACCTGGTCAAGTTCGGCATGATCCCCGAGTTCATCGGCCGCCTCCCGGTGATCACCTCGGTCCACAACCTGGACCGCGAGGCCCTCCTCCAGATCCTGGTCGAGCCTCGCAACGCCCTGGTCAAGCAGTACCAGCGCCTCTTCGAACTCGACGGCGTGGAGCTGGACTTCGAGCGCGAGGCGTTGGAAGCCATCGCCGACCAGGCCATCCTCCGCCAGACCGGCGCCCGAGGCCTCCGCGCCATCATGGAGGAAGTCCTCCAGGGCGTCATGTACGAGATCCCGTCCCGCAAGGACGTGGCCCGCGTCGTCATCACGGCGGACGTCGTCCACTCCAACGTCAACCCGACGCTCATCCCGCGCGATGCGCGCAACGGACGGGGACCGGGAGAGGCGAAGACGGCGTAACAGCCGCCGTACACACGGACGAACGAAGGGGCCCCGGTCAACAGACCGGGGCCCCTTCGCAGTTCAGCGACGTCAGGCCTTGACGCGGACTTCCTTGCGGAGCTTCGCCGTCATCTCGGCCGCCTTCGCGGGGTCCGTGGCCTTGCCGGCGGCGATGTCCGAGTACTCCATGGGCATCACGAAGCCGAGCGTGCTGTGGTCACCCCAGACGCAGTATGTGACCTTCATTTCCTTGGCCATGCCGGCCGTCGTCTCGTCGGAGTTGTCGATCTTGGCGCCCTGGCACTTCAGGATCGCGCCCTCCAGCGAACTGGGCTTGTATTCCTTCGCGTTGCCCTCGAAGGTGACGTTCTCCTCGCCGGCGTCCTTCTTCATGAAGGCGAAGAAGCCGTCAACAGCCTTCTCGGGGTCGTCGATCGTGCCGTAGACGCCGCCGAACGACAGCATCTTGCCGCCCAACGGGTTGCTCTCGTCCGTGACCTCGTAGTTGGCGCTGACATCCTTGGCGCCCTTGACACCCCAGGACTCGGCGTCCTTGAGGTCTTCCTTGGTCATGCTGTCGCTGTCGCCGTCGGACTTCTTGTACTCGGTGAGTACGGTGCCTGGAGTCGTCAGCTTGTGTGCCCCGTCGTCCGCGATGTCCGACCCGCTGCCGCCCCCGCCACCGAGCACGAGGGCCGCGCCCACGGCGATCGCGGCGACGACCGCCACCGCGCCGATGATGATGCCGATCTTCTTCTTGCCGCCCCCGCCCGGCACCGGCGGCATCGGGGCCGTGTAGGGCTGCTGGCCGTACGGCTGCTGACCGTACGGCGGGGTCTGCGGCGGGACGCCGCCCTGCTGCTGGGGGTAGCCGTACCCCGGCTGCTGGGGCTGAGCGGGCTGCTGGGGGTAGCCGTAGCCGGGCTGAGGGGCCTGCGGCGGCTGCTGGCCGTACGGGCCCGGCTGACCGTACGGACCGGGCTGCTGGGGCTGCCCGCCGTACGGGCCCGGCTGGTTGTGACTCATTACTGGGTTCCCCTCCAGATGCTTATGTGTTCCGAACATCCTGGCGCAGGCACACGCGATGCATTGCATCGGGGGGCCTCACCGTTACAGAACAAAGCCGTTTCGGGACACGCCCGCGACACCCCTAAACTGAGCCCGTGACCGAGAACGCTCAGCAGCAGCCATCAGCGCCCGACACCGAACTGCCGACCCAGTACGCGCCGGCCGACGTAGAGGGCCCGCTGTACGAGCGCTGGGTAGAGCGGGGTTACTTCGAGGCGGACGAGAAGAGCGACAAGCCGCCTTACACCATCGTCATCCCGCCGCCGAACGTCACCGGCAGCCTGCACCTCGGGCACGCCTTCGAGCACACCCTCATCGACGCCCTCACGCGCCGCAAGCGCATGCAGGGCTTCGAGACGCTGTGGCAGCCGGGCATGGACCACGCCGGCATCGCCACCCAGAACGTCGTCGAGCGTGAGCTGGGGAAGGAAGGGAAGTCCCGGCACGACCTCGGGCGGGAAGCCTTCGTCGAGCGGGTCTGGCAGTGGAAGGGCGAGTCCGGCGGGCAGATCTCCGGACAGATGCGTCGCCTCGGTGACGCCGTCGCCTGGTCGCGTGAGCGCTTCACCATGGACGAAGGTCTCTCCCAGGCCGTCCAGACCATCTTCAAGCGGCTCTACGACGACGAGCTGATCTACCGCGCCGAGCGCATCATCAACTGGTGCCCCCGGTGTCTGACCGCGATCTCCGACATCGAGGTCGAGTACCAGGACGACGACGGCGAGCTCGTCTCCATCAAGTACGGCGAGGGCGACGAGACGCTCGTCGTCGCCACCACCCGCGCCGAGACCATGCTCGGTGACACGGCCGTCGCCGTTCACCCGGACGACGAGCGGTACAAGCACCTCGTCGGCAAGCTCATCAAGCTGCCGCTCACCGAGCGCTCCATCCCCGTCGTCGCCGACACCCACGTCGACCCCGAGTTCGGCACCGGTGCGGTCAAGGTCACCCCGGCCCACGACCCGAACGACTTCGAGATCGGCCAGCGCCACGACCTGCCGGCCGTCACGATCATGGACGAGCACGCCGTGATCACGGCCCACGGCCCCTTCCAGGGCCAGGACCGCCTCGAGGCCCGCTCCGCCATCGTCGCCGCCCTGCGCGCCGAGGGCCGGATCGTCGCCGAGAAGCGGCCGTACGTCCACTCCGTCGGCCACTGCTCGCGCTGCAAGACCACCATCGAGCCGCGTCTGTCCATGCAGTGGTGGGTCAAGGTCGGCCCGCTCGCGAAGGCCGCCGGTGACGCGGTCCGCGACGGCCGCGTCAAGATCCACCCCCAGGAGATGGAGAAGCGGTACTTCGACTGGGTCGACAACCTCCACGACTGGTGCATCTCGCGGCAGTTGTGGTGGGGCCACCGCATCCCGGTCTTCTACGGCCCGAACGGCGAGGTCGTCTGCGTCGGCCCCGACGAGGAGCCGCCCACCGGTGAGGGCTGGCGTCAGGACACCGACGTCCTCGACACCTGGTTCTCCTCCGGCCTGTGGCCGTTCTCCACGCTCGGCTGGCCCGAACAGACCGAGTCGCTCGCGAAGTTCTACCCGAACTCCGTCCTGGTCACCGGCTACGACATCCTCTTCTTCTGGGTCGCCCGGATGATGATGTTCGGCCTGTACGCGATGGACGGCACCCCGCCGTTCCACACCATCGCCCTGCACGGCATGGTCCGCGACCAGTTCGGCAAGAAGATGTCGAAGTCCTTCGGCAACGCGGTCAACCCGCTGGACTGGATGGACAAGTACGGCAGCGACGCCCTGCGCTTCACCCTCGCTCGCGGCGCCAACCCCGGCGTCGACGTCCCGATCGGCGAGGACTGGGTCCAGGGCTCCCGCAACTTCGCCAACAAGATCTGGAACGCCACGCGCTTCGCGCTGATGAACGGCGCGACGGCCGACGGGCCCCTGCCGGACGCGTCGGCGATGTCGGCGACGGACCGCTGGATCCTCTCCCGCCTCAACTCCGTCGTCGCCGAAGTGGACGCGCTCTACGAGGACTACCAGTTCGCGAAGCTCTCAGACGCCCTCTTCCACTTCGCGTGGGACGAGGTCTTCGACTGGTACGTCGAGCTCTCCAAGACGACGTTCCAGGCGGGCGGCGAGCCGGCCGAGGTCAGCAAGCGGGTTCTGGGCGAGGTCCTCGACGTCACCCTCAAGCTGCTGCACCCGATCGTCCCGTTCGTCACGGAGACCCTCTGGACCACCCTCACGGGCGGTGAGTCGGTCGTCATCGCCGACTGGCCCAAGGACTCGGGCTTCCGCGACGACGCGGCCGAGCGTGAGATCGAGGCCCTCCAGTCCGTCATCACCGAGGTCCGCCGCTTCCGTGCCGACCAGGGGCTCCAGCCCGGCCAGCGCGTCCCGGCCCGTCTGACCCTCGACGGCACGGCCCTGGCCCCGCACGAGGCCGCCATCCGCCAGCTCCTCCGGCTCCAGCCGGAGGGCGACGCCTTCACGGCCACGGCGACCCTCCCGGTCTCCGGCGCCGAGGTCGCCCTCGACCTCTCCGGCACCATCGACGTCGCGGCGGAGCGCAAGCGCCTGGCGAAGGACTTGGCAGCGGCTGAGAAGGAGAAGTCCCAGGCCACCGCCAAGCTCGGCAACGAGGCGTTCCTGGCGAAGGCCCCGGACAACGTCGTGGACAAGATCCGTGGCCGCCTGGCAAAGGCGGACGAGGACATCGCCCGTATCCAGTCCCAGCTCGACAGGTTGCCGCAGGCATAGAGGGTTTGTACGGCGCGAAGGGCCCCCGGAGTCTTCTGGACTCCGGGGGCCCTTCGCGCCCCTCAGGGGCGCGGGGCCGTATCGACATGCGGCTCCGCCGCGTGGGCGCGACCAGCCACAACGCACCCGCACCCGCCAGACTTCACGGGCCACCCCACTCCATAGGCACTCTCTAGCTCCCCCTCCGTAGACTGACCCCGTGAGTGACAGCGACCCCTTCGACGAGATCATCGACGCCGAGACAGACCGGGACCCCGACCTCGCGGTCATCGAGGCCGGCAGCCGCACCCTGCGCACCCAGGGCGGCCCGCCGGAGGCAGACGTGCCGACGCGCCCCCAGGACCCCGAGGTCGACAAGGCGCTGCGCGAGGTCGAGGCGGAGCTCGCCACGCGCTGGGGCGAGACCAAGCTCGAGCCCTCCGTCAGCCGTATCGCCGCGCTCATGGACGTCCTGGGTGAGCCGCAGCGGTCGTACCCCTCGATCCACATCACCGGGACGAACGGCAAGACCTCCACCGCCCGCATGATCGAGGCCCTCCTCGGCGCCTTCGAACTGCGCACCGGCAGGTACACCAGCCCCCACGTGCAGTCCGTCACCGAGCGCATCAGTCTCGATGGGGCGCCGATCTCCGCCGAGCGGTTCATCGAGACGTACGAGGACATCAAGCCGTACATCGAGATGGTGGACGCGCAGCAGGAGTACCGGCTGTCGTTCTTCGAGGTGCTGACCGGCATGGCGTACGCCGCCTTCGCCGACGCGCCCGTGGACGTGGCCGTCGTCGAGGTCGGGATGGGCGGCACCTGGGACGCGACCAACGTCATCGACGGTGACGTCGCCGTCGTGACCCCCATCGACCTGGACCACACCGACCGGCTCGGCGGGACTCCCGGCGAGATCGCCAAGGAGAAGGCCGGCGTCGTCAAGCAGGACGCGACCGTCATCCTGGCGCAGCAGCCGGTCGACGCCGCGCAGGTGCTGCTGAAGAAGGCCGTCGAGGTCGACGCCACCGTGGCCCGTGAGGGGCTGGAGTTCGGGGTCGTGGCGCGGCAGGTGGCCGTCGGCGGACAGCTGGTCACGCTGCGCGGACTCGGCGGGGAGTACGAGGAGGTCTACCTCCCGCTGCACGGTGCCTACCAGGCGCACAACGCCGCCGTCGCGCTCGCCGCCGTCGAGGGCTTCTTCGGTGTCGGCTCGCAGCGGCCCGAGCCGCTCGACATCGACACCGTCCGCAAGGCCTTCGCGGCCGTGACGTCGCCGGGGCGGCTGGAGACCGTACGGCGCTCTCCCACCGTCGTGCTGGACGCCGCGCACAACCCGGCGGGCGCCCGGGCCACCGCCGAGGCGATCGGCGAGGCCTTCGACTTCAGCCGGCTGATCGGTGTGGTCGGGGCCAGTGGCGACAAGAACGTACGAGGTCTTCTGGAGGCCTTCGAGCCGATCTTCGCGGAGATCGTGATCACCCAGAACTCCAGTCACCGTGCCATGGACGCCGACGAGTTGGCCGCGATCGCCGTCGAGGTGTTCGGCGAGGAGCGGGTACAGGTCGAGCCGCGGCTGCCCGACGCGCTGGAGGCCGCGATCACGCTGTCCGAGGAGGAGGGCGAGTTCGCGGGCGGCGGTGTGCTCGTCACCGGTTCCGTCATCACCGTCGGCGAGGCCCGGCTGCTGCTGGGGAAGGGCTGAATCCCAAGAATGCGTACTCTCTGTTCATCGACCCTGATCGGTGAGTTCTTCATCATCGGCTTCGCCGGTCTGGTCGCGATGAAGGACGAAGACCTGTCCACGGCCACGGTGTGGACGGTCAGCGGCATCGCCATGTTCCTGTGTCTGGCGCTGTGCGGTGTGATCACCCGGCCCGGCGGCGTCACCCTCGGCTGGGTCCTGCAGATCGCCCTGATCGCCTCCGGGTTCGTGGTGCCGACGATGTTCTTCCTGGGCGTGGTCTTCGCGGCGCTGTGGTGGGCCTCGGTGCACTACGGGCGGAAGGTCGACGAGGCGAAGGCGAGGTTCGCCGCGCAGGCCGACTCCACTACACCTGACGCTGCGTGACCGGCCGGCGGACACGCCGGGTAATCTCATCACCCCGCACACTTTTGATCACAAGGAGTCTCACGTGAGCCAGCGCACCCTCGTCCTCCTCAAGCCCGACGCCGTCCGTCGTGGCCTGACCGGCGAGATCATCAGCCGTATCGAGCGCAAGGCCGGCTGGCAGATCACCGCGCTGGAGCTGCGCACCCTGGACCAGGACACGCTGGAGCAGCACTACGGCGAGCACAAGGGCAAGCCCTTCTACGAGCCGCTGGTGGAGTTCATGGCCTCCGGCCCGGTCGTGGCGCTGATCGTCGAGGGCGAGCGGGTCATCGAGGGCGTGCGCGCGCTGGCCGGCCCGACCGACCCGATCGCCGCCGCTCCCGGTTCCATCCGCGGGGACTTCGGTGTGATCGTCCGCGAGAACCTGATCCACGCCTCCGACTCCGAGGAGTCCGCCGAGCGCGAGGTCAAGATCTTCTTTCCCGGGCGTGCGTAGGTTTCGTGGCTTTTTCTGACGGGGCGTCAGGGAGCCCGTCGGTCTGACCTGGGACGGCCGTATCTTTTCGGCCGTCCTTTGGCATATGCGTGCCGATCGGGGGAACGGGTGCCCCCGATGGACCGTTTCCACAAGCGCGGCGGCGTTCCATCTGCTGACAATGGCGAAGACCCTCGCGCGGTGTTCGCGTAGGCGCCACTACGATGGAAGCCTTCACGTCACCGCACCCACTTCGCCGACCTGAAAAAGCCCTCAAAGCTCCCGGGAAGGCCAGACGAATCCTGATGGGGAACTCAATGTCGTTCATCGGCCGTGACATGGCTGTCGACCTCGGGACCGCCAACACGCTGGTGTACGTCAGGGGTCGCGGGATCGTACTCAACGAGCCGTCCGTCGTCGCGATCAACACCAACACCGGTGGCATCCTGGCGGTCGGCGCCGAAGCGAAGAAGATGATCGGGCGCACGCCCGGCAACATCGTTGCCGTACGTCCGCTGAAGGACGGCGTCATCGCCGACTTCGAGATCACCGAGCGGATGCTGCGCTACTTCATTCTGAAGATCCACAAGCGGCGGTATCTCGCGAGGCCGCGCGTCGTCGTGTGTGTGCCCTCCGGCATCACCGGCGTCGAGCGCCGTGCCGTCATCGAGGCGTCGTCCCAGGCCGGGGCCCGCCAGGTGCACATCATCGAGGAGCCCATGGCGGCCGCCATCGGTTCCGGCCTGCCGGTCCACGAGGCCACGGGCAACATGGTGGTGGACATCGGCGGCGGCACGACGGAGGTCGCGGTCATCTCGCTCGGCGGGATCGTCACCGCCCAGTCCATCCGCGTCGCGGGTGACGAACTGGACAACGCGATCATCCAGCACATCAAGAAGGAGTACTCGCTCCTCCTCGGTGAGCGGACGGCCGAGCAGATCAAGATCACGATCGGTTCGGCGTACGACCTCGACGCTGACGAGCACACCGAAATCCGCGGCCGGGACCTCGTCTCCGGGCTGCCCAAGACCGTCGTCATCTCGGCCGCCGAAGTCCGCAAGGCGATCGAGGAACCCGTCAACGCGATCGTGGACGCGGTCAAGACGACCCTCGACAAGTGCCCGCCCGAGCTGTCCGGCGACATCATGGACCGCGGAATCGTTCTGACCGGCGGCGGAGCCCTGCTGCGCGGCCTCGACGAGCGGCTGCGGCGCGAGACCGGCATGCCCATCCACATCGCCGAGGACCCGCTGGACAGCGTGGCGCTCGGCTCCGGCAAGTGCGTGGAGGAGTTCGAGGCGCTCCAGCAGGTGCTGGACGCCCAGCCGCGCAGATGACGTAACTCTTCGATTCCGCCGTACGAGATGATCTCCTCTCGTACGGCGGATCGTTGATATAGAGGCATAAGCTCGCCCATAGGCATCCGCGAGCCTCTGTACACCCGCATACCTGAACACCTGCACATTCCTATGAGGAAGGCACGGCCGCCGCACGTGAGGGACACACGAGAGAGCCGGCTGCTCCTGGTGCTGCTGGTCGCCATCGCGTTCGCACTGATCACGGTGGACATCCGCGGCGGGGAGGATTCGCCGGTCGACGGTGCCCGCCAGGCCGCGGCCACGGTTTTCGGCCCCATCGAGGACGGTGTGTCGTCCGCCGTGAACCCGGTCGGCAACGCGGTCTCCGCGATCCGCGACTCCGGCGAGCGGCACGACCGGCTCGCCGCGCTGGAGAAGGAGAACGCGGCCCTCAAGGCGAAGCTCGGCAGCGACGACCGCAACACCAGCCGCCTCAAGCAGCTGAACTCCATGCTGAAGGTCGCCGGCGAGGGCCAGTACGGCATCAAGGGCGCCGAGGTCATCGCCATAGGAGCGGCCCAGGGCTTCTCCTGGACCATCACCATCGACGTCGGCTCCAACGACGGCATCAGGCGCGACATGACCGTCCTCAACGGCGACGGACTGGTGGGGCGCGTGACGACCGTCGGCCCGAACACCGCCACCGTGCTCCTCGCCAACGACCCCGACTTCACCGTCGGCACCCGCATGGAGGCCAGCGACGAACTCGGCTTCGCCTCCGGACAGGGCGACCGCCCGCTGCGCGTCGAACTCCTCAACGGCAAGGCCGAGATCAAGAAGGGCGACCGCCTCGTCACCTTCGGCTCCCAGGCCGACAAGCCCTTCGTACCCGGCGTCCCCGTCGGCATCGTCTCCCGAGTCGACCCCTCCGGCGGCGACCTCACCCGCACCCTCTACGTCACGCCGTACGTCAGCTTCACCAAGCTCGACATCGTCGGCGTCGTCGTCGAGGCCCCGAAGAAGGACCCGCGCGACACGGTGCTCCCCGACAAGCCGAAACCGACCCCCACGCCGACGGTCACCGTCACGGTCACCCCGTCCGCGAACGCCCCTGTCGACGGCCAGTTCGAGCAAGAGCAGTAGGAGCTGATTCCCCTTGCGTGTCAACCGGATCCTGCTCTCCACCTCCCTCGTCGTCGTCGCCCTGGTCCTCCAGGTCAGCGTCCTGTCCCGGCTCCATCTCCCGGGCGCCGTCCCGGACGTGCTGCTGCTGACCGTCCTCGGTCTCGCGATGGTCTACGGCCATGTCGGCGGCGCCCTCGTCGGCTTCGGCGCGGGACTGCTGGCCGACCTCGCGCCGCCCGCCGACCACGCCGCCGGGCGCTACGCGCTGGTGCTGTGCGTCATCGGCTATCTGGCCGGGCTCGCCAAACCGGAGAACGGCAGACTCAAGTCGGCCACCGGCCCGATGCTCGTCGTGGTCGCCGCCGCCGTCGGCACGACCCTGCTCTACGCCGGTGTCGGCGCCCTCGTCGGCGACACCGCCGCCCGCCATGTCGGCCTCGGCAGCCTGCTGTTCACGGCCGCGCTGTACGACCTGCTGCTCGCCCCCTTCGTCGTCCCCGGGATCATGGCGCTCGCCCGCCGCGCGGAGAACGACCCCCTCGCGGAGACCAACACCTCCGCCAAGAAGGCCACCGACATCTCCTCCGGGTGGCTCTCCTCCGGCACGGGCCTGAAGATCGGCGGTCAGCGGGGCGGACTCGGCGCGCTGAAGACCAGGGCCCGGACCCGGACCGCGCGCGTCGGTCGCATCAAGGGGGTCAAGCGGCTGTGAGTGCGCGCGCGTCGGCGGGCCGCGTTCACAGGTTCGCCGTATATGACACGTACACACACTGAGAGGGGGCGGCAGCCGCAGTGACCAACATCCCCGAGACCGGTCGGACTCCACGGGTCCAGATCAGGCTCATCGTGATCCAGATCCTCGTCCTGTCCCTCCTCGGCACCCTCGGCGGGCGCCTGTGGTACCTCCAGATCCGCGAGGGCGACGAGTACGCGAAGGAGGCGTCCGGCAACCACGTCCAGCAGGTCGTGGAGCCCGCCGTCCGCGGCTCGATCCTCGACGCGCGCGGAGTGCCGATCGCCGACAACGAGACACGGCTCGTGGTCTCCGCCTCCCGCACCGACCTGCTGAAGATGAAGGACGACGGCAAGGCCGTCCTCACCAAGCTCGCCGGCGTCCTCGGCATGAAGCCGGCGGAGGTCATGCAGAAGGTCCGGCTGTGCGACGCCGAGACCCCCCAGCCCTGCTGGAACGGCTCGCCGTACCAGCCGATCCCCATCACCGACGAGGCCACCGCCAAGCAGGCCCTCCAGATCCGCGAGCGCGCCGAGGACTTCCCCGGCATCACCGCCGAGCCCGAGGCCGTCCGCCGCTACGCGAGCCCCGGCAAGGCCAACACCGCACAGGTCCTCGGCTATCTCTCCCCGGTCACCGACGAGGAGATCACCCAGGCCCAGGACACCGACTCGCCCTATCTGCGCTCCGACCAGGTCGGCCGCAGCGGCCTGGAGCGCGAGTACGACAAGGAACTGCGCGGCAAGGCCGGCGTCACCCGCTACGAGGTCGACAACCTCGGCCGCGTCATCGGCCAGGCCGCCAGCGACGAGGCGCAGCCCGGCTCCAATCTGGTCACCAGCATCGACGCCCGCGTCCAGCGGGTCGCCGAGTACGAACTGAACGACGCGATGAAGAAGGCCCGCGACGTCTTCGACGACAACACCGGCGAGAACTACAAGGCCGACTCCGGTGCCGTCGTCGTCATGGAGGCCAAGACCGGCCGCGTCGTCGCCATGGCGTCCAACCCGTCCTACGACCCGAACGCCTGGGTCGGCGGCATCTCCGCCAAGGACTACACCAAGCTGACGGGCAAGGACTCCAACTACCCGCTGCTCAACCGGGCCATCCAGGGCCAGTCGGCGCCCGGCTCCATCTTCAAGGTGGTCCCGACCGCCGCCGCGATCAACGCCGGGTACTCCTTCGACGGCCCCTACAACTGCTCGAGTTCGTACTCGATCGGCGGCCAGGTCTTCAAGAACTTCGAGACCAAGGGATACGGCCCGATCAGCCTCGGCCGCGCCCTGGAGGTCTCCTGCGACACCGTCTTCTACCGGCTCTCCCACGAGGAGTGGAAGAAGGACGGCGGCACCAAGCCGAAGAAGGACGCCAAGAACTGGTTCTACAAGACGGCCCACCAGTTCGGCCTCGGCGCCGAGACCGGCATCGACCTGCCCAACGAGGTCACCGGCCGCATCCCGGACCGCCAGTGGAAGATCGACTACTGGAAGGCCAACAAGGACGTCTGGTGCAAGACCGGCAAGAAGGGCGGCACGTACGCCGAGCAGATCGCGTACGAGAACTGCCTCGAAGGCAACCTGATGCGCGCCGGTGACTCCGTCAACTACTCCATCGGCCAGGGCGACACCCTCGTCACCCCCATCCAGATGGCCACCATCTACGGGGCGATCTCCAACGGCGGCACGCTCTACACGCCCTCCGTCGGCAAGGCCATCGTCAGCGCGGACGGCAAGGCCGTCGACGAGATCAAGCCCAAGGCGCACGGCAAGCTGCCCATAAGCCAGAAGACGCTGGCCGAGATGGACGACGCCCTCGCGGGCGTCGCCACCCGCGGTACCGCCGCCTGGCGGTTCGGCGGCTGGCCGCAGGACAAGATCCCGATGCACGCCAAGACCGGTACCGCCGAGGTCTACGGCAAGCAGACGACGTCCTGGTTCGCCACGTACACCAAGGACTACACGGTCGTCATGACCATCTCCCAGGGCGGTACGGGCTCCGGAGCCTCGGGCCCCGCCGTGCGCAACATCTACAACGCGCTGTACGGCGTCTCCGCCGACGGCACCATCAACAAGAAGAACGCCCTGCTGCCCACCCCGCAGAAGAGCCTCCCGAAGGTCCAGACGGACGGCACCATCAAGTCGCCGAAGGTCTCCAAGGACCCGGGCAAGGAGCAGCGGGTGACCCAGGAGGGTTCCCCCGAGCCCGACGAGACACAGCTGGCGGCGACCGTCGAGAAGCCGGCGACAGGCAACCGCAACACCCGCAGGCGGCGCCGCAGGCGAGGTAGCCGGAGGATGTGCACATGACCGGCAACAGCTTCTCCGTCTCCGGCTACGGGCCCGAACGGGCGGGCTGGACGCGGCTGTTCGCCCGCGACTCGCTCGCCCGCCGGCTGGACTGGCCGATACTGTTCGCGGCCCTCGCCCTGTCGATGATCGGCTCTCTGCTGGTCTTCTCGGCCACCCGCAACCGCACCGAGATCAACCAGGGCGACCAGTACTACTTCCTGTTCCGCCACCTCATGAACACCGGCATCGGGTTCGCCCTGATGATCGGCACCGTCTGGCTCGGCCACCGCGCCCTGCGCACGGCCGTGCCGATCCTCTACGGCGCCTCGGTGTTCCTGATCCTGATGGTGCTCACCCCGCTCGGCTCCACGGTCAACGGCGCCCACTCGTGGATCGTCGTCGGCGGCGGCTTCTCGCTCCAGCCCTCGGAGTTCGTGAAGGTCACGATCATCCTCGGCATGGCGATGCTGCTGGCGGCCCGGGTCGACGCGGGTGACAAGCAGTACCCCGACCACCGCACCGTCCTTCAGGCGCTGGGCCTGGCCGCCGTACCGATGCTCATCGTCATGCTGATGCCCGACCTCGGGTCGGTCATGGTCATGGTCATCATCGTGCTGGGCGTGCTGCTGGCCTCGGGCGCCTCCAACCGCTGGGTCTTCGGCCTGCTCGGCGCGGGCACGATGGGGGCGCTCGCGGTCTGGCAGCTCGGCATCCTGGACGACTACCAGATCGCCCGCTTCGCCGCCTTCGCCAACCCCAGCCTCGACCCGGCCGGTGTCGGCTACAACACCAACCAGGCACGTATCGCGATCGGCTCGGGCGGGCTCACGGGCTCGGGTCTGTTCCACGGCTCGCAGACGACGGGCCAGTTCGTGCCGGAGCAGCAGACCGACTTCGTGTTCACCGTGGCGGGCGAGGAGCTGGGCTTCGTCGGCGCGGGCCTGATCATCGTGCTGCTCGGTGTCGTCCTGTGGCGGGCCTGCCGTATCGCCCGCGAGACGACCGAGCTGTACGGCACGATCGTCGCCGCCGGGATCGTGGCCTGGTTCGCCTTCCAGTCCTTCGAGAACATCGGGATGACGCTGGGGATCATGCCGGTCACCGGTCTGCCGCTGCCGTTCGTGTCGTACGGCGGCACGTCCATGTTCGCGGTGTGGGTGGCGGTCGGGTTGTTGCAGTCGATCAGGGTGCAGCGGCCGATGTCGGCGTAGCGCTGCCGCAGGGGGAGTGGAATGGCGGACGAGTACGTGGCCGTGTGCCCGGTCGGCGAGGAACTGGTGAGCCGGCTGCTGGGGCTGGCGGAGCTGGATCTGGCCGACGCCGAGGCCGTGGCGGACCGGATACGCGAGGCCGGCTGGCCCGACTGGTCACAAGCGGTACGGGGGCCGGCGTACGAGGACACGCCGGACGTGCCCGACGCCACCCATGTCACCCCGGAGGGTCACTTCGTCACCGCCGACGGCGACGGCACACTCCAGCTGCCCTTCGCCTACCTCTACTCGGTCGACGGCGGCATCCTCGACGAGGACTGCTGGGGTCCCATACCCGGCTGGACCAGCCAGGAGGGCGCCTGGCGGCCGGAGTTCGACGCGCACTACGCCACCGTCGTCCAGCGCCTCACCGACCGGCTCGGCCTGCCGGACCACGACATCCGCCAGCCCAAGTACCACAGCCGGCACGTCAGCTGGCGTCTGGAACACAGCGTGGTGATCGTCGGGCAGGGCCCCGAACCGATGTCGTACCACCAGTTCGAGGACGCCCACATCCTCCTTGTCTCCCGGACGGCGAAGGACGCGCCGTTCCCGGAGGGCGAGGCGATGCGAGCGCTGGTCACCTCCTGATCTCCGGCAGTTCCCCCGGGATTCATGGTCGGCGCCCTCTGCCGTCGCGCCCCGACTGCGTCTAAGTTCAGTTCATGGCGGACACAAAGCGCGAGATCGAGCGGAAGTACGAGTCCGACGACAGCGGGCTGCCGGACCTCACCGGCGTCGCCGGGGTCGCAGCCGTCCTCGACAAGGGTGTCGCACAGCTGGACGCCACCTACTACGACACCCGGGGCGAACACCTCGCCGCGGCCTCGATCACCCTGCGCCGCCGCACCGGCGGCTCCGACGCCGGCTGGCATCTGAAGTTCCCCGTCTCGCCCGGCGTACGGGACGAGATCCAGACGGCCCTGTCCGACACCGTCCCGCGCGTCCTCACGGGCCTCGTCCGCTCGCGCGTCCGCGACCTCGAGCTGCTGCCCGTGGTCCGGCTGATCTCCGAACGGGACGTACGCCATCTCGTCGACGCCGACGGCGGGCTGCTGGCCGAGGTCAGCGTGGACGCGGTCCGCGCCGAGCGGCTCACCGGGGGCGACGGTGTCGCCCAGTGGACCGAGATCGAGGTGGAGCTCGCCGACGGCGGCGACCCGGCCTTCCTCGACAAGGTCGAGAAACGGCTGAAGAAGACGGGCGTACGGCCTTCCGCGTCGGCCTCGAAGCTGGCCCGGGCGCTCGCGGAGACCGGCGGGGTGAAACGGCGGAAGGCGGCCAAGAAGGCACCGGAGACCGCCGGGGACCACGTGATGGCCTACATCCGGGCCCAGCGGGACGCGATCGTCGAGCTCGACCCGGCCGTCCGGCGGGACGTGCACGACTCCGTGCACCGCATGCGCGTCGCCACCCGGCGGATGCGCAGCGCCTTCAAGTCGTACGGAAAAGTCCTCGACCGCACCGTCACCGACCCGATCGGCGAGGAGCTGAAGTGGCTCGCGGGCGAGCTGGGCGTGGACCGGGACCAGGAGGTGCTGGCGGAACGTCTGACCGCCGCCCTCGACGAACTGCCGCGTGCGCTGCTGGCAGGACCGGTCCGCACCCGGCTGCGCACCTGGTCGAACGCGCGGCACGGCGGATCGCGCCGCCGGCTGATCGCCGTACTCGACGGAAAGCGGTACCTGGACCTGCTGGCCACGCTGGACGCCGTGGTGGACGGGCCGCCGCTGCTGAAGGCGGCCGGCGGGCTGCCGTCGAAGGTGATCCCCAAGGCCGTACGCAAGGACTTCGGGCAGCTGACGGAGCTGGTCGAACGGGCGGTGGAGCTGTCGCCCGGCGCCGACCGGGACCTCGCGATCCACGAGGCGCGCAAGAAATGCAAGCGGACGAGGTATTCGGCGGAGGCGGCGTCCAAGGTCCTCGGCGAGCCCGCCGTCGACCTGGTCCGCTCGATGAAGTCCCTCCAGGGCCTGCTCGGTGATCACCAGGACAGCGTGATGACCCGCGAGGCCCTGCGCGACCTCGCAGGTCAGGCGCATGCGGCGGGGGAGAGCGGGTTCACGTACGGGGTGCTGTACGGGCGCGAGGAGCGGCGGGCCGAGCTGGTCGAACTGGACCTTCCCGTGACGTGGCCGTCGATCAAGGGCGCGATGGAGGTCTGAGCGGAAGGACGGGGGTGGTCCACGATCGCGTTACGCTAGATGGTCACCCCTGTCAGTCCAGCCCACCACGAAGGTTCGCGAGATGCCTGCCGAAGTCGCTGCGGCCGCCGAGTCTGTGTTTCCGCAGCTCGAAGCTCTGCTCCCGCATGTGCAGAAGCCGATCCAGTACGTCGGCGGAGAACTCAACTCCACGGTCAAGCCGTGGGAGTCCACCGACGTCCGCTGGGCGCTCATGTACCCGGACGCCTACGAGGTGGGCCTGCCCAACCAGGGCGTCATGATCCTCTACGAGGTCCTCAACGAGCAGGAGGGCGTCCTCGCCGAGCGCACGTACAGCGTGTGGCCGGATCTGGAGGCGCTGATGCGGGAGCACGCCGTCCCGCAGTTCACGGTGGACAGCCACCGGCCGGTGAAGGCCTTCGACGTGTTCGGTCTGTCCTTCTCCACGGAGCTGGGCTACACCAACATGCTGACGGCGCTGGATCTGGCGGGCATCCCGCTGGAGTCCCGCGACCGCACGATCGACGACCCCATCGTGCTGGCCGGCGGTCACGCCGCCTTCAACCCCGAGCCGATCGCGGACTTCATCGACGCGGCGATCATCGGCGACGGCGAGCAGGCCGTGCTCGACATGACGCGGATCATCCGCGAGTGGAAGGCGGAGGGCCGGCCGGGCGGCCGCGAGGAGGTCCTCTTCCGCCTCGCGAAGACGGGCTCGGTGTACATCCCGGCGTTCTACGACGTGGAGTACCTCCCCGACGGCCGGATCGGCCGTGTCGTACCGAACAAGTCCGGTGTCCCGTGGCGGGTGTCCAAGCACACGGTCATGGACCTGGACGAGTGGCCCTACCCCAAGCAGCCGCTGGTCCCGCTCGCCGAGACGGTCCACGAGCGCATGTCGGTGGAGATCTTCCGCGGCTGCACCCGCGGCTGCCGCTTCTGCCAGGCGGGCATGATCACCCGCCCGGTGCGCGAGCGCTCGATCACGGGCATCGGCGAGATGGTCGAGAAGGGCCTCAAGGCGACGGGCTTCGAGGAGGTCGGCCTGCTGTCGCTGTCGTCGGCGGACCACTCGGAGATCGGCGACATCGCGAAGGGCCTGGCGGACCGGTACGAGGAGGACAAGGTCGGTCTGTCCCTCCCGTCCACCCGCGTCGACGCGTTCAACGTGGACCTGGCCAACGAGCTGACGCGCAACGGCCGCCGCTCGGGTCTGACCTTCGCTCCCGAGGGCGGCTCGGAGCGTATGCGCAAGGTCATCAACAAGATGGTGTCCGAGGAGGACCTCATCCGGACGGTGGCGACGGCGTACGGCAACGGCTGGCGCCAGGTGAAGCTGTACTTCATGTGCGGTCTGCCCACCGAGACCGACGACGACGTCATGCAGATCGCCGACATGGCGATGAACGTTATCCAGAAGGGCCGCGAGGTCTCCGGCGCCAACGACATCCGCTGCACGGTCTCCATCGGCGGCTTCGTCCCCAAGCCCCACACGCCGTTCCAGTGGGCGCCCCAGCTCTCCGCCGAGGACACCGACGCCCGCCTGGAGAAGCTCCGCGACAAGATCCGCGGCGACAAGAAGTACGGCCGCTCCATCGGCTTCCGCTACCACGACGGCAAGCCCGGCATCGTGGAGGGCCTGCTGTCCCGCGGTGACCGCCGTATCGGCGCCGTCATCCGCGCGGTCTACGAGGACGGCGGCCGCTTCGACGGCTGGCGCGAGCACTTCTCGTACGACCGGTGGATGCGGTGCGCCGACAAGGCGCTGGCCGACTTCGGCGTCGACGTCGACTGGTACACGACGCGCGAGCGCTCCTACGAGGAGGTCCTGCCCTGGGACCACCTGGACTCCGGCCTCGACAAGGACTGGCTCTGGGAGGACTGGCAGGACGCGCTCGACGAGACGGAGGTCGAGGACTGCCGGTGGACGCCGTGCTTCGACTGTGGGGTGTGTCCGCAGATGGACACGTCCATCCAGATCGGACCCACGGGCAAGAAGCTGCTGCCGCTGACGGTGAAGAACGCTGCCTCGGCTCCGGCCGGGCACGCTCACTGAGGCGCGGGATTGTGGGGCCCTTCCCCGGCGGGGAGGGCCCCTGTTTCATACCGGCTCGGGGCGGGGTGCGCCCACGGCGAGTCGGTCGCGGGCGAAGTCGCGGTTGGCGGTGACGCGTTCACGGTGGGCGGCGGGCAGTTTTCCGCCGTCCAGGAGTTGCTCGCAGCACTCCAGTGACTCGCGGTACGCGCCCATCCAGTAGGCCGACACCGCCAGTTCGTCCAGGGACTGCCAGTCGTACCAGCCCTGTTCGACGAAGAGGATGTCGTCGGGCTGCGGGATCTCCGTCGCGCGTCGCGCGAACAGGTAGGCGAGCGGCCAGCGATTCCCCTGGACACGGCACAGGTGGGCGAGTTCGCCGAGCGGTTCGGCCCGGGTGGGCCGGTACTCGTGGGCCTCCAGGAAGCGGGTCATGACCTCGGGCGTCTTGCGCTTCAGCGTCTGGGCCAGGCGGGCGGCGTAGAGGCGGGCGCAGAACGCCTCCTCGGCGAAGCCGTCCATGGTCGCGCGCCGGTCGTAGGCGGCGAGAGCCTTCGCCGGTTCGTCGGCGTCGCGCCAGCTCTGGGCCAGGTAGAAGGCGTACCGGGCGTTGTCCGGTTCCTTGGCGAGACCGTCCTTCAGGATCGCGGCGTCCCGCAGGTACTTCTTGCGCTCACTGCCCTGCAACCGCCCGCCGCCGCCCATGATGACCATGCGCACGCCCTCCAGAGGCGCCCGGTCGAACCGGCCGTCGCACTCCAGGTACTCGTGCAGTACGCCGACGTACCGCCAGGGGAGCCGGGTCGACACCATCGTCGGGCGCCAGTGGACGACCGGGCCGTGGTGCACCGCGAAGTCGTAGCAGTCGTGGGTCAGTTCCGGCATGGTGAAGCCGGGGTCGGTCGCCATCACGTCGTCGGCGTCGATGAACAGGAGATAGCGCGCGCTCTCCCGCGCCCGTTCGATCGCCTCCGTGCGGCTCAGGTCGAAGCCTTTCCACGGGCTCTCGTACAGCGTTCCGGGCAGGCCGGCGAGTGTCTCGCGGATGATGTCCTGGGTTCCGTCGGTCGAGCCCGTGTCAAGGATCACCCACGTGTCGACGAGGGGGAGCACGGATTCGAGGCAGCGCCGGATCACATGCGCCTCGTTCTTGACGATCATATTAAGACAGACCGTTTTCATGGCTTTTTCTTTTCTCCGGCGGAAAGGGGCGGCTGGTGAATTTATCGAGCCTTGGCGGTCCGTACAAGGGGGCGCCGGTGGGTCGGGATGTATAAGTGGGGAGTTCCAGTCGCCGGACCGGAGATATTCCTATGGTAATCACCGCACAGCTCCCCACGGCTCGCGAAGAACCCCGGCCCGCCGATCCGGCCCGGTCCGCGCGGCGCGGGCCGATGCTGTGGCTCTGGCCGTTCGCCGTCGCCCTCGCCGTGGGGGGATACGGGATGACCGACTCCCTGCTGGGACGCGACGAACTGGTCACCTGGGACATGGTGGGCCGGGACGCCGGCCGGATCCTGGCCACGCTGGGAAACGTCGACGCCGTACACGGCACGTATTACCTGGTGATGCACGGATGGGTGGAGCTGTTCGGGGATTCCGTTGTTTCCCTGCGGCTGCCGTCGGTATTGGCGGTGGCGGGCGCGGCGGCCGTCATTGCTCTGATCGGGGACCGGCTCTTCGGATATCGCGCCGGAATTCTGGCCGGGTTTCTCTTCGCGATCTCGCCGGCGGTGAGCCGCTATGGCCAGGAAGCCCGCAGCTACGCTCTGGTGATTCTCGCGGTCGCCCTCGCCACGCTCCTGCTGCTGCGGGTGCTGGACCGTCCGCGCAGCCCCTGGCGATGGGCCGGCTACGCGGTCACGCTGATCCTGACCGGGCTGCTCCACTTGATCGCGCTGTCCGTCGTACTCGCCCACGCCTGTCTGCTCGTGGCTCATGCGCGGCAGGACCGCTCGCTGTGGTGGAAGGCCGCTCTGGCGCTGGCGGCGGTCGCCGGGTGCGTCGGCCCGCTCGTCGTTCTGGGCAGGTCCCAGGCCCAGCGTCAGCTGTACTGGGTGCCGGCGCCCGACGGCTGGGCCCTTCTCTCCCTGGCCCAGGGTCTGTTCGCCTCCGCACTGGGTGGTGGGGCCCTGACCGCCCTGGCTGTGCTGGCCCGCTCGCGGCACAGGGCTCCGCTGGTGCTGTGCGGGGCCTGGGCCCTGCTGCCGCCCCTTCTCGTCTGGGCCGCCTCCCACGGCGAGGTCTCCTACTTCCGCAGTGTCTACGTCCTCTTCACCCTTCCGGCCTGGGCCCTCCTGGCCGGTGCGGGGGTCGCCTCGGCCTCGCGTTCCTGGAAGACCGCCGCTGCCCTGGTCGCGACGCTGGCCGTGCTCACGCTGCCCGACCAGAGGCAGATGCGGCAGCCGTTCGAGCACGACGCCCCGGTGCCCCTCGACTACGCGGCGGCGGCCGATGTGATCAAGCGGTTCCACCGTCCCGGGGACGCCGTCGTCTACGACCGTGCCGACACCTGGAAGCTGGACGGCGGGGTGCAGTACTACCTGCCTCGCGACCTGAGGCTGCGCGATGTCTTCCTGGCGAGGACGCCGGCCGGGATCGACGACCTGTACGCGGTCCAGTGCTCCGTGCCGGACCTGTGCATCGAGGACGAGCAGCGCATCTGGCTGCTGACGCAGGGGACGGGGTTTCCCTTCAACTCCATCGACCCCGCGCAGGCGAGCGCCTTGCAGCGGCGGTACACGGTGTCCGAGAGCAGGCCGGTGACGGGGATGACGGTGAGTCTGCTGGAGCGCACGGACCGGCGGTAGACGCGGCAAGGGGTGTCCGGCAGTCGTGACGACCTGCGGGACACCCCTTGAGCCGGGCTCCGGGCGATCGGACCTACGGGACGACGGTCCCGCCGTTCACAGCGCCGATGGACGGCTGCCTGTTCACGAGGACCCAGGGGTTGGTGCCACAGTTCAGAGTGCGGTCACTGGTGACCACCGCGCACGTGGTCTCGTAGATCTGTCCGCCGGTGGTGATGACGTCGATCCGCATGTCCCCTTCGGCCTGGTTGCCCTGGGCGTGCCCCTCGACGGAGATCCCGCAGGCGTCCTGCGGGTAGCCGCGGTGCCCGGTGAGGTCGGTCCACAGGAAGGGCCCGGGGGTGGGCCCCGTGAGGTCACGGATACCGGCGTAGGTCCGGTTCGGGCCGCCCATGACCGGCGGGGTCAGCGCGGCCCGCAGCTCGAAGTTGTTGCTGTCCTGGGTGGAGTCGATTTCGACGCACGCGTTGGCGCCGGTGGCACCCGTCGCGCCGGTCGCCCCGGTCGCTCCCGTTGCCCCGGTTGCTCCGTTCGTGCCGTCCGCGCCGGTCGCGCCCGTGGCTCCCGTCGCCCCGTCCACGCCATCCGCCCCGGTGGCACCCGTCGCTCCCGTCGCGCCCTGCGGGCCGGTCGCGCCCTTCGGGCCGGTCGCCCCGGTGGCGCCGGTCGCGCCCTTGCACTTGTCCTTGGGCTTGGGCTTGGTCTCGGGGACGTACGACTCCGCGGCCGACCTCGACTTGTGAGGGCGGCAGCTCTTGCCCTTGCCCCCCTGCTGCGTGGCGGTCGGCTTGTCGTCGGACACGGAGGCGGCGGCCGCCGCCGTGGGCGAGACCACTCCGGTCGCGAGGACCAGCGTGAGGGAGGCCAGCATCCCGGCCTTCCGGAATCTCGAGCGGGCCAGCGGACCGAGCGGCGACGGTGTCTGTCGGGAACTCATAGGCATGCTCCTTTGCGCACAGCAGGCCGGGGATGTCCCGGCCTCAGTGCGAGGGTGACCCGAGCGCCCTACGACAGCGGCTCTGCCCTCGGGGAACGCGCCGTTGTGTAAGTAGGACGGTCTAACGAATTGCGGGATCCGGGTGAGCAGACGTGACGGCATCGCAATCCGCGGGACGAATCCAGAGCGCCGGACGCTGCGTCTTGGCCGGTATGGAACCGCAGAAGTCGTCGCCTCCGCCCCGGCAGCCCGAGGGCTGCCTCACCGCTGCCATCCGCATCCCGGTACGGATCGTCGTGCTCGTGCTGGTCGTGCCGGTGCGGATGGTGTGGGACGCGCTCGTGGTGGCGGGGCGGTTCCTGAACGACACCGTGCTGCGGCCGTTCGGGAGGGCGTTGCTGTGGGTCGGGCGGGCTGTCTTCGTGTGGCCGCTCGTGGGGCTGTGGCGGTATGTGGTCGTGCCGCTCGGCAAGGGGCTGGGATGGCTGGGGACGTACCTCGTCGTCGTGCCCCTGGTGTGGCTGTACCGGTATGTGCTCACTCCCGTCGGGCACGGCTTCGCGTGGGTCGCGCGGGGGATCGGGGCCGGTCTCGCGTGGGTGTACGCGCGTGTGCTCACGCCGATCGGGCACGGAGTCATGTGGGTGACGCGGGGGATCGGGCTGGGCGTGTACACCGCCGTGGCCTGGCTGGCGCGGTACCTCGTCGTCGTCCCCGCCCAGTGGGTGTACGAGTGGATCCTCACGCCCATCGGGCACGGCATGCTCTGGCTCCTCCGGGGCATCGGCATCTGCCTGTACTGGATCGCGCGCGTGCTCCTCGTGCTGCCGGTGCTCGCGCTGTGGCGGTGGGTGCTCACGCCCGTCGGCCGGTTCCTGGCCGTCGTGGGGCGGGAGGTGTGGGACGCGCTCGGGCACGCGTGGCGGATCGCCGGGCACATCTCGCTCGCCGTCGGACGGTTCCTCGGGACCCTCTTCCGGTGGATCTTCGTGGAGCCGGTGCGGTGGGTGTACCGGACGCTGCTCACGCCGGTCGGGCATGTGGTGCGGGACCTCGTGCTGCGGCCCGTCGCCGAGGCCGCACGCAGTGTGGGGCGGGCCACGCGGCAGGCGCTCGCCGCCGCCCGGGAGACCGTACGGCAGGCGCGGGCCGACTTCCGGCGGATGCTCCTCGGGGAGCCCCGGGAGACGGTCGGGGTGGACCGACGGGAACCGTCGGGCCGTGAGACACGTACTCTAGGTAGCAGTACGACCGCACTCACGAAGGACTGAACGACACTGGGCAAGCGACAGCCCGAAGGCCCGCCGCCCGCACCCGCGGTGCAGCGCATCCGACTGCGCTACACCAAGCGCGGCCGCCTCCGGTTCACCAGCCACCGTGACTTCCAGCGCGCCTTCGAGCGTGCGTTGCGCCGTGCCGGGGTGCCGATGGCGTACTCGGCGGGGTTCACGCCGCATCCGAAGGTGTCGTACGCCAATGCCGCACCCACCGGCACGGGCAGTGAGGCGGAGTATCTGGAGATCGCTCTCACCCAGGCGCGGGACCCCGAGAAACTCAGGGTCCTGCTCGACGAGTCGATGCCCACCGGCCTCGACATCATCGACGCGGTCGAGGCCCGGACCTCGGGGCTCGCCGACCGGCTCACGGCCTCGGTGTGGGAGCTGCGGCTCGACGGAGTGGACCCGGCCGACGCCGAGCGCGCGGTCGCGGCCTTCACCGCCGCCGAGTCCGTCGAGGTTCAGCGCAAGACCAAGAACGGCATCCGTACCTTCGACGCCCGTTCCGCAGTCGTACAACTTGAGACGCACGGTCCACAGGCTGATAGGCCGACCGACCAGCCCTGTGCGATACTGCGGCTGGTTGTTCGGCACGTGACGCCTGCCGTTCGACCCGACGACGTCCTGTCCGGTCTTCGCGCCGTGGCCGACCTGGCGCCGCCGGTCCCCGCAGCGGTGACCAGGCTGGCGCAGGGGCTGTTCGATGAAGAGACCGGCACGGTGACCGACCCGCTCGCGCCCGACCGCGAGGCAGCTGAGGCCCCCACAACGGCCGCTGCCGCCGCGAAGGCGCCGGCGTAGGGAAGGTCCCGCGAAGGACGGACGTCGTAGCGCCGCCCTCGTACTCGGGAGCCACCTGGGTCGGGCAGCACACCGACCAGAAGACTTTCGCCAGGCCGTACCCAACAGGGTGTACGGAACCGGCGAGACAGGACACAGAGAGCTCCCGTGCGGCGCCCGCGCCCCGGACGGCGGCACCGCGCATCGCGCGAGCCGCGGACGTCACCGGCATCGCCGGACCAGGTGCGGCGCCCGGGAGCCTGACGGGAGAAACGCCCGCATGCTCGAGCCGACCGAACCCACCGAGGGTTCCGAACTCAACACCCCCAGCGACACCCTGCCGCCGCGTCGTCGGCGCAGGGCCGCATCCCGACCGGCGGGCCCGCCGGTCGGCGCCGCAGCCGAGACGCCGGACGAGGTGACGCCGGCCATACCGGCCGCCGAGGACGCGCCCGCCGAGGAGACCGAAGAGCCGGCGGTGGCCGAAGAGGCCGCTGTGGAGCCCGAGGCACCTGCCGAGGAGGCCGCACCCGCCGCCCGTACGCGTCGTCGTGCCACCCGCCGGGCGTCCGCGCCCGCCGGTGCTCCGGCCGCGGTCGAGGCTGCCGAGACCGTCGTACCCGCCGCGGCCGAGGCTGCCGAGACCGTCGTACCCGCCGCGGCCGAGGTGAAGGCCGAGGAGGCCGCTGCGGAGACCGTGGTGGCCGAGGCGCCTGCCGAGGAGGCCGCGCCCGCCGGGCGTACGCGTCGTCGTGCCACCCGCCGGGCGTCCGCGCCCGGCGGTGCTCCGGCCGTCGCCGAGAGTGCCGCACCCGCTGATGAAGCCGAAGAGGCCGTAGCGGCTGAGGCGCCCGCCGAGGAGGCCGCGCCCGCCGCCCGTACCCGCCGTCGGGCCACCCGTCGGACGGCCGCGCCCGTCGAGGCCGCCGAGCCCGCCGCCGAGGCTCCGGCGAAGGCCGAGCCGGAGCCGATCGTCACCGAAGAGGCTGCCGCCGAGGAAGAGGCCCCGCGCCGGGCCCGCCGTCGAGCCACGCGTCGCGTGACCGCGCCCACCGCGGCGCCCGAGAGCGTGGAGGCACCCGTGAGCGCTGTCGAGGAGAACGAGCCGGTCGAGGCCGCCGTGGAGCCGAAGGCTGCCGAAGAGGCGCCGGCGAGCGAGGCCCCTGCCGCTGAAGCCCCCGCCGACGAGGCCGGCCCGCGTCGTGCGCGCCGCCGTTCCGTGCGTCGTGCCGCCACCGGGTTCTCCGAGCCCGCCGCGCGGTCCGGCGCCGACGAGGCGGCCGAGGACGAGGGTTCGCGTCGGCCGGCACGGCCCGCCGTGGCCGTGTTCCAGGCGCCGGTCTTCGCCGAGCCGCAGTTCCAGACGCCCCAGCGGGCCGCTGCCGAGGCAGCCGCCGCCGAGGTGGAGGTCGAGGAGCCCGAGGCGGAGCTCCAGGAGGAGCAGACGCCGCGTCGCCGTCGCCGTCGTCGCGGTGAGTCCGCCGAGGCCGAGGCCGCCCCGGTCGTCGAGGCCGTCGCCGAGGAGGAGACGGACGAGACCGAGGAGACCGCCGACGCCGACGCCGAGGACGGTGCCGAGGCGGAGGACGCCGAGGAGAGCGGTTCGCGCCGTCGCCGCCGTCGTGGTGGCCGTCGCCGTCGTCGCGGTGAGTCCGCCGATGCGGACGGCGAGGAGGGCGACGAGCTTGCCGCCGAACAGGCGGATCAGGATGCCGAGGACACCGCCGAGCAGGGCGAGGACGACGCGGAGGAGGACTCCGACGAGGGCGGTTCCTCGTCCTCCAGCAGCCGTCGCCGCCGTCGCCGTCGTCGTCGTACCGGTGACAGCTCCGCCGACACCGAGCCCGGTGACGGTGACCCCGAGCGCACGGTCGTCAAGGTCCGCGAGCCCCGCCCGAAGGCCGAGCCGTCCGACGAGGTGCAGTCCATCAAGGGCTCGACCCGTCTGGAGGCCAAGAAGCAGCGCCGCCGTGAGGGCCGTGAGCAGGGCCGCCGCCGTGTCCCGATCATCACCGAGGCCGAGTTCCTGGCCCGCCGTGAGGCCGTCGAGCGGGTGATGGTCGTCCGCCAGAGCGGCGAGCGCACCCAGATCGGCGTCCTCGAGGACAACGTGCTCGTCGAGCACTACGTCAACAAGGAGCAGTCGACCTCGTACGTCGGCAACGTCTACCTGGGCAAGGTCCAGAACGTGCTGCCGTCGATGGAGGCCGCCTTCATCGACATCGGCAAGGGCCGCAACGCGGTGCTCTACGCCGGTGAGGTCAACTTCGAGGCGCTGGGCATGGCCAACGGGCCGCGGCGCATCGAGAGCGCGCTGAAGTCCGGTCAGTCGGTGCTCGTCCAGGTGACGAAGGACCCGATCGGGCACAAGGGCGCCCGGCTTACCAGCCAGGTCTCCCTGCCCGGGCGCTACCTCGTGTACGTGCCCGAGGGCTCGATGACCGGCATCAGCCGCAAGCTGCCCGACACCGAGCGCGCGCGTCTGAAGACCATCCTCAAGAAGATCGTCCCCGAGGACGCGGGCGTCATCGTGCGCACCGCCGCCGAGGGCGCGAGCGAGGACGAGCTGCGCCGCGATGTCGAGCGACTGCAGGCGCAGTGGGAGGACATCCAGAAGAAGGCCAAGAACGGCAACGCGCCGACGCTGCTGTACGGCGAGCCGGACATGACCGTCCGGGTCGTCCGCGACATCTTCAACGAGGACTTCACCAAGGTCGTCGTCAGCGGTGACGAGGCCTGGGAGACCATCCACGGATACGTCTCGCACGTCGCGCCCGACCTGGCCGACCGGCTGTCGAAGTGGACCTCCGAGGTCGACGTCTTCGCCACGTACCGGATCGACGAGCAGCTGTCGAAGGCGCTGGACCGCAAGGTCTGGCTGCCCAGCGGTGGTTCGCTGGTGATCGACCGGACCGAGGCGATGGTCGTCGTCGACGTCAACACCGGCAAGTTCACCGGTCAGGGCGGCAACCTCGAGGAGACGGTCACCAGGAACAACCTGGAGGCGGCCGAGGAGATCGTGCGTCAGCTGCGGCTGCGCGACCTCGGCGGCATCATCGTCATCGACTTCATCGACATGGTCCTCGAGTCCAACCGGGACCTGGTGCTGCGGCGGCTGCTGGAGTGCCTGGGCCGGGACCGGACCAAGCACCAGGTGGCCGAGGTCACCTCGCTGGGTCTCGTCCAGATGACCCGCAAGCGGGTCGGCCAGGGCCTGCTGGAGTCGTTCTCGGAGACCTGCGTCCACTGCAACGGCCGCGGTGTCATCGTCCACATGGAGCAGCCGACCTCCGTCGGAGGCGGCGGCAAGCGCAAGAAGCGCGGGCGTGGCGGCATCGAGCACGTGCACGAGGCCGCGGTGGCGGCGGAGTCCGTCGAGAGCGCCGAGGCTGCCGAGCTGGACGTGGAGACCGAGGCCGAGGTCGTCGCCGAGGTCGCCGAGCCGGTCGCGCTGCCCGCGCCCGTCTTCGAGGCGGACGAGGAGCTGTACAGCAGTGCCGCCGAGGCGGAGGCCGCCGCGACCCGGGGCCGTTCGCGGCGTCGGTCGAGCCGGCGGTCGTCGGCTCCGGCCGGTGCGCCGAAGCGGGAGCGGGGCGAGCGGGCCGAGGTCCCGACGGCTCAGGACGTGACCGCCGAGGAAGAGGTCGAGCGTCCGGTGCAGGTCGAGCCGGCCGCGCAGGCACAGGCCGAGCCGGCCGCTGTCGAGGACCCGGTCGTCGAGGATGCCGCGCCCAAGGGACGTACGCGTCGTCGTGCGACCCGCAAGGTGTCCGCGCCGGCCGGATCGCCCGCGGGTGCCGAGGCGGCCGTCGTGACGGTCACCGAGGCCGCGGCAGCGCCCGCGCCGGTCGCCGAGGAGGCTCCGGCCAAGGCCGAGCAGTCCGAGGCGCCCGCCGAGAGCGCGGCCCCGGCCCGTCCGCGGCGCCGTGCCGTGCGCAAGGCCACCGCGCCGACCGCGGCCGAGGAGACGGCCGTCGTGGTCGTCCCGGCGACGGAGACCGCCACGGAGGCCCCGGCCGCGGAGGAGACGGCTCCGGCCAAGAAGACGGCCGCGCGCAAGACGGCCAAGAAGGCGACGGCGAAGAAGGCCGCCACCAAGAAGACCGCGGCCAAGAAGACGGCCACGAAGAAGGCGACGACCAAGAAGGCCGCCGCCAAGAAGACGACGGCGAAGAAGACCGCGGCGGCCGAGCAGACGCTGTCCTCGGTCTCGGCTTCCGCCGACGAGAGCTGAGTTCCGGCTCACCGCGGGTGTGCGGCTGGTCACGAGTGATCAGCCGCACACCCGGGGGCCCCGGCCCGGTTTGACCCGTTCGGCCGTGGCCCCGTAACCTTGACCGTCGGCGTGTCGACTGACACGTCACATCCCCGTAAACCCTTTCCTCCGGAGCACCTGGGTGTTTTGGAGAGGCCGTCCGCGTGCCGGGTGGCTGGACTGCGGGGGTGCCGTCCCGAGCGAGAGAGTGAGATCCGCGTGTACGCCATCGTGCGCAGCGGTGGTCGCCAGCACAAGGTTGCTGTCGGCGACATCGTTGAGGTTGACAAGATTTCCACTGCCAAGGTTGGCGACACGGTCGAGCTCTCGACCCTGCTCGTTGTCGACGGCGAGTCCGTGACCAGCGACCCGTGGGTGCTGGCCGGTATCAAGGTCCAGGCCGAGGTCGTGGACCACCACAAGGGCGTCAAGATCGACATCCTTCGCTACAAGAACAAGACCGGCTACCGCCGTCGTCAGGGCCACCGCCAGCAGTACACGGCGATCAAGGTCACTGAGATCCCCGCGGCTGCGAAGTAAGGGACTGAGGAGAGATGGCACACAAGAAGGGCGCATCGTCCACCCGTAACGGTCGTGACTCCAACGCTCAGCGCCTCGGCGTGAAGCGTTTCGGTGGTCAGGTCGTCAACGCGGGTGAGATCCTGGTCCGCCAGCGCGGCACCCACTTCCACCCCGGCGCGGGCGTCGGCCGTGGCGGCGACGACACGCTGTTCGCCCTCGCGGCCGGTTCGGTGCAGTTCGGCACCCACCGTGGCCGCAAGGTCGTGAACATCGTCCCGGTCGCCTGAGCTCAGGCTTAGGGCTTCAGACCGAACGTTTCGCGAGGCGGACCTCACTTCCCCTGTGGGAAGGCGGGTCCGCCTTTCGCGTGTTACAGCAGTAGAGAACCGTACGAACATTTCAAGTGCTGGAGGCACCCCACATGACCACCTTCGTGGACCGCGTCGAACTGCATGTCGCCGCGGGTAACGGAGGTCACGGCTGTGCCTCCGTCCACCGGGAGAAGTTCAAGCCGCTCGGCGGCCCCGACGGCGGAAACGGCGGGCGGGGCGGCGACGTCATCCTGACCGTCGACCAGTCGGTGACCACGCTCCTGGACTACCACCACTCCCCGCACCGCAAGGCCACCAACGGCAAGCCCGGCGAGGGCGGCAACCGTTCCGGCAAGGACGGTCAGGACCTGGTCCTGGTCGTGCCGGACGGCACCGTCGTACAGGACAAGGCGGGCAACGTCCTCGCCGACCTGGTCGGCCACGGCACCTCCTACGTCGCCGCCCAGGGAGGCCGCGGTGGCCTCGGCAACGCGGCGCTGGCGTCCGCGCGGCGCAAGGCGCCCGGCTTCGCGCTGCTCGGTGTGCCCGGTGACCTCCAGGACATCGTCCTGGAGCTGAAGACCGTCGCCGACGTGGCGCTGGTCGGCTACCCGAGCGCGGGCAAGTCCTCGCTGATCTCGGTGCTCAGCGCGGCCAAGCCGAAGATCGCCGACTACCCCTTCACCACCCTGGTCCCGAACCTCGGTGTGGTGACCGCCGGCTCGACCGTCTACACCATCGCCGACGTGCCGGGTCTGATCCCGGGCGCCAGCCAGGGCAAGGGCCTGGGCCTGGAGTTCCTGCGGCACGTGGAGCGGTGCAGCGTGCTGGTGCATGTGCTGGACACGGCGACCCTGGAGTCCGACCGTGACCCCGTCTCCGACCTCGACATCATCGAGGAGGAGCTGCGGCAGTACGGCGGCGGGCTCGACAAGCGGCCCCGCATGGTCGTACTGAACAAGATCGACGTCCCGGACGGCAAGGACCTCGCCGAGATGGTGCGCCCGGAGCTGGAGGCGCGCGGCTACGGCGTCTTCGAGGTGTCCGCGGTGGCGCACATGGGGCTGAAGGAACTGTCGTTCGCGCTGGCCGAGGTGGTCGCCAAGGCGCGCGCCGCGAAGCCGAAGGAGGAGGCGACGCGGATCGTCATCCGGCCCAAGGCCGTGGACGACGCGGGCTTCACCGTGGTGCGCGAGGAGGACGGGCTGTTCCGGGTGCGCGGCGAGAAGCCGGAGCGCTGGGTGCGGCAGACCGACTTCAGCAACGACGAGGCCGTCGGCTATCTCGCCGACCGCCTCAACCGCCTCGGTGTCGAGGAGAAGCTGATGAAGGCGGGCGCCCGCTCGGGCGACGGCGTCGCGATCGGCCCCGAGGACAACGCCGTGGTCTTCGACTGGGAGCCGACCGTGATGGCCGGTGCCGAGATGCTCGGCCGCCGTGGTGAGGACCACCGCTTCGAGGCTCCGCGTCCCGCGGCTCAGCGGCGCCGCGACAAGGAGGCCGAACGGGACGAGGCGTCGCGGGAGTTCGACGACTTCGAGCCGTTCGAGCAGTGAACCGGTCGGTGACCGAGGTCGCCGGCTGCGGTCGTTGACGCCGGGAGAACCTCCGGCGATAGGCAGGGCAACCAAGCGTCGTTCCGGTGAGTCGTACTGGGCAGCGTGGATGAGGATCTTGATGCTCTCCGCGGCCAACTGCCCTTACGACAGCCGGAGTTCACGTGTCCCTACCTGCTTCGTCCGCCTCGCACAGAACCCGGCGCGCCGTCGTCGCGGCGATCGCCCTGATCGCCGCCACGTGCGGCGCGCTGCCCGTCGCGCAGGCGCAGCCGAAGGCTGAGGCGCTGCAGGACTTCAACGGGGACGGTTACGAGGATCTCGCCGTCGGGGTGCCGTACGCCACGGTCGGCGGGAAGAAGGCGGCGGGATATTTCGCCGTCGTCCACGGGTCGGCGAAGGGCCTGGACCTCGCGACCAGGAAGGTCTACTCGCAGGCCTCGCCCGGTATCCCCGGATCGCCCGAGGCGGACGACCGCTTCGGTTACCACGTCATCCCCGTCGACCTGGACGGCGACGGCTACACCGACCTGGTGGTGCCCGCGACCGGGGAGCACTGGACGTCGGGCGGCGAGGCACAGGTCCACAGCCAGACCGTGCTGTGGGGATCCGCCACGGGCCTGTCCGGCGGAACGCTTCTGCAGCCGGGGCGGCTCCTCGCCGCCCACTCCAGCCTCCCCGGCGACTTCGACGGCGACGGCCACGCCGACCTGGCCATGCCCGGCGGCGTGCGCTTCGGCCCCTTCACCCGGGACGGCGTGCCCGCCAGGACCCAGGAGATCCCCGTCTACGACGGCGACAACTCGGTGCTCGACATGGCGGCAGGGGACGTCGACGGCGACGGCATCACCGACCTCCTCTCGCTGACCATGCCCGCCGACTGGGAGCCCGGCGACCAGGGCTCCAGCCACAACCTCAACTACCTGCACGGCACCGAGCAGGGCCTCGCCCCGCTGACCGCGCTGCGGAACGCGCGGGGCGCGAAGATCGAGGGCGGCAATGACGTCGAGCTCGGTGACGTGAACGGCGACGGCCGCGACGACATCGTCTTCGGCAGGCCCTTCCCGGCCAACGGCAACGAGGAGCCGAACGACCCCAGCCAGTACGGCGACCGGGTCGGCGTCGTCCTGGGCACCGCGCAGGGCCCGAAGACCGGGGACCCGCGCATGCTCCACCAGGACACCCCCGGGGTGCCGGGCGCCGGCGAGTCGGGCGACTACTTCGGTGCGTCCGTCGCGGTCGGGGACGTCGACGGCGACGGCTACGCCGACATCGTGGCCGGCATCCCGATCGAGGACTTCGCCGGAGTGCAGGACGCGGGCACGGTCGCCGTGATCCCGGGCGGGGCGTCCGGCCCCACCGGTGCCGGTGCGAAGGTGTTCAGCCAGAACACGGCCGGTGTCCCCGGCACCGCCGAGCGCCGGGACCGCTTCGGCGAGGCGGTCACCCTGCTCGACACCGACCACGACGGCCGCGCCGACCTGATCGTCGGCGCACCCGGAGAGAACGCCGAGGCAGGCTCGGTGTGGGCCTTCCGCTCCACCGCCGCCGGGGTCACCACCAGCGGATCCCTCTCCTTCGGCGCCAAGGCCTTCGGCACGAACCCGGACTCCGCACGGCTGGGCGCGGACTTCCCGCACTGAGCCGCCGCCGAGCCGCAGTCCGCCGCGTCCAGGATCCGCGCTGACTTCGACGACGACGGCTGACAGGACGTGGCCTTCAGGGCCGCGGGCGGCACGGTCGGCGGCAGGAAGCGCGCCGGCTATGTGGGGAGGCACCACCGCCTTCGGCACCACGTTGCTCGGCACCGACGGGAAGAACGCGAGACTCGGCTCCGCTTTCGCGTACTGATCACCGGTCAGGCCCGTTGCGGCAACGAGGTGTTCGCGTGCCGCGGCGGGTCTTCTGTTGTCTCCCCAGTTGTCATGCACCCGAAGCCCGTGGTTCAGCGGGCGGACTGTCCACGGGCGTGAGCTTCCAGTGTCCAAGAGGCCAGTGAGGCAGGGGAGTTCACTGATGACCGGAGCAACATCGCCCGACCGACGCCGCTTTCTGACCGCCGGGGCCGCCGTGATCGGCGCCGCCGCCTCCGCCCAGCTGTGGCTGCCCACCACCGCCCGTGCGGCCGGAACGACGTTGCCCGACGGCGTGTTCAGCCTCGGCGTCACCTCCGGCGACCCGCTGCCCGACGGCATCGTCCTGTGGACCCGGCTCGCCCCCGACCCGCTGAACGGCGGCGGCATGCCCGACGAGGTCGTGCCGGTGGAGTGGGAGCTCGCGGAGGACGAACGGTTCAGAAAGCCCGTACGCCGGGGCGTGACCCGGGCGCGGCCCGAGTACGGGCACAGCGTCCACGTGGATGTACGGCATCTGCGCCCGGGCCGCACCTACTGGTACCGCTTCCGCACGAGCGGCCAGATCTCGCCCACCGGCCGCACCCGTACCGCCCCCCACCCGCACAGCAAGGGCGGCAGCCTGCGCTTCGCGCTCGCGTCCTGCCAGAACTACCAGCACGGCTACTTCACGCCGTACGCCGACATGCTCGCCCAGGACCCCGACTTCGTGCTCTTCGTCGGCGACTACATCTACGAGTCGTCGCCCGCGTCCACGGGTGTGCGCCGGCACGAGGGCACGGGGGAGCCGTACACCCTGGTCCAGTACCGCAACCGGTACGCCCAGTACCGCACCGACCCGGACCTCGCC
The DNA here is from genome assembly GCF_053592055.1 of Streptomyces sp. NPDC002817. Classification (NCBI taxonomy): domain Bacteria; kingdom Bacillati; phylum Actinomycetota; class Actinomycetes; order Kitasatosporales; family Streptomycetaceae; genus Streptomyces; species Streptomyces sp. NPDC002817. The sequence goes on from NZ_JBSFUY010000001.1 coordinate 579,354, forward strand.
GCGATGCACGCCGGCGCCCCCTGGATCGTCACCTTCGACGACCACGAGGTCGACAACGACTTCGCCGGCGAGATCCCGCAGGACCCCGACAAGCAGTCGCACGACGCCTTCGTGGCCCGGCTCACCGCGGCGTACCAGGCGTACTACGAGCACATGCCGGTCCGCGCGAGCTCGGTCCCCGACGGCCCGCACATCCAGATGTACCGCCGCCTGGAGTTCGGCCGCCTGGCCCGGCTCAACGTGCTCGACACCCGGCAGTTCCGCAGCGACCAGGCGACCGGCCAGGAGGGCGCCCAGGACCCCTCGCTCACCATGCTCGGCGCCGGGCAGAAGGAATGGCTCCTGGACGGGCTGCACGACTCCCCGGCCCGCTGGAACCTCATCGCCTCGCAGATCATGATGGCCGAGACCGATCTGAAGGTCGGCGAGGGCAAGCTCTGGTACTACGACGCCTGGGACGGCTACCAGGCCGAACGCAACCAGCTCATGCGGGAGTTCGAGGACGTCCGCAACCCCGTCGTGTTCACCGGCGACCGCCATCTGACGATGATCAGCGACCTCAAGAAGGACTTCGCCGACCCGGACTCCGACGTCGTCGGCGCCGAGTTCGTGGGGACGTCCATCTCCAGCAACGGCGACCAGGACCAGGACGCCTTCCACAAGCAGTGGGACCCGCTGATGGCGGACAACCCGCACTGGAAGCTGCTCGACGCCCACCGCGGCTACCACCTCTTCGACGTCGACCGCCATGGCATCGACGCCCGGGTCAGGACCGTCGACACGGTCCGGCAGCCGACGGCGACGGCGAGCACGCTGGCCACGCTGCGGGTCGAGGCGGACCGCCCCGGCGTCGAGCTCGCGTGACCGGCCGACGATGAATTCCGTGTGACGGGAGCCTGGGACTCATCTGTGTCCCAGGTCTCTCTCAGCGCAGTCTCAGGAATCCCTCTTACCGTCCCTTAACCATGGAGACGGACTGTACGAGACATGAACCCGCGGCGAACGGCGGCGTGATCACCCCGCTGCCCGCCGGCACCCGCCTGCTGCACATCGGCCCCCACAAGACCGGGACGACCTCGATCCAGGGCGCGATGTTCGCCGTCAGGGACCGGCTCGGCGGGTACGGGGTCGACTGGCCGGCCACCACCCGGCACCCCATGGAGGCCGTGCTGGCGGCCTGCGCCCGGCCGGGGATGATGGGCGACGCCGGGCCCAGCGAGAAACAGTGGCTGCAGCTCGTGGACAAGGCGCGGGGCGCGGGCCACCGCACCTCGGTCATCAGCAGCGAGTTCTTCGCCGACGCCCCCGACGACGCGGCCATCGAGCGGATCGTCGGGCAGCTCGGACGCGAGTCCGTACACATCCTGATCACCCTGCGCCCGCTCGCGAAGGTCATGCCCTCGCAGTGGCAGCAGTACGTCCAGAACGGCCTGCGCATGGGCTACGAGGAATGGCTCGAGCACATGCTCAGAAAGGCCCCCTACGAGAAGCCCAACCCCAGCTTCTGGCACCGCCACCGGCACGACCGGCTCGTGGAGCGCTGGTCCCGGGTGGCCGGCCCGGAGCGGCTCACCGTCGTCGTGGTGGACGACCGCGACCGGGGCGGGCTGATGCGCACCTTCGAGTCGCTGCTCGGGCTGCCGGCGGATCTGCTCCAGGAGGTCCCGGACACCGCGAACCGTTCCCTGACGCTCGCCGAGACCGAAATGCTGCGGAATCTTAATAAGGAATTCCGCGGCAATGACCTCCCGGAGGAGCTGTATTCCAAGCTCGTACGGCACGGCGCGGTGATGCATATGAAGAACGCGTGCAGTCCGACCGCGCAGGACGTGAAGATCAGCACCCCGCAGTGGGCCGTCGAGGCCGCGGCGGAGATCGGCGCCGAGATGGCGCAGCGCATCGGCACCATGGGCGTGCGCGTCCTCGGCGACCCGGCCCTGCTGTCCGCCGTGCCGAAGCCTCCCGCGCAGACCCCGGCGGAACCGCGGATCGCCCCCGAGGTGGCCGCGCAGGCACTGTACGGAGCGCTCGCCGCGGCCGCCGCCGCGCCGATCCGGAACACGGCTCCGGTCAAGTCGCGCACCGTGCACCAGACCTCGTCGAAAGAACTCATGAAGGTGCTGGGACACCGCTGCCTGAAGCGGCTGCGGCGGCGCTGAGGGGTACCGTCGTCACACACAGCAATACAGAACTCCCTGTGGAGTTACTCACAGCAATTCCAGGTACTCGCCACAACGGTCTCCTCAATCACCAGGAGTACAAGGTGAATGACAGATGGCGCGCACATATGCGGCGGACGGCGCTCACCTTGCACTGCGGTAACCCCAAGTGGGACCATTTCCGAGTTCCCTGTCGCCCCGAGGTAGGTCATCTGTGTCCCAGCACATCGCCAAGCCCCGTACCACCGCAGTGATCCTGGCCGGCGGTACCGGTCAGCGTGTGGGTCTTTCGATCCCCAAGCAGCTGCTGAAGATCGCCGGCAAGGCAGTCATCGAGCACACCCTGACCACCTTCGAGAACGCCGACTCGATCGACGACATCATCGTCCTGATGGCGCCGGGCTACGTGCCGGACATAGAGAAGATCGTGGCCAAGGCCGGGTTCACGAAGGTCAAGAAGGTCATCGAGGGCGGTTCGACCCGGAACGAGACCACCGAGCGCGCCATCGAGGCGCTCGGCGAGGGCCTGGCCGAGGGCGAGGACCTCAACGTCCTGTTCCACGACGCCGTTCGCCCCCTGCTGGCCCAGCGGGTCATCGACGACTGCGTGGTCGCGCTGGAGCGCTACCAGGCCGTCGACGTCGCCATCCCGTCCGCGGACACCATCATCGTGACGCGCACGCACGGCGAGGACGGTGAGTTCATCACCGAGATCCCGGACCGCTCCCGGCTGCGCCGCGGCCAGACCCCGCAGGCCTTCAAGCTGTCCACGATCAAGCGGGCCTACGAGGTCGCCGCCGGCGACCCCAACTTCCAGGCCACGGACGACTGCTCGGTCGTGCTCAAGTACCTGCCGGACGTGCCGATCCACGTCGTCGCGGGCGACGAGTACAACATGAAGGTCACCCAGCCCGTCGACGTCTTCATCGCCGACAAGCTCTTCCAGCTGGCCTCCACCGCCGCGCCCGAGCAGGTCTCCGAGGAGGCCTACCGCGAGCTGCTGACCGGCAAGACCGTCGTCGTCTTCGGCGGCTCCTACGGCATCGGCAAGGACATCGCCGAACTCGCCGAGTCCTACGGCTCGAAGGTGTACGCGCTGGGCCGCTCCACCACCGGCACGCACGTCGAGAACCCCGAGGAGGTCGACGACGCGCTGTCCAAGGCGTACGCCGAGACCGGGCGCATCGACTACGTCGTCAACACCGCCGGAGTACTGCGCATCGGCAAGCTGGCCGAGACCGACAACGCGACCATCGAGGAAGCGCTGAAGGTCAACTACCTCGCCCCGGTGCAGATCGCACGTTCCAGCTACAAGTACCTGGCGGAGACCAAGGGCCAGCTGCTGCTCTACACCTCCAGCAGCTACACCCGCGGCCGCGCCGAGTACAGCCTCTACTCCTCGACCAAGGCCGCGATGGTGAACCTCACCCAGGCCCTGTCCGACGAGTGGGCCGGCGACGGTGTCCGCGTCAACTGCATCAACCCGGAGCGCACCGCGACCCCGATGCGCACCAAGGCGTTCGGTCAGGAGCCCTCGGGCACCCTGCTCTCCTCCGAGGCCGTCGCCCGCACCTCGCTCGACGTGCTGCTGTCCGAGCTCACCGGCCACGTGATCGACGTGCGCCAGCAGGACCCCACGGCCGCCGCGGGCAGGGCCTCCGGGTTCGAGCAGGCACTTGCCAGTGTCCTGGACCGTCAGGACGGCGTGGCATAATCAACAGCAATTAGAGATCTGCTATTCAGGCCTCTGTGGCTGCCCGTTATCGGAGCATTCGCAGGGGCCTGAATCAGTACCTCTCGCGAATTTCTCACATTTTCGCTGCATATCAGAACCACACCGGCACTCCCCCTCCAAGAGCAGGTTCCTCTGTGATAACCAGAGCCATTCGCGTCGCCCGGGTGGGCAGTGCGGCCGAGCTGGCCGCGGCGGCCCTCATGATCCTGGGCTTCCCGGCGCTCATGCTGGCCGCGCTCGTCCCGAGCGTTCCCGCCTTCACGGCCGCCGCCGCGGTGACGTACCTGGCGGACCACTATCTGCACCGCAAGGGCAGCTATCTGATCAACCGCCTGAGCAAAGTGCGCGCGGGTCTGTCGATCCGCTTCCTGATCCGGCAGCTGCTCCTGGTCCTGCTGCTGGCCCGGCTCGACCTCGCGGACGGTCTGGTCTTCTACGGCGCCGTCGCGTGCTTCATCGCCTTCTACGGTCTGCAGGCCCCGCACGGCGCGCTGGTCACCCTGATCCGCAACCGCCGCCGGATGCCGGTCGCCACCCGCAACGTCGACCTGAAGTCCCGCATCCGCATCCCGGACGCCCCGCCGCGCCGTCTGCTCAACCGCTCCGCCGAGAAGATGCTGCACCTGGACCTCGCCGCCGTCGTCGGTGTGCTGGTCTCCGCGGCCATGGAGGAGACCCTCGCGGCCTTCGTCGGCATCGGCGTGACGATAGCGCTGGGCACCCTGTACGTCGTCGCGCTCATGCCGTACGTCCGCGGCAGCAAGACCCCGCCGAACGCGGAGATCGTGCTGGCCGCCATGGACGACTGGCTGGCCGGCTACCAGCCGGAGACGGTGCTGTACTTCTCCGGCTCCAAGGACTCGGCGTACCAGGTCAACATGTGGCTGGAGACCATGGAACAGCTGGACTCCAAGCCGCTGATCATCCTGCGTGAGCGGGCCATCCTGAACAACCTGGCCCCCACCACGGTCCCCGTCGTCTGCGTGCCCGGAGGGGTGCACCTGATGAACATGGACCTGACCAACGTGCGCGTCGCGCTGTACGCGGCGAACGTCGGCAAGAACATCCACCTGCTGCGCGTCCCGACCATGAAGCACGTCTTCATCGGCCACGGCGACAGCGACAAGCTCGCCAGCGTCAACCCGTTCAGCAAGGTGTACGACGAGGTGTGGACCGCCGGCCGTGCGGGCCGCGACCGCTACGCCATCGCCGACGTCGGCGTCCGTGACGACGACATCGCCGAGGTGGGCCGCCCGCAGCTGGCGCCGATCCAGACCTGGCAGGGCGTCCCCGAGGGCCGTATCCCGACCGTTCTGTACGCGCCCACCTGGGAGGGCTGGGACGGCGACCCGGGCAACACCTCGATCGTGCTGGCCGGCGAGAACATCGTGAAGAAGCTGGTGAAGGCCGACCCGCCGGTCCGGGTCCTGTACAAGCCGCACCCCTTCACCGGCACCGTCAGCAAGGAGGCGGGCGCCGCGCACGCGCGGATCACCGCCCTGGTGGAGAAGGCCGGCGCCGAGCGGGCCACCGACGCCCGCTTCACGGCCGACGCGGCCACCCGGACGCAGGCCAAGGCCGATCTCGTCCGGATCGAAGCGCGGATCGCCGAGCTGTCCGGCCGCGGCGGTGACAAGGGCGACGAGGCCGAGGCCACCCGTGACGGTGTGGTCGACGTGGCCAGGCACGAGGAGATCGCCCGGCTGCGCGCCGAGTGGAACGACGCCTACTGGCGCTCCGTCGGCGCCTTCGAGCACCGGGTCATCGCCGGCGCCGAGCCCCGGCTGTACGACTGCTTCAACGTCTCCGACGCGATGGTCTCCGACATCTCCAGCGTGGTCTCCGACTTCATCGCGAGCGGCAAGCCGTACGCGGTGACGGACTCCGCCGAGCTGGGTGTGGAGGAGTTCAAGCGGCAGAACACCGCGGTGCGCGCCGCCACCATCCTGTCCAACAGCGCGGCCGAGCTGGGCGGCCTGCTGGACGCGGTCCGTGACCTCGCGGGCGACCCGCTGGCGGAGGACCGCAGGGAGCTCAAGCAGTATCTGCTGGGCCCGGACGAGCCGAAGTCCATCGAGCAGTTCAACACCGCCGTCGCGAACCTCGCCCTCAAGGCCGAGGCGCGCAACGTCGGGCAGGAGTCACGGGCGGCGGCCGGAGCCGCGGAGGCCACGACCAAGGCCTGACCAACTCGCCGTCAAGAAGGGCCCTGTTTTCGAGGAATGATCCTCGAAAACAGGGCCCTTTTACGTACCTCATGACAGACGCGTTCCCAGTGGTCGTGACCTGCGCCACAAAAAAGCTATGAGCAGGCAACCGCTTCCCGTCCTCGTCCGTCTACTAAGTTGCGAATAAGCCAATACGGGGGGAATGCCCTATGACCAAGGGTTCCTCATGATCTGGGGGAAGTGTGACCGTGACGCAGCCTGATGTGACCGTGATCATCGGGGCGTACGACGCGATGCCGTACCTGGTCGAGTGCCTCGCGTCCGTCGAGGCCCAGACCATCGACCACACACGCATCGAGGTCATCGCGGTCGACGACGGCTCCACGGACGGCACCGGCGCGTGCCTGGAGGAGTTCGCGGACCGCGCCGACATGCCGGTCACGGTGATCCGCCAGGACAACTCCGGCGGCCCCAGCGGCCCGCGCAACGTCGGCCTGGGCAAGGCCGCCGGACGGTACGTGTTCTTCCTGGACGCCGACGACCGGCTCGGCCCCGAGGCCCTGGAGCGGATGGTCGCGATGGCCGACCGCAACGGCACCGACGTGGTCCTCGGCCACGTCGAGGGCATCAACCGCAAGCCGCCGCAGTCGATGTGGGGACAGACGCTGGAGCGCACCGACATCTGGTCGTCCAACATCAAGTTCACGCTGAGCGCGCAGAAGCTGTTCCGCCGCGACCTGCTGGACCGTCACGGCATGCGGTTCGACGAGTCGTTGTGGACCGGCGAGGACGCCCTGTTCACCATGGAGGCCTATCTGCGGGCCGACGGCGTCTCCCTGATCGACGACTACACCTGCTACTACCTGGTGGGCCGCGAGGACGGCAAGCATGTGACGAAGAGCGGGAGCTACACCCTGCGCTTCGACTCCGCGCGCGCCCTGATGAACCTGATCGCGGAGATGGTCCCGGCGGGCCCGCGGCGCGACATGCTCATGCTCCGGCCCTTCCTCGTCACACTGCTCCCGCAGTTCGGCCCGAGATACCTGCGGGACAGCGAGGAGGTCCGACGGCACAAGTTCGAGCTGGCCAAGCCCCTGACGGACGCCTACTGGACCGACGAGGTCGCCCGCCGACTCAGGGTCGACGAGCGCCTGCGCCTCCATCTGGTGGCCGAGGAGCGGCCCGAACTCCTCGCGGACGTCCTGGAGTTCCTGCGGACCAAGAAGCAGGCCGCCGCGCTGCTGGAGAAGCGCGGCCGCCGCCTGTATCTCGCCTACCCCCACTTCCGCGACGCCGCCGCCGGCATCCCCGACTCCGTCTACCTCGCCGAACCCCGCGAGGCCCGGGCGTTCCCGGGGTACCGGGAGGGCGGGCTCGACTCCTTCGTCCGACGGGCGCTGCGCAAGGCCCGCCGGATGCTGCCGGTCCGGGACGTCAGGCCGACGGCGGTGGCATGAGGGCCTAGGGAGTGGCGGTGTGCTGCTCCTCGGGCTCGGGCTCGACCTCGGTCTGCCGCTGCCCCGGGATCTCCGAGGCCAGCCGTTCCCGCATCCGCGCGCGGTGCTCCCTGGCCTCCGCGCACAGCGCCTGCACGGCAGCGTTGAAGCGCACCTGCGAGACCGGTTCCGCCGGGCCCAGCAGATGGCGCTTCAACTCGGCCCGCTCCTCGACCAGCTTGTCCTTCTCGGGCCGGCGTACGGCGTCCAGCAGCTCCGCCACCCCGCCCGCGTCCGGCGTCAGCACGGTGGCGGCCCGGACCGTCGGGAAGCTCTCGCGGAACACCTCCTCGGACAGCCCACTGGTGTTGGCCACCGCATAGGGCTTGCCGCTCGCCAGGAAGTCGCTGACCACGCTCGACACATCGCTGATGAGCAGGTCGGCCCGGTTGAAGCAGGCGTACAGCGTGGGCCGGGCGTCCGTGACGACCTGGTGCTCCCACTCGGGCAGCGAGGCCCAGTAAGCCTCCTCCCAGGCGGCCGTGGCCCGCTCCACCGCCTTCGCACGCCCCTTGTGCGGCACCGACTGGAGCAGCATCCGCTCGACCTGGTCGGCGCTGGTCCGGAAGTCGGCCGTGGTGAGCCGGTCCAACTCCGCCGCGCACCGGGCGAGTTCGCCGTCGGCGGTGGGCCGCGGCCCCGTCCGCCGCCGGTTGGCGCTCCGGATCAGTTCCCGGATGCGCTGATCGGCAGCGCCCGCCCGCGGATCGACCGAGCCGGTCAGCGGATGCGGTTTGTAGAGCAGCCGTACGCCGTCGTCCGCGAGCAGCGCCCGTACGAGGTTCTCGCCCGCCTCGACCACCGAGGTGTTGCCCGGGTTGCCGTCCCAGCCCTCCCAGGTCGGCGCGTACAGGACGGTCATGTACGGGCCGGAGGGAGGCCCCGCGTACGGCCGTACGGCGTCCAGCTGGGGCCGCCCGGTCTCCACCACGTCGCGGTCGTCCACGCCGACCTCGGCCAGCGCGTACCGCTCGCGCGCCGCGGGACCGGCCACCCACACCTCGTCGTACGCCTTCGCGTACGGGTTGCACGAGGACAGCTTGTCGCTCTCGCCGTGATTGACGAACGTGTGCCTGAGCGTGGGGATACGCAGGACCTGGGAGGTCTTGCCGGAGTTGGAGGGGTGGATCAGGACCTGGAGCGTGGACTGCTCCAGCCGCATCAGAGTGGTGACCTTGGGCAGACAGACGACGGGGATGTCCGTCGCCGCGATCTTCTGCACCATGAAGCGCTCGCGCAGCACGACCACCGGCCGGGCGTCGAGCTTGGCGAGCGACTCCAGCCACATGTTCGCCTGGTACGCCGAGGACGCGCCGCCGGAGAAGTACAGGCCCACCGTCGGCCGGTAGTCGGCCAGCCACGCGTCGAACCAGTCGAGCACCTGCTGCTCGCCCGCGGGGCGGCGGCTCGGCAGCAGCCGCAGCAGCAGCTCGCCCAGGCCCAGCAGGGCGAGCAGGAGCGACAGCGCGACCCCGGCCGCCGCGGCCGCAGGCAGGTCCGTCGCCGCCGTGGCCGCGAGACCGGAGGTGGCCGGCAGCCCGAACAGCAGCAGACGGTGCCCGGGGCGGCGCAGCAGCAGTGCGAGCGGCGCGGTCGACAGGCGCAGCGCGGAGGCGTCGATGTTCCGGGTCACCACCGGCAGGGTGCGGGTGCGGCGGACCAGGACGGAGACCGCCTGGATCGCGAAGTGCAGGCCGTAGAAGACCAGCAGACCGGCGATGAGCGGGGCGTACACCGACTCCCGCTCCTGCTCGCCCACCCGCAGCAGCCCCGCCACCAGCAGCAGGTCCCGCAGCACGTGACGCACGGTGATGTCCGCGTGCGTCTTGGCGAACACCGACATCATGGGGCGCTGCCACCTGTACAGCACGCCCTCCCCGGCCACCGAGGCGGCCGTCGCGGCGAGCAGCAGCGGGATGTCGGGGAGCAGGGCCGCGACGGCCTGTGCCGCGAAGGCGGCGGCGAGGAGGGCCGTGACGAGGACCTGGGCCGCCCGGCGACGCAGGGGGAGGGGTTTGCGGGGGCGTCTGAAGAGACGTTTCAGGGAGCGTCCGAGACGGAGTCTCTTCTGCCTTTTCGGTCTCTTCGGCCTCTTGGTGGAGCGCCGGCGGGGGAGGGAAGGGGGCACTGCGTCACTCCAAGGTCGTCGCAGGACGTGCGCCCGGGTTAACGCCCGCCGACCTCTGGACGACACGCGCGTGTCCGGGCGCCTTGCGACGACCGTGGAGTGGTACTGCCCGATCCTGCCCGCAGCCCTACTGGCGGCCCGACCCCAGGGCCCGGCGGATGGGTGCGCCCACCACCCGGCGCGCCCGGCGGTAGACCGACGGCGCCGGAATGCCCGCGACCGTTCTCGTGCCCCGGGAACCGGCCTTGGCGCGGGCCAGGTCCCGCTTCAACCGCTCGTTGTCCAGCGTCAGATCGGTGATGTGGCGCTGCATGAACGCCATCCGCGTGGCCAGCGAGGCGAGATCGGCCTCGAGCCAGGGACGCACCCCCGCCGGGAACGACAGCTTGCTCATGCGCTTCTCGAAGGCAGCGCCGCCGTCGCCGTGCGTGAAGGTGTTCCGCAGTCCGTTGCGGTCGAGGAACGCCGTGAACCGCTCGAAGCGCTCGTGGTGACCGCTCACCAGCCCACTGAAGTCCGCCTCCTCGTACAGCCGCGCCGGGTCCAGGTCCGCGGGCAGCCGGTCGATCCTGACGTGCGGGATCTCGAAGTAGCGGCACAGCTCCAGGGTCCGGGAGTCACCGACGAGCACGGTGGCGGGCGTGCCCGCGAGCAGCGCCGCGATGTTGCCGTGGATGCGGGAGCCGAAGGAGAAGTCGAAGTCGCGCAGGTCGTCGATCCAGGTGATCGGGTCGACGTAGACGCGGACCTTGTCCTCCCGGTACATCGGGTGGTCGGGGTGCGTCGGTATCGCCGTCACCTTGGCGTTCGGGTCCGACAGGTCCCGCCAGTGCAACTGCCGTGCGTCGGAGAGGTTCTGGCCGATGAAGCGCAGATGCGGATAGCGGGCGTGGGTCCGCTCGATGACCTTGCCCAGGCCCTGCTTCTGGACCGCGTTGTGCGACCCGTTGACCGCGATCCGGGACTCGGCGGTCAGCTCCGGGGACCGCTTCTGTACGTCGAGTTCCTTGCCGTACATGAACAGCGAGGGGCAGCCGATGGTCTCGACGTCCCGGAACCCCATGTCCTTGAGGTACTGCTCGGTGAACTCGCCGCGCACCCCGATCGAGGCGCTGTGGTCGAGCACCGCCGAGACGAACTCGCGCACGGACGGCTCGATGGGCTTCAGTCGCGCCGGGTCGTAGTTCAGCCCGGTCTGCGCACCGACGCCGACCACCACGACCGGGATCTTCAGCCGGGCGATCAGCCGCGTCAGCCGCTTGAGCTGCGGCTCGAAGGACGGGCGGAAGGCGTTCGCCAGCGGTACGACGAAGGCGTCGTACTCCTGGTTGATCCGGTCGGCCTCGGACACCAGCGACTTGATGCCGTTCGAGACGACCTCGGTGTCCGGGGCTTCGAGCAGCTTGTGGGTGGCGTCGCTGAAGATCAAGTTGCCCGAGTTGGTGGCGATCAGGTCCCGCTGGAGGGACTCTTCCACGGGGACCACGTCGAACGGGTTCTTGCCGGACCGGATCAGGATGCGCTTCACGCGGTGAACTTTAGGTGGCACAACCTTCAGAATAAATTTGGATCGTCTTTGATTTCTACGAGCAACCTGTACAACCTTTTTGCCGTATGCGAAGGGTGAGCAAACGGTTACCTCCTGATGTGTCCGGGGGCTGGACCGATACGTCTCGCACGGGCCCCTTCGCGTAGATTGCTGCCACGCGCAAGGAAGTGGGGACAGTGCAGGTGGCAAGCGTGAGGCAGGCCGTGAGCGAGGCCCGCAGGATCGTCGTCAAGGTGGGTTCCTCGTCGCTGACCACCGCGTCGGGCGGCCTGGACGCCGACCGGGTCGACGCGCTCGTCGATGTTCTCGCCAAGAGCCGCAGCGGCGGGGAGAAGGAGGTCGTCCTCGTCTCCTCCGGCGCCATCGCGGCCGGACTCGCCCCGCTGGGACTGCGCCGCCGCCCCAAGGACCTCGCCCGCCAGCAGGCGGCCGCCAGCGTCGGCCAGGGCCTGCTCATGGCCCGCTACACCGCCTCCTTCGCCCGCTACGGCGTCCGTGTCGGCCAAGTCCTGCTCACCAGCGACGACATGAGCCGCCGCTCCCACCACCGCAACGCCTCCACCACCCTCGACAAGCTCCTGGCGATGGGCGCGCTCCCGGTCGTCAACGAGAACGACACCGTCGCCACCGACGAGATCCGCTTCGGCGACAACGACCGTCTCGCCGCGCTGGTGGCCCATCTGGTGCGGGCCGACCTGCTGGTGCTCCTGTCCGACGTGGACGGGGTGTACGACGGTGACCCCAGCAAGCCGGGCACCTCGCGGATAGCGGAGGTGCGCGGGCCCGCGGACCTGGCCGGCGTCGACATCGGCAGCACCGGCAAGGCCGGCGTCGGCACCGGCGGCATGGTCACCAAGGTCGAGGCCGCCCGGATCGCCGCCGCGGCCGGCATCCCCGTGGTGCTGACCAGCGCGATCCACGCGGCCGACGCGCTCTTCGGCGGCGACACCGGCACCTACTTCCACCCCACCGGCAAGCGCTCCGCCGACCGGCTGCTGTGGCTGCAGCACGCCTCCACCCCGCAGGGCTCCCTGACCCTGGACGACGGTGCGGTCCGGGCGGTCGTCCAGCGCCGCAAGTCGCTGCTGCCGGCCGGGATCGCCGCCGTCGAGGGCGAGTTCAACGCCGGCGACCCCGTCGAACTGCGGGACGCCGAGGGGCGCGCGGTGGCCCGCGGGCTCGTCAGCTTCGACGCCAAGGAGATCCCTCAGCTGATCGGGCGTTCGACCCGGGAGCTGGCGCGCGAGCTGGGTCCGGCGTACGAGCGCGAGGTCGTGCACCGGGACGACCTGGTGATCCTGCAGCCCTGAGCGCGACAGGGTGCCGCGCAGGCCCCTTCGCAGCCGCTGTGTCGTCCCGGGGGCGACCCCCGGATCCCCGGCCGAAAACGGGGTGAACGTCCTGTCCGAGGAGTCGCCCTCAGGTGGACGTTCCGCAAAAGCGCCACGCGAACCCTTGCGGCCTGCTCAACTTTGTCTCAGGGACACATTCCGCACGACCACCGGGTCGGTCACTGCGTAAAGGAGGCCGTCGTGAGACGAGTGCGCCCTGGGGACCGGTCCCGCAGTGGTGCCGCCGAGGCCTCGTCGCGTGCGGCCGGTGAGGAGCGCGCCTTGACGAGCGTCGCGGCCGGCGACCGGTACGAGGAGCCGCGGGACCTGCCCCGCCTGTGGCACGTGACCCTCAGCGTCTCCGGGAAGGAGGCCCCGCTGAAGGAAGTGCGGCGCGGCCTCGAACAGCTCGCCCACGACCATCCCTTTCTGCTGACCAGCCGCTATGCCCACGACCACGCGGAGATCCGCTACTGGGAGGAGGCCCGCGATCTGCACGACGCGGCCGCCGTCGCGCTGCGGCTGTGGGGCGAGCACCGCCTGACCGCTGGGCTGCCGCCCTGGGAGATCGTCGGCCTGGAGGTCATCGACCGCGAGACCTACCACCAGCGCATCTCCGAGGGGTACGGCCCGCTGCCGGCGACACCGGTCGGCGTACACCCGTTCTGATCCGACCACGGACCGTAACCGCCAGTTGAGGAACCCCCACGGCGAGCGACCACGTCCGCGAGAGCGGCGCCGGTTTAGGCGCAAAGGGGAGGTGTCTCGCGGTTTGGGATGAGCGGTGGCCGCCCCCGTACGGCGCACTACCCTTCCCTCATGACCACGCTCTCGCCGTACGACTCCATGTCCCCGGTCACGCAGGCCGCCTACCGCGCCAAGGCCGCCGCCGCCGACCTCGCCCCGCTCCCGCGGGCCGAGAAGGACGACGCGCTGCTCGCCATCGCGGACGCGCTGGAAGTGCGTACGAGCGAGATCGTCGAGGCCAACGCCAAGGACATCGCCAAGGCCCGCGAGGCCGGCACCAGCGAGACCGTCATCGACCGGCTCACCCTGACTCCGGAGCGGATCCGCGCCATCGCCTCGGACGTGCGGGACGTCGTCGCCCTGCCCGACCCCGTCGGCGAGGTCGTCCGCGGCTCCACCCTCCCCAACGGCATCGACCTGCGCCAGGTCCGCGTCCCGCTCGGCGTCGTCGGCATCATCTACGAGGCCCGGCCGAACGTGACGGTGGACGCGGCGGCGCTGTGCCTCAAGTCCGGCAACGCGGTCCTGCTGCGCGGCTCGGCCTCGGCGTACGAGTCCAACACCGCTCTCGTGCGGGTGCTGCGCGACGCCGTGGGCGGTGCCGGGCTGCCCGCCGACGCCGTCCAGCTGGTCCCCGGCGAGAGCCGGGAGAGCGTGCGCGAGCTGATGCGGGCCCGCGGCCTCGTCGACGTCCTGATCCCGCGCGGCGGCGCCTCCCTGATCCAGACGGTCGTCACCGAGTCCGTCGTCCCGGTCATCGAGACCGGCACCGGCAACTGCCACGTCTACGTCGACGCCCACGCCGACCTCGACATGGCGATCGACATCCTGATCAACTCCAAGGCCCAGCGTCCCAGCGTCTGCAACGCCGCCGAGACCCTCCTGGTCCACCAGGACATCGCCCCCGAGTTCCTGCCGCGCGCCCTGGACGCCCTCGCGGAGGCCGGGGTGACCGTCCACGCCGACCCGCGGGTGCTGGCGTACGCGAAGGACACCAGGGCGACCGTCGTCGAGGCCACGCTCGAGGACTGGGACACCGAGTACCTCTCCTACGACATCGCCGCCGCGGTCGTCGACTCCCTCGACAAGGCCGTCGAGCACATCCGGCTGTGGACCTCCGGTCACACCGAGGCCATCGTGACGACCTCCCAGCAGGCCGCCCGCCGCTTCACCCAGCTGGTCGACTCCACGACCGTCGCCGTGAACGCCTCCACCCGCTTCACCGACGGCGGCCAGTTCGGCTTCGGCGCCGAGATCGGCATCTCCACGCAGAAGCTGCACGCGCGCGGCCCGATGGGGCTGCCGGAGCTGACGAGCACGAAGTACATCGTCACGGGCGACGGGCACGTACGGCGCTGAGGCGCACGCCTGCGCATATGCGTGCGGCACGCGCTCCCGGTGCGCGCCCGTGCCGCACAAGAGGTGTCTCACAAGGCGGATGAATTTCCATACCGTCTGCCCAAAATGACCCCCCAGGTCTACTCTGGATCCGTGCCGGAGGACGTGGGGGGCACGCCGTTCCCTGACGGCTGGGAGCCCGACGACGACCACGACCGCGGGGTGTCGGACGAAGAGTTCGCCTCCGTGGTCTTCGACGAGGCCTTCGTGCGAGCGGCCGTGGTGCACGAGCCGACCGCCGTGGAACGCCTCCTGGCCGCCGCGCAGGCGAGAGCGGAGGCCTCCGAGGCCGAGGCCCGCCGAACCCACGGCAGAGGCGAGCGCTACGAGGACGGGTACGGCTCCGACGGGCACGACCGTTTCGGCCATGATCCCGAGCTCGACGAGCTGGACGACACCGATGTCCTGGAGGGCCGCTACGGCGCCCCGGGGACGTACGGCAAACAGGTCCGCTGGCACCGTCCCGTCGCCTGGATGCTGGCCCTCGTGATGGGCATCGGCATGGTCGCGCTGGCCTTCACCGCGGTCTACCGGGGCGCGTCCTCCAACAGTCGGGACCAAGGTCCGTCCGCCCCCGCCTCGACCGGACTGGAGCAGGGAACCGGGGCGGCACCCTCGGCCTCCGCCGACCACTCCCAGCCGGCCATCTCGGCGACCCCGCGGATGCCTTGACCGCTTACCGGCCACCGGGCTGACGATCCTGGTGAGAACCTGTCAGAAGTTGTCGCGCAGCAGGGCGTTTACCTGAGCTCCCGGAGACCTACTCTGAAGATATGGGAGGGCCTGGAGAACCACCTGAGGGGGCACCCGAGGGCGGCCCCGGTGGTGGAGAGGACGAGTACCGATCCGTCGTCTTCGACGAGT
This sequence comes from Streptomyces sp. NPDC002817, assembly GCF_053592055.1. Classification (NCBI taxonomy): domain Bacteria; kingdom Bacillati; phylum Actinomycetota; class Actinomycetes; order Kitasatosporales; family Streptomycetaceae; genus Streptomyces; species Streptomyces sp. NPDC002817. The sequence continues at coordinate 594,929 of NZ_JBSFUY010000001.1, forward strand.
CGTTCGTCCGTGCTGCCCGGCTCCAGGAATTCTCCGCGCAGGAGCGCATCGCCGACCACGCGCCCGCCGTCCGCCGCCGTCCACCGACCCGCCGAGGGCTGTCCCGGCAGGCGCTCGTCCTGGTCCTGCTGATCGCCCTGGCCTTCGGTACGGCGATCTACATGGGCGTACGGCACCCCTATGAGAGCCCCGCCGCGATCAGGGATGTCGAAGCGAGCCTCTTCCGGGCGACCGTCGTCCCGCTCGCCCCCGAGGGCAAGGTGCCCGGTGCGACCGACCCCGAGCAGCTGTACGCGCACAGCCCCGCCGCCCGGTTCCGCATCGGTGCCGCGGGGATCACGATGCCCGCCGCCCGCGACACCTCGCACTTCTCCCAGACCCAGGTGTCGAGCGCGCTCGACACCGTCAAGGAGTACATCGTCCGCTCCGCGCTCTATCCGGAGGTGCTCACCGGCGGGCAGACCCGTCCCGTGCGGGTACTGCTGCCGGCGGACCAGCACCTCCAGTTCGACGAGAGCCTGAGCCACCCGGCCGCCGACGGGCGCCATGCGGTCACCGGATGGCTGGTTCGCCTCGACGCCAAGAGCGTCGAGCTGGCCGACCCCAGGATCCGGGTGCAGGGGACCCTGCGGGCCACCGAGACCGACTCGACGTTCCTCGAGGTCACCGCGGACCACACCTTCGTGTACGCGCTGCGGCCCGTCGGTGCCGGCGCCGAGGCCGAGGCGTCGCTGTTCACCGTGCGGCGCGAGATGCGGTTCCGCTTCGACCACAACGACGTGCGCCTGCACCAGGCCCAGCTCACCGTGTCGTACGTCCAGGCCGGGCCGCTGTCCTGCGGGGGCAACGTGGCGGAGCTGCTGAGTCCGCTGCTGGCCGGCCAGACCGCGAAGACGGGCGGGCCGGCCGGGACGGATCCGTTCGCGACGGATCGGGCGACGGCGGTGTGCGGGACGCTGGCCACGGGGGCTCAGCCGAAGCTCTGAGCGCCAATTCGGCGTGACGGTTCGGTTGTCGGGCGAGTGTCGGCCGGTGCGTGGTTGCTCGCGCAGTTCCCCGCGCCCCTTCAGGCGTCTTCAGCGGCCCTCAGTCGTCATTGCGGGGCGGTGTGTCCGTGTCCGTCGGGGGCTCGTCGTCCCTCGGGGTCGTGCTCGCGAAGCCGCCGAAGCCTCGCCGGACGCGGCCGCCCAGGTCGCCCGCTCCGCCGGCGATGTCGCTGACCAGCTTCATCAGGGGGTCCTTGGAGCCCTTCACATTGCTCGCGTAGCTGGCCGCCGACTCACGGAAGGAGTCCGTGACCGAGGTGTCCTTGTCCTCGGTGCGCCGCGGGTAGTGGCCGTCCATGATCCGCTGGTAGTCGCGGGACTCGGCCCACTTCTTCAGCTCCGCCGCCCGCACCGTGGTGAAGGGGTGGGAGCGCGGCAGCACGTTGAGGATCTTCAGTACGGAGTCGCGCAGGTCGCCCCCGGCCTCGTACTCCTCGGCCTGCTTCAGGAACGCGTCCACGTTCATCTCGTGCAGATGATGGCCGCCCGCCAGCTTCATCAGACCCCGCATCGAGGCCCGCAGGTCCTGCCCCACCAGCAGCCCCGCCCGGTCCGCCGACAGCTCCGACTTGCGGAACCACTCACGCAGCGCGGTCACTATCGCCATGATCGCGAGGTTGCCCAGCGGGATCCACGCCACCCGGATGGCGAGGTTGGTCAGGAACAGCAGGATGGTCCGGTAGACCGCGTGGCCGGACAGGGCGTGCCCCACCTCGTGCCCGACGACCGCCCGCATCTCCTCCTCGTCCAGCAGATCGACGAGGCCCGTGGTGACGACGATGATCGGCTCGTCCAGGCCGATGCACATCGCGTTCGGCTTCGGGTCCTGGCTGACGTACATCGGCGGGACCTTCTCCAGGTCCAGGATGTAACAGGCGTCCCGCAGCATGTCGTTGAGGTACGCGAACTGCTGGTCCGACACCCGCACGGAGTCGGACAGGAACATCAGCCTCAGGCTCCGCTCGGGCAGCAGCCCGCTGAGCGCCTTGAAGACCGTGTCGAACCCGCTCAGCTTCCGCAGCGCCACCAGGGCGGAGCGGTCGGCAGGGTGCTCGTACGCACGCGAGGAGATTCCGGGGAAGCGCCTGCGCTGCCTGCTCGGCACGTTCTCGTGCCCGTTCTGCTCGTGCCCGTTCTGCTCGTGGCCGTCGTCGGACATGTCTTCCCCCATGTGCGTGAGAGTGGCCCTTTGCGGACCCTTGTGCGGTCCTTTGCGCCCCCGAAGCAGAGCCCAGCCTAGGCGGAGATACGGTGGACGGGCAGTACAGCGAAGGAGTCCCGTCATGGAGCACAACCCCGCGTCCGCCTGGCTCGCCGGAGCCGCGGGCGCAGCCGAGCAGCAAGGGGCCGGAAACCTGCTCCGGGTCGTACTCGTGGTGATGCTGGTGGGCTGTGCGCTGACCGCGTGGTTCCTGCTGCGTGGCTACAGGCAGAAGGACGACTGAAAGAGCGCGGAAGTTCCCTCGCGGCGGCCGGTGACGGCAACCCGGCGCCCCAACGGCGGAGTCGGCGTGATCGGCGACAAGCCGCCCGCTTACGATGGGCCGACATCTTTATCCCGCCCACCGGATAGGTCCTGCCGAAGATGAGCTTCCACAGCGCCGCAGCCCAGTTGGTCACCCTTGCCGCCGAGGGCGAGGAGCACGGCGGCAACCACGAGAGCCTCAGCCCCCTTCTCACCGGTGGCGGCGCCTTCGTCGTCCTGATGCTCCTGCTGTGGATCACCACCCGCTTCAACCGCGACCGCTGAGGCACCCGGTGCCCATAACAGGGCACTCCGGGCCTCCTCCGACCGGTGTCCTCAGGACGGGCCGGTAGGGTCTGCACGCATGGGAGAGCAGGACATGCCTACCGGCCCGGGCAACGCCCCGTCGAACCCCGGCAAGCGCCGCCTCGGCGTCATGGGTGGAACGTTCGACCCGATCCACCACGGACACCTCGTGGCGGCCAGTGAGGTCGCCGCGCAGTTCCACCTGGACGAGGTGGTGTTCGTACCGACCGGGCAGCCGTGGCAGAAGAGTCACCGCAGCGTCTCGCCGGCCGAGGACCGCTATCTGATGACGGTCATCGCGACCGCCGAGAACCCGCAGTTCTCGGTGAGCCGGATCGACCTCGACCGCGGCGGACCCACCTACACCGTGGACACCCTGCGCGACCTGCGCGCGCTCAACCCCGACACGGACCTCTTCTTCATCACCGGCGCCGACGCCCTCGCCCAGCTGCTGACCTGGCGCGACACCGAGGAGCTGTTCTCCCTGGCGCACTTCATCGGGGTCACCCGCCCCGGCCACCACCTCACGGACGCGGGACTCCCGGAGGGCGGTGTCTCTCTCGTGGAGGTTCCCGCGCTCGCCATCTCCTCGACGGACTGCCGTGCGAGAGTCGCCAAGGGAGACCCCATCTGGTACATGGTGCCGGACGGAGTCGTGCGCTACATCGACAAGCGCGAGCTGTACCGCGGCGAGTGAGCCGAGAGGGGCACCGGTGAACGACCGATACGACGCGGGATACGGCGGCGACCACGACGACCGGTACGAGCTCGTCGGCTACGACGAGTACGGCCGGCCCATCTACCAGCCGGCCGCCCAGCAGCAACCGCAACAGCAGCAGTACGACCCGTACGCGCAGCAACAGGGCTACGGCTACGACCCTTACGCGGCGGGCGGACAGCAGACAGGGCAGTACCCCGGGCAGTCCTACGACACCGGAAGCCAGCACCCCGTGCCCTCGTACGACCCGTACGACACCGGCCGGCAGGCTCCCGTGCCGCCCTACGACCCGTACGGGCACGGAGCGGCGCAAGGAGCGCCCGGGGTGCCCGGGACGTCGTACGACCCCTACGGCCGCGCCGCCGCGAGCGGGCAGCAGCCCCGGGCCGCCGAGCAGACCGCCTACATCCCGCAGCAGGCCGGCCCGGCCGAGGAGACCGACGGCCCCGCCGGTGACGGCCGGTCCGAACGGGACTACGCGACCGGGCAGTTCGCCTTCGTCGAGGAGCCGGACACCGACTCCGAGGACGTCATCGACTGGCTGAACTTCACCGAGAACCGCACCGAGCGGCGCGAGGAGGCCAAGCGCCGTGCCCGCAGCCGCCTCGTCGCCCTGGTCGTCGTCCTGGCGCTGACCGCGGTCGGCGGCGTCGGCTACCTCTGGTACGCCGGGAAGCTGCCCGGCCTGTCCTCCTCCGACTCCAAGACGGGCACGGCCACGTCCGCGGCCGCCCAGAACCGCGACGTGGTCGTCGTCCACCTGCACAACACCAAGAAGGGCGGCACCTCCACGGCGCTGCTCGTCGACAACACCACCACCAAGCAGGGCACCACGGTCCTGCTCCCCAACTCCCTCGCCGTGGCCGACGACGACGGCAGCACGACCACGCTCGCCAAGTCGGTCGAGGACGACGGCTCCTCCGGCACCCGCGAGGCCATCGACACGGTCCTCGGCACCGAGATCCAGGGCACCTGGCGCCTGGACACCCCCTACCTGCAGAACCTCGTCGACATCATCGGCAACATCGAGATCGACACCAACGCCGACGTGCCCGACCCGGACGGCAAGAAGGGCACCGCGCCCCTCGTGACCAAGGGCAAGGACCGGACCCTCGGCGGCAAGGCGGCCGTCGCCTACGCCACCTACCGCGCCTCCGGCGAGGCCCAGGACGCCCAGCTGGAGCGGTTCGGGCAGGTCATGCAGGGCGTGCTGCGCAAGGTGTCCTCCGACGCGCAGGGCGCCACGGTCACCGTCCAGACACTGGCGCAGATCCTCGACCCGTCGCTCACCGACAAGGACCTCGGCACCTTCCTCGCCAAGCTCGCCGACCTCGCCAAGGGCGGCGACTACAAGACCGCCCTGCTGCCCGTCCAGACCGACGGCACGCTGAGCGCCCAGGCCAGTGACAGCGTGGTCAAGGACGTCCTCGGCGGCACCGCGAAGAGCCCCGACAAGGATGCCGCCGTCCGCGTGTCCGTCCAGAACGCCAGCGGCGTCAAGGGCAACACCGAGAAGGCCCGCATCGTGCTCCTCAACGGCGGCTTCACCTTCCTGGAGGGCGGCACCGCGTCCGCAGCCCAGAGCGCCTCCAAGGTCCTCTACACCGACGCCGCCGACAAGGAGAACGCCACCGAGGTCGCCAAGACCCTGGGCCTGCCCGCCGGCGCCGTCACCAAGGGCAGCACCACCTCGAACGCGAACGTCTCCGTGGTCCTCGGCCAGGACTACCAGCCCACGTCGTCGTAACCGGTCGGGAGACCGGCGGGAACCGGGTCACGGGGCCGGGTCGCGGAGGTCCGCGACCCGGCCCCACGGCGTGATCGTTCAAAGGAATGGGGTGCCCTCGGCGGTCCGTGAGACCCTTGATGTCAAGTGACCGCCGACCGAAAGCCGTGTAGTGACCGCCACTGACCGCTCCATCGAGCTCATCCACACCGCCGCACAGGCGGCCGCCGACAAGCTCGCGCACGACATCATCGCCTACGACGTCAGCGACGTACTGTCGATCACGGACGCCTTCCTGCTGGCCTCCGCGCCCAACGACCGCCAGGTCAAGTCGATCGTCGACGAGATCGAGGAGCGGCTCCAGAAGGAGCTCGGCGTCAAGCCGGTGCGCCGCGAGGGCGACCGCGAGGCCCGCTGGGTCCTGCTCGACTACGTCGACATCGTCGTCCACGTCCAGCACAGCGAGGAGCGCGTCTTCTACGCGCTGGAGCGGCTGTGGAAGGACTGCCCCGAGCTCGACCTGCCCGAGGACGCCAAGGCCACCCGCGGCAAGGCCGAGGAGCACGCCAAGCTGAAGGCCGCCGAGGACGCCGAGGACCTCGGTGGTGACTGGCGGTGAGCGCCACCGGTGAGGTGACGGCGGGCCGGCCCGGCCGGGGCCGCCGCGTCATCCTGTGGCGGCACGGCCAGACCGCCTGGAACGTGGAGCGCCGCTTCCAGGGCACCACGGACGTCGAGCTCACCGAGACCGGCGTGGCCCAGGCCCGCCGGGCCGCCCGGCTGCTCGCCTCCCTGCAGCCCGACGCGATCGTCGCCTCGGACCTCAAGCGGGCCGCGAACACGGCTGGCGAGCTCGCCGCGCTCACCGGCCTCGACGTCAGCCACGACGAGGGCCTGCGCGAGACCTACGCGGGCGTCTGGCAGGGGTTGACGCACGACGAGATCATCGCCGCGCACGGTGAGGAGTACGCCGCGTGGAAGCGCGGTGAGCCGATCCGCCGCGGCGGCGGCGAACTGGAGAGCGAGGTGGCCGACCGGGCCGCCCCCGTGGTGACCCGGCACGCCGACAAGCTCCCCGACAACGGCACGCTCGTCGTGGTCAGCCACGGCGGCACGATCCGCACCACCATCGGCCGGCTCCTCGGCCTGGAGACCCGGCACTGGGAGAGCCTCGGCGGCCTCTCCAACTGCTGCTGGTCCGTCCTCGGCGAAGGTGCCCGCGGCTGGCGTCTCCTCGAGCACAACGCCGGCACGCTGCCGGAACCGGTGCTCGGCGACGACGACTGAGCGGATTTCACTTTCTGGCAGGTCGCAGGCTAAAGTTCTTCTTGTTCGCCCCGCCGAGCGGGAAGAACTCAGCAAGGGGCTATAGCTCAGTTGGTAGAGCGCCTGCATGGCATGCAGGAGGTCAGGAGTTCAATTCTCCTTAGCTCCACAGACGAAGATCCCGTCCTCACAGGGCGGGATTTTTCGTTCCCCTCAACAGAGCCGTGCGCTGCGCCGTCTGCTCGTCGTCCGGCGTGTAGACGACGATCCGGCACTCCGGCATCCCATGGATCGACAGCGACAACGACGTCATCCGCAGCTCGCCCACCACCGGATGCCGGAAACCCTTCACCCGCCGTCCCGGCTCCGCCACGTCGCCGCTCTCCCACAGCCGGGTGAACAACGGGCTCGCCGCGGACAGCTTGCGTATGAAGTCCTCCCAGACCGGCTCGCCGGCATGCAGCCCGTAGGCGGCGCGCAGGGTCGCGACCATCACCGGCAGCTCCGTCTCCCGGAACATCAGCGGGCAGTGCTCGTCCCGCGCGGTGAACAACCCCCACAAGGCGTTCGGCAGGCGGCCGCTGGGTTGTGCCAGAGGTACGGCGAACAGGGTCCGGTAGACGTCGTTGGCGGCCACGATGTCGAACCGCGAGTTGTAGACCACCGCCGGGCGCGGTTCGAGGGCGTCGATGATGCCCTGGATCTCCGGACCCACGGACTGCGCGACGGCCTCCGGCGCGGAGGAGTACGCCACTTCGGCCAGGTGGTACAGATGCTCCCGCTCGGGCTGATCGAGGCGCAGCGTGCGCGCCACGGCGTCCAGGACCTGCGCGGAGGCGTTGATCGGGCGGCCCTGCTCCAGCCACGTGTACCAGGTGATCCCCACCCCCGAGAGCTGGGCGACCTCCTCGCGGCGCAGTCCTGGCGTACGGCGTCGTAAGCCCGGCGGCATCCCCACGTCCGCCGGCGTCACCCGGGCGCGTCTGGTGCGCAGAAACGCGGCCAGCTCGGGTCGGCGGCGCTGTGTCGTCCCCATCGTCACATCCCCCATCCTCGCCGCCCGGCCCGTCCCCTGCCAGGTGCTGTCAGTACCAGCATCGGTGGGCTCTCGGCACCCGTACCGCGATGGCGTCACGCTCGTCGGCATGACGACAACGCCCCGTTCCGGAGCGGGTATCGCACCCGTTCCAAGTCCTGCGATCAGTGAAACACCCGGCACTGACAACGGGCCCCGGCCCCTGCTCGCGGTCGTGCTCGCCGCCACCTTCATGGCCCTGCTCGACGTCTTCATCGTGAACGTCGCGGCTCCCACCATCGGTTCCGAACTCCAGGCCTCGGGCGCCGAGTTGCAGCTGGTGGTCGCCGGATACACCATCACCTACTCTGTGTTGCTGATCACCGGTGCCCGCCTCGGCGACCGGTACGGCCACGGCCGGGTCCATCTCGTCGGGATGGCCCTGTTCACCGCCGCCTCGCTCGCCTGCGGTCTGGCGCAGGGCGCCACGGAACTGATCGCCTTCCGGCTGGTCCAGGGCATCGGCTCGGCGGTGATGATCCCGCAGGTGCTCAGCCTCATCCAGCGGAACTTCGTCGGCGAGGCCCGGGTGAAGGCGCTGGGCGCGTACTCGGCGGTCCTCGCCGTCGGTGCCGTCGCCGGACAGATACTCGGCGGAGTCCTGGTCAGCGCCGACCTGTTCGGCACCGGCTGGCGGCCGGTGTTCCTGGTGAACGTGCCCGTGGGCGTCGTCCTCCTGATCGTCGGGCGCCGCGTTCTGCCGCGCGACCACGGCAGCCCCCGGCGCCGGCGCGGCCTGGACCTGCCGGGGCTGGTCCTGCTCGGCGCGGCCGTGTCGCTGTTCACCGTGCCGCTGGTGCTGGGGCAGGAGGAGGACTGGCCGCTGTGGTCCTGGCTGTCGCTGGCGGCCGCCGCTGTGCTGTTCACGGTGTTCTGCGCGTACGAGGCCCGGCTCGCCCGGCGCGGCGGTGATCCGCTGATCGCGCCGAGGGTGCTGCGGCACCCGGGCATGGGCCTGGCCGTCCTGCGGATCCTGGCCGTCATGGCGGTCAACGGCGGCTTCCTTTTCGTGCTCACGCTGCACGTCCAGGGCGGTCTCGGCTACAGCGCCCTGCGCGCCGGCCTGACCTTCGCACCGACCGCGGTCGTCTTCGGCCTGGTCGGCCTGACCTGGCGGAAGTGGCCCGCGGCCTGGCAGCGCGCGCTGACCCCGGCCGGGTTCCTGCTGACCGCGCTGGCCGTGGCCGGGGTCGGTCTGGCGCTCGAGGGCGGCGGTGACGGCGGGGTGTGGGTGCACGTCGCGTACGCCGGCGTGGGTGTCGGGCTCGCGCTGGCCTTCAGCCCCACGCTGACCCGGGCGCTGGCCACGGTGCGGCCCGAGGACGCGGCGGACGCCAGCGGGCTGCTCGCCACGGTCACCCAGCTCGGTCAGCTGACCGGAGTCGCCGCGTTCGGCACACTGTTCTTGAACCGGCTTGAGTCACTCGGGGCTTTCGAGGCGTATACCTCTGCGGAGGCGCTGTCGGCGTGCATGTTCGCGCTGGCCGGGACGGCGGCGGTGGGTGCCGTGTCCGGACTGGTACTGAGGCGTCGCTGACCGTATTGGTCCGGCCGTGGCAGAATCAAACGGCCGGAAGGGGGCGCGGCCCGACGGGAGGGAGCAGTGATGCCTGCGAGCATCCTCAAGGAGGTCGGCCACCTCCTTGAAGCAGCGTCGACACGGGATACGGTCACCCGGCTCACCTGCCCTTCCTGCGGTTCCCTCCATGTCGCCCAAGTCCTCGGTGACAACGGCGGGATTTCCTACGTGTGCACGGCCTGCGGCCACAGCTGGAGCTGATCGATGGGTGCACACAGGCGAAAGTGCGACTGGTGCGGCAGCGGGACGCCGATCGTGCGGGACATGGAGCCGGTCAATCCCGACTACCAGTACTGGTGCGAGGAGTGCGCGCGGGCGCTGATCATAAAAGGCGACCCGATCGAGACGTACCGTGAACTCGAGGGCGAGCCGATCTACGGCCGGCTCCTCGAGGAACACTGCACGCTCAAACGCTTCTACTCGTTCGTCACTGCGTGAGGCCCGTCGGTGGGCGGGCCTCAGGGAAACGATTTGGTGTTCCACCCGGGGGAGCGTGTAATGTTGGCGTCGCCGCCGGGGGAGACCCACGGGGCCACCGCAAGGGGCTATAGCTCAGTTGGTAGAGCGCCTGCATGGCATGCAGGAGGTCAGGAGTTCAATTCTCCTTAGCTCCACAGAAAGATCCCGCCCGATCATCGTGATCCGGCGGGATTCTTGCGTTTCCAGGGGCAGTTGTCCCGCACACCCGCTGACGACGAAGGGGGCCGCCCGATCATCCGGGCGGCCCCCTTCGTGATGTCGGCTCAGCGCCCCAGTGCGCGGCGGCCGCGGCCCTGGGAGAGGACCGGGAGGTTGCGGGACGCGCCGTTGTCGCGCGGGGCCCCCTCCTCGAGGCGCAGGGCGAGGGCGGGGCAGCGGCGGACCGCGCGGAGCGCCTTCGCCTCGGCGTAACGCGGCACCTGGGCCTGGGCGACGGTGGGGAAGCCGTCGGCGCCGAGTTCGAAGACCTCCGGGAGGATGTCGGCGCACAGGCCGTGGCCCCGGCACAACGTCCAGTCGACGTAGATCTTCTGGCGGCTGGGGCCGTTCTCCTCGGCCCCCGCGCCACCCGGGAGGCCCGCGGGCGTCATGCCGCCCTCGAAGAGCGGCAGAACGCCCTCCACGGGCCGTCCGCAGCCGTTGCCGAGGACATGCGCGGCGAGGTCGTCGGTGAACGCCTTGATGGTCGACTCCAGGAACATCGCGGAGCCGTCCGGGTGCGAGCACGCACCGCGCCGCTTCACGTTCTTGGCGACCTGCTTGAGCGCCTCCAGGGCGGCCGGGCCGCCGCCGTTGAGGATGTCCTCCATGCCGCGCGCGGCGGCCGGCAGACCGAGGTAGCAGGGACCGCACTGGCCGGCGCTCTCCTCGGCCAGCCATTTCGCCACCATCAGCGACTCGCCCAGCGGGCAGGTCTCCTGACTGATCGGCAGGATCGCGCCCGCGCCGAGCGCGCCGCCCACCGCGTCCAGCGAGTTGCGGGAGACGACCGCCTCGTTGACCGTCGCGGCGTCGATCCACTTGCCGTGGTAGCCGCCGGTCAGCACGCCCTGCGGGACCGGCGGGGCGCCGGCGAGCTGCAGGATGTAGCGCAGCGGCACGCCGGTGGGGGCCTCGATCACCATGGGGCGGGCGACCGCGCCGGAGACCGTGAGCATGACGGTGCCCGGCTCGTCGTACAGGCCGGTGTTGCCGTAGCGCTCCGGGCCGATGCGGGCGGCGATCGCCAGCTGCGCGAACGTCTCGGCGTTCGACAGCAGGGTGGGCGCGCCGCCGACGCCGTTCTGCGAGGCGCTGACCTTGCGGCCGGGCGGGATCGCCGGGCCGCCGTCGATGGAGCGGATCAGCGAGGCCGCCGCTCCGGTGACCATACGGACGGGATTGCGCTGCACGCGCGCGCGGAGCGCCGACCGGCGGCCGTTGCTGAGGCCGCGTTCGGCGAGCGCGGCCTCCATGGAGCGCTGGGTGGACTCCCGGGTGACCCCCACCACGAGCGTGCGGGCACCCAGGGCTTCGGCGACCAGCAGGGCGCCGTCCAGGATGAGATGCGGGGCACGGTTGATGAGCACCGTGTCCTTGCGGCAGGCCGGTTCGTCCTCGCTGCCGTTGACGACGACGACCGGGCGCACACCGCGCTTGATGGCCGCCTCGGCGACCGAGCGCAGCTTCTTGTGGAAGGGGAAGCCCGCGCCGCCGCGGCCCTTCAGGTTGATGTTCTCGGCGAGCTTCGCGAGTTGCTCGCCGCCCAGGGGTTCGAGCGGCCCGTGCACCTTCAGGTGCATGGGCAGGTCAAGTCTTTCGACAAGGTCGAAGCCCGACGTGAGCTGGGGAAGACCGACCACGCGGACTTCTGGGACGTCGGGCAGGGCCTCGTTCACCTATAGCCTCCGGAAGGCATGTTCCAAGGTTCGCCCGAGCCCGGTGTGTCGAAGTCATACGAATCACCGGGCGATGGATCAGTGGCGGGACCGCTGTTGTACGTGTCGTTCGGGTAGTACGTGCCGGACAAGTTGTTCGACTCACCGGTGTCGTACACATCACTCGTGCCGTATCCGGATGTGTCCGTATTGCGGTAGGTCGGGATGTTGTATCCGGTGTCCTGGAGTGGGTCGTAGGCCGACGGGGGTGCCTCGCCGACCGGCGGGGGCGACGGGATCGGCCAGCTGCCCGAGGTGCTGCCGCCGGTGTCGTAGCGCGGGATCGCCTCCGTGGGCTGCATGTCCATCGGCATGTCCATGCGGGCGGTCTGGTCGGCGCCGTAGGACGGCTGCTGCGGGATGCGCGGGGCCGGCGGCGTGACGGCGCGGTAGGCGGCCGCGAAGCCGTTCGCGGGCTCGGGGGCGGGTGGCGCGGGGGCCTCGTAGGGCGGTGCCGTACGGGACTGCCCCCCGCGCGCGCTCTCGTAGCCCGGCAGGGCGGACGAGCTCTCCGCGTTCCTGGCGCGGCTCGCGTCCAGTTCCTCGCGGCCCGGCCGGTCCTCGGTGCCCAGGACGGCCTGGATCCTGTCGGCGACCTTGCGCTTGATCGGACGGGGCGCCGCGCGCAGGGCGAGTGCGCCGATGACGCCGGCCAGCGAGAGGCTGTAGAGGATCACGAAGATCGGCTTGGCCTCGCGGCCCGAGTACAGGCCGTGGACCAGGGCGAAGCACCAGGCGGGGTAGGCCAGCATGTGCATGGCGCGCCAGCGGGCGGCGACCGGGGCCGGGGAGGCGAACTGGCTGCGCAGGGCGCCGGTGATGCCCACGAAGATCATCAGCAGACCGGCCAGTGACCCCAGGCCGATCAGGCCGGCGCTTCCGGTGACGCCGAGTGAGAACGGGATGATCGCCGAGATCAGCGATGTGTGGTCGAGGGCGACCTTCGTGGTGATGTGCAGCAGCAGGAACGCGATCGAGCCGACCGCCGTCGTCCGGTGCACCGCCTGGCCGATGATCCGCTGTTGCGGATTGAGGAAGATCCGGTCCTGAGCGACCAGGCCCCAGATCACCGAGCAGCTGAGGCAGACGAGGGACAGCACGCCGGCGCCGAAGTTCAGGAAGTCACGGACCCTGTCACCTCCGACCAGCACGAACACGGGTATGAAGAGCAGGACGACAGCCGACACCATGCCGTAGGCCGAGCGGCCTGGCCTGGGGAGCGAGCTGTTACTACGACGAGGGTTCATGGGGGCAACTCCGAGCAGTTCGGGAAAGCGGTCCCGCTGCCGCACTCTAAGTGGAGCCATACCGATCGGTACGAGGTTTGAGTTATTGCGTTGTTATCAAAGGACTATGCGGTTGTTGTGATGTCCTTTACTAGTCGTTACGCGAAGTAACTTTTGACTCTTGTTCAGTCAGTCGGGTGATGTTGGAGTGCTCTGCGGGGTTGGAGCGAACGGCACCCGGTGCCGAAGAGGCATACGTAAGCGCGTCGCGGCTTGCTCAACGGCTGCGGTACTCTGACGCCATGCGTGCCGTACGCCTTCTGCTTAGCGGGCCGCGCTGATCAGTCCCGACCGCCGGGCGAACCGGATGGGTCGGAATCGGCGCGGCGTCCCCTCCTGTGCGAGGGGATTTTTCGTTTCCTGAACGACACAGCCGCTGGCAGAGACGATCGATGGAGCTTAAGGATCATGAGCGAGACGAACCCCGCGGCCGAGGTGGCCGCGCCGCACCGCTACACGGCCGCCGTGGCGGCCGAGATCGAGGCACGCTGGCAGGACTTCTGGGACGTCGAGGGCACGTACGCCGCGCCGAACCCCAAGGGTGACCTGGCCGGTGACCCGGAGCTGGTCGCCAAGCCCAAGAAGTTCATCATGGACATGTTCCCGTACCCCTCCGGTGCGGGTCTGCACGTCGGCCACCCCCTGGGCTACATCGCCACCGACGTCTTCGCCCGCTTCCAGCGGATGACCGGCCACAACGTCCTGCACACCCTGGGCTTCGACGCCTTCGGCCTGCCCGCCGAGCAGTACGCCGTGCAGACCGGCACGCACCCGCGTGTCTCCACCGAGGCCAACATCGAGAACATGAAGGTCCAGCTGCGCCGGCTGGGCCTGGGCCACGACAAGCGCCGGTCGTTCGCCACGATCGACCCCGAGTACTACAAGTGGACCCAGTGGATCTTCCTGCAGATCTTCAACTCCTGGTACGACGACGAGGCGGACAAGGCCCGCCCGATCTCCTCGCTGATCGCCCAGTTCGAGACCGGTGAGCGTGCCGTACCGGGACACACGCGCGCGTGGAACGAGCTGAACGCCGCCGAGCGGGCCGACGTCCTGGGCGAGTTCCGCCTGGCCTACGCCTCCGACGCGCCGGTCAACTGGTGCCCCGGGCTGGGCACCGTGCTGGCCAACGAGGAGGTCACCGCCGACGGCCGCTCCGAGCGCGGCAACTTCCCCGTCTTCAAGGCCAAGCTGCGCCAGTGGAACATGCGCATCACCGCCTACGCCGACCGGCTGCTGGACGACCTGGACGCGCTGGACTGGCCCGAGGCCATCAAGCTGCAGCAGCGCAACTGGATCGGCCGCTCCGAGGGCGCCCGCGTCGACTTCCCCATCGACGGCGAGAACATCACCGTCTTCACCACGCGCCCGGACACCCTGTTCGGCGCCACCTACATGGTGCTGGCGCCCGAGCACCCCCTGGTCGAGAAGTTCACGCCGCAGGAATGGCCCGAGGGCACCCACGACGTGTGGACCGGCGGCCACGCGACCCCGGCCGAGGCCGTCGCCGCGTACCGCGCGCAGGCCGCCTCCAAGTCCGACGTGGAGCGACAGGCCGAGGCCAAGGACAAGACCGGTGTCTTCATCGGCTCGTACGCCACCAACCCGGTCAACGGCGACCGGATCCCGGTCTTCATCGCCGACTACGTCCTGATGGGCTACGGCACCGGCGCGATCATGGCCGTCCCGGCGGGCGACCAGCGTGACTTCGAGTTCGCGCGCGCCTTCGAGCTGCCGATCCACTGCATCGTCGAGCCGACGGACGGCCGGGGCACCGACACCTCCACGTGGGAGGACGCCTTCGGGTCGTACGACGCGAAGATCATCAACTCCAGCGGTGAGGGTGTCTCCCTGGACGGCCTGGGCGTCGTCGAGGCCAAGGCGCGCATCACCGAGTGGCTGGAGCGCTCCGGTATCGGTGAGGGCACCGTCAACTTCCGGCTGCGCGACTGGCTGTTCAGCCGGCAGCGCTACTGGGGCGAGCCCTTCCCGATCGTCTACGACGAGGACGGCATCGCCCACTCGCTGCCCGAGTCGATGCTGCCGCTGGAGCTGCCCGAGGTCGAGGACTACTCGCCGCGCACCTTCGACCCGGACGACGCGGACACCTCCCCCGAGACGCCGCTGTCGCGCAACGAGGACTGGGTGAACGTCACCCTGGACCTGGGTGACGGGCGCGGCCCGCGCCCGTACCGCCGTGAGACCAACACCATGCCCAACTGGGCCGGCTCCTGCTGGTACGAGCTGCGCTACCTGGACCCGCACAACAGCGAGCAGCTGGTCGACCCCGAGATCGAGCAGTACTGGATGGGCCCGCGCGAGGGCCAGCCGCACGGCGGTGTCGACCTGTACGTCGGCGGCGCCGAGCACGCGGTGCTGCACCTGCTGTACGCGCGCTTCTGGTCCAAGGTGCTGTTCGACCTGGGGCACGTCTCCTCCGTGGAGCCGTTCCACAAGCTGTTCAACCAGGGCATGATCCAGGCCTTCGTCTACCGCGACAGCCGTGGCATCGCGGTGCCGGCCGCCGAGGTGGAGGAGCGCGACGGCGCGTACTACTACCAGGGCGAGAAGGTCTCCCGGCTGCTGGGCAAGATGGGCAAGTCCCTGAAGAACGCGGTCACTCCGGACGAGATCTGCGAGGAGTACGGCGCCGACACCCTGCGCCTGTACGAGATGGCCATGGGCCCGCTGGACGTCTCCCGGCCGTGGGACACGCGCGCGGTGGTCGGCCAGTTCCGGCTGCTGCAGCGGCTGTGGCGCAACGTCGTCGACGAGGCGACCGGCTCGCTGGTGGTGACCGACGCCGAGCCCGACGAGGACACCCTGCGCGCCCTGCACAAGGCCATCGACGGCGTACGGCAGGACCTGGACGGCATGCGGTTCAACACCGCCATCGCCAAGGTCACCGAGCTGAACAACCACCTGACCAAGGCGGGCGGCTCGGTACCCCGCTCGGTCGCCGAGTCGCTGGTGCTGCTGGTCGCGCCGCTGGCCCCGCACATCGCCGAGGAGCTGTGGCGCAAGCTGGGCCACACTGACTCGGTCGTCCACCAGGACTTCCCGGTCGCCGACCCGGCGTACGTGGTGGACGAGAGCGTGACCTGCGTCGTGCAGATCAAGGGCAAGGTCAAGGCCCGTCTGGAGGTGTCCCCGGCCATCTCCGACGAGGAGCTGGAGAAGGTGGCGCTGGCCGACGACAAGGTCGTGGCGGCGCTGGACGGGGCGGGGATCCGCAAGGTGATCGTGCGGGCACCGAAGCTGGTGAACATCGTTCCGTCGTGAGGCACGGTGCCGGTGACCCCTAGGGGTTCCGTACGGGGCAGGTTCGGGGTTCTTCCGGAACTCCGCGCCTGCCCGTTGCGTTTACCGTTGAAGAGCGGCGCGGAACATCGCGCCCGGTCGTAGGAGGAGCATCGTGGAGGCACTGATGGCGATAGTCGCTCTGCTTTTCGTGCTCTTCCTGGTGCTCGGTGTCTACGCCACGGTGAAGGTGGTCGGCGCCGCCAAGCGGGGCGTGGACCGCACCATCACGCAGGCCCGCCGCACGGTCGAGGACCACACGCTGCGGGCCAAGTCCTTCGCCCAGCCCGGTGCGGCGGGCGAACTGGCCCAACTGCGGCTGAAGCTGCGCACCTCCATGCGCGCCACCCAGGACGCCCTGCACGCGGGCGTGGCCGAGGACGAGTCCCTCAAGGAGTCCCTCGCCCTCTTCCAGCGGCTCAGCGCGCACGGACACGAACTGGACGGCGAACTCAGGCGCCTGGAGTCCGAACCGGACCGGGCGACGCTCGCCGAGCGACTGCCGGCGCTGCGCGAGCGCACCGAGCAGATCACGCACTCCGCGGACTCACTGCGCTGGGCGGCCCGGGACCGTGCCCGCCGCTTCGCGGACGACGACCTGGACTCGCTGAGCTCCCAGATCGACATGGAGGCCGGCGCGCTGCGGCACTGGACGACAGCGGAGCCGGCGGAGCCCGCGCAGTCCCCGCCCCCGTGGCCCGAGGCACCCGTCGCCGATGCCACCACGGCCCAGCAGACCTGGCCGGAGACACCGAAGTCACGCACCGCCGACGAACCGACCCGGCCCGCCATCACCCCGCCGGCACAGCGCCCCGCGTACCCCTGGCAGAAGAAGCCCCGTCCCGAGAGCACGACTTGATCCGGTCAAGGCTGCCCCAGGTGACAGGGGTCGGGCTGCCGCCCTGGCGCTACGGCAGGTAACCTCCAGCTCATGTCCCGCCATGTCGCGATCGTCACCGATTCAACGGCCTACCTGCCGCAGCGGACGATGGAGCGCCACGGCATCACCGCGGTGCCCCTGACCGTCGTCCTCGGCGACCAGGCCCTCGAAGAGGGCACCGAGATCTCGACCCGATCCCTGGCCCAGGCACTTCAGAAGCGGCGCCCTGTCACCACCTCGCGCCCGAGTCCCGCGCTCTTCGCGGAGACCTACCGGCGGGTCGCGGAGTCCGGCGCGACCGGCATCGTCTCCCTGCATCTGTCCGCCGAGCTCTCCGGCACCTACGACGCGGCGGTCCTCGCGGCGCGCGAGGCGCCGGTGCCGGTACGGGTCGTGGACACCGGGATGATCGCGATGGCCCTCGGTTTCTGCGCGCTCGCCGCGGCGGAGGCGGCCGAGGCGGGCGGCACGATGGACGAGGCGGTCACCGCCGCGGAGAAACGGGCCGCCGGGACGTCCGCCTACTTCTACGTCGACACTCTCGACTATCTGCGCCGGGGCGGCCGCATCGGTGCCGCCCAGGCACTCCTCGGCTCCGCGCTCGCGGTCAAGCCGCTGCTGCAGCTCCAGGGCGGCCGGATCGAACCCCTGGAGAAGGTGCGCACCGCGTCGAAGGCGATCGCCCGCCTCGAGGAGATCGTGGCCGACCGGGCGGGCAGCGCGCAGGTCGACATCGCCGTCCACCACCTCGCCGCCCCCGACCGGGCGTCGGCCCTGGCGGACCGGCTGCGGGCGCGGGTGCCGGGGCTGGCGGATCTGCATGTGAGTGAGGTCGGTGCGGTGATCGGGGCGCACACAGGGCCGGGGCTGCTGGGGGCTGTGGTTTCGCCGCGGTGACGCGGTGGTGTGGTGACGCGATGGCGTGGTGACGCCGTCGTCGGGGGCTGTGGGTGGCCGGCTGTCACTCGTGTGGGTGGCCGAGTTATCCACAACTGGGGTGTCGTCCCCGGGAATCGAGCAAGATCATCGCGAGAGCGCCGGGTGCCCGATCCTCGTCGCATGGCACTTCGATCACGTTCACGCACAGCGACTCCGACCAGTGGGCCGGGCCGTGGGCCTGCCTCCGACGTCCGTACCCGCCAGCACCAACGCCACCATCGGCCGGCACGGGGCCGGCACCGGTATGCGTCGGCCGAGGAACTCCGTCGGCGTGCGGAGGCGATGTTCGCCGATCGCGTCGGGGAGCGACGGGAGGCGGGGACGGGGCCGCCGGGCATCGACGGGGGTGGTGTGCCCGGTGCGGGGGCCGACGGGATCGGCGCGGACGAGGACTTCGGTCCTGACCCCGGGCCGGCACCGATGGGCTGGGCTGATGCTCCCCCTGCGGCGGGGGACCGGCGGGCGCGGGCCGGGCTGGCTCTTCGGGAGCGGATGCCGGTGTGGTTGCAGGCCAGGTGCGGCTTGGAGCGGCGGAGTGTGGTCGCGCTGGCGGTGGTGCTCGTCGTCGCCGCGGGTCTCGCCGTGCAGCACTTCTGGGCGGGGCGGACGCAGGCCGTGCGGGCACCCGAAGTCGTGGCCGCCCCCTTCGCGGAGCGGAGCGCGGAGGCCGGTCCCGGCGCTTCGGCCGGTGCGCCGAACGCGGTGGGCTCGCCCGCGGCCGAGATCGTGGTGGACGTCGGCGGCAAGGTCCGTGATCCCGGCGTTCACCGGCTCCCCGCGGGTTCACGTGTCGCCGACGCGCTGCGGGCGGCCGGTGGGGTGCGGCCCGGTACGGACACCGAGGGGCTCAACCGTGCTCGCTTCCTCGTCGACGGCGAGCAGGTCGTGGTCGGCGTTCCTGCCGCGCCCGGGGCCGGCCCCGGCGGTCCGGCGGGCGGTGGTCCGGTCGGCACCGCCGGATCCGTGCCGGGAGCGGGACCCGCGGCACCGGTCTCCCTCAACACGGCCACCGTGGACCAGCTGGACACCCTGCCGGGGGTCGGTCCGGTCCTGGCCCAGCACATCGTCGACTACCGCACCCAGCACGGCGGCTTCCGCTCGGTGGACGAGCTGCGCGAGGTCAACGGCATCGGAGAACGCCGCTTCGCCGATCTGCGGAATCTCGTACGGCCATGAGCCACGTACCCGAGGGTTCGCCCTCCTCGCCTTCTCCACCGGCGACGCCCCGGCCCCGCCGAGCCGTGCACGCCGCCTCCGGCACACGGCTCGGGGACGCCAACCCCCGCCAGGAAGGGCCGGCCGACCTACGACTCGTCCCACCCGCGCTCGCCGCCTGGGCCACGGCGGCGCTGATGCTGGACGCCGCGCCCGAGTGGGTCACCGGGGTCGCCGTCCTGTGCCTGGTGGCAGCGGGCGTGATGCTGCTGACGCGGCGCAGTGCGGGGCCGCGGGTCCCGGTCGCCGCCGTGCTGCTCTGCGTCGCCGCGGCCGCCGTCTCGGCCGGGCTGCACGGAGCCGATCTGCGCCGTGGGCCGGTGCCCGGGCTGGCCCGGGAGTACGCGACCGTGACCGCCGAGATCGAGGTCACCTCCGATCCCCGGCTCACCCGGCCCAGGGTCGAGGGGGACCGTAGGGCGCCGACTTCCGTGCTGATCAAGGGTGAGGTGCGGCGGGTGGCGAAGGCGGGCGGGGCGGTGGTGGATACGCGGGCACCGGTGCTGGTGATGGTCGACGTGGCGGGGTTCGGGAGGAGTGCCGACGGAGGGGCCGGGGCGCCGACGGCGGGTTCGGGCGGTCGGGAGACTCCGAGTGCCGTTGCCCGGGGCGGAGAGGGAGGCGTGGGTTCCTCCGGCGGGGCGATGAGCGGGGGCGGGTCTGCCTTCGGGCCGACAGGTGGGGGCGGTTTTGCCGACGGTTCGGCAGATGGGGGCGACTTCGACGACGGATCGACAGGTGGGAGTCCCTTCGCCGAGGGGGCGGCGGGTGGTGGAGGCTCCCTGCTCGGCGGGCCCGAGTCCTCGCCCTGGCTGCGGTTGCTGCCCTCCACACGGTTTCGTGTCGCCGCGCGGCTGGCGCCGGTGATGGTGGGTGGGGACAGGGTCGCGGCCGTGGTGCGGGTGCGAGGGCAGGGGGCGCCGGAGGTCGTGGCGGGGCCGTCGGGGGTGCAGCGGTTCGCCGGGCGGTTGCGGGGCGGACTGCGGGAGGCCACCGACGGGCTGCCGGGGGATGCGCGGGCGCTGCTGCCGGGGCTCGTCGTCGGGGACACCTCGCGGATCACTCCGGACCTGGACGAGGCGTTCAAGGAGACCGACCTCGCGCATACGCTCGCCGTCTCCGGGAGCAACCTCACGATCATCCTGGCCCTGCTCATCGGGCCGCCCGGACTGGCCCAGCGCGTCGAGCGCCGGGGACTCGCACCCCGGCTCGGCATCCCCCTGCGGACGACGGCGCTGCTCGGCGGGGCGCTCACGCTCGCCTTCGTCGTCGTGTGCCGACCGGACCCGAGTGTGCTGCGGGCCGCGGCCTGCGGAACCGTGGTCCTGCTCGCCCTGGCGACCGGGCGCCGCAGGTCGCTGATCCCGGCGTTGGCGACGGCCGTCCTGCTACTGGTGCTGTACGACCCCTGGCTGGCCCGGAGTTACGGATTCCTGCTGTCAGTGCTGGCCACCGGGGCCCTGCTCACGCTCGCACCCCGCTGGAGCGCGGCCCTGCGACGGCGGCGGGTGCCACCGCGGCTGGCCGAGGCACTGGCCGCCGCGGGTGCCGCGCAAGCGCTGTGCGCGCCGGTCGTCGCGGTGCTGTCGGCGCGGGTCAGCCTGGTGGCGGTGCCGTGCAATCTGCTCGTGGAGTTCGCCGTGGCGCCGGCCACGGTGCTGGGCTTCGCCGCGCTGGCGACGGCACCACTGGTGATGCCGGTGGCCAAGGCGCTGGCCTGGTGCGCGAGTTGGCCCGCGGGGTGGATCGCGGACGTCGCCCGCACCGGGGCGTCCCTGCCCGGAGCCGGGGTGGACTGGCCGGGCAGCTGGACCGGGGCGGCCCTGCTCGCCCTGGTCACGGTGGCCGTGGTGACGGCCGGGCGGCGGCTGTTGCGGCATCCCGGGTGGTGCGGGGTCTGCGGAGCGCTGCTCCTGCTGGTGGTGGTGCAGCCGCCGCCGCTGGCCCGGGTGATCACCGGGTGGCCGCCGCCCGGCTGGCGGTTCGTGATGTGCGATGTGGGGCAGGGGGACGCGACCGTGCTCGCGGCGGGTGACGGTACCGGTGTGGTGGTGGACGCGGGGCCCGATCCGACGCTCGTCGACCGGTGTCTGCGCACCCTGGGTGTCACCAGGATCCCGCTGGTCGTGCTGACCCACTTCCACGCCGACCATGTGGCGGGCCTGCCCGGCGTGCTGCGCGGGCGGAGCGTGGGGGCGATCGAGACGACCGGGTTCGAGGAGCCGGCGGACCAGGTGGAGTTCGTACGGCGGCAGGCGGCGCGGCACCGGATTCCGCTCACCCGTGCCGTGGCCGGGGAGCGGCGGCGCACCGGGGCGCTGGCCTGGGAGGTGGTGTGGCCACCGCCGGCCGGGGGAGCTCCGGGAGCTCCGGCTTCCTCGACGGAACCGGAAGGGCCGAACGACGCCAGCGTCGCCCTGCTCGTGCGGTCGGGCGGACTGCGGTTCCTGCTGCTCGGCGATCTCGAACCCCCGGCCCAGCGAGCCCTGTTGAGATCCCCGGCGGGCGCGCTGCTGGGCGGCGTGGACGTACTCAAGGTCGCCCACCACGGCTCGGCCTACCAGGATCCGGAACTGATACGCAGGGTGGCTCCGCGGCTGGCGCTCATCTCGGTGGGGAGGGACAACACGTACGGACATCCGGCTCCCGGCACGGTCGCGGCGCTGCGGGCCCAGGGAGCGATGGTGCTGCGGACGGACGAGGACGGGGCGCTGGCGGTCCTGGGAACGGGTGAGTCGCTGCGGGTGGCGGGAGACTGAGGGCATGAATTCCACACAGGTTGATGCCTATCTCCGCCGTCTCGGTGCCGAGCACCCGGCGTGGCCCACCGTGGACGTCCTGCGCGAGCTGCAGCTGCGCCATCTGCAGACCGTGCCCTTCGAGAACCTGTCGATCCATCTCGGCGAGGAGATCGTGCTGGAGGAGAAGCGGCTGCTGGACAAGGTGGTGGGGGCGCGAAGGGGCGGGTTCTGCTACGAACTCAACGGCTCCTTCGGGGCGTTGCTCGCCGCGCTGGGCTTCGAGGTGACGCTGCTGGCGGCCCGGGTGTACGGGGAGGAGGGGCGGCTCGGCATCCCGTACGACCATCTGGCCCTGCGGGTGCGGACGGTGGACGGGGGCGACTGGCTGGCCGACGTCGGCTTCGGGGCGCACAGCCACCATCCGCTGGCGATGGAGGCGCGGGGGGAACAGGCCGATCCCGGGGGCACGTTCCGGGTCGTCGAGGCCGGGGCGGACGCGGCCGGGGTGCGGGGCGGGCACGAGGTGGCGGAGGCGGCCGACCTGGACGTCGTCATGGGCGGCAAGCCCCAGTACCGCTTGGAGGTACGGCCCCGGGTGCTCGGCGACTTCGTGGCGGGCGCCTGGTGGCACAGCACCTCGCCGGCCTCGCACTTCACACGGTCGCCGGTGTGTTCGCGGGTCACGGAGGACGGCGGGAGGATCACGCTCAGCGGGCGGAGCTTCACGGTGACGGGGGCGGACGGGGCACGCGAGGTGCGGGAGTTGGGGACGGACGAGGAGGTGCTGGCGGTGTACCGGGAGCGGTTCGGGGTGGAGCTCGACCGGGTGCCGGTGGCGCGGAAGGCGGGGTGAGGCGGGCGGGCCGGGGCCGTGGGTGAGGTCCTGGTGGGCATGGGCTGAGCTGGGGTTCGGGGCTTCCCGGGTGCCGGACAATGGCTGGGTGAGCGATGTGAGACATGTGCTGGTGCTGCCTGACCGGGATGCCGCGGAAGATGTGGTGGAGGCGCTCAGGGAGCGGTTCGGGGTGGCTGAGGAGCCGCGCATCGTCCGCGACGCGCTGGCGGGGGAGGACGACGCCGAGGACGCGCAGTGGCTCGTTGTGCTGCGGGACGAGGACGGGCGGCTGGACCCCGGGGCGCTGGACGAGTTCGCGGGGGAGTGGGACGGGTGGCGGGAGGAGCCGTAGGGGTGGGGGTGCCCTTCGGGCTCGTCCGGTGGGCGGGGCTCGTTGTCAGTGGCCCGTGCCATGCTTGTCGGCGATGGCAACGAAGAGTGCGAACGACGACCCGCTTGCCCCCGTGACGCTTGCCGTGGGGCAGGAGGACCTGCTGCTCGACCGTGCCGTGCGGGAGGTGGTGGCCGCTGCGAAGGCCGCCGACGCCGACACGGACGTACGGGATCTGAACCCGGACCAGCTCCAGCCCGGCACGCTCGCCGAGTTGACCAGCCCCTCGCTCTTCGCGGAGCGCAAGGTCGTGGTCGTACGCAATGCGCAGGATCTGTCGGCCGACACCGTGAAGGACGTGAAGGCGTATCTCTCGGCACCCGCCGAGGAGATCACGCTCGTGCTGCTGCATGCCGGCGGGGCGAAGGGCAAGGGGTTGCTCGATGCCGCGCGGAAGGTGGGGGCGCGGGAGATCGCCTGCCCGAAGATGACCAAGCCGGCGGACCGGCTGGCCTTTGTGCGGCAGGAGTTCCGGGCGACCGGGCGGTCGGCCACGCCCGAGGCCTGTCAGGTGCTTGTCGATGCGATCGGGAGTGATCTGCGGGAGCTGGCGTCGGCCGTGTCGCAGTTGGTCGCCGATGTCGAGGGGACGATCGACGAGGCGGTCGTGGGGCGGTACTACACCGGGCGGGCCGAGGCGTCGAGCTTCACCGTCGCCGACCGGGCGGTCGAGGGGCGAGCGGCGGAGGCGTTGGAGGCGCTGCGGTGGTCGTTGGCCACGGGGGTGGCGCCGGTGATGATCACGAGTGCGTTGGCGCAGGGGGTGCGGGCGATCGGGAAGTTGTCGTCGGCTCGGGGTGGGCGGCCGGCGGATCTTGCGCGGGAACTGGGGATGCCGCCGTGGAAGATCGATCGGGTGCGGCAGCAGATGCGGGGGTGGACGCCGGATGGGGTTGCTGTGGCGTTGCGGGCCGTTGCCGAGGCGGATGCGGGGGTGAAGGGCGGGGGGGACGATCCTGAGTACGCCCTGGAGAAGGCGGTCGTGGTGATTGCTCGGGCGGCGCGGTCGCGAGGGCGGGCGTAGCGGTAGCGGGCCTCGCTGAGGTTTGCCGTGGTCGGCGTCGGCTGTTTCTCGCCCCCGCCGCCCCTACCCGTCCCGTCCTCCAGGGACGCTGCTCCTTCGACCCCGGTCCCTGTGGGCTGCGCCCCCAGACCCCCGTCGGCCCTTGAGGGGCCTCGTCCTCAGACGCCGGACGGGCTGGAGGATGCGGGGCGGCCCTGAGCGGCGCGGGTGGGTGGGGGATCGGGACGGCGAACCCTCGTCCTCAGACGCCGGACGGGCTGAAGGCACGGAGCTGCCTGCCGGTCGGGCAGCGATTGTCCGTATCGGCGTGACGGAGGGCTTCTCCGGGAGGACAATCGGGCGCATCAGCCGTATATCGCCGAAGCAACGGGAAGGTGGCGGTTGCCATGGCTGAACACCCGCACGCTGTGCTCGTCCGCAAGGGCTACGAGGCCTTTCAGCGCGGTGACATGGACGCCTTGCGTGGTCTGATGGCCGCGGACTGTACGCAGCATGTGCCCGGTAGCCACCCGCTCTCGGGGGACTACAAGGGGCAGGACGCGATCATCGAGATGTACGGCCGGCTGTTCGAGGAGACCAACGGCACGATGAGTGCCGAGCTGCGCAGCCTCCTCGTCGACGGCCGTGGCCATGTCGTCGCACTGCACCACTTCACCGCGGAACGCAAAGGGAAGCGACTGGAGGAGAACAGCTGCATCATCTTCCGGATCGTCGGAGACAAGGCCACCGATCTCGACGAGTGTGTCGAGGACATCGACAAGTCCAACGACTTCTGGTCGTGACACCGCATGCCGAAGGCCCCGGCTTCCACCCTGGGGAAGGGCGGGCTCCGGGGCCTTCGGACCAAGCTTGCGAGCTCATACCCGCGTGGCGAACGCAGGCCGCGTACGAGCTCTGGTTGCCGGGTGGGAGCGGATGAGAGAGGGCCCGCTCTGGGTCCTTCCGGCGGTCAGATCAAAAAGAACAGATCAGATAAAAGGTGTCAGCCCTTGAGGGACGCGACCTTCGAAGCAAGCGCCGACTTCTTGTTGGCGGCCTGGTTCTTGTGGATGACGCCCTTGGCGACGGCCTTGTCGAGCTGACGCGCGGCAGCGCGCTGGTACTCGGTGGCCTTCTCGGTGTCACCCGCGGCAGCGGCCTCACGGGCCTTGCGGATGGCGGTCTTCAGGGAGGACTTGACGGCCTTGTTGCGCAGCCGAGCCTTCTCGTTGGTCTTGATCCGCTTGATCTGGGACTTGATGTTCGCCACTGATTGAGCCTTTTCAGGTTCAGGCACGGGACCACAAGGGACCCGGGCCAGGTGATTTCTTGGGGTGTGCCTCGTGCTGAGAGGGCAAGAGACACAGCTACCCACAGTACCAGTGGGCCGGCCGACGGCCCAAAACGGCCTCCGGTCCCCGCCCATGGGACCATGGAGCCTACGTATCGATCCGACCCGAGGCACAAGGCGCCTCAAGAGACAGGACCCTGCGTGCCCGCGACCCCTAACAATGTGCCCGAGCCGAGCCGTACCGACCCGGCTCTGATCCGCAATTTCTGCATCATCGCGCACATCGACCACGGCAAGTCCACGCTCGCCGACCGCATGCTCCAGCTGACCGGAGTGGTCGATCAGCGGCAGATGCGTGCTCAGTACCTCGACCGCATGGACATCGAGCGTGAGCGTGGCATCACGATCAAGTCCCAGGCGGTCCGACTGCCCTGGGCCCCGACCGAGGAGCCGGGCAAGACCCACATCCTCAACATGATCGACACCCCGGGGCACGTGGACTTCACGTACGAGGTGTCCCGGTCGCTGGCCGCCTGTGAGGGCACCGTCCTCCTGGTCGACGCCGCCCAGGGCATCGAGGCCCAGACTCTCGCCAACCTGTACCTGGCGATGGAGAACGACCTCAAGATCATCCCCGTGCTGAACAAGATCGACCTGCCGGCCGCCCAGCCGGAGAAGTTCTCCGAGGAGCTCGCCAACCTCATCGGCTGCGACCCCGACGACGTCCTCAAGGTCTCCGCCAAGACGGGCCTGGGCGTCGAGGCGCTGCTGGACCGGGTGGTCGCCGACGTCCCCGCGCCGGTCGGCGTCCAAAACGCACCCGCCCGCGCCATGATCTTCGACTCCGTCTACGACTCCTACCGCGGTGTCGTGACGTACGTCCGTGTCATCGACGGTCAGCTCAACAAGCGCGAGCGGATCCGGATGATGTCCACCGGCGCCACGCACGAGCTCCTTGAGATCGGCGTCTCGGCCCCCGAGATGAAGGCGGCCGACGGCCTCGGTGTCGGTGAGGTCGGCTATCTGATCACCGGTGTGAAGGACGTCCGCCAGTCCAAGGTCGGTGACACGATCACCACCCTGCACAAGGGGGCCACCGAGGCGCTCGGCGGCTACAAGGACCCGAAGCCGATGGTCTTCTCGGGTCTGTATCCGCTGGACGGCTCCGACTACCCCGAGCTGCGCGACGCCCTCGACAAGCTCCAGCTCAACGATGCCGCGCTGGTGTACGAGCCGGAGACCTCCGCCGCCCTCGGCTTCGGTTTCCGCGTCGGCTTCCTGGGCCTGCTGCACCTCGACGTGATCCGCGAGCGGCTGGAGCGCGAGTTCGGGCTCGACCTCATCGCCACCGCGCCGAACGTGGTCTACCGCGTCGTCATGGAGGACGGTTCCGAGCACACCGTCACCAACCCGAGCGAGTTCCCCGAGGGGAAGATCGACGACGTGTACGAGCCCGTCGTACGCGCCACGATCCTCGCGCCCTCCGAGTTCATCGGGTCGATCATGGAGCTGTGCCAGACCCGGCGCGGCACCCTGCTCGGCATGGACTACCTCTCCGAGGACCGGGTCGAGATCCGCTACACCCTCCCGCTCGCGGAGATCGTCTTCGACTTCTTCGACCAGCTGAAGTCCAAGACGCGCGGCTACGCGTCCCTCGACTACGAGCCCACCGGCGAGCAGGCCTCCAGCCTGGTCAAGGTCGACATCCTGCTGCACGGCGACAAGGTGGACGCCTTCTCGGCGGTCACGCACAAGGACGCGGCGTACGCGTACGGCGTGCGGCTCGTCGCCAAGCTGCGCGAACTCATCCCTCGGCAGGCCTTCGAGGTGCCGATCCAGGCCGCCATCGGCTCCCGGGTCATCGCCCGCGAGACCATCCGCGCCATCCGCAAGGACGTCCTCGCCAAGTGCTACGGCGGTGACATCTCCCGTAAGCGGAAGCTGCTGGAGAAGCAGAAGGAGGGCAAGAAGCGGATGAAGATGGTGGGCTCTGTGGAGGTTCCGCAGGAGGCCTTCATCGCCGTGCTGAGCAGCGACGACAACGCGGGTTCCGGCAAGGGCAAGAAGTAGCGCCGCTTTCCCGTGAAAATAGGGGCCTGTCGCGTGCGAGCGCGACAGGCCCCTACGCGTGCGTAGCGTCGCGCTCTGTAGAAAGTGACAGGCCGCCGCCCCTTACATCGGCGTCGGTCGCGCTCTACTCTGATCTCCACTCGATAGTTACTCGTGAGTTAAACAACACCCACTCGAGTCACCAGCCGCACTGAGCCAGCCGCCGCACTGTCGCGGGCCCCGGAGGATGTCGTGAGCGACACACAGACCCTGATCGAGAACCGTCCGCCGAGCGTGGCGACCCTCTTCCTGGAGCGCGTTTCGGCCACACCGGACGCAGAGGCGTACCGCTACCCCGTGCCCTCGGCATCCGGCGAGGGCCCCGACGACTGGAAGTCGCTGAGCTGGGGGCAGACCGCCGAGCGGGTCTACGCCATCGCCGCCGGCCTGATCGAGCTCGGGGTGCAGCCCGAGCAGCGGGTCGCCCTGTCCTCGGCGACCCGGATCGAGTGGATCCTCGCGGACCTCGGCATCCTGTGCGCCGGCGCCGCCACGACCACGGTGTACCCGCAGACCAACGCCGACGAGTCCGCGTTCATCGTCTCCGACTCCGACAGCCGCGTGCTGTTCGCGGAGAACGCCGAGCAGCTGGCCAAGGCGCAGGAGAAGCGCGCCGAGCTGCCCGACCTGACCCATGTCGTGGTCATCGACGCCGAGGGCGTGGAGACCGGCGACTGGGTGCTGACCCTCGCCGAGCTGGAGGCCCGTGGCGCGGCCCGCCTGGAGAAGGACCCCGACCTGATCAAGGAGCGGGTCGGCGCGATCACCAAGGACCAGCTCGCCACTCTCATCTACACCTCCGGCACCACCGGCCGCCCCAAGGGTGTCCGCCTGCCGCACGACAACTGGGCGTACATGGCGAAGGCGATCGCCGCGACCGGCCTGGTGGGCGCCGAGGACGTGCAGTACCTGTGGCTGCCGCTCGCGCACGTCTTCGGCAAGGTGCTCACCTCGGGGCAGATCGAGGTCGGTCACGTCACCGCCGTCGACGGCCGGGTCGACAAGATCATCGAGAATCTGCCGATCGTGCAGCCGACGTACATGGCGGCCGTTCCGCGCATCTTCGAGAAGGTCTACAACGGCATCGCCAACAAGGCCCGCGCGGGCGGCGGCGCCAAGTACAAGATCTTCCGCTGGGCCGCCGAGGTCGCCCGCGAGTACGCCAAGGTCACCCAGGACAACTTCCGCCGTACCGGCACGGCGAGCGCCCCCTTCGGGCTTGCCGCCAAGCACGCGGTCGCCGACAAGCTGGTGTACGCCAAGATCCGCGAGGCCTTCGGCGGCAATCTGCGCGCCTGTGTCTCCGGCTCCGTGGCCCTCGCCCCCGAGATCGGGTTCTTCTTCTCCGGCGCCGGTATCCACATCCTCGAGGGCTACGGCCTGACCGAGTCCTCGGCCGCCTCCTTCGTGAACCCGGGCGAGGCGTACCGCACCGGCACGGTCGGCAAGCCGCTGCCCGGCACGGAGGTGCGGATCGCGGAGGACGGCGAGATCCTGCTGCGCGGGCCCGGCATCATGGAGGGCTACCACGGGCTGCCGGAGAAGACCGCCGAGGTCCTGGAGGCCGACGGCTGGTTCCACACCGGTGACATCGGCGAGCTGTCGCCCGACGGCTACCTCCGCATCACCGACCGCAAGAAGGACCTCTTCAAGACCTCCGGCGGCAAGTACATCGCGCCCACCGAGGTCGAGGGACAGTTCAAGTCGGTGTGCCCGTACGTCTCCAACATCCTGGTGCACGGCGCCGACCGGAACTTCTGCACCGCCCTCATCGCCCTCGACGAGGTGTCGATCCTCGGCTGGGCGAAGGAGAACGGCCTGGACGGCAAGTCGTACGCCGAGGTCGTGGCCGCGCCGGCCACCGTCGAGATGATCGAAGGCCACATCAAGGAACTCAACGAGGGTCTCCAGCGCTGGCAGACCATCAAGAAGTTCCGCCTGCTGCCGCGTGACCTCGACGTCGAGCACGGCGAGATCACACCGAGCCTCAAGCTGAAGCGGCCGGTGGTGGAGCGGGAGTACAAGCACCTGATCGACGAGATGTACGCGGGTGCGCGTGAGGCGTGAGAGCGCGGTTGGGGGCGCCCCGAGCCCTGCTGGGGGTGCGGGGGTCGTCTCCCGCTGTGATGCGGCCAAGCACCTGATCGACGAGATGTACGCCGGTACGCGCGAGGCGTAGGGGCGTTACAAGCGCCCTCTGCCGACCAGCTGGCGTAGCTCCCGGACCTGTGTGCGCAGTGTTGCCAGGTCCGGGGGGTTCTCCCCGGACAGTTGCTCCTCCAGATCGGCCAGGCGGGTGTTCACCTCGCCCTGGTCCTGGGCCAGCAGTCGCTCCAGTTGCTGGTTCTTGCGGTGCAGGTCCAGGAAGACGGTGACCTTCGCCCTGAGCACCCAGGGGTCGAAGGGCTTGGTCAGATAGTCCGCGGCGCCGGTCGCGTAGCCGCGGAAGGCGTAGCCGGAGTCGTCCTCCGCGCCGGTCAGGAAGATGATCGGGACGTCCTTGGTCTGATCGAGCCGTTTGATGTTCGCGGCGGTCTCGAAGCCGTCCATGCCCGGCATGCGGACGTCGAGCAGGACGAGGGCGAACTGCTGCCGCAGCAGTGCCTTCATGGCTTCCTCGCCCGAACGTGCGCGGACGAGCGGCTCGTTGAGGGACCCCAGGACGGCCTCCAGGGCGACCAGGTTGTCCTCCATGTCGTCGACGAGGAGGATGCTGGCGCGCTCTACGGTCGTTGCCTCAGCGCTCATGGTGACTGTGCCTCATTCAGTCGTCGGCGGGACCGGCACTTCCCCTGTCATGCCCGGTTCCGGCGCGTCGGTCTCCGCGTCGACCGCGGGCTTCTGGACACCTTCCTCGCCCTGCGGGCCCTCCGGGTCGAGGAGCGCGCACACGACGGTCAGCAGCTGATCCACGTCGACCGGCTTGGGTACGTAGTCGTTGGCGCCCCGCGCGATCGACTTCTCCCGGTCTCCCGGCATCGCCTTCGCGGTCAGCGCGACGATCGGCAGGCCCGTCCAGCGGGGGGTGCGGCGGATGGCGGCGATCGTCTCGTAGCCGTCCATCTCCGGCATCATGATGTCCATCAGGACGAGTTCGACGTCCGGGTTGCGCTCCAGCGTCTCGATGCCCTCCCGGCCGTTCTCGGCGTAGAGGACGGGCATGCCGACCCGGCCGAGGACATGGGTCAGTGCGAAGACGTTGCGGATGTCGTCGTCGACGATCAGCACCCGCCGCCCGGGCAGCACCTGGCCCGCCCGGCCCCTCTTCCACGCCTCCAGCTTGGTGGGCGTCGGCCACGAGTCGTCCACTTCGGCGGAGGTGAAGGGCTCGGTCGACAGCTGTTCCGGTACCGGCAGGGTGTGTTCCTCGGGGGTGGGGCCGGTCGCCGAGTGGCCGGGGCTGACGACGGGGACGTACAGCGTGAACGTGGAGCCCTTGCCGGGCTCGCTCTCGGCGACGATCCGGCCACCGAGCAGACCGGCGATCTCGCGGCTGATCGACAGACCGAGGCCGGTGCCGCCGTACTTGCGGTTGGTGGTGCCGTCGGCCTGCTGGAACGCCTCGAAGATCACCGGCAGTTTCTCCTGCGCGATGCCGATGCCGGTGTCGCTGACGGAGAACGCGATCACCTGGCCGCTGTCACGGACGTAGTGGAGCTCGGTGTCCGTGACCCTGTTGACGCGCAGCTCGACCCGGCCCGTCGCGGTGAACTTGATCGCGTTGGAGAGCAGGTTGCGCAGGATCTGCTGGAGTCGCTGCTCGTCCGAGTACATCTCGCGCGGCACGTCCTCGCCGACCGCCACCTCGAAGGCGAGTCCCCGGTCAAGGGTGAGCGGGCGGAAGGTGGCGTGGACGTAGTCGAGCAGCTTGATCAGCGGCAGCTTCTTCGGGCGTACGTCCATCCGGCCCGCCTCGATCTTCGACAGGTCGAGGATGTCGTTGATCAGCTGGAGGAGGTCCGAGCCCGAGCGGTGGATGGTCGTCGCGAACTGCACCTCCTGGTCGGAGAGATGTCCGTCCGGGTTGTCGGAGAGCAGCCGGGCCAGGATCAGCAGGGAGTTGAGCGGGGTGCGCAGCTCGTGCGACATGTTCGCCAGGAACTCCGACTTGTACTGGGAGCTGGTCGCCAACAGGGCTGCCTTCTCCTCCAGTTCGGCGTTCGAGCGCTGCAACTCCGCCTGCTGTTTCTGGAGTTCGTCCGAGCGTTCCTGGAGCTGGCGGGCCAGGCGCTGCGACTCGCCGAGCAGGGACTCCGTACGGGAGTTGGCGATGATCGTGTTGATCGCGACGGCGATGGTGTTCACGAACTGGTCGAAGAAGGCGAGGTGGACGTCGGAGAAGCGGGAGAAGGACGCCAGCTCGATCACGCCGAGGAGCTTGTCCTCGAAGAGGATCGGGATGATGACCACGCTGGTGGGCGCCGCCTCGCCGAGCCCACTGTTGATCTTGATGTAGTCCGGCGGGGCCTCCTCGACGAGGATCCGCTTCTTCTCGCGGGCGGCCTGCCTGACCAGGCCGTGCACCGGGAGGCCCCCGGTCTCCATGGTCGCGCCCTGTGCCGATCCGTAGCCGGCGATGAACGCGAGTCCCTTCGCGGGAACGGTGGTGCGGAGAGCGGCACTGTCCTCGTCGGGGTCGGCCAGGAAGAACGCGCCGTACTGGGCGTTCACCAGCGGGGTCAGCTCGCGCAGCAGCAGGTCGGCGACCTCCATCAGGTCCCGGTGGCCCTGCATGAGCGCGGCCAGGCGGGCCAGGTTGGACTCCAGCCAGTCCTTGGCGCGGGTGGTCTCGCGGAGGTTGGCCACCATCAGGTTGATGTTGTCCTTGAGTTCGGTGACCTCGCCCTGGGTCTCCACGGTGATCGAGCGGGACATGTCGCCCTGGGCCACCGCGGAGGCGACCTCGGCGATCGCGCGGACCTGGGTGGTCAGGTTCAGGGCGAGCTCGTTCACGTTCGTCGTCAGGCGCTTCCAGGTGCCGTACACGCCCTCGACCCTGGCCTGGCCGCCGAGTTGGCCCTCGGAGCCGACCTCGCGGGCCACGCGGGTGACCTCTGAGGAGAAGGAGGACAGCGTGTCGACCATGGTGTTGATGGCGGTCTTCAGCTCCAGGATCTCGCCTCTGGCGTCCACGTCGATCTTCTTGGAGAGGTCTCCGTTGGCGACGGCCGTGGTCACCTGGGCGATGTTGCGGACCTGCGAAGTGAGGTTGTCCGCCATGTAGTTGACGTTGTCCGTCAGGTCCCGCCACACCCCGGACACGCCCAGCACCTGGGCGCGGCCGCCGAGCCGGCCGTCGGTGCCGACCTCGCGGGCGACGCGGGTGACCTCGTCGGCGAAGGCGCGCAGCTGCTCCACCATCGTGTTGACGGTGTCCTTGAGTTCGAGGATCTCGCCGCGCGCGTCCACGGTGATCTTCTTGGAGAGGTCGCCGTTGGCGACGGCGGTCGTCACCTGGGCGATGTTCCGCACCTGCGACGTCAGGTTCAGGGCCATGAAGTTGACGTTGTCGGTGAGGTCCTTCCAGACCCCCGACACACCGCGCACCTGGGCCTGGCCGCCGAGGTTGCCCTCGGTGCCGACCTCGCGGGCGACACGGGTGACCTCGTCGGCGAAGGCGGAGAGCTGGTCCACCATCGTGTTGATGGTGGACTTGAGCTCCAGGATCTCGCCGCGCGCGTCCACGGTGATCTTCTTGCCGAGGTCGCCCTGGGCCACGGCGGTGGAGACCAGGGCGATGTTCCGTACCTGTGAAGTGAGGTTGTCCGCCATGAAGTTGACGTTGTCCGTGAGGTCCTTCCAGACACCGCTCACACCCCGCACCTGAGCGCGCCCGCCCAGGTTGCCCTCGGTGCCGACCTCGCGGGCGACCCTCGTCACTTCGTCGGCGAAGGCGGAGAGCTGGTCGACCATCGTGTTGATGGTGGACTTCAGCTCCAGGATCTCGCCCTGCGCGTCGACGGTGATCTTCTGACTCAGGTCGCCGTTCGCCACGGCGGTCGTCACCTGGGCGATGTTCCGCACCTGCGAGGTCAGGTTCGACGCCATGAAGTTGACGTTGTCGGTGAGGTCCTTCCATACCCCCGACACGCCCCGCACCTGGGCCCGGCCGCCCAACTGGCCCTCGGTGCCGACCTCGCGCGCCACGCGGGTCACCTCGTCGGCGAAGGCGGAGAGCTGGTCCACCATCGTGTTCACGGTCAGCTTCAGTTCGAGCAGCTCACCGGTCGCCTCGACGGTGACCGAGCGGGTCAGGTCGCCACGCGCCACCGACGTGGTCACCAGGGCGATGTCCCGCACCTGGGCCGTCAGCCGGGATGCCATGGTGTTGACCGCCTCGGTCACATCCCGCCAACTTCCCGACAGCCCTTGCACCTTGGCCCGTCCACCCAGGCGCCCTTCGGTGCCGACCTCGCGCGCGACCCGGGTCACCTCGCCGGTGAACAGCGACAACTGGTCGACCATCTTGTTCACGGCCCGCCCCAGCCGCCGCAGATCGCCGCGTAACTCGCGGTTGCCGTCGTGCAGGTCGACCCGCTGGGTCAGATCACCGCCGGCCACCGCGTCCAGGACCCGGGTCGCGTTCGCCGCCGGGGCCACCAGGGCGTCGAGCAGCTGGTTCACATCGCTGACCCGGGACGCCCAGGCGCCCGCGCCGGGGCTCGGCGAGAGCCGCTCGTCGAGCCGGCCGTGCCGCACCAACTCCCTTTTCACGCGCTGGACTTCGGTGGTGAAGTGGACGTTGCGGTCGACGAGTTGATTGAAGATCGCGGCCAGTTCGGCCGTGACGCCATGGGCGCCGGTCTCCGTCACCTTCGCGAAGTGCCCGTCCCGGGCGGCCGTCATGGCGGCGAGCAGCGGACGCAGATCCGATGCTCGAATCTGGTCATCTTTCTGTCCGTCTTCGAGCACACGCGTAGCACTGTTCTCACTCATGGCGGCCCACTTCGGTGACTCGGCGCTTATGGGCGTGGCCAGTCTGTCACTCTGTCCGCACTGACCGAGGTGTATTCGTCCGAACTGCTCGGGGAGCGGGACATGGGGGCCATTCCGGCGCAACGGGAGACCGATCCTGGTGCTTCTGATGTCCCTGTGCACAGGAGCGTGCTTCCGTACGCCCGGGCGCACGCCACCCTTGCGGGCAGTTCCCTCGCGCCGGGCGCCGCCCGCGCACTCCTGCGCGCCGCCCTCTCCGAATGGGCCGAACTGGGCCTGTCCGGCACGGCTCCGCTCACCGACCGGCTGGCCGACGACGCCGTCGTGGTCGTCAGCGAACTCGTCACCAACGCGGTCGTGCACGCCGGCACCGACGTCGATCTGGAGTGCCGTCTGGAGACGGAGACCGGTGCCCTCGTCGTCGAGGTCGCCGACCAGCACCCCTCGCGCGCCCCGCGCGACGGCACGGGCGAACCGTC
Organism: Streptomyces sp. NPDC002817; assembly: GCF_053592055.1. NCBI lineage: Bacteria > Bacillati > Actinomycetota > Actinomycetes > Kitasatosporales > Streptomycetaceae > Streptomyces > Streptomyces sp. NPDC002817. The sequence goes on from NZ_JBSFUY010000001.1 coordinate 629,911, forward strand.
GTACGAGACACCGGAGTACGGCCGCGGACTGCGCCTCGTCGCCACCCTCGCCGAGTCCTGGGGCATCACCTACCGCAAGGGCACCAAGACCGTATGGGCGCGGCTGACCGAGGAGGACAGCGCGGCCGTGGGGCAGAGCGGGGCGTACGCGGGGCAGAACGGGGCGTACGCGGGGGTGCACGGCCTGGAGATCGCCGGAGTCCTCGCCCCCGAGCCCCGGCGCGCCGAACGCGACCGGGAGTGGCTCAACCGCGGCGCGCTGTCCTTCCTCGCCGAGGCCTCCGACCTGCTCGCCGGACAGCTCGACGAGGACCTGGTCGCCGCCCTCGCCGGACAGCTGATCGTGCCGCGGCTCGCCGACTGGTGCGCGGTGTGGCTGGAGGACGAGCACATGGGGCGCGGCGGTGTGTGGGGCGGCGACGGCACCGGCGGGGCGGGCCCACGGCTCGCCCGCGTCTGGCACGGCCACGAGAGCCGTATCGAGGAACTGCGCCGGGCCCTGGAGAAGGACCCGCCCAGACCGGTGGACCCGCCGCGCTCCGGGCCCGTGCCGTTCCCCTGGCCCGGCGACGCGCTGGGCGTGCACGGGGCGCACGGCACGGCACTGGCGTACCGGCTGATCGCGGGCGGCCGGCCGCTCGGCACGCTCGTCATCGGACGCTCCGGGCTGCTCCGCTTCCCCGACGAGATCACCGGCCTGGTCGAGGATCTCGGCCGCCGGGTCGCCCTCGCCATCGGCGCGGCCCGCCAGTACGCCCGCCAGGCCACCATCAGCGCCGTCCTCCAGCGCGGGCTGCTGCCCGGCGCGGTCGCGGAGATCCCCGGGATGCGCAGCGCGCTGGTGTACGAGCCGTGCGACAAGGGCGGCCCCAGCGGCGACTTCTACGACCTCTTCCCGGCCGGCGACGGCCGCTGGTGCTTCGCCGTCGGCGACGTCCAGGGCAAGGGCCCCGAGGCCGCCGTGGTGATCGGCCTGGCCCGCCCCTGGCTGCGGCTCCTCGCCCGCGAGGGCTACCGCGTCGCCGACGTCCTGGACCGCCTCAACCAGCTGCTCCTCGACGACGCCACGGAGGCCGCCGACGCCGCCGCCCGCGCACTGATCGCCGCGGGCGGCCAGTCCCTGACCGGCGACGGCCCGCAGACCCGCTTCCTCTCCCTCCTCTACGGCGAGCTGGCCCCCTTCGACGGCGGTGTGCGCTGCACCCTCGCCTCCGCCGGGCATCCACTGCCGCTGCTCCTCGGTGCGGGCGGCGAGGTCCGCACCGCCGCCCGGCCGCAGACCCTGCTCGGCGTCGTCGAGGACGAGACGTACACCAGCGAGACCTTCGAGCTGCGGCCCGGCGACACCCTGCTCGCCGTCACGGACGGGGTGACGGAGCGACGCTGCGGCCCCCGCCAGTTCGACGACGGCGACGGCCTCGCGACGGCGCTCGCCGGCTGCGCCGGGCTCACCGCCCCGCTGATCGCGGAGCGCGTCAGACGGCTGGTGCACGAGTTCGGCGTAGGGCCGCCCGAGGACGATCTCGCGCTGCTGGTGCTCCAGGCGGAGTAGCCGGAGCAGTCGCCACGGTCCTGGACAATGGAGGACATGCCTTCCGCACTCCCCGACGGCGAGCCCGTCCCCGACGACGGCGCGCTCCCCGTGTCCGCGCTCGCCGGGGCCGACGCCCGCCCCCTCGGGTTCTACCTGCACGTTCCGTACTGCGCGACCCGCTGCGGCTACTGCGACTTCAACACCTACACGGCGACCGAGCTGCGCGGCACGGGCGGTGTGCTGGCCTCCCGCGACAACTACGCCGACACCCTGATCGACGAGATCCGGCTGGCCCGCAAGATCCTCGGCGACGACCCGCGCCAGGTCAGCACGGTGTTCGTCGGCGGCGGTACGCCGACCCTGCTGGCCGCGGGCGATCTCGTACGGATGCTGGCGGCGATCCGTGACGAGTTCGGTCTGGCGCCGGACGCGGAGGTGACGACGGAGGCGAACCCGGAGTCGGTGGACCCGTCATATCTGGCCACCTTGCGGCAGGGCGGCTTCAACCGGATCTCCTTCGGCATGCAGAGCGCGCGGCAGCACGTGCTGAAGGTGCTCGACCGCACGCACACCCCGGGCCGCCCCGAGGCGTGTGTGGCGGAGGCCAGGGCGGCCGGGTTCTCGCACGTCAACCTGGACCTGATCTACGGCACCCCCGGTGAGTCGGACGACGACTGGCGGGCCTCGCTGGAGGCGGCGATCGGTGCGGGCCCGGACCACGTCAGCGCCTATGCGCTGATCGTCGAGGAGGGCACGCAGCTGGCCCGTCGTATCCGGCGCGGCGAGGTCCCGATGACCGACGACGACGTCCACGCGGACCGCTATCTCATCGCGGAGTCGGTGCTGTCCGAGGCGGGCTACGACTGGTACGAGGTGTCGAACTGGGCCACCTCGGAGGCGGGCCGCTGCCTCCACAACGAGCTGTACTGGCGTGGCGCCGACTGGTGGGGCGCGGGCCCCGGCGCGCACTCCCACGTGGGCGGCGTGCGCTGGTGGAACGTGAAGCATCCGGGGGCGTACGCCGGGGCGCTGGCGGCGGGCCGGTCACCGGGGGCGGGCCGCGAGCTCCTGTCCGAGGAGGACCGACGGGTCGAGCGGATCCTGCTGGAGCTGCGGCTTCTGGAGGGGGTGCCGTTGTCGCTGCTGCGGGAGGAGGGGCTCCGGGCCTCCCGCCGGGCTCTGTCGGACGGACTTCTCCAGGAGGAGCCGTACGGCGCGGGGCGTGCGGTGCTCACCCTGCGGGGGCGGTTGCTGGCGGATGCGGTGGTGCGGGACCTCGTCGACTGAGTCCGCGGGCCGGTGGGGGCTGGTCGCGCAGTTCCCCGCGCCCCTGGGCGGGTGCGGGGCGCGTCTCTCATGCCGTGACGAAGTCGATCAGTTCCTCCACCCGGCCCAGCAGTTCCGGCTCCAAATCCTTGTACGAGTTCACCCGCTTCAGGATCGCCTGCCACACCGCCCCCGTGTTCTCCGACGGCCAGCCCAGGGCCCGGCACACGCCCGTCTTCCAGTCCTGGCCGTGGGGGACGCGTGGCCAGGACTCGATGCCCAGGGACGACGGTTTCACCGCCTCCCAGATGTCGATGTACGGGTGGCCGACGACGAGGGCGTGTTCGCTGGTGACCGACTGTGCGATGCGCCACTCCTTCGTGCCCGGCACCAAGTGGTCCACGAGGACGCCCAGACGGGCGTACGGGCCCGGCGCGAACTCCTCGACGATCGACGGGAGGTCGTCGACGCCCTCCAGGTACTCCACGACCACGCCCTCGATGCGCAGGTCGTCGCCCCAGACCTTCTCGACCAGTTCCGCGTCGTGGCGGCCCTCGACGTAGATACGGCCGGCGCGGGCCACCCGGGCGCGGGCGCCGGGGACGGCCACCGAGCCGGATGCCGTACGGGTGGGACGTAGCGGCGCCTGACCGGTGGGACGTACGAGCGTCACCACCCGGCCCTCCAGGAGAAAGCCCCTCGGCTCCATCGGGAACACCCGGTGCTTGCCGAAGCGGTCCTCCAGGGTCACCGTGCCCGCCTCGCAGCGGATCACCGCACCGCAGAAACCGGTGCCGGGTTCCTCGACCACCAGGCCGGGCTCCGCCGGGACCTCGGGGACGGGCTTCGGCTTCTTCCAGGGAGGGGTCAGGTCGGCGGAGTACTGGCGCATTCGGATGACGATAGGAGAAGCCCGCCAGCACCTAACGCGACACGCCGAAGCGGGTTGCCAGGGCGTCGCGCTGCCGTCGTACGAACGCCGCGTCCACCACCGCTCCGTGACCGGGTACGTACAGCGCGTCCTCGCCGCCCAGGTCCAGCAGTCGGTCCAGCGCCGCCGGCCAGTGCGACGGTACGGCGTCGGGGCCCGCCTGCGGTTCGCCGGACTCCTCGACCAGGTCGCCGCAGAAGACCACCTCGGGGGAGCCCGGGACCAGGACCACGAGGTCGTGGCCGGTATGGCCGGGGCCGACGTTCGCCAGCAGGACCTGGCGGCCGGCGCCGAGGTCGAGGGTCCACTCGCCGGAGACATGATGGCGGGGGTGGGGCAGGGCGTCGACCGCCTCGTCGGCCAGTGCCGTGTCCAGGCCGTTGCGGATCGCGTCCGCGCGCAGTGCCTCGCGGGCCTGGTGCTGGTCGAACAGCGCGTCCATGCCCACCGGCCCGTACACCTCCGCCCCCGCGAACGCCGAGGCCCCGAAGACATGGTCGAAGTGGGGATGGGTCAGCGCGAGATGAGTCACACGATGCCCGGCGAGCGATTCGGCCTGCGCCCGCAACCGCGCGCCCTCGCCGAGGCTCGATCCGGCGTCGATCAGCAGAGCGGTCCCCGAACCGACGACCAGCCCCGCTGTGCAGTCCCACCCCGGCAGCCGGCACCGCCCGACCCCGGCCGCCACCCTCTCCCACCCCAGCTCTTCCCAAGTCACCGTCATACGGCGACGCTAGCCGTACGAGGGGTCGCGGCAGGACCGACCTTGCCCGGGCGGTACCCCACCGCCGTACACTGGGCCGGGGAATGCTGGCACTCGGGCGGACAGAGTGCCAGGCAAGGCGCCGAGGGAACGACTTCTGGAGGTGTGCGCGATGCTGAGTGAACGCAGGCTTCAGGTGCTGCGCGCCATCGTCCAGGACTATGTGGGCACCGAGGAGCCGGTCGGTTCCAAGGCCCTCACCGAGCGGCACAGCCTCGGCGTGTCCCCGGCGACGATCCGCAACGACATGGCGGCCCTGGAGGACGAGGGGTTCATCGCCCAGCCGCACACCAGTGCCGGGCGGATCCCCACGGACAAGGGCTACCGGCTGTTCGTCGACAAGCTCGCGGGCGTCAAGCCCATGACCGCGCCCGAGCGGCGTGCCATCCAGAACTTCCTCGACGGCGCCGTCGATCTCGACGACGTGGTGGCGCGGACCGTACGGCTGCTCGCGCAGCTCACACGGCAGGTCGCGGTGGTGCAGTACCCCTCGCTCACCCGGTCCACCGTGCGCCATGTCGAACTGCTCGCGCTCGCACCCGCACGCCTGATGCTCGTGCTGATCACGGACACCGGGCGGGTCGAGCAGCGGATGATCGACTGCCCGGCGCCCTTCGGCGAGACGTCCCTCGCCGATCTGCGGGCCCGGCTCAACAGCAAGGTCGCGGGCCGGCGCTTCAGTGATGTGCCGCTGCTCGTCGAGGACCTCCCCGAGGGCTTCGACCTGGAGGACCGCGGCACCGTCTCGACCGTGCTCTCCACTCTTCTGGAGACACTCGTCGAGGAGAACGAGGAGCGGCTGATGATCGGCGGAACCGCCAATCTCACCCGCTTCGGACATGACTTCCCCCTCACTATCCGTCCGGTTCTCGAAGCCCTCGAGGAGCAGGTCGTGCTCCTCAAGTTGCTTGGTGAGGCCGGGGATTCGGGCATGACCGTACGCATCGGTCATGAGAACGCCTATGAGGGACTCAACTCCACGTCCGTCGTGTCGGTCGGCTACGGTTCGGGCGGCGAGGCAGTAGCCAAGCTCGGCGTGGTCGGACCGACCCGCATGGATTACCCGGGAACGATGGGAGCGGTACGCGCAGTGGCGAGGTACGTCGGACAGATCCTGGCGGAGTCGTAAGTGGCCACGGACTACTACGCCGTTCTCGGCGTGCGCCGCGACGCGTCGCAGGAAGAGATCAAGAAGGCCTTCCGTCGGCTCGCTCGCGAGCTGCACCCGGATGTCAACCCTGATCCGAAGACCCAGGAGCGGTTCAAGGAGATCAACGCCGCTTACGAGGTGCTCTCGGACCCGCAGAAGAAGCAGGTCTACGACCTCGGCGGCGACCCCCTGTCCCAGGCGGGCGGTGGCGCGGGCGGCTTCGGGGCCGGTGGGTTCGGGAACTTCTCGGACATCATGGACGCGTTCTTCGGTACGGCGTCGCAGCGGGGTCCGCGGTCGCGTACGCGACGGGGCCAGGACGCGATGATCCGGCTGGAGATCGAGCTCGACGAGGCGGCCTTCGGCACCACGAAGGACATCCAGGTCGACACGGCGATCGTGTGCACCACCTGTAGTGGTGAGGGCGCGGCGCCGGGGACCTCCGCTCAGACGTGTGACATGTGCCGCGGGCGCGGTGAGGTGTCGCAGGTGACGCGGTCGTTCCTGGGGCAGGTCATGACGTCCCGGCCGTGTCCGCAGTGCCAGGGGTTCGGGACGGTCGTTCCGACGCCGTGCCCCGAGTGCGCGGGCGACGGTCGCGTACGGTCGCGTCGTACCCTCACGGTCAAGATTCCGGCCGGTGTGGACAACGGCACGCGGATTCAGCTCGCCGGTGAGGGTGAGGTCGGGCCCGGTGGGGGTCCTGCCGGTGACCTGTACGTCGAGATCCACGAGTTGCCGCACTCGCAGTTCCAGCGGCGTGGTGACGATCTGCACTGCACGGTCACGCTTCCGATGACCGCGGCGTCTCTCGGCACCAAGGTTCCGCTGGAGACGCTGGACGGGCTGGAGGAGGTCGACATCCGGCCGGGCACGCAGTCCGGGCAGTCGATCCCGCTGCACGGGCGGGGTGTCACGCATCTGCGCGGCGGTGGGCGGGGTGACCTCATCGTCCATGTCGAGGTGCAGACGCCGAACAAGCTGGATCCGGAGCAGGAGAGGTTGCTGCGGGAGCTGGCGAAGCTGCGGGGCGAGGAGCGGCCCACGGGGCAGTTCCAGCCGGGGCAGCAGGGGTTGTTCTCGCGGTTGAAGGACGCGTTCAACGGTCGGTGATCGGTGATCGGTGATCGGTGATCGGTAGAGGGCGGCTGTGGGCAGGGATTTCCTCGCCCCCGCCGCCCTTACCCGTTCCCATCCCCAGGGGCGCTGCCCCTTCGACCCCGGTTCCTGGGGGCTGCGCCCCCAGACCCCCGTCGGCCCCTGAAGGGCCTCGTCCTCAAACGCCGGACGGGCTGGAAGGGGCCGTCTCTGGGTGGGTGGGGGATGGGGATGGTGAGTCCTTGTCCTCGGACGCTGGGCGGGCTGGAAGGTGCGGGCTGGCGTCGGGGGTGGAGCCGTCTGTGGGTGGGTGGGTGGGTGGGGGATGGGGATGGGGAGCCCCTGTCCTCGGACGCCGGGCGGGCTGAAAAGTGCTGGTTGGTAGGGGGTGCTCGGGGGGCTCACCCGCGGCCCATTCCGCTGTCCTATGCCAGTGGAAGGCCGGATTCGGACTTGTTCGGAGGACGTGACAACATGCGGTCATGTCCTCCGCGCTGACCGATCTTTTCCCGCATCCGATCGTGCAGGCCCCTATGGCGGGCGGCGTCTCCGTGCCGCAGCTCGCCGCCGCCGTGTCCGATGCCGGGGGGCTCGGGTTTCTTGCCGCCGGGTACAAGACGGCGGACGGGCTGTATCAGGAGATCAAGCAGCTGCGGGGGCTGACCGGGCGTCCCTTCGGGGTCAATCTGTTCATGCCGCAGCCGGAGTACGCCGACCCGGCCGCCGTCGACGTGTACGCGCACCAGCTGTCCGGCGAGGCCTCCTGGTACGAGACCGAGCTCGGGGACCCCGACAGCGGACGTGACGACGGATACGACGCCAAGCTCGCCGTACTGCTCGACAACCCGGTGCCGGTGGTGTCCTTCCACTTCGGCGTCCCCAGCAGCGAGGTGCTGGAGTCCCTGCGGCGCGCAGGAACCTTCACCCTCGTGACCGCGACCACCGCCGAGGAGGCCCTCGCCGTGCAGCGGGCCGGCGCCGACGCGGTCATCGCGCAGGGCGTGGAGGCCGGCGGGCATCAGGGGACCCACCGTGACATCCCGGAGAACGACGGGACCGGGATAGGACTGCTGTCGCTCGTCGGGCAGATCCGCGAGACCGTAGGCATCCCCGTCGTCGCCGCCGGCGGCATCATGCGCGGCAGCCAGATCGCCGCCGTCCTGGCAGCCGGTGCCGGCGCCGCCCAGCTCGGCACGGCCTTCCTCGCCACCACCGAGTCCGGCGCCGCGCCCGTGCACAAGCAGGCGCTCACCAACCCCCTGTTCGTCCGCACCGAGTTGACCCGTGCCTTCTCCGGCCGGCCCGCCCGCGGGCTCGTCAACCGCTTCCTGCGCGAGCACGGCCGGTACGCACCCGCCGCCTACCCGGAGATCCACCACCTCACGTCCCCGCTGCGGAAGGCCGCCGCCAAGGCCAAGGACCCACAGGGCATGGCCCTGTGGGCCGGCCAGGGCCACCGCATGGCGCGCGAGCTGCCCGCCGGGCGGCTGATGGAGGTGCTGGTCGCCGAACTCGCCGACGCCCAGACAGCGTTGTCGGTCTTCCCGAAGGGCGATGGCCTCCGATGACGGCTCCCGTGTTCGTGGTCGAGCACTTCGACGCCGGGAGCGGCGGACGCTACGTCCTGGAGGGGCCCGAGGGGCGGCACGCGGTCTCCGTGAAGCGGCTCCAGCCCGGCGAGGAGGTCGTTCTCGCCGACGGCGCGGGACGCTACGCGGTGTGCGACGTGATCGGCACCGAGGGCAAGGACCGGCTGATCGTCCACATGACCTCGGTGTCCGAGGAGCCGGAGGAGTCCCCCCGTGTCACCGTCGTCCAGGCCCTCCCCAAGGGCGACCGCGGTGAGCTGGCCGTCGAGACCATGACCGAGACCGGCGTCGACGCGATCGTGCCCTGGCAGGCCTCCCGCTGCATCACCCAGTGGAAGGGCGACCGCGGACTGAAGGCCCTCACCAAGTGGCGGTCCACCGCCCGAGAGGCCGGCAAGCAGTCCCGGCGGTTCCGCTTCCCCGAGGTCGCGGACCTGGCCACGTCCAAGCAGGTCGCGGCGTTGCTCGCCAAGGCCGACTTCGCCGCCGTACTCCACGAGAGCGGTGACGAACCGCTGGCCACCGTCGAACTCCCCACCGAGGGCGACATCGTGCTCGTCGTCGGGCCCGAGGGGGGCGTGTCCCCCGAGGAGCTGGCGCTGTTCGAGGAGGCGGGGGCGAAGCCGTACGTCCTCGGGCGTACCGTGCTGCGTACATCGACCGCCGGGACCGCCGCGACCGCCGTGCTCCTCGCGCGCACCGGCCGCTGGTCCTGAGAACCAGAGGGAACGCCTTGGAACTCGCCCAAGTCCGGCTGCTCGTCTCCGACTTCCCCGTCTGTTACCGCTTCTACGCCGAAGTCCTCGGCCTCAAGGCGCAGTCGGGGGCGACGCAGGGACCGTACGAGAAGTTCAGCCCCACCACCGGTTCCGCCGGTATCGCCCTCCAGGACCGGTCCATGATGGCCGGGATACTGGGGGAGTTGGGCGACGAGGCGAGCGGGCACCGGTCCCTGGTCGTGCTGCGCGTCGACGATCTCGACACCTACTGCGAGCAGATCGCCGAGCGGGGTGCCGTGCTGCTGCACGGGCCCGCCCCCATGACCGAACGGATGCGGGTCGCCCACCTCAAGGACCCGGAGGGGAACCTTGTGGAGTTGCAGGAGTGGCTGCTGCTGCGCGCTTGAGGTCGACGGTCTCGGCGACGGCGTAGAACAGCTCCCAGCCGTCCAACTCCCGGTCGCCGGGCCGCAGTAGGCCGCGTCGGGCGGCTTCGTCCAGCAGGGCGCGCACGACGCCGGGCTCGCGGAGGTTGATCCCCTCGCCCCGGCCGTCCACCGCGCAGCCCTGGAACCAGGGGTGGCCCTCGGACACGTACCGGCGCGAGCCCGCGCCGCCCGCCCGGAAGACGAATCGGATGCGGTCGCCGTCCCGGTGCAGGGTGACGAGATCCCGCCAGACGCCGTCAGGGCCCTTCTTCTGGCGGAAGTTCCACAGGTAGGTCGTCCGCTCGTCCACGACGAGACGGCGAAGGCGGCGGTCGTTGCGCATGCCGTCACGCTAGACGGGCGGGCAGCGCCTGGTCTCCGGGTTTTCCGCGGGCAGCAGTCGGACGTCCTCGCGGCGGACCGCGAACGACTTCTGGACCTCGCGTGGGACGAGTGTCCGTATGCGCTCTACCGCGGCGGCCGTGACAGTGGGAAGCTGCCCTCCATGGGGGTATTGCGCAGGTTTTGGGGTCGCCCGCGAGGACACCGGGTCCAGCGGGTGGCAGCCGTGTCCGTGCTCGCGGTCGTGGTCGCCGGCGGGCTCACCGCCTGTGATCCGGCGGGGCTGAACTCCGCTTCCGTGGCGTACACGACCGACCAGACGGTCACCAAGGAGCTGGAGCGGCAGAAGGCCAACGTGCAGTGGCTGACCTGCCAGGCCTCCTACGGGAACCGGCCCACGCCGACGGCGACCGACAACGCCGTGGCCGAGGTCCACTGCACCGGCGAGACCACCAGCAACCAGGACATCGACGTCGACGGCAAGATCACCCGTGTGGTCAACGGGCAGTGTGTGCGCGGTGAGCTGACCGCGAAGATCGACGGCAAGCAGTGGTTCCAGGTCAACGGACTGGGCAACTGCAACGCCTCGCCCGAGCCGAACAACCCGGGCGGCAACGGGCAGCCGGGAGACACCGTCACCGTGACGGTCACGGAGACCATCTGGTGCGACAAGTACCCGGACTGCAGGCCCGTCCAGGGCAAGTGATCCAAAGCCCTGTCCGTGGGCCGTCGGCCCTGCATAGGGTTGACTCGTGACACAGCCCGCGACGCCCTCGTATCTCCGGTTTCCGCACCTGCACGGCGACTTGGCGGCCTTCACCGCCGAGGACGACGTGTGGATCGCCCCCCTCGACGGCGGCCGGGCCTGGCGGGTCAGCGCCGACAACGTGCCCGTCTCCACACCGCGCATCTCACCCGACGGCACCACCGTCGCCTGGACCTCCACCCGGGACGGCGCCCCCGAGGTGCACATCGCCCCGGTCGACGGCGGTCCCGCCAAGCGGCTGACGCACTGGGGGAGTTGGCGTACCCAGGTGCGAGGCTGGACCCCGGACGGCCAGGTCCTCGCGATCACCACCCACGGCCAGGCCAGCCTGCGCCGCTCCTGGGCGCACACCGTCCCGCTCGACGGGGGACCGTCGACCCTCCTGCCGTACGGGCCCGTGGGCGGTGTCGCGCTCGGGCCGTCCACCGTGCTGCTGTCCGCGCCGATGGGGCGGGAGGCCGCCTGGTGGAAGCGGTACCGGGGCGGTACGGCGGGCAAGCTGTGGATCGACCACGAGGGCGACGGAGAGTTCGTACGGCTGCATCAGGACCTCGACGGGAACATCGAGTTCCCGGTGTGGGCGGGGGAGCGGATCGCCTTTCTCTCCGACCACGAAGGGGTCGGCGCGCTGTACTCCTCCCTCGCCGACGGGTCCGATCTGCGGCGCCACACACCTCTTGGGGGCACCTCCCGCTCGAGCGAAGCCGAGAGTGGGGGAGGGTTCTACGCCCGGCACGCCGCCGGTGACGGCACCCGGATCGTCCACGCCTCCGCCGGTGAACTGTGGGTCCTGGACGACCTGGACGGGGCCGAGCCGCGCCGGCTGGAGGTGCGGCTCGGTGGGCAGCGCGTCGACCGGCAGCCGTTCACGGTGAACGCCTCGCGCTGGTTCGGCTCCGCCGCCCCCGACCACACCGCGCGCGGCAGCGCGGTCGCCGTCCGGGGCGCCGTGCACTGGGTCACCCACCGCTCCGGCCCGACCCGGGCGCTGGCCGCCGAACCCGGCGTACGGGCCCGGCTGCCCCGCACCTTCCGCACGGAGGGCGAGGAGTGGGTGGTGTGGGTGACCGACGCGGAGGGCGACGACGCCCTGGAGTTCGCGCCCGCCACCGGCCTCGCCCCCGGCGCCACCCCGCGCCGCCTCGCCGCCGGACAGCTCGGCCGGGTCCTCGGGCTCGCCATGGCCCCCGACGGCAGCCGGGCCGCGGTCGCCGCGCACGACGGACGCGTCCTGCTCGTCGAGCGGGAGACCGGCGAGGTCCGCGAGGTGGACCGGAGCACGGACGGGGACGTCTCGGGGCTGGTCTTCTCGCCAGACTCGGCCTGGCTCGCCTGGTCTCACCCCGGCCCGCGCCCACTCCGCCAGCTCCGCCTCGCCAACACCACCGACCTCTCCGTCACCGAGGCGACCCCGCTCCGCTTCCAGGACTACGCGCCCACCTTCACCCTGGACGGCAAGCACCTCGCCTTCCTCTCCACCCGCTCCTTCGACCCGGTCTACGACGAGCACGTCTTCGACCTCGCCTTCGTGGTCGGCGACCGCCCGCACCTGATCACGCTCGCCGCGACCACACCCTCGCCGTTCGGCCCGCAGCGGCACGGCCGCCCCTTCGAGGCCCCCGACAAGGACGAGACACCCGACAGCGAGGGCACCCCGGCCACCCGCATCGACCTCGAAGGGCTCGCCGACCGGATCGTGCCCTTCCCGGTCGAGGCCGCCCGCTACTCCAACCTGCGCGCGGCGAAGGACGGCGTGCTGTGGCTGCGCCACCCGGTGCAGGGCGTCCTCGGCTCCACCCGGGCCACCCCGGACGACCCCGACCCCAAGACCGAGCTGGAGCGCTACGACCTCGCCCAGCAGCGCCTGGAGCATCTCGCCGCCGACGCCGACCACTTCGCCGTCAGCGGGGACGGCAAGCGGGTCCTGCTGTGGACCGACGGGCGGCTGAAGGTCGTACCGAGCGACCGGCGGGCCTCGGGCGACGACGACAGCGACACCAACATCACCGTCGACCTCGCCCGGATCCGGCAGACCGCCGATCCGTCGGCCGAGTGGCGGCAGATGTACGAGGAGACCGGCCGCATCATGCGGGACCACTTCTGGCGCCCCGACATGAGCGGTGTCGACTGGTCCGGCGTCCTGGACCGCTACCGCCCGGTGGTGGACCGGGTCGCCACCCACGACGACCTCGTCGACCTCCTCTGGGAGGTGCAGGGCGAGCTCGGCACCTCGCACGCCTACGTCATGCCGCGCGGCGGCTACGGCAGCGGCCCCCGGCAAGGTCTTCTCGGCGCCGACATCTCCCGTCACCAGGACGGCAGCTGGCGTATCGACCGCATCCTGCCGACGGAGACCTCCGACCCCGACGCCCGCTCCCCGCTCGCCGCGCCCGGTGTCGCGGTCCGCGCGGGCGACGCGATCGTCGCGGTCGGCGGGCATCCGGTCGACCCGGTCACCGGTCCGGGCCCGCTCCTCGTCGGCACGGCGGGCAAGCCGGTCGAGCTGACCGTCTCGCCGGCCGGCGGCGGTGACGTGCGGCACGCCGTCGTCGTACCGATCGCCGACGAGGAACCGCTGCGCTACCACGCGTGGGTCGCGGACCGGCGGGCCTACGTCCACGAGAGGTCCGGCGGCCGGCTCGGCTACCTCCACGTCCCCGACATGCAGGCCCCCGGCTGGGCCCAGATCCACCGGGACCTGCGGGTCGAGGTGGCCCGGGAGGGGCTGGTCGTCGACGTCCGGGAGAACCGCGGCGGTCACACCTCCCAGCTCGTCGTCGAGAAGCTGGCCCGGCGGATCGTCGGCTGGGCCCTGCCGCGCGGGCTGCGGCCGTACAGCTATCCGCAGGACGCGCCGAGGGGGCCGGTGGTCGCCGTGGCGAACGAGTTCTCGGGCTCCGACGGCGACATCGTCAACGCGGCGATCAAGGCGCTGGGCATCGGGCCGGTGGTCGGCACGCGGACCTGGGGCGGCGTCATCGGGATCGACAGCCGGTACCGGCTCGTCGACGGCACGCTGATCACCCAGCCCAAGTACGCGTTCTGGCTGGAGGGTTACGAGTGGGGCGTGGAGAACCACGGCGTGGACCCGGACGTCGAGGTGGTCCAGCGCCCGCAGGACCACGGCGCGGGGAAGGACGTGCAGCTGGACGAGGCGGTACGCATAGCGCTGGAGGCCCTGGAGCGGACTCCGGCGAAGGTGCCTCCGTCGCTTCCCTGACCTGCTCGATACGATGCCCCCACACCCGCGACCCGAAGGGACACCACATGCCAGGGGAACCGCAGGACGACTGCCTGTTCTGCAAGATCGTCGCAGGGCACATCCCGGCGACGATCGTCCGTGAGACGGACACCACCGTCGCCTTCCGGGACATCAACCCCCAGGCCCCCACGCATGTCCTGGTGATCCCCAAGGTGCACTACGAGAACGCCGCGACCCTCGCCGCCGCCGAACCGGCCGTCGCCGCCGACGTCCTCGGCGAGGCGCAGTCCGTCGCCGACGAGGACAAGCTGGAGAGCTACCGCATCGTCTTCAACACCGGTGCCGGCGCCGGCCAGACCGTCTTCCACGCCCACGCGCACGTCCTGGGCGGTCGCGGCCTGCAGTGGCCGCCCGGGTAAGCCACCGTGTCCGTACGTGAATTGGTGGTCCTCGGCACCGCCAGCCAGGTTCCCACCCGGCACCGCAACCACAACGGCTACCTCCTGCGCTGGGACGGCGAGGGCATCCTCTTCGACCCGGGCGAGGGCACCCAGCGCCAGATGCTGCGGGCCGGTGTCGCCGCGCACGACCTGAACCGGATCTGCGTCACGCACTTCCACGGCGACCATTCGCTGGGGCTCGCCGGTGTCATCCAGCGCATCAACCTCGACAAGGTCCCGCACCAGGTCACGGCCCACTACCCGAAGTCCGGCCAGCGCTTCTTCGACCGGCTGCGGTACGCCACGGCGTACCGGGAGACGGTCGGGATCACCGAGGCGCCGGTGAGTGAGGACGGGGTGCTGGCCACGGGTTCCTCCTATGCGCTGGAGACCCGAAAGCTCTCCCACCCCGTCGAGTCGTACGGCTATCGCGTCGTCGAACCCGACGGCCGCCGTATGCTGCCCGACCGCCTCGCCGCGCACGGCATCAAGGGGCCGGACGTCGGCCGGATCCAGCGGGAGGGCTCGGTCGCCGGGGTCTCCCTCGACGACGTCAGCGAGGTGCGGCGCGGGCAGCGGTTCGCGTTCGTCATGGACACCCGGCTGTGCGACGGCGTGTACGCGCTGGCCGAGGGGTGCGACATGCTCGTCATCGAGTCGACGTTCCTGGACGAGGACACGCAGCTGGCCGTCGACCACGGCCACCTGACCGCCGGGCAGGCGGCCACGGTGGCGCGGGACGCCGGCGTACGGCATCTCGTGCTCACGCACTTCAGCCAGCGCTACGGCGACCCCGACGAGTTCGAACGCCAGGCGCGGGCGGCGGGCTTCGAGGGCGAGCTGACGGTCGCCCACGATCTTCTGCGGGTGCCGGTTCCGAAACGGCGGTAAAGCGGTCGTACGATGCTTCGATGCCCCTCCCCAAAGCTGAACTGCACCTCCACATCGAAGGCACGCTGGAGCCCGAGCTGGCGTTTGAGCTGGCCGCCCGCAACGGCGTCGAGCTGCCGTACGCGGACACGGACGAGCTCCGCAAGGCGTACCAGTTCGAGGACCTCCAGTCCTTCCTGAACCTGTACTACGAGCTCATGGCCGTCCTGCGCACCGAGCGGGACTTCGAGGACCTCGCGAACGCGTATCTCGCCCGTGCCGCCGCGCAGGGGGTGCGGCACGCGGAGATCTTCTTCGACCCGCAGGCGCACATCGCGCGCGGTGTGGGGATGGGGACGGTCGTCGACGGGCTGTGGCGGGCGCTCGGCAGCAGCGAGGCGAATCACGGTGTCTCGACGCAGCTGATCCTGTGCTTCCTGCGCGACGAGTCCGCCGAGTCGGCCCTGGAGACGCTGGACGCCGCGAAGCCGTATCTCGACCGGATCGTCGGTGTCGGGCTCGACTCCGCCGAGGTCGGGCATCCGCCGGTGAAGTTCCGCGAGGTGTACGAGGCTGCTGCGGCCCTTGGACTGCGGCGGGTGGCCCATGCCGGGGAGGAGGGGCCGCCCGAGTACATCACGCAGGCCCTTGATGTGCTCGGCGTGGAGCGGATCGACCATGGGCTGCGGTGCATGGAGTCGCCGGAGCTGGTCTCGCGGTTGGTGCGGGATCGCGTGCCGCTGACGTTGTGCCCGATGTCCAATGTGCGGCTGCGGACGGTTGATGTGCTGGCCGATCATCCGCTTCCGGCGATGCTGGATGCGGGGTTGTTGTGCACGGTGAACTCCGATGACCCGGCGTATTTCGGGGGGTATGCGGGCGACAACTTCGAGGCCGTGGGGACGACACTCGGGTTGTCCGAGGACCGGCTGCGAGAGCTCGCCCGCAACTCCTTTGTCGCGTCCTTCCTGGAGCATGACGAGGAGCGGCGTCAGCGGTATCTGGCCGAAGTGGAGAGCTACGAGTTTTCGTAGTTCCCAGGCTGCGGGCCGGTGGGGGTTGATCGCGCAGTTCCCCGCGCCCCTAGCGGGGCGCTACGGCTGCCGTTTCGTAGACGTGCTGGGTCGGGACAGCCGGGGTGTCGACGGTGATCTCGACCACCGGCAGAGTCCGGCTTCCCGCCCGGAGGGCTGTCGCCGTCATCGGTACGGCGATCAGTAGCAGCCCTGCTGCCAGGACCAGGCCCATGGCCGGGAAGCCTGCCTCGGCCGCGAGCAGGCTGCCTGTGAGGGGGCCCGCCGCCGTGCCGAGTGAGGACGCCGAGCCGACCAGGACCGCCCATCTGCCGCGTGGGTCCAGGGAGGCGGCCAGGCCTATGACGTACGACAGGACGATCGGGTAGAGCGTGTTCCAGGCGATCTCGCCCGTCGCGAAGGTCGTCAGGTCGGTCGCGGATGCGCTGAGGGCGATGCAGGCGGCGATCAGGGCCGTGCCCGCGCCGATGGGCAGGGCGTGGCCGAGGCGGGGGCCGAGGGTGCCCGCGCCGATGACGCCCAGCAGGCCCGCGCCGAGCCCTACGGCGAAGACGGCGCCGACCGTGGCCTCCGTCAGATGGGCCTGGGTGAGGCCTATGTGGCCGCTGACGCCCCAGAGGGCGTTCTGGGCGAGGGACCAGCAGGGGAGGGTGGCGGCGAGGAGCAGGCCGGCCCGGAGATGGGGGAGGGGGGTCCTCGTCCGCCGGGTCTGCGGGGCGGGGGTGTGCAGCGGGAGACGGTTCGTCAGGGGCCAGACCGCCAGGGCGGTGAGGGCGATCGCGGCCAGGGGCTGGCCGTGGCCCGGGCCCAGGTGCGGGACGGTCAGATAGACGGCGCCCGCCAGGGCGGAGACACCGAGCAGACCGAGTGTGGTCGTGCGGTGCGGATCGCTCTGGGCGGCGATCCCGGTGGCGGCGACCGTGGTGGCCGTACCGGATCCGAACCCGCCGATCATCGCGCCGGTGACGACGGCCGCGACGCTGCCGCTGAGCGCGGCGCAGCCGTAGCCGGCCACCGCGAGGGCGAGTCCGATGCGCGCCAGCCTCCGCGCGCCGATCCGGTCCACCTTCGACGCCAGCAGGAAGCCCGCGGACGCCGAACTCAGCAGCAGCGCACTGCCGACGGCGCCCGCCTGAGTGGCGGTCAGTGGAAGACCCGAGTCCAGTCTGCCGACGGTGGTCGGGAGGAGGTACGGGGCGAGGTACCCGGCCGTGAAAAGGGCGACGAGGGGCCAGGCGATGGTGCGGGGGGCGAACACGGGCGTTCCCTGGGCATGCGAAAGAAGCGGCTCAAAAAGGGGATTGGGCGACGACCGTCGACGGACAGGAACGCGCGGGCAATTTGTATCAAGCACGCGGTTTCAGAAAAAGAGTGGGGGGTGTGATCTGAGGCACGTCGTGTTTCGGGTGGGGAATGCCGGGTAGACGAGCGCCTCAACGCCAGTGAACAGCGGCCCCGCCCGCCGCCGGCACCGTCGCCTCGATCTTGGCCCTGATCTCCCGCATCACCGCGATGATCTGCTCCTCGTGCGCCGGGGTCAGCCGGGCCACCGGGACCGAGCAGCTGATGGCGTCCTGGGCGGGGGAGTCGTAGCGCAGGGCGAAGCCGAAGCCGATGATGCCGAGGACGCCCTCCTCGCGGTCGACGGAGTGGCCGCGGGAGCGGATCTCGCAGAGGTCGGCCGTCAGGGTGTCGCGGGTGGTGTGGGAGTTGGGGGTCAGGGCCTCGTAGGGGCCCTCCGGCAGCTCGTCGTCGGGATGTTCGGCCAGGAGGGCCTTGCCCAGGGCGCCGACGTGGGCGGGGAGGCGGCGGCCGACGCGGCTGATCGTGCGCAGGTACTCGTGGGACTCGCGGGTCGCCAGGTACGCCACGTCCCGGCCGTCCAGGCGGCCCATGTGGATGGTCTCGCCGAGCGCCTGGGACGCCTCGTCGAGATACGGGCGTACGACCCGGACGCGCGGGTCGGAGTCGAGGTAGCTCGTGCCGGTCAGCAGGGCGTGGATGCCGATGCCGTAGAGCGAACCGGTGACGTCGGTGCGGACCCAGCCGCGGGAGATCAGGGTCTGCAGCAGCGCGTACATCGAGCTGCGCGGCACCTCCAGCTCGTCCGCCAGCTCCTGCAGCCGCGCCGGGCGGTCCCCGCGCGCGGCCAGCACTTCCAGCAGTTCGACCGTCCGCGCGGCCGACTTCACCTCGCGCACGCCCCCTGTCTCCGACATGTGCCGATCGTAATCGGGGTGTCCGCGCCATTGACGGTCGCGGTTCGCGTACCTAATCTCCATCTTCATACGTGGATGACATCTACATAGGGAGATGAGTGAGGGTGAGTCTCGACACGGGCGAAATCGTGCGGCGGCTGGGGGAGGGCATGGCGGGCGGCGTCCTGTCGTTCCCGCTGACGAGCTTCCACGCCGACGGCTCCCTCGACCCGGACGGCTTCCGCACCCATGTCGCCGCCCAGATCGCCACCGCCCCCGGCGCCGTCTTCCCCGCCTGCGGCACCGGGGAGTTCTTCTCGCTGGACGAGGACGAGTACCGGACCGTGGTGTCGGTGGCCGTCCAGGAGTCCGCCGGCCGGGTGCCCGTCGTCGCCGGGATCGGCTACGGCTGGGCGCAGGCCGTCCGCTTCGCCCGCATCGCCGAGGAGGCCGGCGCCGACGCGCTGCTGGTGCTCCCGCACTACCTGGTCGCCGCCCCGCAGGAGGGGCTCGTCCGGCAGGTGGCGGAGATCGCGGCGCGGACCCGGCTGCCGCTCATCGCCTACCAGCGCGGACAGGTCACGTTCGGCGTGGAGGCGTTCCGGCGACTGGCCGACATCCCCACCGTCATCGGCCTCAAGGACGGCCACAGCGACCTCGACCGGCTCCAGCGCCTCACCCTCGCCGCCCCTGAGGGCTTCCTCTTCTTCAACGGCGCCGCCACCGCCGAGATCCAGGCCCGCGCCTACGCCACCGTCGGCGTCCCCGCCTACTCCTCCGCCGTCCACGCCTTCGCCCCGGAGATCGCGAACGCCTTCTTCGGCGCGCTGAAGGCCGGCGACGAGGGCACGGTGGAGAAGCTGCTGCGCGACTTCTACGTCCCGCTCGTCGAACTCCGCGACCGCGTCCCCGGATACGCCGTGTCGCTGGTGAAGGCCGCGGCCCGGCTGCGGGGCCGTCCCGTGGGTCCCGTACGCGCGCCCCTGACCGACCCTTCGGTCGCCGACCTGGCCGACCTCACGTCCCTCCTCGCCACCGGCCTCGACCTCGTGGGAGCCGCCCTGTGAACCTCACCATCACGGATGTCCGGCTGACGCCGATCCTCGTCGCCGACCCGCCGCTGCTCAACACGCAGGGCGTGCACCAGCCGTACACCCCGCGGCTGATCGTGGAGGTGGAGACCGCGGACGGGGTGACCGGGATCGGGGAGACCTACGGCGACACCAAGTACCTGGAGCTGGCGCGGCCGTTCGCCGAGAAGCTGATCGGCGGTCAGGTCGGAGACCTCAACGGGCTGTTCCTTCTCGCCGACGAGGTGGCCGTCGACAGCTCCCGGGTCTCCGGGCAGGTCGACGTCGGCGGGCTGCGCGGTGTCCAGACCGCCGACAAGCTGCGGCTGTCCGTCGTCTCCGGGTTCGAGGTCGCCTGTCTCGACGCGCTCGGCAAGGCGCTCGGCCTGCCGGTGCACGCGCTGCTCGGCGGGAAGGTGCGGGACGCGGTCGAGTACAGCGCGTACCTGTTCTACCGGTGGGCCGATCATCCCTCGGGCGTGGCCTGCGAGAAGGACGACTGGGGGGCGGCCGTGGATCCGGCCGGGGTCGTGGAGCAGGCGCGGCTGTTCAAGGAGCGGTACGGGTTCACGTCGTTCAAGCTGAAGGGCGGGGTCTTTCCGCCGGACGAGGAGATCGCGGCCGTCCGGGCGCTGGCGGAGGCCTTTCCCGGGCATCCGCTGCGGCTCGACCCCAACGGGGCCTGGTCCGTGGAGACTTCACTGAGGGTCGCCGAGGAGATCGGGGACGTCCTCGAGTACCTGGAGGACCCGGCTCTCGGTACGCCGGCCATGGCCGAGGTGTCCGCCGGGACGGATGTGCCGCTCGCCACCAACATGTGCGTGACGACGTTCGCGGAGATCAAGGAGGCGTTCACTCGCGATGCCGTTCAGGTGGTGCTGTCGGATCACCACTACTGGGGCGGGTTGCGGAACACGCAGCAACTGGCGGCGATCTGCCGGACGTTCGGGGTCGGGGTGTCCATGCACTCCAACACCCATCTGGGCATCTCGCTGGCGGCGATGACGCATGTGGCGGCCACCGTCCCCAACCTTCACCACGCTTGCGACTCCCACTATCCCTGGCAGTCGGAGGACGTCCTCACCTCGCGGCTGACCTTCGACGACGGCAAGGTCGCCGTGTCGGACGCGCCCGGTCTCGGGGTCGAACTCGACCGGGAGAAGCTGGAGTTCCTGCATCAGCGGTGGCTCGACGACGACGGGGCGCTGCGTGAGCGGGACGACGCGGCGGCGATGCGGGTCGCCGAGCCGGGGTGGGTGACGCCGAGCGTGCCTCGCTGGTAGCGCAGGGCGGTTCTCGCCCCCGCCGCCCCTACCCGTCCCGTCCTCCAGGGGCTGCCGCCCCTTCGACCCCGCTCCCAGGGGGCTCCGCCCTCTGGACCCCCATCGGCCCCGAAGGGCCTCGTCCTCAAACGCCGGACGGGCTGAGACTGCCCGGACCGGCGGTCAGAAGCGCAGCCGATCGGAGCCGCTCGTGTCTGCAGTTGTCCCCGAGACACATCCACCCGTCGTCCAATCCGCCATCCGCAAGATCTTCCGCCGTGTGGTGCCGCTGTTCTTCATCATGTTCGTGGCGAACTACATGGACCGGGTGAACCTGGGCTTCGCCCAGGACGAACTCCGGGCCGATGTCGGTCTGTCCGCCGCCGCCTTCGGGCTGGGGGCCGGCATCTTCTTCATCGCGTACGCCGTCTTCGAAGACTGGGCGCGCTGTGCCTCGCCGCGATGGGCTTCAAACCGGCCTCGCCGGTCTTCTGGACGAGCCCGCAGAGCTATCTCGACGCCCGCGCCGCCGCACCCGGTATCGCGCTGATCAACTCGATCGGCGACCTGGGCGGTTTCGTGGCGCCGACGGCCTTCGGGATCATCGAGGACTCGACGGGGTCCACGAAGGGAGGTCTGGTGGGGCTGACGGTCGTCGGGTTCCTGGCCGCGCTGAGCGTGCTGTTCGTGCGGGGCGGCGGGCGCAACGACCGGATCCGGACACGGCCCGCGAAGGCGCCGAGGGCCTCCACCGCCCCGAAGGCGACTCCCGGTGCCGCTCGCACCGCCCCTCCGGGGCCGTCGAAGGCCTGACGTGACGGGCGGGTCGGGCGTGAGCGGCGGCCGGTTGTCAGTGGTGTGGTGCAGACTGGCCTGATCGGCACCACGTCAGGGAGCGCACCGTGATCGCGTCCGGGAAGGGACCGTCGTACGACACCGGAGAGACCGGCCACTGCCAGGCCCAGGTCGACCCGCTGGCCGCCCTGCGCGCACCGGACGACCCGCCCTGGGACGTGTATCTGACCGGCCCCGTCTTCCTCGACATCATCTTCACCGGGCTCGACTCCGCCCCGGTGCGCGGGACCGAGTCCTGGGCGCGCGGGATGGGGTCGAGCCCCGGCGGTGTCGCCAACATGGCCACCGCGCTGGCCCGGCTGGGGCTGAAAACATCCCTCGCGGCCGCCTTCGGCTCCGATCACTACGGCGAGTACTGCTGGGACGCCCTGGAGCAGGGCGAGGGCATCGACCTCTCGCCGTCCCGCACGGTCACCGGCTGGCACTCCCCGGTCACCGTCTCGATGGCGTACGAGGGCGAGCGCACGATGGTCTCCCACGGCCATGAGCCGCCCCCGGAGGAAGCGGCCCCGGACTGCCCGCCCCGCGCGCGTGCGGCCGTGGCCTCGCTGGTGCCGGGCAAGCGGGCCTCCTGGATCACCCAGGCCGCGGGCGAGGGCACCCGCGTCTTCGCCGACGTCGGCTGGGACGAGACCGGTGTGTGGGACCTGGCGGGCCTGGCCGACCTGGAGCACTGCGAGGCGTTCCTGCCGAACGCGGAGGAGGCCATGCGGTACACCGGCGCCTCCTGCCCCCGGGAGGCCGCCCACGCCCTCACCGCACATGTGCCGCTGGCCGTGGTCACCCTCGGCGCGGAGGGCGCGTACGCGGTGGACCGGCGCACGGGGGAGACCGCCGAGGTCCCCGCCATCGCCGTGGAGGCCCTCGACCCCACCGGCGCCGGCGACGTCTTCGTGGCCGGCTTCGTCACCGGCACGCTGGCCGGCTGGCCGCTGGCCGACCGGCTGGCTTTCGCGGGGCTCACGGCCGCGCTGTCGGTGCAGGAGTTCGGCGGGTCGCTGTCGGCGCCGGGCTGGTCCGAGATCGGGGCATGGTGGCGCAGGGTCCAGTCCGTCGAGGGACAGGACCCGACGGCCCTGCGGCGCTACGGATTCCTGGCGGACCTGGTGCCGACGGAGCAGGCGAGGCCGTGGCCGTTGCGGCGGGCGGTGCCGACCATCGGTTTCCGCCGGTCGGCCTGACGCTCGCGGCGGGCGGTTCAGGCGACCCGGTCGAGGACGGTGCTCACCTCTTCGCGGACCACGTCCCACGCTCCGGCGCGCAGCGCGCCGATCGGTGTACGCGCCAGGGCGTCGAGGGCCGGGCCGGTCTCCGTGTCGTGCTCCACGCTCTCGCAGAGCACGTCGTAGCCGTCCCGGACGGCGACCCGCAGGAGGTGTCCGTCCGTTCCGGCCGTCACCGCGACGGCGACGACGAGGGGCGGTGCGCCGCCCGGCTCGTCGGGCAGCTTGCGGTGGCCGCTGGCCAGCGGGGTGCGCCAGCGCAGGTTCAGCAGCACCGGACGCTTCGCGGTGAGTTCGGTCAGGTCGGTCTCGTAGGGGCCCTCCGCGTCCAGCACCGTGGCGCGGGCGTCCAGGACGAGCGCGGCGGGGAGAAGGCAGCGCAGGGTGCTGCCGACGATGTTCCCGCCGACCGTCGCGGCCCGGCGCACCGCCCCGGTGCCCACCCGCGAGGCCGCCCGGCGCAGTACCTCCGGGACCCGGTCGTCGACCCGGGACAGCAGCACCGCCGCCCCCAGCTCCTCGGTGCCGAGCACATTGGCCTCCGGCACCTCGCGCAGTGACATCGCCTGCTCCGGGAAGCCGTCCCGTTGCCAGACGGCCCACTGGAGCGTGGCGCCGCCGACGGGTATCGCTCCCTCGGACAGACACTGCTGGGCCTCGGACACGGACGTGGGCAGACGCAAGAACACGGCCGACCTGCTTTCCCCGGCGGGCGGCGAACCGCCCCGAACACGTGTGGCACGGACGGGGCGGATTCTGCCCATCTACGCGGGGGGAGCATGCAGGGCTCACCGCTGCACTCAGGGCGCTCTCACCGGCCGGTGCCGCGGAGGCGGGCCGCGCCCGAAAAGGCCTACGGGGTTGTCAGTCCACCGGCGTACCCTTGAAATCGCCAGGCCGCCCATGTGGCGGGCGAGTCGTTTCGAGGAGGACGAGCAAGGCCTACAGAGCCGGCCCATGACTCAGACACCCACAGCTCATACACCCGCGCAGGGGCAGGCGAGAGCACACTTCACCGTCCCCGCCCAGCACCCCATGGTGACGGTGCTGGGGTCCGGCGACTCCCTCCTGCGTGTGATCGAGAAGGCCTTCCCGGCGGCCGACATCCATGTCCGGGGCAATGAGGTCAGCGCGGTCGGCGCCGCCGCCGAAGTCGCCCTCATCCAGCGCCTGTTCGACGAGATGATGCTGGTGCTCCGCACCGGACAGCCGATGACGGAGGACGCAGTGGAACGCTCTATCGCGATGCTCAGAGCGAGTGAGAACGGCGAGGGGGACGGCCCGGAGACCCCGGCCGAGGTCCTCACCCAGAACATCCTCTCCTCGCGCGGCCGCACGATCCGCCCCAAGACCCTGAACCAGAAGCGGTACGTCGACGCGATCGACAAGCACACGATCGTCTTCGGTATCGGCCCCGCCGGCACCGGCAAGACCTACCTCGCCATGGCCAAGGCGGTGCAGGCCCTGCAGTCCAAGCAGGTCAACCGCATCATCCTGACCCGCCCGGCGGTGGAGGCGGGGGAGCGGCTGGGATTCCTGCCCGGCACGCTCTACGAGAAGATCGACCCGTACCTGCGCCCGCTGTACGACGCGCTGCACGACATGCTGGACCCGGACTCGATCCCGAGGCTCATGGCCGCCGGGACCATCGAGGTCGCGCCGCTGGCGTACATGCGTGGCCGTACGCTCAACGACGCCTTCATCATTCTCGACGAGGCCCAGAACACCTCACCCGAGCAGATGAAGATGTTCCTCACCCGCCTCGGCTTCGAGTCGAAGATCGTGATCACGGGTGACGTGACCCAGGTCGACCTGCCCAACGGCACCAAGTCGGGTCTGCGTCAGGTCCAGGACATCCTGGAGGGCCTCGACGACGTCCACTTCTCCCGCCTGTCGTCGCAGGACGTCGTACGCCACAAGCTGGTCGGCCGTATCGTCGACGCGTACGAGAAGTACGACAGCGACCACGGTACGGAGAACGGCACCCACAAGGGCGGCCGTAACAAGCGGAAGTAGACAACCCAGCACCATGTCGATCGACGTCAACAACGAGTCCGGAACCGAGGTCGACGAGCAGGCGATCCTCGACATCGCCCGCTACGCGCTCGCGCGGATGCGCATCCACCCGCTCTCCGAGCTCTCGGTGATCGTCGTGGACGCCGACGCCATGGAGCAGTTGCACATCCAGTGGATGGACCTGCCGGGGCCGACGGACGTCATGTCCTTCCCGATGGACGAGCTCCGTCCGCCGTCGAAGGACGACGACGAGCCCCCGCAGGGCCTCCTCGGCGACATCGTGCTGTGCCCCGAGGTCGCCAAGAAGCAGGGCGAGGAAGCCGAGACGCAGCACTCCATGGACGAGGAGCTCCAGCTCCTCACCGTCCACGGGGTGCTGCACCTGCTCGGCTACGACCACGAGGAGCCGGACGAGAAGGCCGAGATGTTCGGCCTCCAGGCCGCCATCGTGGACGGCTGGCGCGCGGAGAAGGGCCACACCGGCCCGTCCCCGGCCCCGACCGTGTCATGAGCCTTCCCCTCGTCTCCGGCGCGATCGCCCTGGTCGTCGTCGCATGGCTCGCCGCCTGCGCGGAGGCGGGCATCGCGCGCATGTCCAGCTTCCGTGCCGAGGAGGCCGTACGCTCCGGCCGCCGCGGCAGCGCCAAGCTCGCCCAGGTCGCCGCCGACCCGACCCGCTACCTCAATGTGGCGCTGCTGGTCCGGGTCGCCTGCGAGATGGCGGCGGCCGCCCTGGTCACGTACGCCTGCCTCCAGGAGTTCGACGGCACGACCGAGGCCCTGCTGGTCGCCATCGGCGTCATGGTCCTGGTGTCGTACGTCGCCGTCGGTGTCTCCCCGCGCACCATCGGCCGTCAGCACCCGCTGAACACGTCCACCGCGGCGGCGTACGTCCTGCTGCCGCTCGCCCGGATCATGGGCCCGATCCCGAGCCTGCTGATCCTCATCGGCAACGCGCTCACCCCCGGCAAGGGCTTCCGGCGCGGCCCCTTCGCCTCCGAGGCGGAGCTGCGTGCGCTGGTCGACCTCGCGGAGGCGGAGTCGCTGATCGAGGACGACGAGCGCCGGATGGTGCACTCGGTCTTCGAGCTCGGCGACACCCTCGTGCGCGAAGTGATGGTCCCGCGGACCGACCTCGTGGTGATCGAGCGGTACAAGACGATCCGTCAGGCCCTCACCCTCGCGCTGCGGTCCGGTTTCTCGCGGATACCGGTCAGCGGTGAGAGCGAGGACGACATCGTCGGGATCGTGTATCTGAAGGACCTGGCCCGCAAGACGCACATCAGCCGGGACGCGGAGAGCGAGCTGGTGTCGACCGCCATGCGGCCCGCCGCCTTCGTGCCCGACACCAAGAACGCCGGCGACCTGCTCCGCGAGATGCAGCAGGACCGCAACCACGTCGCCGTCGTCATCGACGAGTACGGCGGCACCGCCGGCATCGTCACCATCGAGGACATCCTCGAGGAGATCGTCGGCGAGATCACCGACGAGTACGACCGTGAACTCCCGCCGGTGGAGGAGCTGGGCGAGGACCGCTACCGGGTCACCGCGCGGCTCGACATCACCGATCTGGGGGAGCTGTACGACCTCGACGAGTACGACGACGAGGACGTGGAGACCGTCGGCGGGCTGCTGGCGAAGGCGCTGGGGCGGGTGCCGATCGCCGGGGCGTCCTCCGTGGTGGATCTGCCGGACGGGCGGGCACTGCGGTTGACGGCGGAGGCGGCGGCCGGGCGGCGGAACAAGATCGTGACCGTGCTGGTGGAGCCGGTGGAGCCGCCGAAGGAGGAGGACGAGTCGGAGTGACCCCACAGGAGCTGCGTACCTTCTGTCTCTCCTTCAACGCGGCCGTGGAGGACTTTCCCTTCTCCCCGGAGATCTCGGTCTTCAAGGTGCTGGGCAAGATGTTCGCGCTGAGCTGGATCGACGCCAGTCCGCTGAAGGTCAACCTCAAGTGCGATCCGGAGGACGCGATGCGGCTCCGGGGTGAGTACGAGGGGTTGATCGCGCCCGGGTATCACATGAACAAGCGGCACTGGAACACGGTGCGGGTCGACGGGGGGCTGCCGGACCGGCTGGTGCGGGAGCTCATCGAGGACTCCTACGACCTGGTCGTCGCCGGTCTACCGCGCGCCGAGCGGCTCCGCCTCGACCGTTCCTGAGGCCCGTCGCTTCAGTCCTGCCGCGATCAGCAGCGCCGCGGCCAGGACGACCGCCGCGTCGATCGCGATCACCGTACGGACGCCGGACAGCAGGTCGCCCGAGGTGGTCGCCAGTACGCCCAGCAGCGGGATGCCGACGGTGAGGCCGATCTGCTGGGTCGAGGTGACCAGACCGGTCGCCAGCCCCTGCTCCTCGTCGGGGACGCCGGAGGTGACCGTCAGGCCGTACGAGATGATCGCGCCGAGGTGGCACATGCTGGCCAGCGAGACGGCGGTGACGGCGAGCCAGACCGACCAGCCGCGGTCGTCCAGGCCCAGTAGCGCGGCGGTCAGCACGCCCTGGCCGGCGAGGGAGGCGACCAGGGTGCGGCGGGCGCCGAGCTGGCCGATGACCTTCGGGGCGTACGAGCCTGCCACCGCCGACAGCACGCCCTGCACACCGAAGACGAGACCCGTCTGGAAGGCGGACAGGCGCAGGACCTCCTGCAGGTACAGCGTGAGCACGAAGACGATCGTCGACATCATCGAGAAGGTGACCAGACCGCCCAGGTTGCCCCACGCGACCGTGCGGCGGCGCAACATCGGCAGGGACACCAGAGGTGCGGCCGTGCGGGACTCGACGACGGCGAAGGCCGTGAGGAGCAGGAGGCCGGCGAGCAACGTCACGATGACGTCCGGGCGGCCGAAGCCGTGGTCGGCTGCGGTCGACAGGGCGTAGATCAGGGACAGCAGACCGCCGGTGACGGTGACCGCGCCGGGCACGTCCAGGCGCGGACGCTCCGGGGTGCGGGACTCCGGCAGCAGGCTCGGGGCCAGCGGCAGGACGATCAGCGCGAACACCGTCAGCAGACCCATCGTGGAGCGCCAGCCGAGGACGTCGGTGAGGGTGCCGCCGGCCACCATGCCGACCGTGAAGCCGAGCGAGAGGAGGGTGCCGGAGATGCCGAGCGCGCGGTCACGGGCCGGGCCCTCCGGGAACGTCGTGGTCAACAGGGACATACCGGTCGGGACGATGGCCGCCGCGCCGAGGCCCTGCAGCGCGCGTCCGGCCAGGAACGACGTCGGGTCCCAGGCGAACGTCGCCAGCAGTGAGGCCGCGCCGAACAGGGCGAGGCCGGTCAGGAACAGCTTGCGCCGGCCGTACAGGTCGCCGATCCGGCCGAAGAGGAGCAGGAAGCCGCCGGACGGCAGTGCGAATGCCGTGACCGCCCACTGCAGGGCGGACTGGCTCATGCCGAGGTCCGCGCCGAGGGCGGGCAGGGCGACGTTCAGGACGGAGAAGTCGAGGCTGACCATGAACTGGGCCGCGCACAGGACGCAGAGGACGAGCTTGTCGCGTGTGGACAGCCGGGGGGTGCCGAGCGGGGTGGGGGGTGACAGGGGGTTCGTGTCGGTGTCGATCGCCATGGACAAGAGCCTGCGGGCGCCGGAATAGCCGTGGGGAGACGGAAGTTGTCCTGGTGGTGGCACCACCAGCCAGGGACCGGGGGGATGCGGACGTGCCCGAGGACATGCTCAGGACGCGACGGCGAAGCGAGCTGCGGGAGTTCCTGATGAGCCGGCGGGCCCGGGTCTCCCCGGCGGAGGCCGGACTGCCGGGCGGGGGTTCGCGGCGCCGTACGCCGGGGCTGCGGCGCGAGGAGGTCGCCGTGCTCGCCGGGGTCGGGGCGTCCTGGTACCAGTGGCTGGAGCAGGGGCGGGACATCTCGGTGTCGCCGCAGGTCATCGACTCCGTCGCGCGGGTGCTGCGGCTCAGCGGCACCGAGCGGCGGCATCTGTACGTCCTCGCCGGGCTGAATCCGCCGGTGCCCGAGGTCGAGCCCGGCAGGCGGGACATGTGCGACGGGCTGCGGCGGATGATCGACGCCTGGATGCCGTATCCGGCGCACATCATGGACCTGTACTACAACTGCGTGCTGTACAACGACGCGGCCGCGATGGTGCTCGGTATGCGGCCCGGTATCACCCAGAACTGCCTTGTCGACTTCTTCACCGATCCGATGTACCGGTCGCGGTCTCGCAGTTGGGAGCAGAACGCGCGTACCGTCGTCGCGCAGTTCCGGGCGGCGTCCTCCGCGCGGCCCGACGAGGGGTATCAGCAGGTGCTGGCGCGGGTGTCGGCGGTGAGCCCGGAGTTCGTGGCGCTGTGGGCGGAGCGGGACATCGAGGACGCCGGGCAGATCCGCAAGGAGTTGGAGCATCCGGTGGTCGGGCTGCTGTGCCTGGAGGCGAGCGTGATGAAGATGCCGGTGCGGCCCGATCTGTCGATCGTGCTGCACACGCCGTTGGATCAGGACACCGCGGCGAAGCTGGAGTGGCTGGCGTCGCCGGAGGGGCGGCGGGAGGCCATGTACCCCGTGGCGGGGTAGAGGTGGCGGTTTTACGTATCCTCACTGCATGACCGACAGCAGCGCGCTTGACCCCGATGACCGCAAGATCGTCACCCTGGCCCGTTCCGCGCGGGCGCGAAACGGTGTGCCCGAGGGGGCGGCTGTGCGGGACGAGACGGGGCGTACATATGTGGCGGGGACGGTGGGGCTCGACTCGTTGCGGTTGAGTGCGCTGCGGACCGCGGTGGCGATGGCTGTGGCGTCCGGGGCGAAGTCGTTGGAGGCGGCGGCGGTGGTGACGGACGCCGACGGCGTTCTGGCTGAGGATCTGGCTGCTGTGCGGGATCTGGGTGGGCCGGGGACGCCGGTGCTGGTGGCCGGGCCGGACGGGGTCGTGCGGCTGACTGTGTCGGCGGACTGAAGCCCCGCCCCCAGACCCCCGTCGGCCCGAAGGGCCTCGTCCTCAAACGCCGGACGGGCTGGGGAGCCCGGGGCGTCGGCTGAAATTGAACCTTGCTGTTTTCAGTCTCTCGCGTATCAATGGAATCTGTAGTTCCGACGGTCCGTCAGATTTGGATCCCGCCACCCCCCACGCGGAGCGTTCCGCACCACGCGCCGCAGGCGGGCCGTTCGGGTGTTCTCCCATCCATCCCCACATGGCAATTTCCCTATATGGGAAGGGAGTCGGAACCCCATGAGAGGCAAACGATTCAGTACGGGTGCGGCATTGGCCGTCGGGGCCCTCGCGGTCACCGGGCTCGCGTTCGCGCCCACCGCCGTCGCCGTGACCCCGGACACGGCCACGATCACCGCCGACTGCGGAATCTTCGGCAGTGGCGAGGCCACGCTCACCGCCACCCAGGACGGTACGTCCGCAACCATCACCGTCACCTCCGCGATCACCGCGCCGATCGCGCTGGCCGAGGACTCCATCACCTCCACCCTCACCCTGGTGAACGCGAGTGGCGGCACCGCCACCTTCAGCGGCACGGAGAACCCCGCGCTCGCTGCCGGTGACGCCGTCACCGTCGGTCCGCTCAATGGCACCGTGGCCTCGGGCGACAGCCTGGAGGCGTACGGCGGTTCGCTGCAGATCGTCGTCCTGGGGATCACCGTCGACTGCACGGCGACCGGGCCCCAGTCGCCCGGACCGTTCGTGTTCGACTGAGAATCTGCAACCGAACCGGCCCAACCTGCTGGTGCGGAGCGTCAGTTCACCTCGCGACACGGTGAACTGACGCTCCATCAGTTCACTGGTTCATATCCATTGACTTCTCACGCGATCCACACATCAATGCCCCCTGTCGGCGCAGAAGAGCCGCTGCGCCCGCATCCCTCAGAGGGGGCAACCAGACATGAGATCCCAAGCGCCCAGGCCCAGAAGTCGAAGACGCCGTCTCGCCGCACTGCTCGGCGCCACCGCCCTCGCGGTCACCACCGGCGGTGCGCTGGCCGGTCCGGCCCAGGCCGCCGACAACGTCGACTTCGCCACCCGCTGCATCCCGCCCGCCATCTCGGGACTCCCGCCGATCGAGGGCACCACCACCGCGATCATCACGGTGAGCGACACCACCCCCTACGTCGGCGACACCGTCGACGTGACGTACACGGTGGTCAAGCCCGCCGCGAGCAACCCCACCGCCATCGACCTGCCGGCCGACATCATGACGCCGTCCGGCAAGGCCGTCCTGGCCGGGGCGCAGAGCGGGAACGTGGCGGTCGCCGGACCGAAGAAGAACAACCCGGTACCGGGCAACGCCGCGTTCCCGTCGTTCAGCATGACCGGCAGCTTCACGGTCACCGCCCCGGGCGCCATCACGCTCTCGCCCGGTGACTACAACATCCACACCAGCTATCTGCTGGAGCTGGACACCCCCTGCACCGTCATCACCCCGCCCGCCCCGGTCTCCGTGACCATCACGGCGAGCGATGCTCCCGGACCCAACACCCGTGCCATCGCGCTCGGTTCGAGCTCCGGCAACCCCGGTGCCAGTGTCACGGTCACCGGCAGCGACTTCACCCCGGGTGCCACCGTCACCCTCGCCGGACGCGCCGGTTCCAGCCAGACCGGGGACACGGCGACCGTGACGGCGAGCGCGGCCGGTGCCATCAGTGGCTCGCTGGTCGTCAACGACAAGACGACGACCGGCATCGTGGCCTACGAAGGGAGCAGTTGGGACTCGGCCCTGGGCGCCGGACCGGTCGCCTACACCGTCATCGACGACACACCCGTCCCGGACAACGCCCAGAAACTCACCACCACGGTGCGCGGCGGAGTCCTGTCCATGACCCAGGCCGGGGACACCGTCTCGCTGTCGGCGGTCGAGTACGGCGAGGGCGGCGCCTCCACGGGCGGCCTCAACGCCGTGACCGTCAAGGACTTCCGCGGCGGTACCGCGGGCTGGTCCCTGACCGGCAAGGTCACCGACTTCACCGGTCCCGGTGTCACCATCGGTGCCGACCAGCTGAACTGGACCCCCGCCTGCGACACCAAGGCGGGCAGCCCCAGCACCTGCCAGGCCGGTTCGGCGGGCAAGGTCGGCTCGTCCGGGGCGACCCTCGCGTCGGCGCCCGCCGACACGGCGACCGGCGGTGAGTTCACCGCCAACGCCGAACTCTCCCTGAACGTACCGGCGTTCACGCCTCCGGGCTCGTACTCCGGCGTTCTCACCCTCACGCTCAGCTGACCGTACGGGCGTCCGCACCCGCCCGTCCAACCCGTCCCGTGGGGGTCCGCACCCATGCGCAAGCTGTACGTCCTCCTCCTGAGCCTGCTGCTCACCGCCCTCGCCACGCCCTCGCACGCCGCCGACAACGGGAGCTGGTCCGTCTACCCCGTGTCCGGGTCGGTGGCCGAGCGGCCGTACTTCTATCTCTTCGCCGACCCCGGGCAGACCATCGAGGACAAGGTGGTCGTCGTCAACAAGACGGCCGAGCCCATGACGTTCCGGCTGTACTCCGCCGACGCCTACAACACCGCGCGCGACGGCGGGTTCGCCGTACGCACCATGAAAGAGGAGATGCGCGGCGTGGGTGTGTGGGCGAAGCCCGCGAAGTCCCGGATCAAGGTCCCCGGGCACGGCAAGGTCACCGTCCCCTTCACACTGAAGGTGCCCGACGGCGCCGAACCCGGCGACCACCCCGGCGCGATCGTGGCACTCGACGAGCGCGTCGACCCGGGGGAGGGCTCTGTCGCGCTCGGTGTGCAGCGGGCCGTCGCCGCCCGTGTCTACCTCCGGGTCGGCGGGCCCACCCTGCCGGCGATCTCCGTCGAGGACGTCCGCGTCATCCACCACCAGCCGCTCGTACCCGGCCTCGGCGACAGCGCGGCCACGGTCTCCTACACCCTCCACAACACCGGGAATCTCACCCTGAACCCGAAGGTGGAGCTACGGGCGACGGGCCTTTTCGGCCGTACGCTGCTCGCCCGCGACCTCACGAGGATCCCCTCCGAGCTGCTGCCCGGCCAGAAGGTACGGCTGAGCGAGCCGTGGAAGGGCGCGCCGCAGCTGGACTGGGGTGATGTGACCCTGACGGCGAGCGCCAAGGACACCCGCGAGTCGGCGGGTGCCTCCTTCTTCGCGCTGCCGTGGCTGATGGCGGTGGTGCTGCTGGTGGTCGTGGCCGTGGGCGTCGTCCTGCTGATCAGGGCGCGGCGGGCACGGGCCGGATCCCGACGCCCACGGCGCGGCGCGGGCGGTCCCTCGGCAGGAGAGCCGCGGGCGGTTCGGCGGGAGCCGGCTGCCGTGTCGTCACGAGCTCCGCGACCGTGATGCGGGCGAGCGCGTACCGCTCGCCCGCATGACGTCGCTGCTCAGAGCGCGTCAGGACCGCGCTCGCCCGTCCGCACGCGTACGACGGTGTCGACCGGCAGGGCCCACACCTTGCCGTCGCCGATCTTGCCGGTGTGCGCGGCCTTCACGATCGCGTCGATCACGGCCTCGGAGTCGGCGTCGTCGACGACGACCTCGATACGGACCTTGGGCACCAGGTCGACCTGGTACTCGGCGCCGCGGTACACCTCGGTGTGGCCGCGCTGACGGCCGTAGCCACTGGCCTCGGTCACGGTCAGCCCGTGCACGCCGAGCTCCTGGAGCGCCGTCTTGACCTCGTCGAGGCGGTACGGCTTGACGATCGCGGTGATGAGCTTCATGCCTGGGGCTTGACCTTCTGAGCGGAGGGAACGACGGAGGAGCTGACCGGAGCACCGTGGCCCAGGACGCCGTGATCGTATGCCGTCTCGGCGTGCACCGTAAGGTCGAGACCGGTGTGCTCCTGCTCCTCGCCCGCCCGCAGGCCCAGCGTCCTGTCGATCAGCTTGGCGATGCCGTACGTCACCACGAAGGCGTACGTCCCCACGGCGACCACGGCCACCAGCTGCTTGCCGAGCTGGGCGAGGCCGCCGCCGTAGAGGAGGCCCTCGGTGCCGCCGGTCATCGACTCGATGGCGAAGACACCGATGAGAAGGGTGCCGATGATGCCGCCGACCAGGTGGACGCCGACGACGTCGAGGGAGTCGTCGTAGTTCAGCTTGAACTTCCAGCCCACGGCGTACGAGCAGACGACACCGGCCGCCAGGCCGACGACCAGCGCGCCGAGCAGGGAGACCGAGCCGCAGGACGGGGTGATCGCGACGAGACCGGCGACCGCGCCGGAGGCCGCGCCCAGGGTGGTGGGGTGGCCGTCGCGCTTCTGCTCCACGAAGAGCCAGCCCAGCAGACCCGTGCAGCCTGCCGCGAGGGTGTTGAGGAAGGCGGCCGCGGCCAGTCCGTTGGCGCCCAGCGCCGAGCCGGCGTTGAAGCCGAACCAGCCGAACCAGAGGAGACCCGCGCCCAGCATGACCATGGGCAGGTTGTGCGGACGCATCGCGTCCTTCTTGAAGCCGAGACGCGGGCCCAGGACCAGGCACAGGGCCAGACCGGAGGCACCGGAGGTGATCTCGACCGGGAGACCGCCCGCGAAGTCGAGGGCGCCGAGCCTGTCGAGGATCCAGCCGCCCGGGCCCCAGACCCAGTGGGCGACGGGAACGTATACGAGCAGTGCCCACACCGGGACGAAGACCAGCCACGCGCCGAACTTCGCGCGGTCCGCGACCGCGCCGCTGATCAGCGCGGCGGTGATGATCGCGAAGGTCAGCTGGAAGGTGGCGAAGAGAAGCGTGGGGACGGTGCCCTGGACGCTGTCGGGGCCGATGCCGGACATGCCGGCGTGGTCGAGGCCGCCGATGAGCCCGCCGCCGATGTCGTCACCGAAGGCGAGGGAGTAGCCCGCGGTCAGCCATACGACGGTCACCAGGGCGATCGACACGAAGCTCATCATCAGCATGTTGAGGACGCTCTTCGTGCGGACCATGCCGCCGTAGAACAGGGCGAGGCCCGGGGTCATCAGCAGGACGAGGGCGGTGGCGGCGAGCAGCCAGGCGGTGTCGCCGGTGTCGATACGCCCGGCGGCAAGGGGGGCGGCGAGAGTCACGGGGGTCTCCATCGAGGTGGGGGCTCGTCAGAGGGTCACCGGCGTGCGTTACCGGATGTGTACCGATGTGTTTCCGTCACGTTTCGTTGCGTACGGGTTACCGAGATCTCACCGTCGGGGGTGGGTGTGGACGGTTGTGCGGCGGGGCTCCGGGGATCAGGGAGAATGGGAGCCATGAGCGTTCGCAGCCAGTCATCCGAGCAGTCCGCCGAGTCCGGCCACCGTGCGGGCTTCGCCTGCTTCGTGGGCCGTCCCAACGCGGGCAAGTCCACCCTCACGAACGCTCTGGTCGGCCAGAAGGTGGCGATCACCGCCGACCAGCCGCAGACCACGCGGCACACCGTCCGGGGGATCGTGCACCGGCCGGAGGCGCAGCTGATCCTGGTGGACACGCCTGGGCTGCACAAGCCGCGCACGCTGCTGGGGCAGCGGTTGAACGACATCGTGCGGACGACGTGGGCCGAGGTCGATGTGATCGGGTTCTGCCTTCCCGCGAACGAGAAGCTCGGTCCCGGTGACCGCTTCATCGCGAAGGAGCTGGCGTCGATCAAGAAGACGCCGAAGATCGCGATCGTCACCAAGACGGACCTGGTGGACTCCAAGACGCTGGCCGAGCAGCTCATCGCCATCGACCAGCTCGGCAAGGAGCTCGGGTTCGAGTGGGCCGAGATCGTTCCTGTCTCGGCGGTCGCGGACAAGCAGGTGGATCTGCTGGCCGACCTCATCGTGCCGCTGCTGCCCGAGGGGCCGGCGCTGTATCCGGAGGGTGACCTCACGGACGAGCCCGAGCAGGTCATGATCGCGGAGTTGATCCGCGAGGCGGCCCTCGAGGGGGTCCGCGACGAGCTTCCGCACTCCATCGCGGTCGTGGTGGAGGAGATGCTTCCCCGTGAGGACCGCCCCGCCGACAAGCCCCTCCTCGACATCCACGCCTTCGTCTACATCGAGCGTCCCAGCCAGAAGGGCATCATCATCGGCCCCAAGGGCAAGCGCCTCAAGGAAGTCGGCATCAAGTCCCGCAAGCAGATCGAGGCGCTGCTCGGTACGCCGGTCTTCCTCGACCTCCACGTGAAGGTCGCGAAGGACTGGCAACGAGACCCGCGCCAGCTGCGCAAGCTGGGCTTCTAGCCGTTTCCTCGCCCCGCCGCCCCTACCCGGTCCCATCCCTGGGGGCTGCGCCCCCAGACCCCCGCTGTCGGCCCCGAAAGGGCCTCGTCCTCAAACGCCGGAGGGGCTGGGTTTCTCAGCCCCTCCGGCGTTTGTCATGTTCTGTAGTCCCACCACGCGCAGTAGTTGAAGGCGCTCGTGGGACTCCGTGCCGGGGCGGGCTGTGTACACGACCAGTTGGTGGTGGTGTTCGTGGCTGAGGAGGATCTCGCAGTCGAGTTCCAGGAGGCCGACCACCGGGTGGCGGAAGCGCTTCGTGGAGGAGCGGCGTAGGGATACCTCGTGGGCCGTCCAGAGGTGGGCGAACTCCTTGCTGGTGGAGCGGAGTTCCGCCACGAGGGCCGCTGCTTCGGGGTCGTCGGGGCGGGCCGCGGTCACCGCGCGGAGGCTTGCCACCTGGGCACGGGCCAGTGCCGGGTGGTCCTCGGGAGGGAAGAGCTCCCTCGCCGTGGGGTCGAGGAAGAAGCGGCGGGTCAGGTTGCGGTCACGGGGCGGGCGGGCGGCGGCGTCACCCGCGAGGGCCTTCGCCAGCGCGTTCTGGGCCAGGACCTCCCCGGTGTCGCTCACGACCTGCGCCGGGGTGTCGTGGAGGCGGTCCAGGATCAGCAGCAGACCCGGGCGTACATGTGACGACGTCGGCTCCCTGCGTGGTGGCTCCTCGCCCGCCAGGTGGAAGAGGTGGTCCCGTTCGTCGTCCGTCAGGCGCAGCGCACGGGCCAGTGCCGTCAGCATCTGGCGGGACGGCCGCGGGCCTCTGCGCTGTTCGAGGCGCGTGTAGTAGTCCACCGACATGCCGGTCAGCGAGGCCACCTCCTCCCGGCGCAGGCCCTGGATGCGGCGGCGGGCGCCCGGTGCCAGCCCCACGTCCGACGGCTCCAGTCGGGCACGGCCACGGCGCAGGAAGTCGGCGAGTTCGGCTCGGTTCACCCCTTCAGGCTGCGGCAACCCGCCCGGCTTATCCAGGGACTGGCGGTCCCCCGATCGGGAGGTCTCTCCCGGCCGGCCCGGCCCCGGCAGAGGCTGGTCACCGACCGAGAGGAGCACATGATGCTGACGTTGGTGACGGGTACGACAGGACAGGTCGGCCGGCGGTTCGTGCCCAGGCTGCTGGCGCAGACCCGGCCCGGGGAGCGGGTGCGGGTGCTGGTGAGGGACGCGGAACGGGCGGAGCGGTTCGCCGGGTCGGGCGCCGAGGTCGTGGTCGGGGACCTGCGGGACGGCGAGGTGCTCGGCAAGGCGGTCGCCGGGGTGGACGCGGTCGTCAACATCGCGGCCTCCTTCCGCGGGGTCCCGGACGACGAGGCCCGGGCCGTCAACCGGGACGCCGCCGTCGCACTGGGCCGTGCCGCGCTCGCCGCCGGCGTACAGCGCTTCGTACAGGTCAGCACCGGGCTCGTGTACGGACTCGGACGCGGCCGCCCGCTGACCGAGGAGGACGAGATCCGGCCCGGCGGCGAGATGTGGGGCGCCTACACCGAGTCGAAGGTGGCGGCCGAACGGGAACTGCTCGCCCTGGAGGGCCTGGACGTGCGGGTCGGCCGACTCGTCTTCGTCTACGGCGAGGGCGATCCCCACCTGGCCCAGTCCCTGATGTGGGCCCGGAACTGGGCGTCGGTCCAGCGGTTGCAGATGGTCCATCACGCGGATGTCGCCCAGGGCCTGCTGCGTCTCCTGCACGCGCCGGGGGTCGCCGGCCGGATCTACAACATCTCCGACGACGCCCCCGTCACGGCACTCGAACTGCACGAGCTCAACGGCGTCGAGGTCCCCGCCGAACTCCACGACCGCACGGATCCCGACCCGTGGCTCGGGATCACCTCCACCGAGCGCATCCGCCGGGAGCTCGGCTTCCGCCCGCTGTACCCCAGCGTCTGGTCGGCCCGGGACGCCGGCGCCCTCTGACCGGCCTGGTCCGGCCCTAGTCCACCCCTCTGATCCGCCCCACCAGCAGCGCCCCCGCCAGACCGAGCACCGCGGCCACCAGATACAGCACCCGGTATCCGCCCAGGTGCGTCACGATCGGTGCGGCGAGGGCGGGGGCGGCGACCTGGGGGAGGGCGTTGGCCACGTTGATGACGCCGAGGTCCTTGCCGCGGTCCCCCGCCTTCGGGAGTACGTCCGTCATCAGCGCGAAGTCGACCGACATGAACACCCCGAGGCCCACGCCCAGCAGCGCCGCCACGACGATCGCGCTCGGCCAGGTCTGCCACACGGACAGCAGGGCCGTGGCCGCCGCCATCAGCACCCCGGACCAGCGCACGAACGGCTTGCGACGGCCCGACCGGTCCGACCGGACGCCGCCCACCACGACCGTGGCCAGCAGCGTCACGCTGTTCACCGCGGTCAGGATCAGCACGCCCTGCTCGGGGTCGTCGTGGTGCAGACGGTCCCGCAGGTAGTAGAGGAGGTAGAGGATCACCAGCGCGTTGCTGAGGTTGATCAGGAAGCGGGTCAGCCAGGCCCAGCCGAAGTCCGGGTAGCGGCGCGGGCTCAGCCAGAACCCTCGGAGGAAGGTCTTCGCGGACCACGCCGGGCGGTCCGTCACCGGCAGCCGCAGATCCTCGTACCGGAGCACGTACGGCAGCACGCCCGCCAGCGTGAACACCGCACAGGCCACGTACCCCGCCGCGATGCCGCCCGCCGCCGTCGCCAGCCCCGTACCGGCGACCGCCCCGAGGATCTGCGCCGCCCCCAGCCAGCCGCCCACCGCACCCCGCTGCAACCGCGGCACCCGGTCCGGCACCGCCGCGGTCACCGCCGCGAAGGCCGCGTTGAGGGTCAGCTGGACCAGGCACCAGCCGAGCATCATCAGCCACAGCCCGCCCGCCCCCGCGAGCAGCAGCAGCGACAGCGCGCCGCCCGCCGCACCGGCCACGATCCACGGTGTACGGCGGCCCCGGCGGGCCGTGGTGCGGTCCGACAGCGCGCCGAAGAACGGGTTGGCGGCCAGTGACACCACCGCGCCGACGCCGGTCACCCATGCCAGCAGCGTCTCCTTCGACATCCCGGCGCCGGGCGCGAAGTCCTCCGCCTGCCGGGCCAGCAGGATCTGGAGCGGGCCGTACCAGCCCACCCAGATCGCCACGTTGGCCAGCGAGAGCGCCGTCGTCCAGCCCCGGCCGACCCGGTCGACCGGGTCGGTGAGGGCCGTGGTCATCTCTGGGCCCGGAGCAGCTCCTGGAACCAGCCGTACGAGTCCTTGGGTGTCCGTTCCTGGGTGTCGAGGTTCACGTGCACGAGCCCGAACTGCTGGGCGTAGCCCTCGGCCCACTCGAAGTTGTCCATCAACGACCACACGAAGTAGCCGCGTACGTCCACACCCGCCTCGACCGCCCGGTGCAGTGCGCGGAGATGACCGTCCAGGTAGTCGATCCTGGCCCGGTCGTGGATCCCCTCGTACGAGCAGCCGTTCTCGGTGATGACGACGGGCGGGAGGCGGTCGCCGTAGCGCTCACGGAAGCCGGTGAGGAGTTCCGTCAGCGCCTCGGGCACCACCGGCCAGCCGAAGTCGGTCACCGGGACGTCCTCGATCTCCCGCACGGAGAAGGGGAGTTCGGCCGGGATCGTCAGGCCCCCGAACTCGATGTCCGCGCCCTGCGGGGCGCCCACCCTGGTCGGTGCGTAGAAGTTGATGCCGTAGAAGTCCAGCGGCTCCCCGATGACCTTCAGGTCGGCCGCCACGTCACCCGGCATCAACTCGTCCAGTCCGGCGGGGTATTCGCCCAGCAGGACCGGGTCCGCGAACAGGCGGTTGAGCAGTACGTCGTAGAAGTCCGCCGCCTCCACGTCGGCGGCCTCCTGGGAGGCCGGCCACGTCGGCCCGTGCGAGTTGGCGATGCCGATGTCCGTGGCGCCGGCCGCGCGCAGGGCCTGGACGCCCAGTCCGTGGGCCAGCAGCAGATGGTGGGCGACCGGCAGCGCGTCGAACATCAGCTGCTTGCCGGGTGCGTGGGCGCCCAACGCGTGCCCGAACAGGGTGTGTTCGGCGGGCTCGTTGATGGTGATCCACTTCTTGACTCGGTCGCCGAGCCGCTCGGCGACGACCGAGACGTACTCCGCGTACCGCGTCGCCGTGTCCCGCTCCAGCCAGTCCAGCGTGACCGGCAGATCCCAGTGGAAGAGGGTCGGGACCGGTCGTACGCCCGCCGCGCACAGCTCGTCGACCAGCCGGTCGTAGAAGTCCAGGCCGCCCTCGGCACGGACTCGCGGCCAGGAGATCGAGAAGCGGTACGCGTCCACTCCCAGGCCGGCCAGGAGCGCCACGTCCTCGCGGTAGCGGTGGTAGTGGTCGACGGCCACCGCCGCCGTGGAGCCGTCCTTCACCCGTCCCGGCTCGGCCGTGAAGGCGTCCCACACGGAGGGCTCGCGCAGTTCCGCCGCGCCCTCGATCTGATGGGCCGAGGTCGAGACGCCCCACAGGAAGCCGGCCGGGAACTGGGGTATCGGGTGCTCTTGATTCGCCATGCGCCGGATCATCCGTACCGCTGGTAACGGAAGTCAACGGGCGGGCGTGAAGAAGGGGTTACGCACCTTCCGTCACGCCCCTGCCCTCACGCCCCTTCCTTCAGGACCCGTGAGATCAGCTTGCGCTGCTCCTCGGTCAGCCGTGGGTCGGCGGCGTACACCGTCCTGCCGTCCACGGTGATCTCGTAGGCGAAGCCGTCGGGCACGCCGACGGGTGGCGTGCCCCGGCCGCCGGCGAGCGCCTTCTCGGCCAGGGTGTGCCACTCGTGGGCGTCGGGCCGGCCCGAGGTGTCCACCTCGGCATGACGCTCGATGCCCGCGAATCCACCGGTACGCCTCACTCGAATACGCATGGGACCGTGTCTAGTACGGAACTACGCCGTGCGCACCCCGACCTGCTCCCACGCCTTCAGTACCGCCTGGAGCTCCTCGCCGTCCTTGTAGCGGTCCTTGGCCGCCTCGACCGTCAGGGCGGCGAAGTCCGTGAAGAGGGCGTCCTTCTTCAGCCGGCCGCCGGTCAGGACGTCGTACCAGATCTGTCCGGCCCGTTCCCAGGCGTGGCCGCCGAGGGTGGTGGCGGCGAGGTAGAACGCGTGGTTGGGGATGCCGGAGTTGATGTGGACGCCGCCGTTGTCGCGGCCGGTGCGGACGAAGTCGTCCATGGTCGCGGGCTGCGGGTCCTTGCCGAGGACGTCGTCGTCGTACGCCGTGCCCGGGGCCTTCATGGAGCGCAGGGCGGAGCCGGTGACGCGCGGGGCGAGAAGGCCCGCGCCGATGAGCCAGTCGGCCTCGGCGGCGGTCTGGCCGAGGGTGTGCTGCTTGATGAGGGAGCCGAAGACGTCGGACATCGACTCGTT